>JAZSHL010000096.1:0-27383 GCA_045533205.1 Acutalibacteraceae bacterium | reverse complement strand
GAAAATTTCTTGTATTGAAGCCATAAAACACAGCAAGGCTGTCGCCTTGCGAGGCTTTTGGCAATAATACAGGGAATTTTGTTCGAGAAACAAATACTGCCTTATCGGCTGTCGGCATAACGCTCCGGCGTATTTTTTTGTTTTATACAGCATGTGAGTTTAATATATTTTAAATTTGATCGTAATTTCTTGACATAGGTATTAAAAAATAGTATCATATGCTATAATACTATTACTATGGGTAAGTATAATTTGATGTCAGAATTAAAAGTGGAAAATATATACAACAATTCAAGAAAGGAGGATTTCACTTTTTATGAGCGAGAAAAAAATGAAGTCTCAGAAAAGTTCAAACAGCTCAAAACAACAGACAGTCAAGAAACAGAAAGCTAAAGTTCAAGGCTCAACGAAAACACAGGAAGAGAAAAAACAAAAGAACAAAGCAAAGCCTTTTTATTATAAAACAAAAAAGTCACAAAATAAAAACAAATCGCCGCAGGCTCCTGCAAAGCCTGTCAGAATTGCATTTCTCGGCGGACTTAACGAGGTCGGCAAGAATATAACTCTTTTTGAATATGAAGATGATATTTTGCTCGTGGACTGCGGTCTTGCATTCCCTGATGAGGATATGCCGGGCATTGACCTTGTAATTCCCGATTTCAGCTATATTGAAAAAAATGCAGATAAGGTCAGAGGTATATGTATCACTCACGGCCATGAGGACCATATCGGTTCACTTGCTTATCTTCTCAGAAATGTTAATGTGCCCGTCTACAGCACAAGGCTTACCAACGGTCTTATTGAAGGAAAGCTTAAAGAGCACGGACTTCTTGCCGGTGCAAAGCTAAATGTCGTAAAGCCCGGTGAGTCCATCGCAATTGGTAAATTCAGCGTTGAATTTATTCACGTTAACCATTCAATACCTGATGCAGTCGGTCTTGCAATCAGAACTGACGCTGGCACAATCGTCCACACAGGTGACTTCAAAATCGACAGCACACCCATTGACGGCGGAATGATTGACATTGCAAGATTTGCTGAGCTCGGCAAAGAGGGCGTTCTCTGCATGATGGCAGATTCAACCAATGCAGAGCGTCCCGGTTATACTGAGAGTGAAAGCAAGGTCGGCGCATCCTTTGATCTGCTTTTCAGAAAAGCAGGCAAGAGAAGGATTATTGTTGCAACCTTTGCATCAAACATTCACCGCGTGCAGCAGATTATCAATGTTGCTGAGCAGCTCGGCAGAAAGGTGGCTCTTTCAGGAAGGAGCCTTGAAAATGTTGTTGCAGTGGCATCTGAGCTCGGATATCTGCGTGTGCCTGAGGGTATTCTTATAAAGCTTGACATGATCAAGAAATACCCTGAAGAGCAGATTGTTCTTATAACAACGGGCAGTCAGGGTGAGCCCATGTCTGCACTGACAAGAATGGCTTTTTCAGATCACCGTCAGGTTGCTATCGGACCTAATGATTATGTCATTATTTCTGCAACGCCCATCCCGGGCAACGAAAAGACTGTCAGCCGTGTTGTCAATGAACTCATGAAGCTCGGCGCTGAGGTCGTTTATGAAAAAATGTATGATGTTCATGTTTCAGGACATGCCTGCAGAGAAGAGCTTAAAATTATGCTCGGTGTTGTCAAGCCGAAATATTTTGTGCCCGTTCACGGCGAACAGAAGCATCTTTCAAAGCATGCGGAGCTTGCAAAGGCAATGGGCATCGATTCAAAGAATATTATCATTGCTGATAACGGAACACAGCTTGAGCTTTGCAACGATTACATCAAAAAGGCAGGCACAGTGCCCGCAGGCAAGATATTTGTTGACGGCTCAGGAGTCGGAGATGTCGGCTCCGTTGTGCTCAAGGACAGAAAGCATCTTGCTGAGGACGGAATCATTATCGTTGTTGCAACCTTTGACGGTGCAACCGATGAGCTCGTTTCAGGTCCCGATGTTGTTTCACGAGGCTTCGTCTTTGTCAAAGAAGCAGGCGATCTGATTAAAGATGCAGAAAGCACCGCTTATGAGGCAATTATGAAATGCTATGACAGAAACATTTCTGACTGGGGCACAATCAAAAACCGTGTCAGAGATGATGTTTCTAAGCTTATGTATGAAAGAACAAAGAGAAGTCCAATGATTCTTCCGATATTTATGGAGATATAATTTTATGAAAAAGCTTTGGAAAATTTATGATTTGTCCTTGATTTTCATTGTTGTTGCATTGCTTTTGAGTGCTGTCACCTTATACTTCGACAGAAATCTTGCAATCATTGAAGCAGTTGTTATTTTTGCCTTTGCAATCGGTAAGTTTTTCTACCATAAGGCAAAGAAGGAAAAGCTGATTTATAAGGTTAAAACTGTTTCCTCTGAGCTTGACTTTTCTGAGGGCAAGGCATTTGAGCGCTTGTCGGTTCCTTGCGTTGTTATTGAAGAAGACGGAAACATAATCTGGCTTAATGACAGCTTTAAAAATGCAATGAATATAGATGAAAAATCTGCCGTGTCAAACATCAAGGATATTGTCCGCAGGGATAATATTGACAAGCTGATTATTGGCTGTGGCTTCAGAATCAAGGTTGAAAATCTGTATTTTTCTGTCTATTCAAGTGAAATTGATTTAAAGGATGAAAAAATTTACCTTCTGTATTTCTTCGATGAAACAAAGCTCAGACTTACAGAAAAGGAATTTTATGACACAAGACCTTCTGTTATGATTTCGGTTATCGACAATGCAGATGAGATTTATCAGAATTTTAAAGAGAGTGAATGTGCTGCAATTTTCAGTAAGATTGAGCAGATGATTGATGACTGGGCCACATCATACGGCGCCTTATGCAGAAAGTTTTCAAATGCAAGAATGCTCATTTTTGTTGAAGAGCGTTCACTGCAGAGAATGATTGTTGATAAGTTTTCCATTCTTGATAAGGTCAGGGATTATTCCTATGACGGCAAGAATACAGATATCACACTTTCTGTTGGCGTCGGCAAGGATGACAGCCTGATTGAAGCAAACAATTCTGCCCGCCAGGCACTTGATATGGCACAAAGCAGAGGCGGCGACCAGGTTGCAGTCAAGCATGATGCACAGTATAAATTCTTCGGCGGTGTATCTGAAGGCAGAGAAAAGAAAAACAAGGTCAGAACAAGACTTGTTGCAAAAAGCATTGCCGAAATTATTGCCGGCAGTGACAATGTTATCATCATGGGACATCGTTATTCTGACTTTGACTCCTTCGGCAGCTCTGTGGGCATGTATTCAATTTGCAGCCATCTCGGCAAAAAGGCGAATATTGTTCTCAACAAGGACACAACTCTTGCTGCACCGCTTGTGGAAAAATTCATTCAACAAAAGGGCGAAGGCATTATTATTACCCCTGCCGCAGCTGAATCAAGAGTTAATGAAAACACACTTGTCATTGTTGTTGATACACATAAAAAGGATTTCACAGAGCATCCGTCACTTATCGATGCTGCATCACGGGTTATGGTAATTGACCACCATAGAAAATCCGTCGGTTATATTGAAGAAACTGTTATGTTTTTTCATTCGCCCAACGCATCCTCAGCGTCAGAAATGGTGACGGAAATTGCACAGTATATAGACTCAAAGCCTGTTATTGATCCCTTTTCGGCTCTTGCGCTGTTTTCAGGTATCCTGCTTGACACAAGGAATTTTATTCTGCGCACAGGTGTCAGAACATTTGAGGCAGCAGCCTATCTGCGATCAAGGGGCGCCAACACAGTTGACAGCAAGAAGCTGTTTTCTAACGATATGGAAATTTTCAGGCACAGAAATGCAATTATTGATGCTGCATATACCTACAAGGAATGTGCGATTTCACTTTCTCCCGACGGCCTTGATAATGTCCGTCTTGTAACTTCTCAGGCGTGCGACGAAATGCTCAATATTGACGGAGTCAAGGCGTCCTTTGTGCTCTACAGCAGCGGAAAGGGAGTCAATATCTCTGCGAGAAGCTACGGTGAAATCAATGTGCAGCTTATTATGGAGGATTTAGGCGGTGGCGGTCATCAGACAATGTCAGCGTGCCAGCTGCCCGATTTAACAGTTATTGAAGCAGAAATCAAGCTTCAGAACGCAATCGATTTTTATTTCAGCAATTTATAAACGGAGGATACTAATATGAAAGTTGTTTTAAAACAGGATGTTAAAGGTCTTGGTAAAAAAGGCGAGCTTGTTAACACATCAGACGGTTATGCAAGAAACTTCCTTTTCCCGAAGGGACTTGCTTGCGAAGCAAATGCACAGAGCATGACAGAGCTTAAAAACCGTGAGCAGTCAGCAAAATACAAAATTGAAACCGAAACAGCTGCAGCAAAGAAGGCCGCTGAAGAGATTTCAGGCAAGACAATTGCCATTTCTGCAAAAGCAGGTCAGAACGGTAAGCTTTTCGGCTCAATCACATCAAAGGAAATCGCTGAAAAGATAAAGGCTGAATTCGGCATTCAGACAGATAAAAGAAAAATTGTTGTCGAAGATATCAAGCAGTACGGTACCTATGAGTTTGAAATCAAGCTTTATCAGGGTATCAGTGCCAAGCTTTTCGTAAGAGTAGGCGAATAATTTAGGTTGTCTAAAACGGGGTGACGTAATGAACCAGAATAATTTCACGTCAATGGACGATGTGAATATGCCTTATTCCCTTGAAGCGGAACAGGCAGTGCTTGGCTCAATTCTGATTGACCCGTCATGTATCACGCAGGTTCTGATTCTTGTTAAGCCTGAATATTTCTATCTTCCACAGCATAAGGCGATTTTCACAATTATGCAGGAGCTTGATGCTTTAGGCAACAGAATTGACCCGCTTATAGTTCTTGAGAAGCTAAAAAGTGAAAAGGTATATGACGATGCAAACGGAAAAAAATATCTTTTTCAGCTTGCCGACCTTGTGCCTTCAACAGAAAATGTTGAAGCATATTGCAACATCATCCGTGAAAGATATTACAAAAGAGCCCTTATTAATGTTTCAAAGGTAATAATTGACGAGGCTGCTAATTCTGATGAGCAGGCAGATCTGCTTTTGGAATCAGCCGAACAGAAAATTTATGACATCCGTCAGGGCAGAGTATCAAGAGGTCCGTCAAAAATCGGTGATATTATTGTTAATGAGGTTTATGATAAGCTTCAGAAGCTTTCTTCTCCCGATAAGGATAAATATAAGGGCTTTACCACCGGCTTTGTTGATCTTGACAAGGCGATTACGGGCCTTAACCGTTCTGACCTTCTCATAATCGGTGCCCGTCCTGCTATGGGTAAAACCAGTCTTGCACTTAACCTTGCAAGAAACACAGCAATGATGGGTAAAAAGAAGGTGTTGTTCTTCTCCCTTGAAATGACAAAGGAGCAGCTTGCACAGCGTGTTCTTTCAACGGAGGCAAGAGTTGAAAGCACAAAGATGAGAACGGGCAATATCTCCAGTGATGAATGGGCAAAGCTTGCAACTGCAACTGCGCTTTTAAGTAACTGCGAGCTTTATTTTGATGACACATCAAATATGACAGTATCCGAAATGAAATCACGAATCAGAAGACTTCGTGATGTGGATGCAGTTTTTGTTGACTATCTTCAGCTTATGAAAAGTGGCACAAGGTCTGAAAGCCGTGTGCAGGAGGTTTCTGAAATCACACGAAATCTTAAGCTTATGGCAAAGGACCTGAATATTCCTGTTGTTGTTCTTGCACAGCTTGCTAGATCCACCGAAGGCAGAGGCAAGAGTCATAAGCCGCAGCTGTCTGACCTTCGTGAATCAGGCTCAATCGAGCAGGATGCTGACATTGTTATCATGCTTTACAGAGATGAATATTATGCCAACGAAAAGAACGATGTGCCTGATGACGCTGAAAGATCACCGATCAATGAGGCTGAGTTTATTATTGCTAAAAACAGACACGGTCCCACGCACACTGTCAAGGTAGCGTGGAACGGTGACTACACATTGTTCTCAAATCTGGAGACTATAAGAAATGATATGTAAGGTCAGAAAGACAATAGACGCTTACGGTCTGCTGACTGATGTTAAAACAGTTGCTGTCGGTGTTTCCGGCGGAGCAGATTCTATGTGTTTGTTGCATATTTTAAGTTCGCTGAAGGATGATTATGATATAATCCTTAAGGCTGTTCACATTAACCATAATATCAGAGGTGAGGAAGCTGTCCGTGATCAGGAATTTGTCAGAAATTTTTGCCTGGAAAACGGAATCGAGTTTCATCTTTTCGATGAGAACATTCCTGAAATTGCAGCAAAGCTCGGACTCGGCCTTGAGGAATGCGGCAGACAGGTGCGCTACCGCTGCTTTGAAGCTCTCGGCTGTGATGCCGTTGCTGTTGCTCACTCAATGTCAGACAGTGTGGAAACCATGCTTTTCAACCTTGCCAGAGGCACTTCGTTAAAAGGATTGCGCGGAATACCGGTGAAAAGAGAGCCGAATATTATAAGACCTCTGATTGAGTGTACTCGGGAAGAGATAGAGGAATACTGTGAAAAGAATTCCGTTTCCTATATCACCGATTCCACGAATTTATCTGATTGTTATATGAGAAATCATATCAGACATAATCTTTTGCCTGACTTTGAAAAGGTCAATTCTGCTTTTCTCAGAAATATATCACGCTGCATGAATTCCTTGTGTGATGATGATGATTTTCTGACAAAGGAAAGTTATGATGTTCTTTGTGAAAGCAGGTGTGATTCGGGATACATAAATTCCGTTATCAAAAAATCACATCCGTCAATCAGAAAAAGAGTGCTGAGCCTCATTCTGAAGGACTATATGAACAAGCCTGTTGAAGCAAAGCATATTGAGCTTCTTGACAGTATTGTGCTTGCAGAAAACGGCAAAATCGAAATTGCAAAGGACTTGTATTTTTCAGCAAAAAATGATATGCTTTATGTCCACAGATGTGAGCATGATAAGATTCTTGAAAAATGCAGCTTTAAAGATGGAGTTGCCGTAACTGAAAAAGGAAAAATTCTTCTTGTGAAGACGGATGAAATCATTGAGAATTCTTTTGATTATGCAAAGGTAAATAATGAGCTTTATGTTTCATCAAGGCTACAGGGAGATAAAATTACACTTAAAAACAGGGGAATTACCAAAACGCTGAAAAAGCTTTTCAATGAGCTTGGTATTCCTGCCGAAGAAAGAGACAGCATTGCCGTTGTGCATGACGGTGAAAACGTTGTCTGGGTTGAAGGAATCGGAGTCAATGCTCAATATATTCCTGATGATAATTCAAAGAATATAGTTGTAATAATTAAGGAAGGGTAAATAATATGCTTAAGGATATAAAAGAAGTGTTTTTTTCTGAAGAAGATATTCAGGAAATGGTAGATCGCATTGCAGGTCAGATCAACGATGACTATAAGGACAAGAATCTTCTTCTTGTTTGTGTTCTTAAAGGCTCCGTCTGCTTTATGTCAGATCTTATGCGCGGAATCAAAATTCCCTGCAAGATTGACTTCATTGAAGCAAAAAGCTACGGCGCATCAACAGAATCTGCAGGTGTTGTCAATATTTCCAAGGATCTTAACTATGATATTTCCGACTATGATCTTTTGCTTGTTGAGGACATTTTCGATAGCGGCAGAACCCTTGAAAAGCTGACACATGTCTTTTCATTGAGAAACCCCAGAAGTGTTGAATGCTGTTCACTTCTTGACAAGCCTGACAGACGTGCTGCAGGCGTCGACCTTAAGCTTAAATATACAGGCTCAAAGGTGCCTGATGCTTTTGTTGTTGGCTATGGCCTCGACTATGATGAATATTACCGTAATCTTCCCTTCATCGGTGTGCTGAAGCCGGAAGTTTACATGAAATAAAAGGAGTGCAACATAATTGAACGATAAGAAAAAAACAGCGCCTAAATGGGGGAATCTGCTTTATGTCATTGTGCCATTGATTCTTGTGATTGTCATGGCATATACAGTCGGAGGAGAAACCCGTAAAGAAAAAACAAAGTATTATGAAGTCGTTACACAGTTTAAAACAGGTCAGGTAGCTGAATTTGAGCTTAAGCTCAGCAGCGGTGCCCTAAAGTATATTGTGAAAGGTGAAAAGGAACCAAGAAAGTATACTGTACCTAATGTTGACATTTTCCTGAACGATATTCATAACTATGTCAATGAGTACAACATTGAAAATCCTTCTGCTCCTATAAAATATGACTATGTCAAGGGCAGTAACGGCTCATGGTGGGCAAGCATGCTTCCGATGCTTCTGTTGTCTGTCGGACTTGTTGCTGTTATGATGTATTTCTACCGTAAAATGGGTCAGAACATCATGAACGAAAATAACCGCACATTATCCTTCGGCAAGGCAAGAGTCAAGCTCGGCAAGGATGCTAAAAAGAAAACAACCTTCAAGGATGTTGCAGGTGCAGATGAAGAAAAGGCTGAGCTTCAGGAAATTGTTGATTTCCTGAAAACTCCCGAAGAGTTCAATGCGCTTGGTGCAAGAATTCCTAAGGGTGTTCTTCTCGTGGGCCCTCCGGGTACAGGTAAAACACTTCTTGCAAGAGCTGTAGCAGGTGAAGCCGGTGTACCGTTCTTCTCGATTTCAGGCTCCGACTTTGTTGAGATGTATGTCGGTGTCGGTGCATCCCGTGTCCGTGACCTTTTTGAGCAGGCAAAAAAGAACTCTCCGTCAATTCTCTTTATTGATGAAATTGATGCTGTCGGTCGTCACCGTGGCGCAGGTATGGGTGGCGGACATGACGAAAGAGAGCAGACACTTAACCAGCTGCTTATTGAAATGGACGGCTTCGGTGCAAACGAGGGTGTTATAATCATCGCAGCGACAAACAGACCTGATATTCTCGATCCAGCTCTTTTAAGACCCGGTCGTTTTGACAGACAGCTTACTGTTGGTTATCCCGATGTCAAGGGCAGAGAAGAAATTCTTAAGGTTCATGCAAGAAACAAGCCTCTTGGTCCTGATGTTAAGCTTTCTGTGATTGCCCGTTCAACTGCAGGTTTCACAGGTGCTGACCTTGAAAATCTTCTTAACGAGGCTGCACTTCTTGCGGCAAGAAACAAGAAAAAAGCAATCACAATGAAGGAAATTGAGGCTGCAACAATCAAGTGTGTTGTGGGCACAGAAAAGAAATCAAGAAAAATTAAGGACGACGAAAAACGCCTCACAGCATACCATGAGGCAGGTCACGCTGTTGTCAGCTACTATCTTCCCACTCAGGATCCGGTTCATCAGATTTCAGTTATCCCCACAGGCAGAGCAGGCGGCTACACAATGAACCTTCCCAGTGATGACAAGATGTATCTTTCAAAGAAGTATATGCTTGATGATATTGTTGTCTTCCTTGCAGGCCGCATTGCTGAAAGTGTTGTCTTTGACGATATTAACACCGGTGCATCAAACGATATTGAGCGTGCAACAAAGCTTGCCCGTGATATGGTTACAAAATACGGCATGAGTGAAAATCTTGGTCCAATTATGTTCGGCACAGGTGATCATGAGGTATTCATGGGCAGAGATTATAACAACGTCAGAAACTATTCTGAATCTGTTGCAGCAGAAATAGACGAAGAAATCAAGAAAATCATCACATCATGCTATGACAGATGTAAGGAAATGATTGTTACAAACCGTGATAAGCTTAATGAGGTTGCTGAATATCTTATAGAAAATGAAAAGATGGACGGCAAGACCTTTGATCAGATTATGAAAGGTGAATATGTGGCTGCGCAGGCAGAAGCTTCCGCAGAAAGTGTAGAAGCCGAACAGTCTGCCGAAGAAACATATGATACACAGAACGATTAATTAAAATAGCTTTTAAATTCCCGGCTTATGTCGGGAATTTGTTTTTTTATACTTGCTCATTGAGCAACTTTGTGATATAATTTTAATAAGTATATTCTGAAAACGAGGGACGTTTATGATAGATTATATAAAATTTCTGATTCTGGCGATATTCTCAGGTATAATTGCTCCGTTGCCGCTTTCTTCATCTGCTCAGTTTTCCTTTATGAATTCTGTGCTCAACTTCTCACAGGACGGAAAAACTCTCGGTTTTTACTATTCTGTTTTTATGATTATGTTTTCGGTGGCAATTTTCTTCAGATTACGCAAGATTTATCTGAGCATATTCAAGTCATGCCTAAAAAAAGAGAAGAATGCTAACACACGTGCATACAAAAAAAGACTTAAAAATATTCTTCTTTCTGTTTTGCCTTCAGCTGTTCTTTTTATACCTGTTGACGAGAATACATTGCTTTGCGATTATGCAGACAGACTGCTGACACCTGACAGCCTGTTTGTTGTCAGCGTTGCAAGCATTCTTTGCGGTCTATACATTGTTGTTTCTATCTGGTACACAAGGCAGAGGAACGGCAAAAGAAAAAGAGCAACAGAAACTAAAGACGCTATGAGAATGAGCATATATAATCTTGTCGCTCACATGATCCCCGGCCTTTCAAAAGTGTCTTTTTCCTCAACAAACCTTTTGATCTGTGATGTTGACCATAGGGTTATTGCAAGAGAAATCTATCTTTACCTCGGCCCTCAGCTGTTTGTTTATAACATAGTCAGGATTATAAGAGCACTGATTTCAGGAATCGTTATCGATCCGATTTTGCTTGCTATAGCAGTTGTGGCTGTGTTCCTTTGCTCAATGCTTATTGTTTCGTTGATTGCAAAAGTGAACATTAGAAAGCTTTTTGCTTTTTTCAGTGTGTACTCAATCGTTTTCGGCGTGGTCGTCGGTGTTTTCACTTTTATTTTATAATATGGAGAATTAATAATGGCAACTAAAAAGACTACAAAGAAAGACGGCACAAAGAAAAAGAAGCCGTCAAACAAAAAATCAAACATGAAGAAAAAGCTTGTCGGAAGAAACTCAGGGGAAAAACTAAGCCTTCTTGAAACACACCGCAACATAGTTATGCTTGTTTATCTGTGTTTAGGTGCCTTTTTCGGATGTGTTGCTCTTATACACGGCTCAAACATATGGGAAAAATTCAGAGCTTGCTTTTTTGCTCTTTTCGGCATCGGATTTTATCTTGTGTTCATTTATTTCATTGTAATCGGAATCAAGATTGCATTGGGCAAGACAAAAAGAAGCCTTCTGATGATGAATCTTTCAGCAGGCTCCTTCATAACCGTATTTTCTTCCTTTGTGCATCTGTTTAACTATTCAGCAGGTGAAAGCGGAATGGCAGCATGGAAAGAGCAGCTTGCTGATGCGGCGTCGACCGGTTGGGACATGGGCATTAATTCTGTTCATTGGTGCGGCGGTATAATCGGTGCACTTTTCGGGGGAACTGTGCTGCAGAGCTGTGGCAAGGCAGCAGCCTTTGTGATTGTTTTTGCATTGCTTGTGCTCAGCGTGATTTTCCTGTTCGGAATCAGCATTAATTCCATTGGTAATTTTGTTGCAGGCTTTATCAATAAAGGTAAAGAACAGATTGATAAAACAGGTGAACAGACCAAGGTTAAAATTGAAGAAAACAAGCGCATGCGTGCTGAAAAAAGACAGCTTGAACTGCAGCAGCGTGAAGAAGAAGCTGCCCGAAACGAGAATTATTCCGACACAGAAACAGAATCCGATGAAGCTGAATACATTCCGTCCTTTGTTGCAGCTGATGGTGTTCTCGGTTCAACAGATGCCTTTGATTTTAATGATACGCAGATTGAAAACGATCCGTCTGTGCCTATAAATCAGGCTGCCTCTGTAAAAAGTGAGAGAGGTGCTGCACAGACAGGCACCTATTCTCCCATATCAGGCAAAATGGTCGGCAGGGAATATTCGCAATATCGCCCTGAAGAAAGCGTGTTTACTTATCCCGACAAAAAATCTGCTTCATCTGAAGTGAATTCCGGCAGTCAGAAGCCCTTCAGAGCAGATGATCTTATTTCAAACGGCACAACAAAGCAGGGCTCCGTTTTTGATCCTTATAAGCAAAAGGAAAAAGTGGAAACATCGTCAATCCCTGAAGGCTACGAAGAAATTGACGATGATTTTGTTGACGAAGCAGAAGACGAAGCCGATGTATATGAGGACAGACGTGCAGAGCTTTCCAACAAGGCTAAAAAGATTGTTAAGGACGCAGCAGATACTGCAGCTTCAAAAAGAAAAAAGAGCATTGACGATGTGAATAATTATGTTGAGGAAGTCAAGCCTAAAAAAGAGTATATGCTTCCTTCGATTGATTGCCTTAATGAGCCCGTTTTCGGCAAGGATGTAGACTTTGCAAGTGAAATGAAGGTTACTGCAAGAAAGCTTGTTGATGTTCTCAAGTCCTTCGGTGTTGAAACAAAGCTTATCGGGGTTTCAATCGGTCCGTCAGTAACAAGATATGAGCTTTCGCCTGCACCCGGTGTCAAAATCAGTAAAATCACAAATCTTGCTGATGATATAGCCCTTGGCCTTGCATCCTCAGGTGTTCGTATTGAAGCCCCCATTCCGAATAAATCTGCCGTCGGTATTGAGGTGCCGAATAAGAGCAGAGCAACTGTCACAATGCGTGAGATGATTTCATCCGAGGAATACAAAAAGGGTAAGAATGATAATAAGCTTCTCAATGTTGCTCTCGGTAAGGATATCACAGGTAACATAACCTGTGCCGATTTGTCAAAGATGCCTCATCTTCTGATTGCTGGTACAACAGGCTCAGGTAAATCTGTTTGCCTGAATGTTATGATTGCAAGTATTCTTTACAATGCAACACCCTCACAGGTCAAGCTTCTCATGATAGACCCGAAGCAGGTTGAATTTACGGTTTATAATGGAATTCCTCATCTGCTCGTACCTGTTATTTCTGACGCAAGAAAGGCCGCAGGCTCTCTTGCGTGGGCAGTAGGGGAAATGGATAGCAGATATAAGACCTTCTCTAACTGTGCCGTCCGTGACATTTCGTCATACAACAAATACATCACAGAGCATCCTGAGCTTAATTTGCAGTATATGCCTCAGATTGTTATTTTCATCGACGAATTGAATGACCTTATGATGGTCTCTCCCAAGGAGGTTGAAGATTCAATCTGCCGCCTTGCACAGAAGGCTCGTGCCGCAGGTATGCACCTTGTCGTTGCAACTCAAAGGCCGTCGGTTGACGTTATCACAGGTATTATCAAGGCAAATATTCCTTCAAGAATTTCACTTTCAGTTTCTTCACAGGTCGACTCAAGAACAATTCTTGACACAATCGGTGCTGAAAAGCCTCTCGGTAACGGTGATATGCTCTTCAATCCTGTCGGCATGTCAAAGCCTGTCAGAATTCAAGGCGCATACCTTTCTGACGGCGAAATCGAGAAAATCGTAACCTTCATCAAAAATCAGGAAAATGCTGAATATGATGACGGAATTATGGAAGAAATTGAAAAGAATGCAGTTATTGACACAAAGAAAAAATCCTCAGGCTCAGTTGCAGCCGGCGGTGATGACGATGATCAGTATGATGCTTTGATCGATGAAGCCATGGGCATTGTAACAGAGCTTAATTCTGCATCAACAACAGTTCTTCAGAGAAAGCTTTCAGTCGGATACGCAAGAGCAGCACGAATCATGGACCAGCTTGAACAGCTCGGCTATATTTCACCTGCTGAAGGCAACAAGCCAAGAAAGGTTCTTGTTTCAAGAGCACAGTATCTTGAAATGAAGGCAGGTGCTGACACAGTGTCAAGTGATGATTTTGATGTTCTGTCAGATTAAAAATTTAAGTTAAGGATATATTATGAAAGATTTTTTACCCCTTTCAAAAAAAGAAGCTCTGGAAAGAGGTTGGGATGAGGTCGATTTCGTCTATGTTATCGGTGACGCTTATGTGGATCATCCCTCCTTCGGTCCTGCAATAATTTCAAGGGTGCTTGAGCATAACGGCTTCACTGTGGGCATAATCTCACAGCCCGACTGGCACAGCGCTGAAGCATTCACTGAATTCGGAAGGCCCAGACTCGGCTTTTTCGTTTCATCAGGTAACATTGACTCAATGGTGGCACACTACACTGCTGCGAAAAAGAAGCGCAGTGATGATGCCTATACTCCCGGCGGAAAAGCCGGTGCAAGACCTGACAGAGCCGTTATTGTTTATTGCAACCGGATTCGTGAAGCCTATGGTGATATACCCATTATAATCGGCGGCCTTGAGGCATCGTTACGCCGCTTTGCCCATTACGATTATTGGGATGACAAAATCCGTCGCTCAATTCTGTTTGACAGTCAGGCTGACCTGATTTCCTACGGTATGGGTGAAAAACAGACTGTTGAAATTGCTGAAAGGCTTCGCAACGGAGAACTGATTTCAGACCTTACAGATATCAGAGGTACCTGTTACGCTTGTGATGTTAAGGATACACCTTTATCGGGGGCTGAGTGTCCGAGCTATGAAAATGTTGTTGCAAGCAAAAAGGAATATGCTGTTTCATGCCGTATTCAGCAGGACGAACAGGATCATATCAGAGGCAAGCTTATCAAGCAGCGACACGGAAACAGAATGCTTGTTCAGAATCCTCCCATGCCACCTCTGACAACTCAGGAGCTTGATGAAATTTATGCTTTACCCTTCATGAGGACATATCATCCCTCTTATGAAGAAAAAGGCGGCGTGCCCGGCATTGAGGAAGTCAGGTTTTCAATTACTCATAACAGAGGCTGCTTCGGTGGCTGCAATTTCTGTTCTATTGCTTTTCATCAGGGCAGATATGTAACTTCAAGAAGCAAAGAGTCTATTCTGAAAGAGGCAGAGCTTCTGACAGCATTACCTGATTTTAAGGGCTATATACATGATGTCGGAGGCCCTACTGCGAACTTCAGACAGACATCCTGCGACAAGCAAAAAACAGCAGGTCTTTGTAAGGGCAAAAAATGTCTTGCACCGAAGGTTTGTCCTGCTTTGAAGGCAAACCATTTGGAATATGTTGATATTCTTCGTTCCATAAGAAAAATCAAAGGTGTCAAAAAGGTATTTATACGTTCCGGAATCAGATATGATTATATGCTTCAGGATAAGGATGAAACCTTTTTCAAGGAGCTTATCAGACACCATGTCAGCGGTCAGCTGAAGGTTGCTCCCGAGCACTGCTCTGCGCATGTTCTTGAAAAGATGGGAAAGCCCTATATTGACACTTATGTGAATTTTTCAAGAAGATATTTTGAGCTGAGTAAAAGCGTCGGTAAGGAGCAGTACCTTGTGCCTTATCTGATGTCGTCGCACCCGGGCTCAACTCTAAAAGATGCAGTTGAATTGGCAGTCTTTCTAAAAAAGAGAAAAATCAGGCCTGAGCAGGTGCAGGATTTTTATCCCACTCCCGGCACAATTTCTACCTGTATGTTCTATACAAATCTTGATCCCTACACCATGAAAGAGGTATACGTTGCAAAAACTCCCGAAGAAAAGGCAATGCAGAGAGCTCTTTTGCAATACTATAATCCCGCAAACAAAGATATGATTGTCAAGGCACTGAAAAAATGCGGCAGATATGACCTTATCGGCAAAGGAGAAGGTTGTCTTGTCAGCGATACAGTAAACTGCCGTAACAGTAAAGCTTTGTATAACCGTAATAACAAAAGAAGTTCAAACAAGGATGTTGGAAAGTATGTTAAGAATAAAAATAAAAGGTAAAAAGAACAACAGCATTATTTCTGTAGTTATTGTTTTAATTCTTCTTTTGCTCGGCGGGGGACTTACTCTCGGCGATAAAGCTGACCTGAATCCCTATTCTGCATCTGACGCTTATGTTCATTTCATTGATGTAGGCCAGGGCTCATCGACACTTATTCAGGTTGGTGCCAAGGGTATTCTTATTGACGCAGGTGAAGACGAATACGGTGATTATGTGGCGGATTATATCAACTCCTGCGGAATTGATACACTTGAGTATGTTGTTGCATCTCATCCTCATTCTGACCATATCGGCGGCTTGTGTGATGTGCTGGAAAGATATCCTGCAAAAGAAATAATCATGCCTGAGCTGACTGAGGAGAATGCTCCCACAACAAGAGTTTATGAAAGGCTTCTTGACTGCATACTTGAAAATGAAATTCCCGCAACAGCGGCACAGGTCGGTGACAAATACGAGCTTGATGGTATTTCCATGGAAATATTGGGCCCTGTTGAGCAGAATGAGGACCTAAACAATATGTCGGTCATCTGCCGTGTATCAGTCAACGGCAGCAGCTTTATGATTCTCGGTGATGCTGAAAAGCCTGAGCTCGGCTCAGTTTATGATGCCGCACCTTATCTTAATTATAAATCAGATGTTATTGCAATGGGACACCACGGCAGCAGAACATCGATACACAAGAGTTTCCTTTCTGCAGTTGATGCAGATGTTGCAGTTGTCAGCTGCGGCAGAGATAATTCTTATAATCACCCACACAAAGAGGCTCTTAAATATATCGAAAGTGCAGATATGATGCTTTACAGAACCGATTATGACGGACATATTGTCTTTAAATGCACGGAAAACGGATATGAAAGGGTTGACAGTGATGAAACTTATCGTTGACAGAATTACGGAGAATATCGCTGTTCTTGAAAAAGATGATCTTAGTCATGTTGAAGTGGATTCTTCCTTGCTTCCTGACGGCGCAAAAGAGGGTAGTGTTATCAGGTGCGAAAACGGAGTGTATACTCTCGACACGGGTGCAGAAGAAGAGCGCAGAAAGAAAATTCTTGAAAAACAAAAATTGATTTTCAGCAACAGGAAAAAAGATTAAAATTTTTTTAAAAATAACTTGCATTTTAATTTTTCTTGTGCTATAATCTTCCGGATAACGCACGCAAGGGGATTAGTATGCCCGTTTCGCCCCGTATCGGGTGTGCATGCTTTCGAACCTGCGGTGGTTAAAAAAACAAAAGGAGGACATAACAATGTCAGTAGTATCAATGAAACAGCTTCTTGAAGCTGGTGTGCACTTCGGTCACCAGACAAGAAGATGGAACCCGAAAATGGATCAGTACATTTTCGCAGAAAGAAACGGAATTTACATCATCGACCTTCAGAAGACAGTGAAGAAGCTTGAAGAGGCTTATTCCTTTATCAAGGAAGTTTCAGAAAACGGCGGTGAAGTTCTTTTCGTAGGCACAAAGAAGCAGGCTATGGATTCAATCAAGGAAGAAGCAATCCGTTGCGGCATGCCCTTCGTTAACGCTCGTTGGCTCGGCGGTATGCTCACAAACTTCCAGACAATCCAGAAGAGAATCAGAAGACTTGCTCAGCTTAAGGCTATGGAGCAGGACGGAACATTCAACCTTCTTCCCAAGAAGGAAGTTATCAAGCTTAACCTTGAAATCGAAAAGCTTGAAAAGTTCATGGGCGGTATTACAGAAATGAAGAAGCAGCCCGCTGCACTCTTCATCGTTGACCCCAGAAAAGAAAGAATTGCAGTTGCAGAAGCTCACAAGCTCGGTATCCCCATCGTAGCTATTGTTGACACAAACTGTGACCCCGATGAAGTTGACTATGTAATTCCCGGTAACGACGACGCTATCAGAGCTGTCAGACTTATCGCAGGTGCAATGGCTGACGCTATCATCGAAGGCAGACAGGGCGAAGCTAACGCTCCCGCTGTTGAAGCTACAGAAGAAGCTGCTGCTGAATAATTATTGATTTTAAACCCCGTATATTCTGAATATCCGGGGTTTCTTTAAAAATAATATATTACTTTAGGAGGAATTTATTATGGCATTTACAGCTAAAGACGTTCAGGCTCTTCGTGAGAAGACAGGCGTTGGTATGATGGATTGTAAGAAAGCTCTTGTTGAAGCTGACGGCGATGTAGACAAGGCTATGGATATTCTCAGAGAAAAGGGTCTCGCTTCACAGGCTAAGAAGGCAAGCCGTGTTGCTGCTGAAGGTATCGTTGCAGCATACAACGATGCAAACGCAGGTGCACTTGTTGAAATTAACTGTGAAACTGACTTTGTTGCTAAGGGTGCTCCCTTCGTTGAGCTTGCTGCAAAGGTTGTTAAGACTGTTGTTGCTGCTAAGCCCGCTGATGTTGAAGCTCTTCTTGCAACTAAGGTTGTTGACTCAGACAAGACAGTTGACGAAGAAGTTCAGGAAGTATTCCTTGCACTTCGTGAGAACATGAAGGTTCGTCGTTTTGCTCTTCTTGAAGGTCACACAACATCATATATTCATGCAGGTGGTTCAGTTGGTGTTCTTGCTGCATTTGATGTTGATGATGCAACAGCTGCTAACGATGAATTTGTTGCAATGAGCAAGAACGTAGCTATGCAGATTGCTGCTATGAGCCCTGAATATCTTTGCAAGGCTGACATCTCTGATGAAGAATTCGCAAAGATGAAGTCAATCACAATTGACAGCGCTCTTAATAAGCCCGAATCACTTCCCGTTCCCATCCTCAACAGCCTCACTGAAGAAGCTATTTCTTCAAAGAAGTGGAGCGATGAAGATGCAACAATCTTCAAGGGTCTCGATCAGAAGCAGAAGAAGAACTTCCCCAACTTCATTTCAAAGGAAGCTATGGCTACACTTGCTGAAATCGCAGTTTCACACAAGGCTGAAATTTCTGAAAATAAGATCTTCGTTGGTCTTGTTCAGGGTCGTCTTGCAAAGCAGGTTAAGGAAGTTTGCCTTCTTGAGCAGACATTCGTTCGTTCAGACCTCTTTGAAGGTGATGTTAACGGCTACATCAATTCAGTAGCTAAGGCACTTGGCGCAGACATCAAGCTCACAAGCTTTGTTCGTTTCGCAAAGGGCGAAGGTATTGAAAAGAAGGTTGACGATTTCGCAGCAGAAATCGCATCACTGGTTAAATAATCATAAAACACAAGAGGGGATGTAAAAAAACTCGTTTTTTTACATCCCCTTTTCAGGGGCTAGGAAAAAATGCGCAGAATGAACAAACTGAGCCCAAATAAAGCTGGAAGCTTTATTTGGGGTTACCCGACGGCGTACGAAGGTACTCCGAGGGCGAGGTTTGTTTATAGCATAAAACACAAAAACGCAGTTTTTGTCTGTTTGTAATGATTTTTATACTTTTAAAGGGTTTCTTTGGCAGTTAAAACCTAAAGAAACCCTCTATCTATCTTGCTTTATGCGGTCTGCACTTTTTTTACAGCCCCTTTCTGCTTTATTTGTGTTTATATACTCTTACATAATCCACAATGAACTCTGCAGTGTCACCGGGCTCCATGCTCATTTCACCCGTGCCGTGTCTGTCAGCATTTGCAACACCGTTTTCGCCTGCAACCTCGCATGAGAGAAGCAGATATTCGGGGTTCTGTGACACACCGCCGGTGGAAAGTCTGCCGGTTTCAACGCCGTTTATGTAGAAAATATATTCCTCGGGAGTCCATTCAAGGCCGTAGGTGTTATATTCTTCATAAGGGTTGTTTGCGAACCATTTGCCGATGCTGTCGCCCTTATGATCTTCACCATAGCCGTCATAATGAATACCGCTGATAACAGCATCACCTGCGCCCCAGGAAACATCCTTATAATACATTGATTCAAAAATGTCAACCTCTGTGCCGTCCTTGCCTGAATTGTCAACATCTTCAACATTTCTGTTCATCATCCAGAAAGCAGACCACATGCCTGTTGACTTGGGAAGAATTGCACGGCATTCATAGTAGCCGTAAAGAAAATTCTGCTTGCCCTGACCTGTGACACAGCCTGTGTACCAGCCTGCCTTGTAGGGCTCATGCTCATGTATTGAAAAATATCCCTTATAAGCATCGGGAATGGGAAGCCCTTCTTCAAAATAGGCTGTTGTGATAACGAGATTGCCGTCCTTCACCTCGACAAGGTCATCATGCCAGTAGCCACCTTTTCTTTCGGTTTCCCACCAGTTTGTCTGCCACTTTGTTCTGTCAAGCTTATCGCCCTCAAATTCGTCGCTCCACACAAGCTCAAAGCGGGAGTCAAGCTCAAGGTCCTGACCGCTCGGAATTGCGGGAAGACTCAGCATATGTGGCAGTGAGGGTGAGAGCATCATTAAAACTGAAACTAAAACTCTGACTATTTTTGATAAGAATAAAGCCATAATTTTTCCTCCTTTTTCTGATAATTATATTATAGCAAAATAATCGGATTTATGTTAATACAAGCAGTAAGATAAAGCGTGCCCGACAGTTTAACCTGTCGGGCACGGAAAGATATTACCACTTGTTTTCAACATATTCGCAGAATGCGTACATATCCTTGATTTCAAGCTTTGTGCCGTCATCAAGAGTAACATCACCGCTCCAGATGCCGTGTACCTGATGGGTGTGCATTCTTGCAATTCCCACATTCATATCGGAATGATGGTCGAAGGTGGGCTTCATTGTAAGATTGAATCTGCCGTCCTCAGAGATGAACTTCCAGTCATCCATGAACTTGTCAGGCTTCGGGAATACCTCAACGTCAACAGCACCGAATTTGTGTGCCTTGCCGTCATAGAAAAGGCAGGTTTCTGTTGCATTGCTTTCGTCGCCGATTGCCCATGTGATTTCAAAGCCGAAAAGGTGTTTTTCACCCTTTTCATCTGTTATGTACTGTGAGCCGTTGCCCCAGTACCATACCATGTTGTGGGGAGTGTTTACACGGCCCCAGTCAAGGTACGCAAAGGCTGTGTCCTTTGAAAATTCATAAACATCGTCACCAAACTTGTAATAGCCTTCGCAGGGCATGCAGTTCTGCTTTGTTGTCATGAAATAGAATTTTTTGTTTTCATTGAAGGGTAAAACTGTTGTGATGTTTTCAAGTCCGGGCATGATATCCATCTGGAATTTGCACTCAACTGTTTTGCCCTTGAGAGGCATTGTGAACCAGAGGGTTCTTGAATCTTCCTTTGTGTCAAAGTCAAATTCAGCCTTACCGATTTTATCCTTGTAACGGTTGGGAACATCACCCTTCGGTGGGGGAAGATGTTTTTTGCCGCCAAGGAAAAGCTGTGTTGCATCAGCAATAACCTTGCCTGCCTTGAGGTCGATAAGCTTGCCGGCAACATAGCCGCCGATACCGATGTTTGCAAAGCTCAGCTGAACCATATAATTGCCGTCGGATACCTGATAGAAATCCCATTCCTTTTTGCTCATAGGGCTGCCTTTTTTGACATATTCTCTGTTATAATCAAAAACATTGTGTCTTGCCCAACCCTTGGCAAGCAGAGTGCCGTCGGGTGAAAGAAGGGGAGTGCTTTCGGTGTATTCTGTCTGCTTTGATGAGGTTTTCCATTCATTGAACGGAACGTAAGTTCTTTCCATATTGATTTCTCCTTTTAAAGAATATAAATCTTCTCTTACATTGTAGCAGATTTTTATACAAAATTTCAATGCTTTTCAGGAAACATATAATAAAATTTATTATAAGCGAAGGAATAAAGCGGGTAATTTTCCGTTGAGTTGACAACAGCATTTTTTCTGTGATAAAATCATACAAAGAAATAATGTGTCAAAGAGGGCGGAAAAATGAAATTTGATATTAAAGAGAGCGCAAAAGATCATATTCTTGTTGTTGCACACAGAGGGGTTACAGGGGGAAACATACCCTGCAATACTCTCGCATCATATGAAATTGCTTTGAAGCAGGGTGCAGACATGATTGAGGTTGATGTCAGCTGCAGTGCAGACGGAAAGCTTTTTCTGTTTCATCCGCTGATGGAAATGGCACATCTGAATAAGCCTGTTCTTTTGAGAACATTGCCTTTCAGCGTGATAAAAAAGCTGCATTATGTGAACATGGATAACACTCCGACACAGTTCACAATAAGCTCCTTTGACGATTTTCTTGAGCAATTCAAGGGCAGATGCTATATCAACATTGATAAATTCTGGTCAAGCCCTGAAAAAATATATAAAGCGATCAAGGCCCACGGTATGACTGAGCAGTGCCTTGTCAAGAGTAAACCGTCAGAAAAGGTCTTTGACCTGCTTGAAGGCCTTGCACCTGAAATTCCCTACATGCCGATTGTTAAAAATGAGCACAGCTGTCATGAAATGCTGGTGAAAAGAAACATCAATTATGTAGGTGTGGAAACGGTGTTTGCTGATGACAAATCTGTAATTGCAAGTGAAGAATTCATTGAGAAAATGCACCGTGATAAAATTCTTGTCTGGGCAAACTCAATCATATTCAGTCACAAAGTTCAGCTTGCAGGCGGTCACAGCGATGACACGGCACTGACTGTGTCTGAGGATGAGGGATGGGGATGGCTTGCTGACAGAGGCTTTGACATGATTCAGACAGACTGGCCCATGATGCTGATTGATTATCTGAAAAGAACAGATAAATATAAGAAATAAAAAAGAAAAATCAAAGCTCACCGTGTTTTGCAAAGGCACGGTGAGCATATTTTTATATTGCATAATTTTCAAGAAATTCGATTGTGTCGCTGTATTCCTCAAAGGGCTTCTTCTTTTCAAAGCGCTTTTTGAGGGCAGAAATGAATGATTTTTCGCCGCTTGCTTCTTTGTCTTTTTCATTTTCAGCGGCAACATCGCTTTCAATTTTTTCCTCTTCGACAGCCTCGTTGCTTTCTGAATTTTCAACTATGAATTTTTCATAAGCCTCTTTAACAGCGAGAATGAATGTGTCTGCAGTATAGATTTCTGTCTGTGGCACCTTAAGCTCATGGGCCATTTTTTCCAGCTTCACAATTGTGTCTGCACCGTATTGTCTTACCATTGAACGAAAGGTTTCGGGAAGAAAATAATAAATTTTGCCAAGAAGCTGTGAGAAGGCTTTTTTCGTGTCAAGATAACCGAGCTGCATTCTCTTTTCAATTGTTTCCTGATCAAAATCGAAGGAAGCACCAAGATCGTCAAGATCATATGGACGAACATAAACTATCTGGGAATTGGAAATATCAAGGCTATGGGCGACTCCTTTTATGTTTGAAATGTCAATGATAACAAGTCTGTTGTAGCCTCTTTTTTTCAGTGTAGCAACAGGAATATTATCATATGCACCACCGTCAAGAAACTTTTCACCTTCCGGGCCGATGTTGGTCATAAAAGGAACATTGGATGAAGCCATGAGATAATCCACAAGCTGGCCCTCGGGTATATCATTGATTGAAAGTTCAAGAGGCGTCATGCCGTTTGACATCTGAACGGCTATCATGTAAAAATCGATATAGCTTTTTCTGACCTTTTCTTCGTTTATGAACTGTGAAACGAATTCCCTTGTGGGGGAGGCATCAATGCCTTTGTTTTTTACCAATTCTTTGAAGAGGGCTGACCAGTTTTTCTTGCTGAAAAGGTTTTCGGGATCAGGAAGATTTTCGCTGATTCTGACACCCTTGTCAACGGAAACACTGTTCCACATTTCCACCGCCTTGTCGTATTCATCGGCAGCGATGATAGCTCCGTTGATTGAGCCGATAGACACACCTGCAATTGCATCAAAGGCAATTTCCATTTCCTTGAGGGCACGCCATGCACCGATCTGATAGGCACCCTTACCGCCTCCGCCTGCAAGCACTAATCCGTATCTTTCCATAAAATAACTCCTAACCTAATAAATCAGATATGATTTGATTTGAAAGCAGAAAGCCTTTTTCATTCAGAAACAGTTTTTCTCCGGTAACTGAAAGCAGCCCTGCTTTTTCGTATTTTTCAGCCTTGCTGATAATTTCACAGTCTATAGCCTTGCCGAAACGCCTTTTAAAATCCTCAAAAGACAAGCCTTCGCTAAGGCGCAGTGCAAGCATGATATATTCTTCTTCACTTCCGCCGTCTCCGTCAGGTATTGCTTCGGGACAGGTGAGAAACTTTTCAAAATCACGCTCAAAGTAAAATCTTTTGCCATTTATAAAGGAATGTGCAGAAGGACCTATTCCGAGGTATTGTTCGCAATGCCAGTATCTGAGATTGTGTCTGCTTTCAAAGCCTTTTTGTGCGAAGTTCGATATCTCATACTGCAAAAATCCCTCACTGTTAAGACGGGAAACGGTGTGAAGATATAAGTCACAGACGGTATCCTCGTCGGGCAGGGGAAGACTATCCTGAAGGCTGTAAAATAGTGTATCCTCCTCAATTTTGAGCATATATGCGCTGATGTGACGGATGCCGCAGGAAAGGAGAAAATCTATACTTTCGTCAAGGCTTTCCTTTGTCTGACAGGGTACACCCAGCATGAGGTCAAGGGAAATGTTGTCTATTCCGTGCTTTCTGAAAAGGTTAACACATTCTCTGACCTGATTGCCGTCAGAGAGTCTGCCAAGAGCTTTTCTCTCTTTTGTAACAGCCGACTGCATGCCCATGGAGATTCTATTAACTCCTGCACCTTTAAGGGCAAGCACCAACTCCTCGTCAACACTTGAAGGGTTGCACTCAACGGTGATTTCTGCATCGTTGACGGAGAATACTTCTTTTATGTAAGCGATAATCCTACTGATTCGTTCCCCACCGAAGAAAGAGGGTGTCCCACCGCCGAAATAGATTGTGTCAATTTCGTCAGAGACAGTGCTTTTATATTTTTCCAGACAAGAAAGGACAGCTTTGAGATAGCTGTCCTTATGAGTTTCTTCCGGTCTGAAGGAATAAAAATCACAATAGGGACACTTCGCTTTGCAAAAGGGAATGTGTATATATATTCCTGTCATAATTATCCGTTGTCATCAAGCTTGAGCACAGCCATGAAAGCTTCCTGCGGAACCTCGACTGTACCGAACTGACGCATACGTTTTTTACCTTCTTTCTGTTTTTCAAGAAGCTTTTTCTTTCTTGTGATGTCACCGCCGTAGCACTTTGCAAGAACGTCTTTTCTCATAGCCTTGACAGTTTCACGGGCAATAACCTTGCTGCCGATTGCAATCTGAATGGGAATTTCAAACATCTGTCTGGGAATATGCTCCTTGAGCTTTTCAGCAATCTTTCTTGCACGTCCCATAGCTTTATCGGTGTGAATGATAAAGGAAAGGGCGTCAATCATATCGCCGTTGAGAAGAACATCAACCTTCTGAAGATTTGAACGTCTGTATTCAAAAATCTCATAGTCAAATGAAGCATACCCCTTTGTTCTTGACTTAAGAGCATCAAAGAAATCATAGATAATTTCGTTGAGGGGAAGCTCATAGTGAATATCAACTCTGTCGGTGGTGATATATTTCATATCCTTGAAAACACCGCGTCTGTCCTGACAAAGGTCCATGATTGCGCCGACATAGTCAGAGGGAGCATAGATGTGAGCGTTTGTAATAGGCTCCTCACAATAGTCTATGGTTGCCTGGGCAGGATAATGAGTGGGGTTATCAATTTCGACGATACTTCCGTCAGTCAGATGAATTTTATAAACAACTGAAGGAACGGTTGTCACAAGGTCAAGATTGTATTCTCTTTCAAGTCTTTCCTGAATAATTTCAAGGTGAAGAAGACCGAGAAATCCGCAACGGAAGCCAAGGCCGAGAGCACCTGATGTTTCAGGCTCATATGAAAGGGAGGCATCGTTAAGCTGCAGCTTTTCAAGGGCATCACGAAGAGCCTCGTAGTCAGCGCCGTCAGCGGGATAAACACCGCAGAATACCATGGGGTTAACCTTTCTGTAACCGGGCAGAGGCTCTGAAGCAGGTCGCTGTGTTTTTGTGACAGTGTCACCGACCTTTGCATCACGGACGGTTTTGATTGAAGCCGTGATGTAACCTACTTCACCTGCAGAAAGCTCTTTGCAGGGCTCAAGACCTGTTGCTCTCATGTAGCCGACCTCAACAACGGTGAATTCAGCACCTGTTGCCATCATTCTCATGGTTTCACCGGCCTTGAGAGTGCCCTGCATAACTCTGACATAAACGATAACACCCTTGTAGTTATCATAAACAGAGTCAAAGATAAGGGCCTTGAGGGGAGCGTCGTCAACTGCTTCTGAGGGGGCAGGAATGTCTGCGACAATTCTCTCAAGCACTTCTGCGACATTTTCGCCTGTTTTTGCTGAAACTCTCGGAGCTACGGAACAGTCGAGACCGATAATGTCCTCAACCTCGGCAGCAACTCTATCAGGCTCTGCAGCGGGAAGGTCAATCTTATTTATTACAGGCACTAACTCAAGGTCATGGTCGAGGGCAAGATAGGTGTTTGCAAGAGTCTGTGCCTCGATACCCTGGGAAGCGTCTATGATAAGAATTGCGCCCTCGCAGGCGGCAAGTGAACGTGAAACCTCATAGTTGAAGTCAACATGGCCCGGAGTATCAATGAGGTTAAGCTCATACTCTTCTCCGTCCTTTGCCTTATAGTTGAGCTTGACGGCGTGTGCCTTTATGGTAATTCCTCTTTCTCTTTCAAGGTCCATATCATCAAGAATCTGTGCTGACATATCACGCTTTGCAACAGAATCAGTGATTTCGAGCAGTCTGTCGGCAAGGGTACTCTTGCCGTGATCGATATGGGCAATGATGGAAAAATTTCTTATGTTTTCTTTTTTGTTAGCCAAAATATCACCTCTTAATATAGGGGTACAAAATATCAATATATTCTAACATAAAAAAGGCAGTTAATCAAGATTTTTCCGTCATTTAAAAAAGAAGATTTTTTTGAAGATACAACATAAAAACTGCAACAACGGAATCGATACGTTGCTGCAGCTTTTTTTACTTTGATTACCATTGACCCTGGCACAGAAGCCTTTCTGTCAGTGCTACCAATGCTGTTGTTACAACATTCACTGCGACAATGACAAATGCCAGTTTTTTTCTGTTTTGGGTGTCCTTACGCAAAAACCAATAGATAAAGGGCAGTTCAATTATAACAGTCAGAACAAGAAAGGCAGAGCCTACAGTATAATAAGGCCCTCTGTTGAGAATATCCCTGAGGCTGAAGCCTGCATCTGAATAGGGCGTGGTGAAGTTTGCATACATAAAATAGGGCGCAAGAAAAGACAGTATATTACCGACAAGCACACCGAAAAAGGTTTTGGTCCATTTGCCGATTTCTGCAATTCTGTCAATTATCAGAGTTTCAATAAAAAGTGTGCCGATGATTACGAAAGGCAGAACATCGTAAGGTCTGGCTTCAGTTATCCAAACCCATGACGAATTAGCAGAAGCCATAAAAGAAAAGCTGAAAGACAGAATCAATGCTGTTAAGGTGCAATTCAGCAGTTTATATTTTTTCAAATCCGTTCCTCCTTTCTTTGATTTTCTTCAGTTTATCATACCGGCACAAAAAAGTCCTTTAGGCTTTCTTAAGATATCCTTACGAAAAGCTTAAGATTATAAAATAAAGAAAAGCAGCCGGAAGGGCGGCACTTCACAAGGATGTTAAGCCTTAAAATTCGCTGTTTTTGCACATAACTGCGTTAAAAATACTCGAAATCCGCAAGGATTTCTGCGCTTTTCGCCTTGTTCTGCATCAAAACCATCTGAATTTTAAGGTGCTAAGCAGTTTTTATTGAGATATTTTTCGTTTAAAGGAAATGATAAAACTCCCGTAATACTCGCGTATTTCGGGAGTTTTTCGTAATG
>JAZSHL010000097.1:0-16306 GCA_045533205.1 Acutalibacteraceae bacterium | reverse complement strand
ACCAAAAGGGACTTCACACCCTAAGTATCCTGATTTCATTTATCGGGTTGATTATGGATATTTGAAGGACACAACCTCTATGGATGGTGCAGGAATAGATGTGTGGGTTGGAAGCGACGAGAAAAAGGTTGATGCAATAATATGCATAGTTGATTTGATGAAGAAAGATTCAGAAATTAAAATATTAATTGGATGCACAGAAGAGGAAAAGGAAATAGTATACGAAACACATAATGAAACACAGTTTATGAAAGGTGTTTTAATACGTCGATAAATTCCAATTTAACGAGGTGGCATATGGCTTCGAGTAAAGAATATTTAGATTTTATTTTGGACCAACTATCCGAGCTTAACGAGATATCATACAAGGCAATGATGGGAGAATACATCATTTACTACAAAGGGAAAATCGTTGGCGGTATATACGATGACAGACTGCTTGTAAAGCCTGTGAAATCAGCAGTGTCACTTATGCCCAATGCAGTTTATGAACTGCCCTATGAGGGAGCAAAAGAAATGCTTTTTGTGGATAATGTTGACAGCCGAGAGCTTCTCGCAGAGCTTTTCAACGCAATGTACGATGAGCTTCCACTGCCGAAGAAAAAGAAAATATAATAATCCCAAGGAGTCAACAAATGCTGAACAGAGAGAATTTAGACAAATACATTACAGAGACCTATGGCATCAGTGCTGAATTTCCCTGGATTCAGTATCCGGGCTTCGCAGTTTACCGTCACACAGGCAACAAAAAATGGTTTGCGGTTGTGATGAACCTGCATAAATCAAAATTCGGCTTGCCTGACGATGAAACGGTTGATGTGGTCAATCTCAAATGTGACCCGATTATGACAGGCTCACTTCATAGCGATAAGGGCATTTATCCCGCTTATCATATGAACAAGTCTTGTTGGATATCGGTGCTTCTTGACGGTACCGTTGATGACGAAAAGCTGAAATGGCTTCTTGATATAAGCTTTGATTTAACGGATTCAAAAATAAAAAACAAGAGGAAGATAAGCAGTGAGCAGAAGGGCTGATTGAAATCTTTCAGCAGCAACAGACAGTTGCTTGTGCCGTAAAACACGAAGTGCTATAATTGCTTCAGAGGTGATAATAATGAATACAAAGGATATTATACTTGAACTCAGAACTAAAAATGGCTTATCTCAGGAAGAGCTTGCCGAAAAGGTATTTGTTACCCGTCAGGCTGTATCCCGTTGGGAAAACGGCGAAACCACGCCAAACACGGAAACACTGAAGCTGCTGTCAAAGCTGTTTGATGTTTCTATCAACACTCTTTTAGGCTCTCCGAGAGAGCTTATCTGCCAATGCTGCGGTATGCCTCTTGAAGATAGCAGCATCAGCAAGGAAAAAGACGGCATTTTTAATGAAGACTACTGCAAGTGGTGCTATGCTGACGGAGAATATATGTATCACGATATGGACGAGCTGATTGATGTATGCGTCGGTCATATGGCAAACGAGCAGTTTACACCTGAGCAGGTGCGTGCATATATGAGGGATATGCTCCCCAAGCTTGATTATTGGAAGAAATATAAAAATCTTGACGGATCAGAAAGGTTTGAAGAATTCAAAAATCAGCTTATTGATGAAATAAATGCTTTGAATATAGAGGGAATGCCGAAGCTCGAAAAGCTTAATGCACTTGTGGGAGGATATATCAATCTTGAATACAGACTCCCTAACGGAAAGACCGTTAAGTTTTTAGAGGACGGTGCAACATATCTTGGAAATCAGCTTGAATGTGAATTCGGCGGTGGCAGATGCTTCGGCATTGCCGCCAATATGGATTTTATTCTTGTTTGCACCTATGAAGAAAACGGTGAAAATCCCGAGCTGGTTGTTTATAAAAAGAGATAAACTGCTCCTTTCTTGTTTCTCTCTTGAAAGTGAAATATATACATGCTATAATTAATAAAATTTACAAAAAAGAAGTTTGTTGAGGTTTTATTCCGATTCTTACGACCGCTAAAAGAGGATTTTTTATGAAAAAAGTAATCGTAGTTTCTAAAACCCACCTTGATTTAGGCTTTACCGACTATGCCGAAAACATCAGAAAAAAATATATAGACACCTTTATTCCCGAGGCTATTGACCTTGCCGAAAGGGTGAACACCGACGGCAAAAAGCATTTTGTGTGGGGGACAAACTTTCCCTTGTGGTATGAGGATAATGCAAGGTTTGAGTTTGAGCTTGTTTTCGCAAAATAAACATTAAATAATAATTCACACCCGCTTTCAGCGCACCAATGCGTGAAGAGCGGGTGTATTCTTTTTACCATCTGTTCTCAACATATTCGCAGAATGCAAACATGTCCTTGATTTCAAGCTTTGTGCCGTCGTCGAGTGTGACATCACCGTTCCATATTCCGTAAATCTGATGGCAGTTCATTCGTGCAATCACCTTCAGGTCGAGGTCACTGTGGTTGTTGAATGTGGGCTTCATGGTCAGGTTGAATCTGCCGTCCTCAGAAACAAACTTCCACTGCTCCATATATCTGTCCTTCGGGAATTTTTCAACATCAACAGCACCGATTTTGTGCACCTTTCCGTCATAGAAAAGGCAGGTTTCCGTGCCGTAGCTTTCATCACCTATACCCCATGTGATTTCAAAGCCGAAAATATGCTTCTTGCCGCTTTCGTCAGTGAGATATGTTGCACCGCTGCCCCAATACCAGACAAGCTCACGGGGAGTGTTCACCTTACCCCAGTCGACAGAGCAGAAGGCCGTGTCTTTGGTGAATTCGTATGTGTAATCACCGAAGCGGAAAACGCCTGAAAGCGGCAGACAGTTCTGCTTTGTTGTCATGAAATACTTCGTGTTGTCGCCCTCAAAAGGCAGAACGGTTGTAATGTTCTCCTGACCTTCGGGGATATCCATATGAAGATTACATTCGAGATTTTTTCCCTGATGCTGCGTTCTGAAAAGCACAGTTCTTTCTGTTTCCTTTGTGTTGAAGTCGAACTCTGTTTTGCCGCTTTTTCCCTTGAATCTTCCCGGTGCATCAATTCTGTTAAGAGGCAGATGCTTTTTGCCGCCCACAAAAATTGTGCTTGCATCAGCAGTGACCTCACCGGTGTGAAGGTCAAGCAGGCGAAGTCCCATAAAACCGCCGATACCAACGTTGGCAAAAGAAACAAGCAGCTGCTTTTTTCCGTCGGTTACAGTGTAATAATCCCATTCCTTGCAGCTGATTAATCTCTCTCTTTTAACAAGATTTCTGTCATATTCAAAAACATTGTGTCTTGCCCAGCCTCTTGCATTAAGCGTGCCGTCAGGCTGCAGAAGAGGGGTGGGCTCAGTATATTCAATCTGCTTTGATTTCTCTTTCCATTCATTAAAGGGAACATAGGTCCTTTTAAGTTCAGTGCTCATAATTTTTCTCCTTATACTCACTGTCGATTTTAATTCATTTTATCATATTTATAAAGATAAATACAATACTTTTTCTGATAATATAACAGCCCTCCCGAATAACAGTTGTTCTTCAGGAAGGCTTTGGTTGTTTTTTATTACATACCCGCAGGCTTTTCGTTTGTGAAAACTCTGAACAAAGGCAGACAAGCCGAAAAGAACCTCTGATATGACTGACAGTAGTCTGCACTTTCACGGTTTCTTTTGCAGCCACCTGCTCTGCACATGGCATAAAATCTGCAGCTTTTGCATTTTTCGGGAACAGGCAGACTCTCTTTTATGAACTCAAAAGCAGTTTCGCTTTGGGCAAGCTGTTTAAGCGAGCTCTCATTGATGTTGCCGAGAAGCCATTCATCAGTGCAGTAGAAGTCGCAGGGATAAATATTACCGTTACCCTCACAGACAAACTGATGAGTGCAGTGTCCCATAAGGCCGCACTGCTCTGCCCTTTCACCGAGATACATTCTCACCCAGTTATCAAACTGCCTTATGCTCATATAATTGCCACGGACAAAGTCTTTGACATAGAGATTGAATATCCTGATAAGAAAATCCTCATACTGCTCCGGTGTCATATAAAGCTCACTTTCAGTGTTATCCCCCATTGGCCGCAGACAAGGAATAAACTGAAGATATCTGAAGCCCTGTGCACGGAAATGCTTGTAAATTCTTTCCGCATTTTCGGAACAGTAGCCTGTGAGCACTGTAAGGATATTATATTCTACCCTGTGCTTGTCAAACTTTTTTGCTGCACGGGTGATTTTATAGTAGGAATTCTGTCCGTCGGCATCAACTCTGAATCTGTTCCCCTCATAATCACCGTCGAGACTCAAACCCACAAGAAATCTGTTGTCGTGAAAGAATCTCGCCCATTCGTCGTCTACCAGAGTTCCGTTGGTCTGGATTGAATAAAAAATTTCAGAATTCTTTGTGTTATGCTTTTCCACCGTTTCAGTGAAAAATCTGAAATAGTCCATGCCTGCAATCAGAGGCTCACCACCCTGAAAGGCAAAGGCAACAGAACAGCCGTCAGCAAATTCGAGAGCACTTTTTATTAAGCTTTCAGCCGTCGTCTGCTCCATCACGCCAAGAGAGAACACATCTCGGTGAGAGGCAACATCACAGTAAAAGCAATATTTACAGCGAAGATTGCATAAAGACGAGGCAGGCTTTATCATTATCGACAGTGCAGGCATTATTCAATAATACCTCTTCTGTTTTCTTTGAAGTTCTTCTGAATTCCCTGAAGCACTTCGTTCATCTTTTCAGAAACCTCAGGATAAACAGGTGTGCGGTTATAGTTTTCCTGATAGTCATCTGTCATGATGTGCAGCCAGTTTTTACGAGATTTATCAAAGAAAGCTGAGTTATCGTTTGGAGCCTTATCAAAATATTTGAAGGTAATATACTCGTTGTCGTTGAGGACGGCATAATCATAATCAGGATACATTTTCTTAACGCTTTCAGTTGTCACTGCATACTGAATAGCCTTGATATCCTCACGCTTCATGTGAAGAATGGGATGCTCCTCGGTGTGTACAACGCTATCGTTTTCAATCACGGGAACAAAGGAAACGCCGTCAAGAACTCTGTCTGTGGGAAGATAATTTTTGCTTCCGTTATTGTCTGTGATGCCGCAAAGCTCAACAAGCGTGGGGAAAAGGTCAACGAAGGTTGCACTGTTTTCTCTTTCTCCGCCCTTTTCAAACAGACCGTTGTTATTGTCCCAACGAATCATGAAGGGAACCTTCTGACCGCCGTCATAGGGAAGATATTTTGCGCCTCTGAGATCTGCAGTTGATCCCTCAAGAGCAGGGCCGTTGTCGCTTGTGAAGACAATGATTGTATCCTCAAGAACACCGAGCTCTTCCATTGTGTCAAAGAGCTTTCCGAGATAGGTGTCAAACTCTGTCACGCAGTCGACATATGTGCCCATACCCGATATACCGTCAAAATCGTCACCTGCAAATACGGGGCCGTGAGGCCAGGGTGTTGCGTAGTATGCAAAGAAGGGCTCATCACTGTTTGTAACGGTTTCGGTAATCCAGCTTTCGATTTCGCCGTGGATCCATTCTGTAAGCTTACTCTGATCCTTCTTGCCGTTTTCGTTTCTCAGCTCATCCTGACCGTGAACGATTTCGTATTCTCCGCCCTCTTCACGCACATGATAGAAGGCATACATGTCGTTTACATGGTGGCTGCCGTAGAAATAATCGAAGCCCTGATTTGTGGGAAGATATTCGCCATAGTCGCCAAGATGCCACTTGCCGAAGGCTGCTGTGTTGTAGCCCGCATTCTGGAAGACCTCTGCAATTGTGATTTCATCACCGAGCATACCGTCAACATTGTTGCCCATTTCAAAGGAGTTGTAAACTCTTGTCTGTGCAAAGGTTGCCCTTGTCTGAACTGTGGGATAAATAACATTGTCAGCATAGCCTCTGTAGGGGTAACGGCCTGTAAGGCAAGCGAAACGAGCAGGTGAGCATACGGAATAGCCTGAATAGAAATTTTCAAAGTTGAGTCCGTTTTCACCGATTGAGTCGATGTTGGGAGTTTCATAAATTGAACCGTTAAGGCTGACGTCACCGTAGCCCAGGTCATCCATCATAATAACAAGCACATTGGGCTTATCAGCCGTGTTTTTATCAATGCCATTGAGATAATCGTCATGGCCTTCCCAGAGTCTTTGTGCTACGGGCTTTGTTCTGAGGTTCATGAAAAGCACCTGGTAAACAGAGGTACCCATCAAAAAAACAGAGAGAACAAATGAGAACACAGCCTTAAGCGTAACCTTTTCACACTTCTTGTTTGCAACGAGAAAAAGAGTTACAACAACTGCTATCATAGGCAGTGAAATAAGAATGTTGCCTGAAAGTCTTGTGAAGAAGTTGCCGCTGCCCGACATAAGAGAATTCGCAGCAGAGGACCAGCCTGCCGTGCCATCTGAGATGAATGCACCAAAGCCTGCATCTGCGCCGAAGATGATGTGAAAGAGCATTATGCCCAGAAGTGATGCCGAATATCCGATAAGCATTGGTGCGTAGACCTTTTTCTTTGCGATAAGGGAAATCAGAATTATCGCTGACACAATGCAGCAATAAAGGGCACACACCAGAGTAACAAGGTTAAGTCTTGTCACAAGCTGTGCAACTGCCACTGCAATGCCGATAGCCATAATTATAATCGGCACAATCTTTTTTGATTTGTCCAGAGAAAACTTGTTTTCCATTTTGACTCCTCCGTTTTCAGCCGTAAAGGGCTTTTTTGTGTTTATATATAAGATTTATTATACCTTAATTTGATTTTGCAGTCAATAACATTTATAATTATATATACTTTTCCTCCCTTTTGTGGTATGATATGGTCAATGGATTTTTTGCGGTGTATGCCGCAAGTCAGGTCCGTCAGGAGGTAAACATGAGCTTTATAATTTGTGATGACATAAAACAGCTTGGCGAAAAGGTTAAAAAGCTCTCTTTCAGTGAGAGAAAAAATAAAGACTCTGAATTCAGCAAAATCACTGCCCATCCCTTCATAAGCAAAAAAGGCGTTCTGTGGCAGCTTGAAAGACACAAGAACAATCAGGTTTTTCATCAGAATCTTTCTGAAAATGATTTCATGCAGTGGCTCGAAACAGAGGGCAGGGATACTTTCCGTCAGTGCTGTCTGACTGCACAGGGAACAACAATTCACTATACGGTTTTTCCCGACAAAACAAAGCGCAAGGTTACGGGCAACGAAGTGAAAAAAGCAGAAGCACAAAGCCACAACAAAGAAAAAAGCTATATTTTAAAGCAGGGCGAAAACATTCCCGCTCTCGTTGACCTTGGTGTTTTCAGCAGTGATTTTCAGATTATCAGAAGCAAATATGACAAATATAAGCAAATAAACCGTTTCATTGAAATTGTTGACGATGCTTTCGGTAAGCTCAACAAGGATACAGTCACAATTCTTGACTTCGGCTGCGGAAAAAGCTATCTGACCTTTATCATCTATCACTATTTCACAGCCATCAAGGGTATAAAAGCAAAGGTGCTCGGCTTTGACCTTAAAGAGGATGTTGTGAGGCACTGCAATGAGATTGCCGCAAAATACGGCTACGACGATCTGAAGTTTTATGTCAACGACGTGACAAAGGGCGAGGTTTACAAAGGCGATGTTGATATGGTTATCACTCTTCACGCCTGCGACATTGCCACAGACTATGCACTTTATCATGCAATCAGCCACAATGTCACACACATCTTCTCTGTCCCCTGCTGCCAGCACGAAATCTGCTCTTCAATCAAAAAAGGCGGTGACTTTGATCTGCTTTTATCTCACGGGCTTATCAAAGAGCGTTTTTCTGCACTTTTAACCGACAGCATCAGAGCAGAGATTCTCACACAGTGCGGATATGAGGTTGACGTGATTGAGTTTGTTGATTTCGCTCACTCACCGAAAAATCTGATGCTTCGCTGCAAAAGAAAAAAGATATTGAATCCTGACCTGCAGACTGTCAGCGCACTTAAGGAAAAATACGGCTTTGAACAGAAATTATTTGAGCTGTTAAAATAAAAGAAAAATCAAGGGTGCACCTGCATCCTTGATTTTTTCTTTAACTGTGATAATCATAATCAATATTTATTTTTTTCATGCGGTAAATTCTAATGATTCCGTCGGCGGTCTCTTCACTTTCTATAATCGCTTCATATTCATCGGGAATAGCAAAAACGGTTCTTCTCTTGCAGTTAAGTCCGTTATACTTCACCGATGCGATTTTTCCTTCAACAGTTACAAAGTATGTATATTTGTCAGTATCCAACCCGGACAAGTCATATTCGGGCAGATAATATCCGAGAATGGCTTTTCCGTCGTAAAAGCCGTTATAGTCCTCATCCTTAATGAAAAAGTATTTTTCACCGTACGCATATGAGCAGGAGTTATCATATTTTATTTCTTCAATCAATGTTGTTTTCAGCGTATGAGGAAGAAAAAACAGATCGGTGAAAATTGCAACCGCAACAGCAATAAGAACAGGTATAAACTTAAGAAGCTTTTTCATTTTTAATCCTCCTTTGTTTGTATTATACAGCTTTTCTGCAGTCGGAACAACAAAAGCCTCTTCACATTAAGAAAAACTTAAGAAATCCCTGAATACTCTCAGAAGAAAAGAGCTGCTGCAAAAAATGCAACAGCTCTTGATTTTTCTGTAATTTTTATTTTCAGATTTTCTTAAGAAGCTTTTCCTTCTTCGTCTTGAATTCTTCTTCAGTGATAACACCGTCATCTCTGAGCTTTGCCAATTTTGCAAGAACATCAACAGGTCCGTCAGATACTACCACGCTCTTGTTGCTCTTTTTGATAATAGTCTTGCACTCACGGTAAACTCTGATAACCTTTTCAGCCTCATATGCAAACAGGTGTTCAACTCTTTCCTTTGCACCGCTGACAGTGATTTCAAGTGTGCATGAGCCTGCAACTGCTGCAGCGACAAAATCAAAAATGCCCTTGGTGTGCTGAAGCATTGCCATTGAGTTAATGTCATCATAATAAAGCTGTCTTACGCTCTTTGTCAGACCGAACACCTCTCTGTCAAGCACAAGAATCTGCTTGTCTGTGCAGACAACGAAATCCTTAGCAGTAACAGAGTCATTGCCCCATGCAAAATAGAGAAGAAGCTCGTCACTGTCCATATACTCTCTGATAACTCTGTAGATTTTTTCACCGATCTTCTCTCTGATGACGGCATCAATCTGCTCGTTGGTGATTGCAAGCTTTTTCTCGGCAATTCGTTCAGCAAAGTCTGCAATGCTCTTTGTGTCAAGCTCGAAGCCGAACACACTGTCAAGAAGGTCAACACCGTTGCACTTGAACACATATCTGCCGTAAAGCTTTTCATAGCTGAGGCTGCTGATATGCTCAACAGGCACAACACCGGCGCAGGTTGCAACCCCGTCTTCACCGTAGGACTTTCTGAAATAAAGGGCCTTTGTTGTCAGAAGTACACTCTGCAGTCTTTCTTTTTTGATGATGAAAATAGGAGTTTCTTCTTCGCTGTTATAGCTATAGAAATGCTTTGAAGCAATTTTGTTGATTTTATCAACCTTGGGATACCATGTGATGTTGCTTGTTGTTTCACTGCCTGCAGCAATAACAAGCTTATCACGGAATTCACGGGTGAATTCTGCAAGCACAGCTGAGTCAAAATCAAAAATACTCTTTTCACAATTATCCTTGATTTCCTCCTGCATATTAAGTGCAGCTTCAGCAGCCGCTGCCAGCCTTTCAGCACGAAGCTGATCACGGACAGCCTTTTCGTTATCCAGCTTTGCCTTCTGTTCGCGGACCTTCACAACTGCTGAATCGGTAACGGTCCTTGCCGTAGAGGTAACGCCTGATGCAGTTTCTCTTGCTAATTTGAGCATGTTTCCGATAATCATTTTCATTTCTCCTTTTATTTTCAGATAACGCCATTGGAAATTAATTTGTTCAGATTCGCTTGTCTTTGTTATAGCTCGCTTCAACAGCCTTGATGACTGCGCTTTCAAAGCCGTCATTCTGAAGTGATGCAACGCCTTCAATTGTTGTGCCGCCGGGTGAGCAGACCTCATCAACAAGCTGCCACGGATGCGTGCCTGATTCAAGAATCATTTTTGCACTGCCTAAAACAGCCTGGGCTGAAATTTCAAGAGCCTGTTTTTTGGGCATTCCGTTTTTAACTGCCGCTCTTGCCATTGAGTCAATGAACATATAGGCATATGCAGGTGAGCAGCCTGCTATTGCCGAATAAATCGGGAATAATTCTTCCTTGATTCCTATTCCCTTGCCGAAGTAACCGCAGAAGCCTTCGACTGCCTTCATATCTGCCTGACTCACTCTTTCATTGCCGCAATATGCCGAAACAGCCTCGCAGACCTTTGCGTTGATGTTAGGCATGATTCTGACAAGCTTCGGGCTATAGCCTAAAAGTGAGGTTATGTATTCAATTGTTTTGCCTGCTGCGATGGAGATTATAAGAGGGTCATATTTTTCAAGCGCTCCACTGATATCGGGAAGAAGAACAGGAAAAACATTGGGCTTAACTGCAAGAACTACTTCGACGCACTCTGAAATAAGCTCGTCAGGTGATGAATACACTCTGACACCGATTTCATCTGAAAGTGCCTTTGTCTTGCTTTCGTCGATATCATAGACGCCTATGTTCACGGCTTCAACCCCTGAACGGACCATGCCACGGATTATGGCACATGCCATATTACCCGCACCGATAAAGCCTGTCATCACTCGGTCACCTCTTCTTCTGCTGCTTCTTCTGCAACCTCTTCGGGAAGATCAGATGTGCAGTTGGGGCACTTTACAGCTTCAATGCTGATTTCACTCTTACAGAAGGGACATACCTTTGTTGTCACCTCTTCAACAGCCTCTTCCTTTTTCTTTCCGATTTCAGAAACCTTGTTGATGGTCTTGACAAGAAGGAAGATAACGATTGCCATTGTCAGAAAATTGATAACAGCTGTGATAAAAGAGCCGTAATTCAGTGTCGCATAGCCTGCTTCCTTTGCAGCTTCAACCGTTGCGAATGACACCTCTTCTGTGGTGAGCACAATGAATTTGTCAGCAAAATTGATTCCCTTTGTGATAAGAGAAAGAACGGGTGAAACAAGGTCGTTGACAAGGGAATTTACGATTGCCTGAAAAGCACCGCCGATAATAACACCGACTGCAAGGTCAATTACATTGCCTCTCATGATAAATTTTTTGAATTCGCCTAATATACCTTTCACTTTTTTGTCCTCCGTTTTGGTTTATACATTTTAAGTTTAGCACATATTTTTTGAAAAATAAAGTATTAAACACCCGTAAAATCAAATTTTGGAATAAAATTTTCACTTGCAGAAGTATTATCCTGCAAAAAAAGATTGGAAAAGCCCATATTTTCAGCCGCAGTAATCACCTTTTCATATTCACGCTCTGTTATCTGCCGTTGAAGCTCAGGAAAATTTTCTGTTTTTCCGTAGGGCGTATACTGACTCATAAGGCTGACCACCGTATCCTCGCCAAGGTTATTTTTTATCCATGAAAGTATGTTCACCGATTGGTTTGTGTTCTTCGGCAGTATCAGATGGCGGACAATAAGTCCCCTGCGCATTATGCCTTCTTCGTCGTATACATTTTCAGGGCACTGCCTTTTCATTTCAATCAGAGCCTTTGCAGCAAAGTCAAAATAATCCTTCGCTCCGGAGTATTTCGCCGACCTTTCAGCACTGATATATTTTAGGTCGGGAAGATAAATGTCAACGGTGCTCTCAAGCTCTTTGAGTGTGCTCACCTTTTCATAGCCTGAGCTGTTATACACAACAGGTACCTTGCTTTTGTATTCTTCAAACACTCTTTTCAGCCTTAAGGCGTAATGGGTGGGGTTCACAAGATTTATGTTGTGTGCGCCCTGATGTATAAGCCCGTCAAAGATTTCAGTCAGCCTGCTGTCGGATATTTCCTTACCCTTGCAACCGTGGCTGATTTCATAATTCTGGCAGAAGACGCAGCCTAAGTTGCAGCCGCTGAAAAAGACAGTACCGCTGCCCTTTGTTCCGCTTATGACCGGCTCCTCCCAGAAGTGCTTTGCGGCTCTTGCAACAACAAAGCCCTCAGGCACACCGCAAAAGCCTCTTTTTTCACTTCGGTCAATATTACATCCTCTCGGACAGATATTACACTTCATACTCATCATCTCTATTCAAAAACTTTCATTAATTCTATCACATTTGTTTGACAATTACCATAGTGTTGGTATATACTTTTCCTATAAATACTTTACGGAGTTGATACTATGCTTCTTGCAATAGATATGGGAAACACCAACATCACTCTCGGCGGATTCCGTGATGAGCAGCTTGTTTTTGTTTCAAGACTTTACACAGCAAAGCACAAAAGCAGTGATGAATTTGCAATTAACTTTCTTGATATTTTCAATCTGTATAATGTCAGCCCCTCTGACTTTTCGGGAGTAATTCTCGCTTCCGTTGTGCCGGGGCTTACAGACCCTATCGTCAGAGCAGTTAAAAGAACAACCGGTATCGAGCCGATTCTGGTCGGCGGAGAATATAACGGCAAGCTGAAATGCGATATTCTTCCTGTTGCACATCTTGGCGCAGACCTTATTGCAGGTGCCGTTGCAGCAAGAGAAAAGTATCCCCTGCCCTGCCTTGTGGTTGACCTTGGCACCGCAACAAAAATTCTTGTCATCGGCAAAAACGGAGAATTCAAGGGATGTACCATCTCTCCGGGTGTAAAAATCTCACTTGATGCACTCACACAGGGTGCTGCACTTCTTCCGTCTGTCAGCTTCACTGCGCCTGAAAAAGCTATCGGTGAAAACACAGTTGAATGTATGCAGAGTGGTGTTGTTTACGGCACTGCTGCAATGATTGACGGCCTTATCAGACGAATCGGAAGCGAGCTTGAGGAAAATGTGGCTTCAGTTGTTGCAACAGGCGGCTACAGTCCCTCTATTATCCCATCATGTGAAACAGAAATAATTTATGATGAGAATCTTTTGCTTGACGGACTCAGAGAGATTTACAAGGTTGCTGAATCCTGATTCCTGAGTCCTATCCCCCATCCCCTTTTGATTTTTTATTATGCCCAGATAAGCCAGATGAGAAGATATCCTGTGATAACTGCAGCAAGAGTAAATGGCACACCGTATTTCATGAAGGTGGTTGCCTTAACCTCATGTCCTTCCTTACGGAGAATACCGATACCTGTGATATTTGCAGATGCACCGATGGGTGTAAGGTTGCCGCCGAGCGTTGCACCGCAGAGAAGGCCGTAGTAAAGAATGATGGGATTCATACCTACCCCTTCTGCGATGACTGGAACAATTGAAAGCATTGTTGCAGTGTAGGGAATATTGTCAATAAATGCTGAAAGGATAACGCTCATCCAGACAATAATTGTGTAAACAAGGAAGGGTGAGCCTGCACCGAGAGAAGCAATTGCATCACCGATAACATCAATAACACCCGCACTCTTGATACCGCCGATTACAACGAAAAGACCTGTAAGAAGCACAATTGTGTAATAGTCGATTTCCTTTAAGGCATTCTTGACAATGTCCTTGTTCTTCTTTATCAGAAGCTCACGGATAACACCGACAAGGAAGAAAGCGATGCAGATGATACCGTTTGTGATGTCAGGCTTATAGAACTGACCCTCTGCAGCAGCATCCTTATAGGGAATGAATGAAACTGCGATAAGTGAAACAACAGTGCCGACCAGAAGGAAGGTGGGGAACTTATCCTCAACCTTTGTTCTGCCTGTGAATTCGATTTTATCCTTTTCCTTTCTGAACATCAGAAGGATGATGAGTGCACTCACTACGGCACCTGCCTGAACAACCCAGAACATACCAACATGACCGTCATGAACAAAGAAGTCTGAAAAGTCAAGGTTGGCTGCCTTTGCAAGAAGAATTGAGGTTGTGTCACCGACAAGAGTTGCTGCACCCTGAAGGTTTGACGAAACAGCAATGCAGATAATTGAGGGTACAGGAGAAATCTTCAGCTTTTTGCAGAAAGCCAGAGCAACAGGGGCAATCATAAGAACTGTTGCAACGTTATCAACAAAAGCAGAAACGATACCTGCAAAAAGTGACAAAGCAACAACTACCAATTTAACATTGGGCATCTTTGAAATGAGCACATCAGACATGAGCTGTGGCATTTTTGATTCGATGAACAGATAAACTGTACCCATCGTACCTGCTATCATCATGATAACATTCCAGTCAATTTCTGAAAGTGCATTTGTGAAGGAATAGCTGTAGCTTCCTTCAGCAAGAGTGAAGAAGCCTTCACCAAAAAGTGTGGGATTCACCGATGCGATTATGCCAAGCACTACAAAGATAAGGGCTGAACCGACGGTGACATAGGGCCTGATTTTCTGAAATGCCAGCATAAGAATATATGTCACGGCAAAAATAATCAGGGCAGTGATTGTGATTGGACTCATGTTTTGACAACTCCTTAAGCATTATACTTCGGGCGTGTCTGTGCAAAAAAATAAGAACCCGAAAAATCGGATTCTGTCAAATTAAGATTAAGCATAGGGGGTATTCTCCACCCAAAATGTTAAATCAAAATTACAACCCACAACAAATAGAATACATTTCATATTCTATGACAGACTCCACCACTTATTTTGGATTGCCAAAGCATTATACATCACAATACTATGTCTGTCAAGCGAAAAGCACAAAAAAACAGATCTTTTTTAGTATAATTAAATGTTACTTTTCTATTATAGAAAAATGTACTTATTGCATAAAAGTCAATGAAAAGATTTGGTAAGTTTGTTCAGTATTATACTTGAGATTCCTATCTTAAAATGTTAAAATTCTTGAGGCTGAAAAATGCCATACAGATGTTTAATATCAGGAGGATTAATTATGAGCTTTTTAGGCGGTTTCTTTCTTCTCAAAGACATTCCCACCTTATTATTTGTAGCTTTTGCAGTTCTCGCTCTGGGCTATCTTCTCGGCAGAATAACAATCAAAGGTGTTTCACTCGGTGATGCAGGAGTTTTCATCGTTGCTCTTATTGCCGGAGCACTTTTTTTCAGCGTCAATGAAAATAAGGAGCTTGTTTTCAGTCTCTCGACAAACAGCTATGATTACGGGGACGCTCTCACCCTTATTGAAAACCTCGGCCTTATACTTTTCGTAACCTCGGTAGGCTTTATTGCCGGCCCGAAATTTTTCGGCAACTTCAAAAGAAACTTCAAGTCTTATGTTCTTCTCGGCCTTGTCATCATCCTTGCCGGCGGACTTGCCGCAGCAGGCTGCATCGGTCTTGGTGAGGTACTCGGCTACGGCGGCTCAATTGAAGATCAGGACGGCTTTGTTGCAATGATCGTCGGTCTGCTTTCTGGCTCTCTCACATCAACACCTGCCTTCGCCGCTGCAAAAGCAACCGTTGCTAAAGACTATGAGGCTCTCGTTTCTGTCGGTCACGGTATTGCTTATATCTTCGGTGTTATCGGTGTTGTGCTTTTCGTTCAGCTTGTTCCCAAGCTTTCAAAGGCAAACATGGACGAAGAGCGTGCAAAGCTCGTTATCAAAGAAGAAGGCGAAAAGAAAAAGTTCACAGGTAAGCTCTTTGAAATTGACCACATGGGTATCGCAGCCTTTTCTCTTGCTGCAATTATCGGCTCAGTTCTCGGCAACATAAAGATTCCCCTTTCATCAGCAGGCTTCAGCGGTGCATGCTTCTCACTGACAACAACAGGCGGATGTCTGCTTGTCAGCCTCATTATGGGTCACTTCGCACGCATCGGCAAAATCAGCATCATGCCCGCACAGGGCACACTCAAGCTCTTCCGTGAGCTCGGCCTTGTTCTCTTCCTCGCGGGTGCAGGTATCCCCGGCGGTGCAGAATTCGTTGAAAACTTTGATGCAATGTACTTTGTTTACGGAATCATCATGACAATCGTCCCCATGATTATCGGCTTCCTTTTCGCAAAGTATGTGCTGAAATTAAGCCTTCTTAATAACCTCGGCTCAATCACAGGCGGCATGACCTCAACACCTGCTCTCGGCACTCTTATCGGCACAGCAGGCACCGAGGATGTTGCAGCAGCTTATGCGGCAACCTATCCCATCGCTCTGATTGCAGTTGTGCTTGTGTCACAGTTCCTGATTATACTTTTCTGATAAAACCTCATTGAACATAAGAAAATCCGTCATCCGTTAGCGGAGTGTTCGTAAGGACACTCCGCAGTTTTATTCGCCTTTCGGCGAGTTTTATTGCTTCGCAGTGATATTTGTCTTGCGACAAGTGATATTGCCTTCGGCAGTTTTCGGCGAATAAAATAACACTGAAGCCGTAAG
>JAZSHL010000015.1:0-6668 GCA_045533205.1 Acutalibacteraceae bacterium | reverse complement strand
CAAAAGCCTCGCAAGGCGACAGCCTTGCTGCGTTTTGTGGCTTCAATACAAGAAATTTTCATTTCTTACGAAACTGCGAAGCACTTTAAAATGCGAAATAGCTTTGCAAGAAAAGGCGAAAATCACCGATAATGCTGACGCATATCGGTGATTTTTAACGCGTTATTGTGAAACTATTTCACATTTTAAAGAAATACTGCCTTATGGGATGTCGGCGAACTGTAGCCTGCTTTGATTTTATCTGTCAGTTATAACACTATCACTTTTAATTATACAAGACCGAAGAAGATGAGAAGCTTTGCAAAGAACTGCTTGAAGAAGCGTTCAATCTTCTGCCAAATTGTAAGATTTTCTATGATTTCCGGATTTTCACCGTTGACTTCACTGATTGTTCCGTCATCTGAAACTGAGAATACCATATACTTAAGGTGAGCTGCTTCATCTTCATAAAGAATTGCAAAGTTGCCGTCTGCAAGCTCTGTCAGACATGAATATGCGAAGAAGCCCTTTGCAAGAGGATATGTGTCTGTCCACTTGATGCTGCCGTTGCCTGCAAGACCAACTCTGATAACACCGTCAGCTCTTGAACTTAAGTTGCTGCCTGCGGATGAAAGAACCATGCTCTTGCCTTCAATAACTCTGCTTGTGTTGATGAATGAAACCATGCAGTTTGCTGTGCCTTCAAGTGCTGTATCTGCAGTGAAGGTTGTCCATGTTACACCACCGTCTGTGCTGTCCGCATAAGCGATATAGTTGCTGGAGTTTCTTGCATACATACGAAGAGTGGGGTTTTCTTCGCCCGGGAAAGCGATGATCTGAGCTTCACTTGTTTTGCCGATGCCCATAAGAACATCAGTTTCGCCGCCTCTGTGCCATGTAACACCGTTGTCGTCTGAATAGATTGTGCTTGCATTTTCTACGATGGGATCATGGATAAGGCTGTCATTGTCATAAACACAATAGATAAGTCTTTCCTTGCCGTTGTAGTTCACAGCAATACCTCTGCCGGGGCCTACGCCGAGGAAGGATTCACTTTCCTTCTTGACCTGATCGGAAATGATCGTGGGTGCGCTCCATGACACACCGTTGTCATCACTGTATCTGAGCCAGAGATATGTAGTTCTGTAGCACTTGAGATCTGATGCGCTGTAGAAAACATTCTGCTGAACCTTTACGCCCTCAGCGCCCTTCTGGTCAACATAGATGGGTGCGCCGTTCTTGTAAAGACGGAATTCTCTGTCAACAGCATATTCTGTAAGCTTGCCGCCTGCTCTTGTGAGAACGGGAGCAAAATTGCCTGCATAGTCACCGATATAGTAGCCGAAGGAATCAAGGCTGTCATCGTTGTTACCGGTTGTCAGAAGCATATACTTCTTGCCGCCGACTTCAATGTAGCCTGTGCCCTTTTTGGACTGGAGATAACCGCCCCCTGAGGGATAAGCATCACAGAGAACAAAAATTCTGCCGGTTGATGACTGAACAATTGTTGAGTCGATGAATGATGCACTGTCTGTTGATGTTACACCGTCGGCATAATCGTCAAAATAATTGACTACTGTATAATCCCAGCCGGTATAACCGTCTTCGGAAATTGCAACTGCAATATCGATGTTGTTAGGTGAGTCGGAGCCGTGTCCGTAACGGATATCTGCACCTGCGATTACGCTACCGTCGTTGAGAGTTAAAAGTGCAGGAATACGAAAACGCTCAGAATCGAGAGTTCCTGTATCAAAGGGCTGATCGTAATCTATAGCTGAAACACCAACAGCAGCTACAGATAAGAGCATTAATAAGCACATTGCAAGGGATAAAGCTTTTTTCATATTTTTTCCTCCATTCATTTATTATATAGATTTTAGCATTAATAGCTTTTATCGTCAAGGAATTTTCACCAAGTTTATTGGCAAAAGCATGAAATATTGTGATTTTCCGTGAAAAAACACACTCAAAATTCCAAAACGCAAAAAAGCAAGGAGCTATCACACTCATCATTCAGCAAAATAATTGACATAGGACAGAATAATTGATACAATTAATTGAGCAGAACCGTTATACCGGATTGTTGTATTATGTTAAAACTTTTATGGAGGTGCATCATGAAAAAGTTTCTGAAAATCTTTTTGCCCGTCGTTGCAGTTGTAATCCTCACTGTTGCGGTTGTTCTTATTGTGAACGGAAAAAATGCCTTCAGCGGAAGTGACTACACTATTCCCGAGCTTGACCTTAGCACCCTTCCCGAGGAATTGAAGGGCAGCGGATATGAATACCTTTATGACCTTTCAACCGTCGACAATTCAAAGGACTACATGGCTCACCCCGACAGCATCCTTCTGAAAAACGGAGAAATCATGACAGTTTATCCTGCAGGCCACGGCAAAGGCGCAGTGTGCAACAAAATCAGCACCAACGGCGGTATCAGCTGGGATTCTGCTGTTGAAAACACACCTGAAAGCTGGGTGAATTCCCAGGAAACACCCACAATTTACCGCCTTGAGTTTGCAGACGGCAAAACAGAGGACAAGCTTATTCTTATTTCAGCAAACCCGAAATGGCCCAACTCTGACACAGTGGGCGGATTTGAATGCTCCCTTTCATCTGATGAAGGTAAGACATGGACAGAGTTTCAGAGATTCTATGACCTTGAAAGCGAAAACAGCGTTATCCCCATCGTTGCCATGTCAAGTCTTACAAGGCTCAAGGAAAACGGTGAATTCGTTGACAAGTGGATGGGACTTTTCCACGATGCAGACTTCTATAACTATAAAACAATTCTCACCTTTGACGAAGACGGCAACATGAACTGGAGTGTGCCCGAAAAATATTTTGCCGAACACCGTGAAATCGAAAAGAAATCCAACATGTGCGAGGTTGAGGTTATCCGTTCAGAAGGCGGCACAGGTGACGAATTATGCCTTATCACCAGAAGCAACTCAAAAAAAATCAACTCCCTTATTTCATTTTCAACAGACGAGGGTGAAACCTGGAGTGAGCCTGTGGAAGCACCTGCTGCTCTCAACGGTGAGCGTCACAAGGCAGAATACACTCCCGACGGCAGACTGTTCATCACCTTCCGTTCCATTGAAAGAGGCGAAAAAGCAAAGAAAAATGCCCAAAGCACCATTGACAGACAAAGAGGCTGGATAAGTGCAGGCCTTGTCGCATGGGTAGGCACATATGAGGACCTTAAAAACGGCAACGAAGGTCAGTACAGAATAAAAATTGCCCACATCTATAACGAAAAGCAGAGTGAGCCCGAGTACTATGCAGGCTCCGATACAGGCTACAGCGGAAACGTTGTTCTTTCAGACGGCACAATCGTGACCTGCGGCTACGGCAAGTTCAGTCCCGACGAAAAAACAGAAGACGGCAAGGAGCTTAAAACATATATCTGCTCAAAGAGAATCAATCTCACCGACACCGATGCCCTTGTTGAAAAGCTGCTCAAGGAAAGTAAATAATAAGACCTTGACTATTTCAGACTCATATTTTATTTCCCTTTAAGGAGGAAACGGAATGAAAAAAGCATTATCTGTTATTCTCGCTGTAGCTATGCTTCTGTCATTTTTTGCAACTGCTGCTTTTGCAGTCAGCTATGACAGGCCCTTTTATAGCGGCGCTTACGGCTCAAAAGCCTATCGTATACCTGCACTTTACACCCTTAATGACGGCTCTGTTTTTGCTCTTGCTGACAAGCGTCACGAGTCAGGCCTTGACTCACCTGCAAATATCGACATTGTCTATGCCATTTCTCCCGACGGCTACACCGGCTGGGAATACACAACACTCAATCACTTTGACGACTATGCCGACGGTGTGACCAGCACAAAGAGTGCCTCCTTCATCGACTCGGCCGTTGTTCAGTCATCAACCGGCAGACTCTTTGTCGTTTCCGACACCTTCCCCTCGGGAGGCGGGTCTGACTATTCCGGCAAAGGCACCGGATTTGCCGAAATTGACGGTGCAAACCGTATGCTTCTGACAAAGTGCAAAGCCACCGATAACCTTCGCACCTTCGGGTATTACATAGGCGACTTTGAAAACGGTTTTGCACCTGTTCTGACAAGAGACAGTTCAGCAGCGACTGAATACAGTGTTGACGGTGAATACAATCTTTATAAAAACGGTGAGCCCTTATACACAAGTCAGAAGGGCAGCGAGGGTGTCTCTGTTCAGCAGAATGTGTATTACAGTGATTCAGAGCTTTGCTGCTATCGCACCTCATACCTGTGGCTCAGATACAGCGATGATAACGGCAAGACATGGAGTTCCCCGGTTAATCTCACTGCATTTGTCAAGCACGACAATGAAACCTTTCTCGGTATCTGCCCCGGCAGAGGCTTTGTCACAACCGTAAACGGCACAGAAAGAATTATCTTTTGTGTTTATGACAATCAGGGTATCAGACTCAATGTAAGCACCATTTATTCTGACGACAACGGTGTCACATGGTACAGAGGCGAAGAGACAGACATGAAGCCCGGTATTCTCAGAACAAGTGAGTCACAGATTGTTGAGCTTAACGGCGGCGTAATCAGAATGTTCTCACGAAACGGCTCAAACTATATTTCTTATGCTGACAGCACCGACGGCGGCGTAACCTGGGGTGACTTCACTGCAGATCAGAATCTTATCGCAAGAGGCGACTGCATGTGCACCTTCATCAACACAAGCAAAACCGTTGACGGCAAAAAGGTTATTCTCGGTGCTTATCCCTCCGATTTCCGTGACAGAGCTGACGGTGTTATCAGAACAGGTCTTGTCAACGAGGATAACAGCATTGACTGGATTTCAACCTACCACGTCAACGACGGCTTCTATGCCTATTCATGTCTTACCGAGCTTTCAGACGGCAATTTCGCTCTTCTTTATGAGGACGAGCCCTACAACATCAACTATATGATTCTTTCACTTGATGAAAAAGGAAATTTGTCTGAAATCAACGGCAACAATATTGAAGCTCCCACTGCTGACGGATTAAGAAAGATAGCTGATTTTTTCAATTCAGTTCTCACATGGCTTATGAAGCTGTTTGGCATGATCTGATTTTAAATTATCAGATTAAGTAAAAAACAACAGATGTATCAAGGGTAATATCACCCGATGATACATCTGTTTTTTTCATAAAAGAATAGACCCTTTTGCCTATATCACTCTGAATCCGGCTGCTGTCCGTCATGGGCAAGCCACTTGCATTCGGTGATTTCCATATCTGTGAATGTTGCCTTGAATGAAGAATTTTCGGGACTGCAGGCGTAAACACCGAACTTAATTGTTCCTGCTCCGTTCCACATATGACACACACGCATCTGTCTGAATGACACACCGTCATCAGAGCATTCAATGCAATAGTCATCCTCTCTGCGGCTGAATCTATACCACATTGATTTTACTGAAGCATCAATTTCAGTTGTTGCCCAGTCGGAATATCCGTTGTTTGTGACAACACTTCCGAGATGCTGAAACTTTTCATTTTCATATTCTATTGAGCCCTTCAGCCAGTTTTCACTGTCAAGATACATAACAATACCGCACTGGTCGAATCTGCACTTGCTCTGAAACTCTGTTTTAACAGTGAAGGAAAAATATTTTTCATCGGTTTCCGTCTGCAGAACAGGTGCATTGTCGTTTCTGAAATGATAGTATGTTCTCTGCCACAGATCGGTGTGAGGATTTGTGACGATTTCTATTTTTTCATCAGAAATCAGACAGCTTTGCGGCTCTCTTGTCCACTTTAATTTATTGACATCAAATTTCATCTGAATGCCTCCCTTAATGCTGTTCTTTCATACTGCTCATTCTTTTATAAAACCCTTGTCCCGGTCCGGTATACCTGATTGGTCAGTGACATATCTTTCAACCCTCATGCTTAAATTATATTTTTCCCTCAGAGCGATGATCTTCTGCATCATGGGTGAGCTATGGTGAGCATCAAGTGCCCTCTGATTTTCCCAGCTGTCAATCAGAAGAACGGCTTGTTCATCGTTCATCGGCAGAAAGTATTCGTATTTCAGATTACCCGGCTGTGAACGTATTTCGTCAGCAATTCCCTCAGAGAGCATTTCGTGGGCAAATTTCCGTGCATTTCCGTCAGTGCCGGAATAATAAATATTTATTGTTATTGCCATATTGTCACCTTTTTAAAGATTTTTTTCGTGACTGATTATAGCACATATTCCAACGATTTTCAATAAAACCACACTTTTGTGGGATTAAACTCTCGCTCTGTTCAGCCGGAATCTGCTTGACAGATGAAACCTTCCCCGCCGTCGATGTGAATTTATCCTTGCGGCAAGGGCGGATATCATTGAAAAAGCAGCGAAAGCAGGGGATAATAAAGACTAAAAGTAGTGTATTTTACTCAGTATTTCTCAAAAAATACGGCCCGCAAAGATCGCATTCGTGAGTTTTAATATATGTCCACGAATAATCTTTAGCAACGACATAAAACTCTGTCAGGTTCTCGTCGATCTTTTCTGCAGTGTCATATTGAGGAGAAAATTTGTCCGTTACACCGCCGTTATTAAACATATCACAGAAGATGCAGTCGGTTTTCACAGCTTGATTATAAGCTCGCCTTGCGGCATCTCCAGTCAACAGTCCATCCGGTTTGATAAGTTCCCAGGAAAAAACGTGCCAAATATATTGATCCTTGACATACTTTTCATACT
>JAZSHL010000036.1:0-3394 GCA_045533205.1 Acutalibacteraceae bacterium | reverse complement strand
AAACTCGTTTTTTTACATCCCCTTTTCAGGGGCGAGGAAAAAATGCGCAGAATGAACAAACTGAGCCCAAATAAAGCTAAAAGCTTTATTTGGGGTTACCCGACGGCGTACGAAGGTACTCCGAGGGCGAGGTTTGTTTATAGCATAAAACACAAAAACGCAGTTTTTGTCTGTTTATAATGATTTTTATACTTTTAAAGGGTTTCTTTGGCGGTTAAAACCGAAAGAAACCCTCTATCTATCTTGCTTTATGCGGTCTGCACTTTTTTTACAGCCCCTGTTGTTTTTTTACTTATTTCAGAACATCTGAGAAGCCCTTATCACCAAAAAGCTTGTAGAAAAGATCACTGATGAACTTAAGAAGCTTTGTGATTAAGCTCATGAACCAATCGGTGTCTTCTTCGGCTTCTTGATCGGGATTCACGATTTTGTTAACGGCAGCGTCAAATCTTTCGGCAGCAGCATCAAATTCCTCTGTAGGCATGCAGGTGCTGTCGATTGCCACAGCAAGCTGATCACGGGCAGCGATGAATTCTGCTGCATCCTCAGCGCTGAGGCGTGAAACATCGTAATCCTTCCAGAGCTTGTATTTATAGATAACACTGACGGAGTCACGTGCGTAGTTGAACTGAGGATATGCGGGATCGGAATATACATCGGTGAAGGATTCATCTGTAAGGATTCTGATTGCAAGACGCATGATGACATCATTGCGTGCTGTAGCCTCATGTCCCTGATCCTTGAAATAGAAAGTTGTATCGCAGAGAATACCGGTTGATGCATCAACGAGTCTTCCTTCGTCAATGTGATTGTGAGAAGGATCTGAGCAATAGGTGTTAGCCTGAACATAATCCTCGGGGAGAGGTACATTTACGGCTACGCTTGTTGCACCAAAGGATTCGGAATCGAGGTGGATAACACCGTCACCGTTTTCCTTGTTCCATGAATCGAAGATTTTATAGTTTGCTGAGTTGTAGTCAACGATGTCGAAGAACTCAACGCCCTTTTCCTTGAGTTCAAGAATATAATCACGTGCATTCAGCTGTGCATTATAATACCAGTCTGTCTGCTCAAGAATATAAGCATCTTCGGGATCAGTCAGATACTTTTCTCTGCAGTCGGGATAGTCTCTTGAAGGAATAAGCCCCCAGATACAGGTTGAATATTCAAGATAGTCTTCAACAAGTGTGTCAACTGCCTTGTCAAGAATGTTGTTAAGGTCTGCATTGGGTAAAATTCGGAGCACAAGATTAATAAGGTATGCAAGATATTCCTGATCTCCGCCGATAAGAGAGGGGAGCATATAGTTATAAAGTGCATCGGAATCATCAATAAAGCCGTAGTGATAAACATCACCGATTGTGTATGCGCCGTCAGCTGCAGGAACAACATAGCAGACTCTGTTAACATCAGCTGTGAAATCAAGTCCCTTGTCAATATAAAGCTGCATGAGTGCATTTTCGATTGAGCCACCCTGGCTGATGGGTACAAGGTTGACCTTGTCGTGGCCTGTTTCTCTCTTGGCAATCTGAATGAGCTCATAAAGACCTTCGGCAGTATCAATCATGTTGCCTGTTGAAAGGAAGGAATAGAAGTAAAGATGGTCCATGCCTGCGATTTCAGCATATAAATTAAGGGGAATCTGGTTGAGAGCATAGGTTCTCTGCTCTTCAGTAAGGCCTGCAAGACTTGTCAGGTACTGGTCAGCCTGAATGTTTTTGATGGGATGACCGTATTCATCAAGCTCAAGGTTTGAAAGAAGTGCTTCACCGAGAACATCGGCAATAGCCTTAGCTGCACGGCTTTCCTTGTCTTCCTGCTTAATCAGAAGGCTGCTCAAGGGAACGAGCGCTTTTTCAAGTGCGGTAAAAATAATATCATTAGTTGATTCCATAAAGAAGGGGCTTGAATAGGGCTCACCCTGTGAATTGAGCTTCTCATTGCCGTTTTCATCGAGGTATCTTACCTTTGACTGAAAAAGGCCGGGAATAACGATTGAGGGGCAGTGCTCACAAGTGCAATTGCCTTCAGCTGTTGAAAGGTCTGCTGCTGAAGCTGCAGAAGCACAACTGAAAAGCATAATGATGGTGAGTGTAAGGGCAACAATTTTTGATGAAAATGATTTCATAATTTTTCCTCCTGTGCTTTTTTATTAATTGTATCACTGCGACTTCAAAAATACAATAGGTGAAAAAACAATTTCTGTGAAATATGATTAATTTGTGTTAATGTGTTATTATATTATTATGTGAAGGGGATTCTATAATCAAAAATAAGAAAAGGGGCTAGGAAAAAATGCGCAGAATGAACAAACTGAGCCCAAATAAAGCTAAAAGCTTTATTTGGGGTTACCCGACGGCGTACGAAGGTACTCCGAGGGCGAGGTTTGTTTATAGCATAAAGCACAAAAACGCAGTTTTTGTCTGTTTGTAATGATTTTTATATTTTTAAAGGGTTTCTTTGGCGGTTAAAACCGAAAGAAACCCTCTATCTATCTTGCTTTATGCGGTCTGCACTTTTTTTACAGCCCATTTGTGAATATAAAAGGACTGATTAAATGTACAAATACGTGATTTTTGACCTTGACGGCACGCTTCTGAATACACTGGGTGATTTGCACGCTGCCGTAAACCATGCTTTAAGAGAAATGGGCTTCCCCGAAAGAACAATGGATGAGGTGCGCCGCTTTATCGGCAACGGAGTTGTCAGACTCATGGAAAGAGCAACTCCCGACGGTACGGATGACCTGACCAATGCAAAATGCCTTTACATTTTCAGAGAATATTATCTTCAGCACATGAACGACACCACTGCACCCTATGAGGGCATAACCGGAATGCTTGAAAGGCTGAAAGAAAAGGGGATAAAAACTGCCGTTGTGTCAAACAAGCTTCACAGTGCGGTGGTCGGTCTTTGTGAAGAAACCTTTCCCGGGCTTATTGATGTTGCTCTTGGTGTGAATGTTGAAGAAGAAAGAAAGCCGTCCCCCGTCAATGTGCTCAGAGCGATGAGTGAATTCGGAATTGCGGGAAAGTGCTGTGAAGAAAAAAGCATCGGCTGTGCAGAGCATACTATTATATATATAGGGGACAGTGAGGTTGATGTGCAGACGGCAAAAAACGCCGGTCTCCCCTGCATCGGAGTCACATGGGGCTTCAGAGATGAAGAGGAGCTTCGCCGCGCAGATGCTGATTTTATCGCACACAATGTCGGCGAGGTTATGGATATTATATTATAATAGTATATAGGGCGGCCATTGGGCGGCACTTCATAAGGAAGTTAAGGTTTTTATTGGCTCTTTTCCGCTTAAACATTACGAAAAACTCCCGAAATACGCGAGTATTACGGGAGTTTTATCATTTCCTTTAAACGAAAAATATCTCAATAAAAACTG
>JAZSHL010000090.1:0-5830 GCA_045533205.1 Acutalibacteraceae bacterium | reverse complement strand
GCACAACCTCTTTTCCGAGATAAGAAGATACAGCCTGAGAAAGCTGAATGGGATTGAGATTGAATGTGCTGCCTGCAGGAAGCACTGTTTTCAGCAATATTTCATCATCCTTGTTTTCAATTGAAAAGCTTCTGATATGCTCCGACACATTAACGGTTTTCATAACCTTTTTGCCGCCGGATTTTCCGCTCTTTTCACAGCTGAGCTTTCCGCTTGTGAGAGCTTCATAGAGCTCATTTTCATTTATATCTTCCTTTGAATATATAACATCATATTCACCGAAAGCAATTTCTGCACTCTTATTAAAGGGAGCTGCAGCACTTTCAACACGGAGCCCTTCGGGAAGACAGCGATTGAGTCTTTCCTTAACCTCTTCGGGCGACATATCACCCACGATTCTTATATCAACAGGCTCTCCCTCGCTTTCAACACCGAGAGACAATGCAAGAAGAAAAGATATATAGGGATGGGGATTAAAGCCCTCGGTATACCATAAAGGAATTTCGGCACGCCTTACCGTTCTTTGCATCATACGGAACATATCAAGATGTGATACAAATTTGATTCTGCCTTTTTTTGATAAAAATAACCTTAAATCATACATCGCATTTTCCTCCGTTGAGCTTGTTTGCACCGCAGCCTGCACAGTTCACACGGCAATGGGCAGTGGTCTCGGCTTTTTCAGCCTTTCTGCTTTCACGCATAAGAAATGCCTTGCTGACACCGAAATCAAGATGATCCCAGGGAAGAATTTCTTCATAATCACGCTTTCTGCTTGTGTAGAACAAGGGATCAATGCCACATTTTTCGAAGGCTTCCATCCATACATCGAAAAGGAAGCTGTCATCCCATGAGTCAAACTTACAGCCGTTTTTCCACGCATACTCAACAACATCACAAAGACGTCTGTCGCCACGGGCAAACACACCCTCCATAAAGCTGATATTAACCTTATGATAACTGACGGATATTTTCTTTGTTCTGACATTTGACAGAAGATGATTCTGCTTGCTGATAAGCTCGTCAATGGTGTCCTGCGCTTCCCACTGGAAGGGTGTGAAGGGCTTCGGCACAAAGGACGCTACACTGATGCTGACCTGAACGCCCTTACCCTTCGGCTTATCGGGATTGTTATAAAATTCATTGACAACCTTCTGTGCAAGCTCAGGGATGCCTGCAACATCATCATAGGTTTCTGTTGGCAGACCGAGCATGAAATAAAGCTTGACTGATGTCCAGCCGCCGGAGAAGGACTTTCTTGCGGTTGAAAGCATTTCTTCTTCCGTTACATTTTTATTGATTGCATCACGAAGGCGCTGTGTGCCTGCCTCGGGAGCAAAGGTAAGTCCGCTTCGTCTGACTCTGCTCAGATAGCCCATAAGCTTTTCGGAAAAATTATCCACACGAAGTGAGGGCAGAGCAATATTGACCTTATCCTTTTCTGTCCACTGAAGAAGCTTTTCCATCAATTCTTCAAGGTGGGTATAGTCACTTGTGGAAAGTGAGGACAGTGATATTTCATCATAGCCAGTGCTTTCGCAAAGCCGCTGACACTGTGTATTTATGGTGTCGGCACTCTTTTCTCTGATAGGTCTGTAAATAAAGCCTGCCTGACAGAAGCGGCAGCCTCTGATACAGCCACGGAGAATTTCATGCACAACTCTGTCGTGAACTATTTCCATGAAGGGAACAATGAACTTTTCGGGATAATGCACTGTGTCAAGGTTTCTGACAACCCTTTTTGTGACCTTTTCGGGTGCTGTTTCTTTTGGCACAACTGCCTTTATTGTGCCGTCTTCGTTATATTCAATGTCATAAAGTGAGGGCACATAGATACCCTTTATCTGTGCGGCTTTTCTGAGAAATTCTGCCTTTGTTGAGCCGTTTTTCTTACATTCAATAAGAAGATCAAAAAGCTCATCAGAAACCTCTTCACCGTCACCGAGTGAAAAGATATCAAAGAAATCTGCCATAGGCTCAGGATTACACACACATGGTCCGCCGCCAACAACAATAGGTGTCAGACCTTCTCTGTCCTTTGCTCTGACGGGAATTCCTGCAAGGTCAAGCATATTAAGCACATTTGTGTAGCTGAGCTCATACTGCAATGTGAAGCCGATAAGGTCAAATTCACTAAGAGGATCGCCGCTTTCAAGAGCAAACAAGGGAATGCTTCTTTCTCTCATTTCCTTTTCCATATCGTGCCAGGGGGCAAAAACTCTCTCGCACCAGACATCATCTCTGGCATTTGCAGCAGAATAGAGAATTTTGATGCCCAGATGTGACATGCCGATTTCATAGCTGTCGGGGAAACAGAAGGCGTATCTTAAGTCTACCGAGTTTTTGTCTTTCACAACACTGTTAAGCTCACCGCCTGTGTATCTTCCCGGCTTTTGCACCAGAGGCAGTATTTTTTCAACTTCTTTACTAACCATATTTAACTCCATTTCTTTCTGAAGGTTATTATATCGAGATAAACCGTCACAGCAATAAAGCTGATGTTGGGACCGATCACTATACAATATATAACACAAAATCCGTTTAAAATCAATGCAAAAACAAAGGAAACTCTGTCTATTATTTCATCGGCTTTAATTATTCCCTTTTTTTCACACAAAAGAAGATGAATGAATCTTCCGAAATCAAGAATTCTGACAGGTATCATATTGACCGCAGCAACAAAACCGTTGACGATGGAGAACAGAATAAATGCGGCATTATCTGTGCTTATGTATAACACATAAGAAACCACAGCAGCAAGCACATTGACAGCTATTCCGCCCATGGCACAGAGGGCCTCTTTTTTATAACAGAGCATAGTACCCTGCCTTTCTATTCTCATACCGAAAAGGCCGAGCTCAATATAGTTGATTTTGTCACCCGATATAAGCATCAGAATAAGATGACCTGTTTCATGTATGCAGGATGCAAAAAGCGACATGAGCACAACCCTTTCCTCACACAAAAGAAGCATGAGAGTTATAAGAAGGACAAACGAAAAACGAAGATGCAGCTTCGTTCTGCCGATTTCAACAGTCATCGGAAAGAGCAAATAAGGGATTAAGCCTTATGTTGTTACGTCTGACCTCAAAGTGAAGATGAGGCCCCGTTGACCAGCCTGTTGAACCGACCAGTGCGATAGTTTCACCTTTGTTCAGCTTCATGCCCTCTTCGACCAGAATCTCGCTACAGTGGCAATAGAAGGTTTTGAAGGAATCGGAGTGAGACACAATAATATATTTTCCCGCCCTGCTGTCTTCACCGACACAGCTTACCGTACCTGAAAGCGCAGTGCGGATTTTAGTCCCCTCTTTTGCGGCAATGTCGAGGCCTGTATGAAAGCTCCACTCCTTTGTTATGGGGTTTATACGGTAGCCGAAATAGGAGGTATAACGTCCGTTTTCTATCGGGTTTATAAATTTATCCGTTGTGAAATAGGGCGAAAAGCTTGTTTTTTCCGTTGCCTCAAAAAGCTTCAGATCCTCACCGCCCATGCCTGACAAATCTTCAGTTGTTTCTTCGGGTGTTGTCGCATCGGTTGTCTTTCCGTTTTCAGCTGTTGTATCCGTTGTCACAGCTTCTTCCGTTGTGTCTGAGGCAGATTCGGTTGTGTCCCCTTCGGTTGTCAGCACTATATCGGTAATAGCAGTACCGTCAACTGCAAGTGAGGAGCCTTGAAAAAACTGTTTTATATTCGCCACATTATCGGCAACCTGAGAGGTGTCAATGTTTTCCGTCAGCACCCGATCAATACGGCTTTTCAGGTTTTGTGCAAAGCTGCCCTCGCTCCGTGACAGAAAAAACACCGACACGGTAAATAACAGACACAGAAAAAACTGACAGACGATAACCGTGGAGTACCAGTCTTTTTCTTTGTCATCATTTTTAACTTTCGGTTTTTGCTTTTTTTCGTTCATATAAATCACCTGTAAAATTTATATGATAAAAAAAAGCAATCAATACCCATGAGTCAGCAATATAATATTCACACCACCTTTGAGATAGTCTTTTAATAATTATGCAGCTGCGCTTTGCCACAACAGAGCGTTTTTTGTTGACATATCTTTCCATTTGATATATAATTTATTCATTAAAAATTAAGGATAGGTGATATTATGGATTTCAAAAGCAGTCCTGCGTTATACCTAATCGCAGGCGCAGTCATCCTCTTTGTCCTCGGTCAGTCTCTGTTCTTCCTTATAAAGGCATGGAAGCAGGGCAAGGCACTGGGCATGGATAAAAGCAAATTGCGTAACGCAGTTACGTCAAGTGCTCTTTTCTCTCTTCCGTCAGCACTGTCTGTTCTTGCAACAGTTATTGCGCTGGCTCCCGCACTGGGACTCGTTATCCCCTGGGTACGTCTTTCAGTTATCGGCAACCTGATTTATGAAACACAGGCAGCTGAAACCGCAATGAGTGCTTTCGGCCATGAGGGCGGTATGGCAGTTGCAATTTCAGACAAAACTGTTTTTGCCGGTGTTGCATGGATTATGACTCTCGGCATCTGCTTCTCTCTTGTGCTTCTTCCCTTCCTTGCAAAGCCTTTACATAAAAAGTTCCTTGAGGCAGGCAAAAAAGGAGAAACAGAAGAAGCTGCACCTGTAAAAGAAGAAGGCAAAAAGAAAAAAAGAAGCTTTGCAGGCTTTATGGATTATGTTTCCCCTGCAGTTTTCATAGGTCTTATCGGTGCTTTCATCGCCAGAGCAATTGCAGGCTCAGGTAAGCCCGAAACCTTCGGCGACGGTGCAAGCGGCCTTTCAATCATCACACTCGTTGTTGCAATTGCAAGCTCTGTTATCATTGAGCTTGTGGCAAAAAAACTCAAGCTCACATGGCTGGAGCCCTTTGTTATGCCTGTCAGCATGATAATCGCTCTGATTGCTGCAATTCTTGCATTCAACCTTCTGCCGCCCGAGCTTGCAATAGAATGGAGGGAGATCAATGGCTAAAGTAAAAAAAGAAAACAAGACCTATTTTGACAAGGTTCATAAATGGGGCCGTATTTCATCAATTTCTGCCCTTTGTGCCCTTCTTATGTTCCCCATGGCTATCTGCCTTTATCTCGGTGTTTTCCCCTCCTTCAAAATGGTTTTCAGCGGTCTTATCAAGCTCATCCCTGTTTATTGGCTGACTTCAATTATTGAAGTTTTCCTTTACACTCCGATGCTTGGCGGTGGCGGTACATACCTTTCATTTGTTACAGGTAATATTCCCAACCTTAAGCTTCCCTGTGCTATCAATGCTATGAACGGTGCAGGTGTTAAGGCTAACTCCGATGAAGGCGAGGTTATTTCAACAATTTCAATCGCAACCTCATCAATCGTGACAACACTTGTTATGGCTGTGGGCGTTCTTCTCTTTGCCCCCTTCCTTCAGAGCTTCACTGAAAGTGCACTTTTAAAGCCTGCCTTCGCACAGGTTCTGCCTGCAATTTTCGGTGCTCTCGGTGCAGGCTATTTCATCAAGCACTGGAAGATTTCCTTCTTCCCCATCATTGTTATGGTTCTTATTCTTGTTTTCTCACCCGGAATGGGTGCAAGCACACTTCTTTTCCCCGGCATCATATGCTCCGTCCTCGGTGCATATGTTATGTACAGCATTGGCTGGCTTGACAAGAAAAAAGCATAAACAAAGAATATTCAAAATAACCGTGTGCAGAACGGGCAAGGTTGCTAAGGACAGATAAAATTATCGGGAGACACTTTGTAATGAAGTGCTCCCGATTTTTTTATATAAAAAGTGACACTTTCGGCTTGAAAGTGTCATAGTGGGTTATATGCTTTGAAGGTAATTATGCCAAAGTGAAAATATTTTCTTCGGAGAGTATTAA
>JAZSHL010000110.1:0-2197 GCA_045533205.1 Acutalibacteraceae bacterium | reverse complement strand
ATATTATCTTTACCGCTTGCAATATCTGATAACATTTGCTGAAACTCAAGTCTTCCGCCAATGTTTTTACCGGATTTACCTTGATCACTGTACTCACCCGCAATATGCATTTCCTGATACTCGGCATATTTACGGAGCTTTTCTCTCTGTGCGTCAAGGCTGTAGCCGTCAACCTGCATTGATGTTGAAACACGGGTATAGATATAGCAATTTAATCGTTTCATATATTTTCAACTCCTTATAATTTTACATTGTGATTATATTTTTCTTTCGCATATTCGACAAATGTGTGAGGCAGGATTAACCTGCCCCACAATGTTTTTATGCGGTCTGTTTTTCGGATTTTTTCTCCGCTTCAGACTTTATAATATCGTCAATAATCGGACCGTACTTTTCTACCATACTAGCAAGAAAATCAACCATTCTGTCAAATGATGCACTTTGCTCAGGTGTGAATTCACTTGGTTCAATGCGAAAACTATATTCACCTTTGGTATTGTTTAGGATGCTTTTTATTAGTTGTTTGATTCGTTTAAGCATTCTCATCACCTCGCATCCCTATCTCGCAACTTAATAAGATATTTCCTGTAATACTCACAAGCCTTCAGCACAAACTCCTCAAGCTCTTCCTTGTCTGCTCTCGGTGAAAACTGCAGTAACTGTTCAAGTGGAAACTTTATTGTTTCTCTTTGGTTTGCTTTGTCCTCTTGCATAATAGTTTCAATCTGTTCTGTGTCTAATTCATTGCTTTGACTGAGCTTTTTGAAGCGTACTGCTTGTGAGAATGACGGTGTGCGTTCTTCTTCCTCTATCGTGCCGAGAAGAGCGTATTGATGTTCATCCGTGAGGTATGAAAGCTCAACTGCAGGGGTAAGTGCAATTTTCCCTTCATCAACAAGCTCAAGCAATTCAGGGATAAGATTTGTCAAGCGGATATATCTCTGTACCGTTTTGTAACTCTCACCAACGTTCTCGCCAATTGTTGACATAGTACGGTTGTCATCAGACTTTGGGACAGATTGTCCCGAAGTTAAATCGTTTCTCTTGCCCTGCGCTTTAAGTGCATCATACTTGAGCTTATATGCAAACGCTTTCTCGCTCGGTAAAATATGTTCTCTGTGCAGATTACTGTCAACAAGCATAATCGCCGCTTCATCACGGGTTATGGCGTAAATTAAAGCAGGGACTGTTTTCATCCCTGCCTTTACTGCCGCGTGTAAGCGTCTGTGTCCGCTTATCACTTCGTATTCTTTTTCTGCTTCTTCAATAGGTCTTACAATTATAGGGGATAATATCCCTTGTTCCTTTATGCTTTCTATGAGCAGAGCCATCTCCTCGTTGTCTAAAACCTTGTAAGGGTGTCCCTCAAATGAATGAATTTTTTCAGTCGGTATATTTACCGGTGCCTTTAATTTTTTACTTGCCATTTTTAATAGCCTCCTTTTTAATTTTTCTGATTTGCTTTTTGAGCTTATTATCATAGTGCACATAGTGCATACGGTGTAGGCCTCTGTCTGTTTCGTACATTATTTCCTTTACGGCTTCAAGTTCTTCACCTATCGGTGTATTCTTTAAATCATATTTCAGACAAAGATTTCCGATTAAAGAGCCGACCTTTCTGAATACCACAAGAAACTTTATGGCATCTTGGGTTGGTTTCTCTTGTATCGGGTAACCTGCGATAATGTACCGCAGAAGTGCTTCTTTCGGGAAGAAGCTTCTTTTCGCATATCCCTGTATTTTTTCGTAGTCCTCATTAGTTATGCGTACCGCTATTCGGTTGTTTCTTGTTCGCATTGTTTCATCTCCTTTTTTATTTTTGGTATCAGTTCTTCAATGTCCCTTAATGCTTCCCGTAGCATCGGAACATCAAAAACTACTTTGTGCCACAGTCGGTCTGCGACACTTTCCACTCGGTCAAGAATCAGCTTCAAGGTTAAAATGAACTCTGTATAGTTCATCTTCGGTGTAGGTATCATTTCACTTTCTCTGATTTGTTTTCGTACAAATTCTGACCGTGTTAGCCTTAACGATGCCGCATCTGAATCAAGCTCTTTTAATTCTTCATCGTCAAGGTAACAGTACAAGGTTTTTGTTAATTTCATTTCTATCCTCCTTTCATCGGGTGTTAGGGTGTCCTTAACAAGCGGATTTGTATGCACAAATCCAGTGCTTGCTAAGACTAATGCCATCTTTT
>JAZSHL010000041.1:0-4364 GCA_045533205.1 Acutalibacteraceae bacterium | reverse complement strand
ATTACAAACAGACAAAAACTGCGTTTTTGTGTTTTATGCTATAAACAAACCTCGCCCTCGGAGTACCTTCGTACGCCGTCGGGTAACCCAAAATAAAGCCTGCAGCTTTATTTTGGCTCGGTTTGTTCATTCTGCGCATTTTTTCATAGCCCCTTTCAGGGCCTGAAATTATGAGGTCATGTTTCAGGGCACAGCCTTGAAGTTTTTTCCGTCCCATACATAAACAAAAACGGGCTTACCGAGCTTTTTGCTGTGCGTGATAACATAACCGGTACCACTGCTTTTTCCGTCCCAGAAGGCATAAACAGCATCACACAGCTTTATGATACAATCGTTTCTTCTGAGAGGTGCGCTTTTGCCGTACAACCCATATTCGGGAAGTATTTCCGTGATAAGAATATGGTGGTTCAGTGCGTATTCTCTTGCAGCTTTATCAATTCCGTTTGCAGAGCCGGATATTATTACAGTTGTATCATCAGGGATTATTCCTTCAGGTATTTCTATGTCAAGGCTTCTTGAGCCTACAATGGCAACCTTCATTTTTTCATCACCTTGTATTCTGAATAGATTTTCTTTCAGTGCAGATAATAACACAAAAAAATATTTTTAGCAAGAAAAAAGATACATAAGACATATAATTAAGGAAGTGATTGCAGTGTTTGAAATCAAGCACATAAAGGGTAACACATATTATTATGAGGCATTCACAAATGTGGGTATATATAAGCTCAATGACAGTGAAGTAATACTTATTGACTCCTGCGACCACAAGAGAATGGCAAGGGGCCTTGACAAAATGCTTTGTGAAATGGGACTTAAGGTGAAAACAATCATCAATACCCATTGCCATGTTGACCACATCTGCGGTAACAGCTATTTCTTTGAAAAATATGGCTGTGAGATTCTTTCAACAAAAACGGAGCAGAGGTTTATTTCCTATCCCGACCTTGAGCCGAAATTCTATTACAGCGGAATCGACACGGAAAAAGCAAGAAATCCCTTTTTTCTTGTTGAGCCTTCGGAAAGTGAGATTATAAACGAAAGTAATATTCCTGATGGCTTTGAGATAATACCCTTGCCGGGACACAGCTTTGAAATGATTGGTGTGAGAACACCGGATAATGTTGTTTTCCTTGCTGATGCAGTGCTTGCGAAGCTTACATGGGACAATTATAAGTATCCGTTTTTCTATGATGTGAACAGCTCTGTGAAAACACTTGAAGAAATTCTCACTCTCGATGGGGATTGCTTCGTGCCGTCGCACAATCCGCCGCTTGAAGATATAAGGGAGCTCGCTTTATATAACATCAGCAAGCTGAGAGAGAAAAAGACACTTGTTCTGGAAAATGCAGAGGGCAGAAGCTTTGAAGAAATTTTTGCTCTGATAATGGAAAAAGAGGAGCTTAAAATAAGAACCGAAAAATATCCCATGTACGCAATCATGATAAGAAATCTTCTTCAGGCACTTGTTGAGGATGAAAAAATACACGGTGTGCTTGAAAACAACAGACTTGTATATCACCTGAAATAAATAACAATAATAAACACAAAAAGCAGCTTTGGAAAAAAGATTTTCAATTTTTTTGAAAAAAGTTGCTTTTTTCTATTGACATTTTTTAGCAATGATAGTATATTGGTGACAGTGATTAGCACTCCGATGTGAAGAGTGCTAATTAATAGCAAACTCAGATTGAAGTGAAAAGGATGTGAAGAGATGGAACTCGGAAAGAGAAAAGAAATGATTCTTGCCGCAATAGTTGAACAATATATAAAGTCCGGCGAGCCCATAGGCTCAAAGCTTCTGTTGCAGTCACTTCCGATTTCTGTTTCCTCTGCAACAATCCGTAACGAAATGAGTGAGCTTCACGAGATGGGGCTTCTTGAGCAGCCACACACCTCGGCGGGCAGAATTCCCACTCAGGCAGGCTACAGATACTATGTTGACAAGCTTATGAATAAGGATGTTCTTTCCGAAGAGGAGAGAATGATGATTAAATCGGAGCTTGAACGGACTGTCGGTAACCCTGACAAGCTGCTTGAAAAGGCAGGGGAGATGCTTGCAAAGATAACAGGCTGTGCAGCAGTTGCCACAACGCCCACTGATGAGGGCGCAACAATCAAGCACATTGAGCTTATGCCTGTGGGCCGACGGATTGCAATGATTGTCATGATGACATCCTCAGGAATCATCAAAAACGGCATATGCAAAACTGAAACCGAGCTTACATCCGAGATGATACAGAGCTTTTATGACATTGTCAATGAGTGCTTTATCGGGCATCCCGTTTCAGATGTGGGCACTGTTATGATTCAGACTCTTGTTGCTTCACTCGGAATGAATGCACTTGCAATGTCACCGCTTTTTGTGGTGCTTGCCGATATCGCCCATCAGGCACTTCAGGCTGAAATCAGACTTGAGGGTGAGCAGAATCTTCTTCACCACAGAGAGTTCGGCAACAGCATTTATGAAATGATGCAGTTCCTTGACGAAAAGGAGAAGCTTGAGAGAGCAATTTCCGAAAGCAAAAACGGACTGCAGGTTATTATCGGAAAAGAAAATATGTACCGTCAGCTTGAAAATTCAAGCATGATCATTTCAAGATATTCAATCGGAGGTCATGACGGCGGTGCAATCGGCATTATCGGTCCCACAAGACTTGATTATGCCAAGCTTATCCCCAGCATTGAATATCTCACAGAGCTTGTCGGAAAGCTTCTGACAGATACACTCGAAGAATAAGCCGAAGAACAAGGAGGTTGTGTTATGGCGAAGAAAAAAAAGAATGAGGAAGAACTTAACGAAGAAGTCAACGAGGTGGCAGGTGAGCAGGAAAAGGCTGAAGAAATTCCTTCAAAGGAAGAACAGCTTGAAAAGGAGCTTGCCGCATCAAAGGAAGCACATATCAGAACTCTTGCAGAATACGATAACTACAGAAAGCGTACTGCAAAAGAAAAGGAAGGCATTTACACAGATGCAAAGGCAGACTGCATAAAGTCACTTTTAGGCGTTCTTGATAACTTTGACAGAGCCCTCGGTGTAGACAATTCTGATTTTGATTCCTACAAAAAAGGTGTGGAAATGATTTACACCAATTTCTGCGATATTCTCAAAACCATGGGCGTTGAAGCCTTCGGTGAAATCGGTGAAGAGTTTGATCCGAAATTCCACAACGGTGTTATGCACATTGAGGATGAAAGCCTTGGCGAGAATGTGATTGCTCAGGTTTTCTCAAAGGGCTACAAAATCGGCGACAGAGTGCTTCGTCCCGCAATGGTGCAGGTGGCTAACTGAGTAGTCAGTAGGCAGTAGTAAGTAGTCAGAAAAAGTCCTTCGGGCTTTTAAGCATAAATAAAACAACTAAAAGATAAATTACTTGGAGGTAATAAATTATGGCAAAGATTATCGGTATTGACTTAGGTACAACAAACTCATGCGTAGCAGTTATCGAAGGTGGCGAGCCCGTAGTTATCGCTAACGCAGAAGGCGCAAGAACAACTCCTTCCGTCGTTGCATTTTCAAAAACAGGCGAAAGAATGGTAGGTCAGGTTGCAAAGCGTCAGGCAGTTACAAACCCGGACAGAACAATCGCTTCAATCAAGCGTCAGATGGGTTCAAACTATCACGTAGCTATCGACGGTAAGAACTACACTCCCCAGGAAATTTCCGCCATGATTCTTCAGAAGCTCAAGAGCGACGCAGAGGCTTACCTCGGCGATACAGTTACAGAGGCAGTTATCACAGTTCCTGCTTACTTCACCGACGCTCAGCGTCAGGCAACAAAGGACGCAGGTAAAATTGCAGGCCTTGAAGTAAAGAGAATCATCAATGAGCCTACAGCAGCTGCTCTCGCTTACGGTATTGATAAGGAAAACGATCAGAAGGTTATGGTTTATGACCTTGGCGGCGGTACCTTCGACGTTTCAATCATTGAAATGGGCGACGGTGTGCAGGAGGTTCTTGCAACTGCAGGTAACAACCGTCTCGGCGGTGATGACTTCGACCAGAGAATCATTGACTGGCTCGTTGCAGGCTTTAAGGCAGAGCAGGGCGTTGATCTTCGCGGTGACAAGATGGCAATGCAGAGACTTAAGGAAGCTGCAGAAAAGGCAAAGATTGAGCTTTCAGGCGTAACAACCTCAGCTATTTCCAATGCCTAGATTACTGCAGATGCAACAGGCCCCAAGAATCTTGAAGCAACTCACACAAGAGCAAAGTTCAACGAGCTGACAGCTGACCTTGTTGAAGCAACAATGGGTCCCGTTCGTCAGGCAATTGCAGACTCAGGTCTCAAAACTTCAGAAATTGACAAAATTCTTATGGTAGGCGGTACTTCAAGAATTCCTGCTGTTCAGGAAGCAGTTCA
>JAZSHL010000068.1:0-14203 GCA_045533205.1 Acutalibacteraceae bacterium | reverse complement strand
CGTACGAAGGTACTCCGAGGGCGAGGTTTGTTTATAGCATAAAACACAAAAACGCAGTTTTTGTCTGTTTGTAATGATTTTTATACTTTTAAAGGGTTTCTTTGGCGGTTAAAACCGAAAGAAACCCTCTATCTATCTTGCTTTATGCGGTCTGCACTTTTTTTCAGCCCCTTTTTTCTTTCGGTTGACTTATAATCTTGAAAATGCTATATTATTCCTATAAGCGAGGAGGTATAATATGAAAAATACATTAAAAAAATCATTATCTGTTTTATTATCCATTATAACAGCTTTGTCACTGCTTTCGGTTATGGCCTTTGCCTATGACGGAATCGGTACATCAACAGATTATCGCTATGATAAAAAGTTTTTTGCTGCAAAGCTTTTTTATAACGATTTTGCAGTGATTTCTGACAGTCATTATCCGATACCGGGCCTTGAAAACACTGACGTTCTCGGCAGCGATTGCAGCTGCATGACACCGCAAGGCCTTTGTGTGTCTGAAGATTTTATTTTCATCTCAGCATATTGCAGTGTGAAAAAATATAAAACTGAGCTTGAAGAAAATGTGGATTTCGGTGGCAATGCTGATAAGCTTTCAGCTGAAGAAAACCATATAACACATAATTCGGTTATCTATATCATCGACAGAAAAAACGGTGAATATGTTAAAAATATGGTGCTGCCTGATACAAATCATGTAGGCGGCCTTGCCTTCGACGGTGAAAATCTTCTGATTGCCAAAAGCACCGATCAGCAAATCAGTGTTATAACCTCAAAGCAGATTGAAACAGTTCTTGCAACAAAGTCAAGAACCGTATCAGCAGTTTATGACTACAGTGTTGACTGCGGATGCACAGCCTCTTTTGTAACATATCATGACGGTATTATCTGGGTTGGTGTGTTCAATGAAAATGAAGAAGGTGAGTTCAACGGCTTTGTTTTTGACTCTGAAGCAAATGAACTGAACAAGCTTGTCAGTGTAAAAATTCCCGCAAAGGCAAACGGAGCCTGTTTTGCTGAATTTGACGGTGAAACTTGCCTTGCTGTCAACAGCTCCTACGGCAGAAAAAATATTTCTGAAATATGGCTCTATTCTGTTGTGGATTACGGAACGGAAGCTATGGCAATCACGCAGAACGACAAATACATTGCGCCTCCGACTGTTCAGAATTCATGCGTTTATGACGGCAGAGTATACTACATTTACGAATCTGCTGCCACATGCTACAGTGAAGTTGAATCGGCCTTTGATGAGAAATCCACAACCTGCGCCATTGACAGAATTTGTATCGGTGATGCAGAAAAGCTTTTCAATTGGCGCAGTCAGGAAAACATGCTTTCTGTGAAAATCAAAGCCTTCTTCACTGCATTTGCTGATTTCATAGGCTCATTATTCTAATTTATTTATCTGTTAACCTCCGTGTAATTTTTGCACGGAGGTTTTTGTGACTTGAGTCCGTAAAAATGGACACAAAGCTGTTTACAACAACATGTCTATGTGATAAAATGAATGAAATAAGAAGGTTATATATCTGTTGTTTCACTCATAAAAATTATGGGGTGATATAAATGAAAAAACGGTTATATATGACTTTCAACATCAGGGTGTTCTTCACTTGCCTTGCAGGTGCGCTGCTTGGCGTTTCCGTTGTTATGTTCATTGGCATGAACAGCTATGTTGTTACAAATGCCGAGCCACATCGGTCTTTACCTTTGATAATTATTGATGCAGGTCACGGTGGCGGTGATGGCGGCACTAATTCATCAAGCGGTATACTCGAAAAGGATATAAACCTTGATATTTCAAAGAAGCTTTGTTGTATTTTTGAATCATTGGGTTATGAAACTCTCATGGTGCGTGATGATGATATTTTGCTTTCTGATTCTGAAAGCAGCACTGTCCGCCAGAAAAAGGTGTCGGATATCCACAACAGAATGAAAATTATTGAAGAAAATCCCGATAGCATATTTTTGAGTATTCATCAGAATTATTTTACGCAGAGTAAATATAACGGTACACAGGTTTTCTATTCGCCGAATAATGAAAAAAGCAAGGATATTGCCTATTCTATACAAAATTCAGTTGTCAGATTTTTGCAAACAGATAACGACAGAGAAATAAAGAAATCAGGTACTGAAATATATCTTTTATATCATGCTAAAAGTCCTGCCGTCATGGTTGAATGCGGCTTTTTGTCAAATCCCGGTGAGGCACAGCTTCTAAATGATGATGTGTACCAAAGAAAAATGTCCCTTGCAATTGCTTATGGCATTGCAGATTATCTCAAAAACAACAGACTTAATATTAAGGAGGAAGCCTAATGGCGCAGAAGTCGAAAACAGTATATATATGTTCAAATTGCGCATATGAAGCGGCAAAATGGCTCGGAAAATGCCCTGAATGCGGAGAATGGGCAACGATGGAGGAAAGTGTCAGGGAGGTTGCTGCTCAGGGCGGTAAGTCGCTTCTGAGCTCAAAAAGCAGAAGTGTTAAATCATACGCACTCAAGGATATAACCTTTGACAATGAAATCAGATACAAAACAGGTATGAGTGAGCTTGACCGTGTGCTTGGCGGCGGAATTGTCAAGGGCTCTCTTGTGCTTTTGAGCGGTGACCCGGGAATCGGCAAATCAACAATTCTCCTGCAGATATGTCAATGCCTCGGAAAAAAGCTTAAAATTCTTTATGTGTCCGGCGAAGAATCATACAATCAGATTAGACTGCGTGCCGACCGTCTTAAGGTCAACACAGAAAATCTCTTTGTCCTTTGTGAAACAGATGTTCAGTCTGTCTGCGAACATATAAATGCGACAAATCCCGACCTTGTTATCGTTGACTCGATTCAGACAATGAATTTCACTGAGCTCAACTCCTCTCCGGGTTGTGTAACTCAGGTCAGAGAATCATCTAATATTCTTATGCGAACAGCAAAAGATCTTTCAATTCCGATTATTATTGTCGGACATGTCAATAAAGACGGTAATATTGCCGGACCAAAGGTGCTTGAGCATATTGTTGATGCAGTGTTATATTTCGAGGGCGAGAGGAATCTTTCCTTCAGAATTCTTCGTGCCGTTAAAAACAGATATGGCTCAACAAACGAAATAGGCGTTTTTGAAATGTTCGACACAGGACTTCGTGAGGTTGAAAATCCCTCTGAAATGCTTATTTCGGGCCGTCCTAAGAACACTCCGGGCAGTTGCGTTGCTTGCGTAATGGAGGGCACAAGGCCAATTCTCGCTGAAATTCAGGGGCTTGTCTGCACAACCGGCTTCGGAAACCCCCGACGGATTTCAAACGGTTTTGATTTTAACCGTCTTGCGATGCTTATTGCAGTTCTTGAAAAGAGGGGAGGCTATTACTTCTCAAACCTTGATGCTTATATCAACATAGTAGGCGGTCTGAAGCTTGATGAGCCTGCTCTTGACCTCACAATTGCTTTGGCTCTTGTTTCCTCATTGAAGGATTACGCCCTTCGTGACGATGTTCTCGCCTTTGGTGAAATCGGGCTTGCAGGTGAAATCAGAGGTGTATCCCACTGTGAGCAGAGAATTAAAGAAGCCTCAAGACTCGGCTTCAGAAAATGTATCATTCCCAAAAGCAACTATAAGAATATATCCGCTTCTTTGAAAAAAGAGATTGAAGTTGTTGGTGTCAGAACAATCAGAGAAGCTTTTGAGGCAATCATATTATGATGAATTTTATAAAGTGTCCTAATCTGCCGCAAAAGAGTGTCACCTCTCTTATATGCGGCAGTGATGATGAACGTATAATGTCTTTTTTTGCAGCACAAGGCATCAATGTTCTGAAATCAGAAATAAATCCCGATATTGCGCAGCCGGTTTCATTTCATGCGGACATGGCATGTCTGCATCTTGGCGATGACATAATTATTTCAGACAAAAGGCAGACAATTCTGATGTCCTCACTTGAAAAAATGGGGATGACGGTTCATAAAACAGCAGAGAGCATCAGGGGAAAATATCCATCTGATATTAAGCTGAATGTTGCAGTTGTCGGTGATTTTGCAATCGGTAATTTTAAATATGCAGACACAGCACTTTCTGAACTTCTTAAAAACAAAACCCTGCTGAATGTAAAGCAGGGCTACAGCAAATGCTCTGTTCTTGTTCTTAATGAGAGTGCCGTTATAACTGATGACGAATCAATTTATAAAATTTCTTCGGATAACGGCATCGATAGCCTTCTTATCAGAAAGGGAGATATTTCGCTTGACGGATATGATTATGGCTTTATTGGCGGTGCATCGGGAAAAATAACACCTGATACTGTCATCTTTTTCGGTGACATTGAAAAACACCGTGATTTTGACTCGATCTGCTTGTTTTTAAAAAAAAACGGTTGCCGTTATGCTTGCACTGACAGCGGCAAGCTTCGTGATATCGGTGGCATTATTGCCCTGACAGAGGAATGATTAAAAGCAAAACTGTTGATTTTTTTATAAAAATATATTATAATGTATGCACCTGACATAAAGACGGATTTTTCCCTCTGAGGATAAGGTGACAGTTAAATTTAAATAAGATTTTATATTTATTCTGTTGCTATACCTTTTTTGGTGTTAGCAGCAGCTTTTTTTATTGGAGGAATTATGGAAACAAGAGTTGCAGTTATGAGCATAATTGTTGAAAAAAGTGAAACGGTAGAAAAGCTGAATTCAATTCTTCATGAATACGGCGAATATATCATCGGCCGCATGGGAATACCTTACAGACAAAAGAATATCAACATCATCAGCATTGCAATTGACGCACCTCAGAACACTATTTCTGCCTTGTCAGGAAAGATTGGTAAGCTTGACGGTGTGAGCGTCAAAACTGCTTTTTCGGGCGTGATAAGCAATGGATAATAGACTGAAAGCAATTATAGATAAGCTTATTTGCGAGCATAGCCTTACACTTGAAGAATATGAGATGCTTATCGAGCGCCAATGCGATGAAGGAGCTGAAATGCTCAGAAATGAAGCAGTCAGGTTAAGAAAAGAGATATACGGCGACAAAGTATATATAAGAGGGCTCATTGAAGTCGGCAACATCTGCAAAAACGATTGTTATTATTGCGGAATCAGGCTCAGTAACAAAAAATGTGAAAGATACCGTCTCAGCAAAGAAGAAATTCTCTCTTGCTGCGAAAACGGATATGCTCTGGGCTTTCGCACCTTTGTTATGCAAGGCGGTGAGGATCCGTATTTTTCTGATGAATTTTTGTGCGATGTTATCAGTGCAATAAAAAAGCATTATCCTGATTGTGCCGTCACCTTGTCTTTAGGTGAAAGAAGCAAAGAGTCTTATCAGAAGCTTTTTGACTGTGGTGCTGACAGATATCTTCTTCGTCATGAAACGGCAGACAGTGAGCACTACAGTGCTTTGCACCCGAAAAATCTGACACTGCAAAACAGACTTAAGTGTTTACATGACCTTAAGGAAATCGGATATCAGGTCGGTTGCGGATTTATGGTTGGTTCACCCGGTCAGACAGCAAAGACCTTGGCTAAGGATTTAAAATTAATTGAAGAGTTTAAGCCTGATATGTGTGGAATCGGCCCCTTTATTCCGCACAAAGATACTCCCTTAAAAGATGAAAAGGCAGGAACAGTTGAACTTACCTGTTATCTGCTTTCAATCATAAGAATCATTAAGCCCAACATTCTTCTTCCCTCAACAACGGCTTTAGGTACAATTGACAGACAAGGCAGAGAAAAAGGGATACTTTCATCGGCAAATGTTGTGATGCCTAATCTTTCGCCGGTTACGGTCAGAAACAAATATGAGTTATATAACAATAAGCTCAACACCGGTGCTGAATCGGCAGAAAAGCTCTATGAACTGAAAAAAATTATTTCCGACATCGGCTACAGAATCGTTTGTGACCGTGGAGATGTAATAAAATAAGAAAGGATGAAATTAAATGGCAGTTTATAACCCCAAATCACTCAAAGCAGAAGAATTCATCAATGATGAAGAGATTCTCGCTACATTACAATATGCAGAAGAAAACAAAAGAAATGAAAAACTGATTGACGAAATTCTCGAAAAAGCAAGGCCGAAAAAGAACGGTAACGGTGTGACATGCGCAGGCCTTACACATCGTGAGGCATCTGTTCTTCTTGCTTGTGATATACCTGAAAAAATTCAGAAGATATATGAAATTGCAGAAGAAATCAAGCTGGCTTTTTACGGCAACAGAATAGTAATTTTTGCACCTCTTTATCTTTCAAATTATTGTGTCAACGGTTGTGTTTATTGTCCCTATCATCTTAAAAATAAGCACATAGCAAGAAAGAAGCTGACTCAGGAAGAGGTTAAGGCAGAGGTTATCGCTCTGCAGGATATGGGCCACAAGCGCCTTGCAATTGAAGCAGGTGAGGACCCGAAAAACAACCCCATTGAATATATTCTTGAGTGTATTAAAACTATTTACAGCGTACATCACAAAAACGGCGACATCAGAAGAGTTAATGTCAACATTGCGGCAACAACCGTTGAAAATTACAGAAAGCTTAAGGATGCCGGCATCGGCACATACATTCTTTTCCAGGAAACCTATCACAAGGAAAGCTATCTCAAGCTTCATCCCACAGGCCCGAAGCATGATTACGACTATCACACAGAAGCTATGGACAGAGCTATGGAAGGTGGCATTGATGACGTCGGCCTTGGTGTGCTTTTCGGCCTTGAGCTTTATAAATATGAATTCGCCGGTCTTATCATGCACGCAGAGCATCTTGAAGCTGTTCACGGAGTAGGACCTCACACAATCAGTGTGCCCAGAATTAAAAAGGCTGACGATATTGATCCCACTGCCTTCGACAACTCAATTTCTGATGAAATCTTCGAAAAAATAACTGCTTGTATCCGTCTTGCAGTGCCTTATACAGGTATGATCATTTCAACAAGAGAAACAGAAGAAGTCAGAACAAAGCTTCTTCGCCTTGGTGTTTCACAGGTCAGCGGCGGATCAAGGACCTCAGTTGGCGGTTATACACAAGAGGAAAGACCTCATGACACAGAGCAGTTCGACGTTTCTGACCGGAGAACGCTTGATGAGGTTGTCAGATGGCTCATGGAAAACGGACACATACCCTCGTTCTGCACAGCCTGCTACAGAGAGGGCAGAACAGGCGACAGATTCATGTCCCTTTGCAAAAACGGACAGATAATCAACTGCTGCCACCCTAATGCGCTTATGACACTGACAGAATATCTTGTCGACTATGCAAGTGACGAAACAAAAGAAGTCGGCTTTAAAATGATTGACGAAGAAATTGAAAAGGTAACAAAAGATAAGGTTAAAGAAATTGCAAAGCAGAATATCGAAGATATCAAAAACTCAAACCGCAGAGATTTCCGTTTCTGATGAAAGGGGATTAACATGAGTCTGAATTCAACTCCCTCATCAGAAAGACTGCACATTTCTTTCTTCGGCCTTCGCAATGCAGGCAAATCAAGCCTTGTCAATGCTGTCACCGGACAAGCCTTGTCTGTTGTGTCTGATGTAAAAGGCACAACAACAGACCCTGTCAGAAAGGCGATGGAGCTTCTTCCAATAGGTCCTGTTGTTATTATCGACACACCAGGCATAGATGACGAAGGTAAACTTGGCGAAATGCGTGTAAAAAAAGCAAGAGAAATCCTTTCAAGGACAGATGTTGCAGTTCTTGTCCGTGATACATTCAAAGGTATTACGAGCAGCGAAAAAGAGCTTGTAGATCTGTTTGAAGCCAAGCAGATTCCGTATATAATTGCCTATAACAAGTCAGATATCAACGGCACTGCAGTTGAGCTCAAGGCCAATGAAATATGTGTCAGCGCTCTGACAGAATATAATGTAAATGAACTGAAGGAGCTTATCGGCAAGTCGGCAAAGACCACAGAAAAAATTACCCCTATTATTGGTGACTTAATTAACAAGGGTGATGTTGTTGTTCTTGTTGTTCCGATTGATAAGGCAGCGCCAAAGGGAAGGCTGATTCTGCCGCAGCAAATGACAATCCGTGACATTCTTGACAGCGGTGCTGTTGCAGTCACTTGTCGTGATACCGAGCTTGAAGATACAATCACTAAGCTTAAAAATAAACCTGAGCTTGTTATAACTGATTCACAGGCCTTCGATTTTGTTTCAAAGGCTCTTCCTACAGATATTCCACTGACTTCATTTTCCATCCTTTTTGCAAGATATAAGGGTGATCTTTCACAGCTTGTCAAGGGCGCTTCCGTGCTTTCAATGCTTAATGACGGTGACAGAGTTCTGATAAGTGAGGGATGCACTCATCACAGGCAGTGCAACGACATCGGCACTGTTAAGCTTCCCGGCTGGATTGAGAAATTTTCAGGTGTAAAGCCTCATTTCGTGTTTACAAGCGGCGGTGAGTTTCCTGATGATTTATCACCGTTCCGTCTTGTTGTTCACTGCGGAGGCTGTATGCTAAACGAAAAGGAAGTGAAATCGAGAATTGAAAGGTGTGCTTTGGCGGGTGTACCTATTGTTAATTACGGTGTTGCTATTGCTCACATGAACGGTATTCTGAAAAGAAGCCTTGAGGTTTTTCCTGATGTAGTTAAAATATTGGAATAAGAGAAAAAGGGGCTGTAAAAAAACTCGTTTTTTTACAGCCCCTTTTGATGTAGTGTTTTTATTTAAGGTTATACTGTTTGATGTAAGCGTCAATCTTCTGAATGGGGTTAAGGAACTGGCTGACTGATCTGTCATGGTTAAGTGTGTCGATGATAAGAGCAACATACTTTGACATGTCAACTGAATAGTACCATTCCTTAGTGAGAAGCTGGGGAGTCTGATAAATAAGGTTTGTTGTGAAAATCTTGTCAAAGATGCCTTCCTTATAAGCTTCGTCAAAACGGTCGAGACCTGATGAGAAAAGACCGAAGGAGGAGAAAACAAAAATTCTTTTTGCATTAAGCTTTTTGAGCTGACGGCAAACATCAAGCATTGAGTCACCGCTTGAAATCATGTCATCAACAACAATAACATCCTTGCCTTCAACATTTGTGCCAAGGAACTCATGGGACACGATGGGGTTTCTTCCGTCAACGATTCTTGTGAAATCTCTTCTCTTATAGAACATACCGAGCTGAACTCCGAGCACCTGTGAATAATAAACGCATCTGCCCATGCCGCCTTCGTCGGGGGAAATCATCATTGTGTTTTCGGGGGTGAACTTGATGTCATTGTTGAGGCTCTTTGCGATAGCCTTGATCATCTGATATGTGGGGGAAACGCTTTCGAAGCCGATTCTGATTGCGTTCTGAACTCTCGGGTCATGTGCATCAAAAGTGATTATATTGCTTACACCCAAGTTTTCAAGCTCCTGAAGTGCGAGTGCACAGTCAAGTGATTCTCTTGCTGATCTTCTGTGCTGTCTGCCTTCATAAAGCATCGGCATAATGACTGTGATTCTCTTTGCCTTGCCTGCACAAGCTGAAATCACTCTTTTAAGATCTGCAAAATGGTCATCAGGGCTCATGGGTACCATGAGAGGATTGCCGTTTGCATCCTTAAGGTCGTACATTTTGTATGTGACGCTGTAGTTGAAGCAATCTGCGATGATGAAAAGATCATAGCCTCTGATTGATTCATTGATAACGCCTTTACCCTCACCTGTTGAAAACCTGGGGAAGGACACATCAAGAATATATGAATCTCTGTGATATCCCTTGAGGTGAAGATTGTTATGCTCTTTCTCGAATTTATCACGGCATTCTACAATCTGGTCGCTGATCTTTTTTGCTAATTCCTCGCAACCACGCATTGCAATGATGCCGAGGCGACCTTGCGGAATTGTGTCAAGATATTCAGTTAATGTTGTGTTTGGCATAAGAATTACCCCCGCTTTTAAATTCATTAAGTATTTAATTCCTTCAAGTATATTTTACAGTTTTCTACAAACTTTGCAATAGCTTTATGAGAAATGGGTGATAGAATTATTTGCAATATTTTACGCTATATTTTGTGCACTTTAACAGTTTATATAACAATTTATATGAAAAAGCCCTCACAATGCGTTGTGAGGGCTTTAAAATAATCAGTTTTTATCGATATGTACATCAAGCTGATTGTAGGGGATTGTGATGCCGTTTTCGTCAAATGCAAGCTTAACATCTTCCTGCATTCTGAAATAAACAGGCCAGTAATCAGCACTCTTAACCCAGATTTTGACAATAAGGTTAATTGAGCTTGCTTCATGTGAGTTGACAAATACATTCGGTGCAGGATCCTTCAGAACAAGCTCGTTACTCTCTGCCACTGAAAGCAGAACAGCCTTGGCCTTCGAAATATCTTCCTTGTAGCTGACGGAATAATTAAGATTGATAAGTCTTTTGTCTTCTGCAGAATAGTTGATGATGTGATTTGATGTAATGTGTGAGTTGGGGATAATGATTCTCTTGTTGTCAGGTGTTGTGATAACAGTGTTCATGAATCTGATGTCAGCAACATTGCCTGCAACGCCGTTAACCTCAACATAGTCGCCTGTCTTAAACGGATGGTTAAGAAGAATCTGTATACCGCTGGCCAGCTGTGAAACGCTTGACTGCAAGCCAAGACCGGCAGCAAGACCGAGACCACCGATAGCAGCAATGAATGAGCTCAAATCAAAGAACATCGAAACTGCAGTCATAATTGCAAAAGCCTTGATAAGTGCGGAAACGAAGCGTTTTATAAAGTTATAAACTGTGGGGTCAACATTTCTTGCCTTCATGGCTTTTACGATAATTTTTGAAACAAACTTTGCAAGCAGCAAGCCGACAGCGATAACAATAACGGCGAGTATTATTGTGGGAAGCTTGTCGATAATTTTTCCGACAAGGTCAAGCTCTGTCCACCATTCGCTGATGTTCTGAATAATTTTGCTCGGCTCTTCAAACTGTCCACTTTCATCAAGGAAAACATTGCTTGTTGTTGTGATTTCCTCAAGCACTTCCTCTGTTGTGAGCTCTGCATTAAGTAAATTGAATAATTTTGACATATATCTTCCTCCTATCAGATAAATAATAACACAAACTTTTCTATTATGCAAATAATTTTTGCTTGACATTTCTGAGAATATAAATATAATTTGAAATTGATAATCAATTTCAAATTGAGGTGTTAAAATGTCAGCTACTGTTTATAACACAAAGCAAAAAAAATATATTGAAAAGATATTACTTGAAAATAAAGATGCTCAGCTCACCTGTGAGCAAATCGTTGATCTGCTCAAAAGTAACGGAACACCTGTCGGCAAAGCAACCGTATACAGATTTATTGAAAATCTGACCGTCAGAGGTGAAGTTAGAAAAAGTCTTTCTGTTGACGGAAAAAGCTCTGCCTATCAGTATATAGATAAAAGCATGAACTGCGACGGTCATCTGCACCTGAAATGCACATCCTGCGGCAAGCTTATTCATCTCGGATGTGAATTCATGCACTCGGTTGATGAGCATGTGCGCGAGCATCACTCTTTCAAGATAGATAACTCAAAAACAGTTATTCTCGGTCTTTGTGAAAGCTGCTGCGCAGAATGATGAGGTGAACTATGTCTTTAATAAGCTGTAAAAATGTATATTTAAGTTATGAAAACATCAGTGTTGTTGAGAACCTCAACTTTGTTGTCAATGAAGGGGATTACCTTTGCATCATCGGCGAAAACGGAAGCGGAAAAAGCACACTCATGAAATCAATGCTGGGCCTTAAGCAGACTGCATCAGGTCATCTTCATGTAACCGTTGACGGAATAGGCTATCTTCCGCAGCAGACAACTGCACAGAAGGATTTTCCTGCAAGTGTTTCTGAAATCGTTCTTTCGGGCTGTATCGGCGAAAAAAAGGGGATTTTCTATACGAAAGCCCTCAGGCAAAAAGCAATGGAAAACATGAAAAAGCTTGACATTGAGCATCTTAAAAACAGATGCTACAGAGAACTTTCCGGCGGACAGCAGCAGCGTGTCCTTCTTGCAAGAGCACTTTGTGCAGGCAAAAAAATGCTTCTTTTAGATGAGCCCGTAACCGGCCTTGATCCGATTGTGACAGCAGAATTTTATGAGCTTATCAAAAAGGTGAACACTGAATTTTCTGTCACCATTGTAATGGTGTCACATGACATTCACTCCTGTCTTGATTATGCAACTCATATTCTGCACCTTAAGAAAAATGACAGCTTTTTCGGCACAAAAGAAGAGTATATCGGTAGTGATGCCTATTTAAGCTACAAGGGAGGAAAGCAAAATGACTGATGTTTTTATTCTGCTTTTTTCTCAGCAGTTTCTCCTTCGTGCTCTGATTGTCGGTATACTGATATCGCTTTGCTCTGCTCTTCTTGGAGTAAGCCTTGTTCTGAAGCGTTTTTCAATGATTGGTGACGGCCTTTCTCATGTAGCCTTCGGCGCAATGGCAATCGCAACTGCCGCAAGCATTGCACCGTTATACTTCGCACTGCCTATCGTTGTTGTTGCAGCCTTTCTTCTTTTGAGAATGAGCGAAAAGGGTAAAATCAAGGGCGATACAGCAATTGCTCTGATTTCAACGGGAGCGCTTGCTGTGGGCGTTATGGCAACCTCTATGACAACAGGCATGAATGTGGATATATATAACTATATGTTCGGCAGTATTCTGACAATGAGTAACGCTGATGTTGCTACAACTGCAGTTATATCTGTTGTTGTCACAACTCTGTTTGTGGTGTTCTATCATGAGATATTTGCTGTAACATTTGATGAAAGCTTTGCAAAAGCAACAGGCACAAGGGTGTCCTTTTATAATATGCTTATTGCAGCACTGACTGCTGTGACAATTGTTATAGGCATGAGAATGATGGGGGCGCTTCTTATATCTTCTCTGATTATTTTCCCGACTGTTACTTCAATGCGGGTTTGCAAAAGCTTCAGAAATGTAGTTATTTCATCGGTTGCTGTTTCAGTTTTCTGCTTCCTTTCAGGTCTTGTTCTGTCTGTGAAATATGAAGCTCCGACAGGCGCAAGTGTTGTTATAGTCAACATATTCATGCTCGGTGTGTTTTCTGCCTTAAGAGCTGTCGGAAACATCACTGCGTCAAGCAGATTTGCAAACCTCAGAAAGCCGCTTTTTGCTGCTGTCTGCATTGTGTCTGTTCTGCTTTTCGGCGTTGTAATGCTCAATGGCACATACAAAGGTCATCACAAGGAAAAGGTCACTGTTGTTTCAACAACCTTTGCAGGCTATGACTTTGCAAGGCAGATTGCAGGTGAAAAAGCCGAGGTTATTATGCTGCTTTCACCCGGGGAGGAAAGCCACACCTATGAGCCGACTCCCTCAGATATCATGAAAATCAAGGAATGTGATTTGTTCGTTTATGTTGGCGGTGAATCTGAAAAATGGGTGGATACCATTCTTGATTCTGTCGACAGTGAAATCAGAAGCGTCAGAATGATGGACGAAGTAAGCCTTTATGAAAACAGTGAAGCTGCACATGATGAGCATGATCACAGTCATGAGGATAGCCATCTTCACGGCGAATATGACGAGCATGTCTGGACGCATCCCATGAATGCAGCAAAAATCAGTGAAGCTATCTGTGAAGCACTCGTGCTGACCGATAATGACAATGCAGATGTATACGAATCCAACTTCCGTAAGTTCAGCAAAGAGCTCACAGAGCTTGACAGTGAATTCAGAGCCTTAACGGATAGCAAAAAGCACAGCTTCATTGTTGTCGGTGACAGATTTCCACTGCGTTATCTTGCTATCGGATATGAAATCGATTATTGTGCAGCTTTTCCCGGCTGCTCTGCTCAGGTTGAAACAAATCCTGCTGTGATAGCTGAGCTGTGTGAAAAGGTGAAGCAGAATAATATCCCTGTTGTTTTCAAGGTCGATCTTTCAAAAGGGGAGGTTGCTGAAACTGTTTGTGAACAGACAGGTGCCGATGTTGAAATCTTATACTCATGCCATGTGATTTCGGCTGATGATTTCTCCGGCGGTGAAACCTACGTAAGCCTTATGAAACGAAATCTTCTCGCATTGAATAAAGCGATTTCATAAAAAAATAGTGGCGGAGTATGCCGACATCCGGTAAGGAAGTATTTCTTTAAAATGTGAACTAAGCACACAATAATTCGTTAAAAATCACCGATATGCGTCAGCATTATCGGTGATTTTCGCCTTTTCTTGAATACTTATTTCGCATTTTAAAGTGCTTCGCAGTTTCG
>JAZSHL010000122.1:0-10306 GCA_045533205.1 Acutalibacteraceae bacterium | reverse complement strand
ATAAACAAACCTCGCCCTCGGAGTACCTTCGTACGCCGTCGGGTAACCCCAAATAAAGCTTTTAGCTTTATTTGGGCTCAGTTTGTTCATTCTGCGCATTTTTTCCTCGCCCCTGAAAAGGGGATGTAAAAAAACGAGTTTTTTTACATCCCCTTTTACTTTGATGCTTAAAAGGCGACGGTAGTCGAAGCTTAAACTTAAAGGCTCTGAACCGACATGATTCAGAGCCTTTATTCTTTTTTTACATAAACAGGCCTGCGCCACCGTTTATCATCATAAACAAGGGAGCGAAAACAAGAGCAACGATTGTCATAAGCTTAATCAGAATATTGATTGAGGGGCCTGATGTATCCTTAAAGGGGTCACCGACAGTGTCACCGACAACAGATGCCTTGTGTGATTCTGAACCCTTACCGCCGTGAATACCTGTTTCAATGAATTTTTTTGCATTGTCCCATGCACCGCCTGAGTTTGACATGAATATCGCAAGAAGAACACCTGTGATAAGTGAGCCTGCAAGAAGGCCGCCAAGTGCAGCTGTGCCGAGCAGAACACCAACAATAAGAGGTGCAGCAACTGCAATTATGCCGGGCACGATCATCTGCTTGAGCGCAGCAGTTGTTGAAATTGCAACGCATCTTGTGTAGTCAGGCTTTGCCTTGCCCTCGAGAATACCGGGGATATTCTTGAACTGTTGACGGACCTCTTCAATCATTTCGTATGCTGCCTTGCTGACAGATTCCATTGTCATTGCAGAGAAAACGAAGGGAAGCATACCGCCGACGAGAAGACCGATAACAACCTGATAATCGAGAAGATTGATGCCTGTTGTCTCAATATCTACAGCCTCTGCATATGAGAAGAAGAGAGCAAGAGCTGTCAGTGCAGCTGAGCCGATGGCAAAGCCCTTACCGATGGCAGCTGTTGTGTTGCCGACGGAGTCAAGCTTATCTGTGATCTCTCTGACGGATTTATCAAGGCCTGCCATTTCTGCTATACCGCCTGCATTGTCAGCGATAGGACCGTAGGCGTCAACAGCAACAGTGATACCCGTTGTTGAAAGCATACCGACAGCTGCAAGAGCAACGCCGTAAATGCCTGAGCTTCCGCCGCCTTCACGGCAAGCATAATATGCAACGAAAATGCCAAAGCAAATGAGAATTACAGGCAATGCAGTGGATTTAAGACCGACTGCAAGACCTGAAATAAGGTTAGTGGCTGTGCCGGTTTCGCTCTGCTCAGCAATTTTCTGAACAGACTTGAATTTATCTGAGGTGTAAAGCTCGGTGATAATACCGATGAGGATTCCGACGATAATACCTGAAACAACAGCAAGACCGTAATTGAAATTGCCGAACAGCCAGTAGCTTAAGCCCAGGCTTGCGGCAAGCACAATTGCTCCGGACGCATAGGTCGCAGCCTTAAGAGCCTTGTGCGGATTTGTCTTTACACCACGGACACAGAATGTGCCGAGAATTGAAGCCAGAACACCCACTGCCGCAACAAACAGAGGGAACAATGCACCCTGTGAAGATTTGCCGGAGGCTGCGAATGCAGTCACACCGAGAGTTATTGCAGAAATGATTGCGCCTGCATAGCTTTCAAAAAGGTCAGCGCCCATGCCTGCAACGTCACCGACATTGTCACCCACGTTGTCAGCAATAACAGCCGGGTTTCTCGGGTCATCCTCGGGAATACCTGCTTCAACCTTACCCACAAGGTCAGCACCGACATCAGCAGCCTTTGTGTATATACCGCCGCCCACACGGGCAAACAGAGCGATTGAAGATGCACCGAGGCTGAAGCCGAAAAGAACACCGGTATCCTTTGTCAGAGCATAGATGCCTGCAATGCCGAGAAGTCCGAGGCCTACAACGCTCATACCCATAACAGCGCCACCTGAGAAAGCAACAGTCAGAGCAGCTCTCATGCCGCCTTCCTTTGCGGCGTTTGTGGTTCTGACATTAGCCTTTGTTGCAACGTTCATTCCGAAATAGCCAGCTGCTATTGAAAAGACAGCGCCGATAAGAAAGCTGACAGCTGTCAGCCAGTCAATGGCACATCCGATTGAAGCGAACAAAGCAGCGATGAAAAACACAAGAATTTTGTATTCAGCAAAGAGAAAGGCTCTTGCACCTGTATGAATTGCAGAAGAAATTTCCTGCATTCTCTCGTTTCCGGGATTCTGCTTCTTTATGCGCAAAGTCAGAAGACCTGCAAACAAAAGGCCCGCAATGCCGATAAAAGGCACAAGATACATCAATTTTTCCATAGTATCACTCCAGTCACAGTTTTTCTGTAGCTATAGCTACTTTTCCAAACTATATATAATGATTTATAATATACCAATGATACAAAATTGTCAACGCAATATAAAAACTTTTATGAAATGTGCAACAAAAATATATACAAAATGCTGTATAGAATTGAACTATACAGCATTGCTTAAATATTTATTTTTTGTCAATAATCATCTGCATATAAGGTAATTCTTCGAATCCCACCGATTCATAAAGCTTCTTTGCTCTTTCATTGTCGGGCTCAACCTCAAGGCGAAGCCTTGCATAAGGGATCAGCTCGTCAATTTTGTTGAGCACCTTTCTTCCGAGCCCCATTGAACGATATTCGGGCAGAACAAGAATCTCCTCAACCCAGACGACAACTCCGCCGACCTCTGAGGAAAAGCTTTTGCTTAGAAGAACATAACCAACCTCTTTTCCCTCATGAAGAATGAAATAACATTCCAGATATTCATCACTTCTCATAAGCTCCTCGAAGTTTTTTATGTCAACCTCCTTGCTCACAGGGTGAAGCATTGCAGGAGAGTTGTGAAACATACCTATATATTCAAGAAATAATTCTCTGTCTTCTTTTGTGATTTTTCTGAGCATTTTATTCACCTTAGTCAAATTTTCCTTTAACCTTTTTGAGCATCTCAATTATATTGATTTTTTGCGGACAGCTCTTTTCACATTTTCCGCATTCAATACATTCTGTTACGGGCGTTGAGTTTTTCGAAAGCGTGCGATACTTTCTTTTGCTTGTGATTCTGCCCTTCACCGCTTCATTATAAACTGCGAAGTATTTCGGAATATCAATCTTTTTCGGGCAGCCCTCAACACAATACTGACAGGCAGTGCAATCAACAAGATTTTTGTTTCTCATCAGCCTTGCCATTTTTTCGGCTATTTCAAAATCCTTATCCTCAAAGGGTACAAAATTATTGAAATAATCCATATTCTCCCTAAGCTGATTTCTGTCAGACATTCCGCTTAAAACAAGGATAACTCCCTCAAGGCTTGCGCAAAAGCCCAGTGCAAAGCAGGCAGGTGACATGCCGGGCTTATTCTTTGCGAGATAATCCCTCGCATCCTCTGTTACATTTGCAAGCTTTCCGCCCTTGACAGGCTCCATAACAATGATATCCTTGCCGTGCTTTCTTGCCACCTCATAGCAGCGACGGGACTGCACCTTGATATCCTCCCAGTCAAGGTAGTTTATCTGCAGCTGAACGAATTCCATCTGTGGCTGCTCTGTGAGAATTTTGTCAAGCACATCTGCTGTGTCGTGGAAGGAAAAGCCCAGCTTTTTAATTTCTCCCTTTTCTTTCTTTTCCTGCAGATATTCAAAAACGCCGTACTTGAGTGCTTTCTTGTAGTTTCTTTTGTCAAGGCAGTGCAGAAGATAATAGTCAAAATATTCAGTCTGACATTTTTCCTTCTGATTGTTGAAAATTCTGTCTGTGTCCCCTTTTGTCACCAGCATACCCACAGGCATTTTTGTTGCAAGAAGAAAGCTCTCTCTGTCATGCTTTGCAACAAGCTCACTGCCGACAACCTTTTCGCTCATGCCCTTGTGATACATATAGGCAGTGTCAAAATAGGTGAAGCCCTCCTTGAGAAAGCTTGTGAACATCTCATCGGTATATTTATAATCAACCGTACTGTCAATGTTTTTATTCTTAAGAGGTAAGCGCATACAGCCAAGGCCTAACTTTTTCATATTTCCCACCCTTTTTCAATAGTATATATACATAATAGAATATTTTTCCTCTTGTTTCAAGTGCTTTGAGGAGAATTCCATCTTTGTTCACATAATAATCCCACTGACAGATAAAATTTGTTGCTTTCGTCTGATTTTTTAAGAATCCTTAATCTATTTTTCACCTGATTTATACAGACTCAACAAAAATAAATGCACAAAATTAGTTAATAATCCGTTGTTTTTTTGGCTATTTTATGATAATATATAAGATGTTAACGCATAAACAGATGCGTACAGCAAATTTCGGGCTCTGTAAGAATGGGGCCTTCAGGAGGTAATGGAATTGAAATCCTACACAGTAAACAATATCAGAAACGTCGCCATCGCAGGTCATACCGGCAAAGGCAAAACAGCTTTTTCAGAAGCAATGCTTTATGTTGCAGGTGTTACTGACAGACTCGGTAAAGTGGCAGACGGAAACACAATTATGGACTATGATGCTGAAGAAAAGATGCGCCAGTGCTCCATTTCAACAGCTATGGCTTCTCTTGAATGGAGAGATACAAAAATCAACATCCTTGACGCTCCCGGTAAGTTTGACTTTGCCGGCGGCATGGCAGAAGCAATGCGTGCTGCTGACTGCGCAGTTATCGTAACATCAGCAGGCTCAGGCATCGACGTTGGTCTTGAAAAAGCAATCAAGGCTGCTGACCAGAGAGGCATTGCAAAGTTCTTCGTTATCACAAAGGTTGACTCTGAAAACCGTGATTTCTATAAGACATTTGAAGCACTTCAGGCTGAACTCGGAAACAAGCTCTGCCCTGTTGTTGTTCCCTATATGAACGGCCCCGTTTGCGAAGCTTTTGTTAACCTTTGCTCAAACAAGGCATTCAAGTATCCCAACGGACGTCCTCAGGAAATCGACTTCGTTTCTGACGACAACATCGCTAACATGAGAGCAGTTCTTGAAGAAGCTGTTGCAACAGTTGACGAAGCTCTTATGGAAAAGTTCTTTGAAGGCGAGCCTCTCACAAGAGAAGAAATCATCGCAGGTCTTACAAAGGGCGTTGAAACAGGCGAAATCTGGCCTGTATATGCTTGCTCCGCAACAAAGGTTGACGGCTGTGACATGCTTCTTGACGCTATCGTATATTCAGCTCCCTCACCCGACAAGGCAGCTCCTGAAATCGCAACAAACGATGCAGGTGACGAAATTGAGGTTGCTTGCAAGACAGACGGACCTCTTGCAGCTCTTTGCTACAAAACTGTTGCTGACCCATTCGTTGGTAAGATGTCTTTCGTGAAGGTTCTTTCAGGCAAGATCACTCCCGACACACCCTGCTACAATGCAAGAACAGGCAAGAGCCAGAGAATGGGTAAGCTTGTTGCTGTCAAGGGTATCAAGCAGGAAGACATCCCCGCAATCGGCACAGGTGACATCGGCGTTATCACAAAGCTTGATGATCTTGCAACAGGCGACACAATCTGCAGCGCAAAGGACATAATCAACCTTAAGGGCGTTGATTATCCTGCAGCTTCACTTTCAATGGCAGTTGTTGTCAAGAAGAAGGGCGAAGAAGATAAGGTTGCTTCCGGTCTTCGTAAGATCATAAGTGAAGATCCTACCGTTACATTCGTATCAAACGACGAAACCAAGGAAATGGTTGTTTCCGGTCTCGGTGAACAGCACCTTGAAGTTGTTGTTTCAAAGCTTAAGACAAAGTATGGCGTTGAAATCGACCTTAAGATTCCCAAGGTTGCATACAGAGAAACAATTCGCAAGTCCTGTCAGGTTCAGGGCCGTCACAAGAAGCAGTCCGGCGGTTCAGGTCAGTTCGGTGATGTATTTATCCGCTTCGAGCCCCACACAGAAGATGAGCTTATCTTCGAAACAGAGGTTGTCGGCGGTTCAGTTCCCAAGAACTTCTTCCCCGCAGTTGAAAAGGGTCTTCAGGAAGCTATTCTCAAGGGTCCCCTTGCAGGCTATCCCATGGTTGGTCTTAAGGCTGTTCTTTATGACGGTTCATATCACCCCGTTGACTCAAACGAAATGGCATTCAAGACTGCAGCAAAGATCGCTTATAAGAACGGTATGGCACAGGCTAACCCCGTTATCCTTGAGCCTATCGGTGAATTAAAGGTTTATATGCCCGATGCAAACCTCGGTGACATCATGGGTGATATCACAAAGCGCCGCGGCCGCGTTCTCGGTATGGGTGCTGCTGATGAGCCGAAGATGCAGGAGCTCGTTGCTGAAGTTCCTATGGCTGAAATGGGTGATTTCTCAATCACACTCCGTTCAGTAACAGCCGGCAGAGGCTACTTCTCACTCGAATTTGCACGTTATGAGGATGCTCCCATGAACGTTGCACAGAAGGTTATTGAAGAAGCAAAGAAAGACGCTGAAGAATAAAAATATCAAAACCCCCTTCGAATCTTCGGAGGGGGTTTTTAGCAGTCTGCAATCACATATCTGCAATCAATAGTAGTTGCTACATATCGAGACTTGGATTTGCCATCCTTCACCAATCACTGAATATTGACAACTAAAAATACAAATGTTAAAATCTGATGACAATCGGATTTTTTGGAGGAAAATACTTATCAGATGAATTATACTAAACTCTTTGAAAAGGCCGATGCGCTATATGAGCAGAATAAAATTGAAGAAGCAAAAGAGTTATATCGGACTATAATGCTTTCAAACGGTGACACACATGCAGCTCTTATGTACGGCAACTGTTTGTCGTTACAAAATGAACATGAATCAGCAATTAAAATATTCAAGCGGCTAACAGAAATCACTCCATATGAGGAAGCTCCCTGGTATAATCTGGGAAATCAATACTTAAAACTTGACCGTCCCGCAAAAGCATTGATGTGTTTCCGTAAAGCAAAAGAGGCTGATTCTAAAAATGCAGATGCAGAATATAAAATGGGATTTTGCCATGAAAGGCTGAACAATGTTGAACAGGCAACAGAACACTACAAACGCTCTTTGGAATTTGAAGTTTCAGATAATACCCTCTTTCGTCTTGGCATATGTTATCTTATGCAGAATAATCCTGATAAAGCTCTGGAGTGTTTAACCAAGGCAAACGAACTTGAACCTGACTGTTATTACACTAATTTTTATATTGGGCTTTGCTATGAAATTTTAAAAATTCCCGATAAAGCAATCAAGTATTACAAAAAGGCGTTAAAAATTGAAAACAACTTCAACGCTCATTTAAACCTTGGTGCTTGTTACCGTGATATCGGCAATCTTGATTCTGCATTAAAGCATTCAAAAACTGCTTATGAAATGAATCCCGGTGATCCGGATGCTCTGTATTATTATTGCTATATTCTTATAAAAACTAAAAACGGTAATAAAGCATATAACCTTTTGTGCGCAACTGACATAGATTTCAGTGATGATTACAGTCTTTTAGAAATGCTGATCGTTCTTTCATTGAACCGTGGCGATTTTTCAAGAGCAAACAAAGCATATCTTAAACTTAAAAAGATTGATACAGAAATGGCTTTTGATTATGAAACGCTCAAAGAGAAAGCCCAAAAGAAATTCTATGAAAAAAAATCCCACATCTTAAATTAAATGGCGGATGTAATGAATCCTATTGCATCCGTTATTTTTTCATTCTTCATAAAAAAAAGACTGTTGCCAAGGCAACAGTCTTTTTAAATTTAATATAGTGTACTATCAAACGAGCTCGATGATGCACATCTCAGCTGCGTCACCACGACGGGGACCTGTTTTGATAATACGGCAATAACCGCCGTTAACGTCCTTATACTTGGGGCTGATTTCTGCGAAAAGCTTGTTAACAACATCTCTCTTTGTGATGTATGCGAGAGCCTGACGCTTGTTGTGAAGGTTGTCTTCCTTACCGAGAGTAATCATCTTCTCAGTCATGGAACGAACTTCCTTTGCCCTTGTAACGGTGGTTTCAATTTTGCCATTCTCTAAGAGATAAGTTACCATACCTCTGAGCATTGCGTTTCTGTGATCGCTGGGTCTGCCGAGTTTTCTGGTACCTGCCATTTGAAATCACTCCTTTACTCGTTAGAATTTTATTCGTCTTCACTGTGAAGGTCAAGACCGAAGGAATGAAGCTTATTGATAACCTCATCAAGTGATTTCTTACCGAGGTTACGAACCTTCATCATGTCTTCTTCTGTCTTGTTTGTTAAATCGCCGACTGTGTTGATACCTGCACGCTTCAGACAGTTGAATGGGCGTACTGATAAGTCAAGTTCCTCAATAGTCATCTCGAGAATTTTTGCGTTTGAATCTTCGTTCTTATCGACCATAATCTCTGTATCATAAGCCTCACCTGAGAGGTCGCCAAACAGAGCGAGATGTTCGTTGAGAAACTTGGCACCGAGTGATACAGCTTCTGTAGCTGAAATAGTGCCGTTTGTCCAAACTTCAAGAGTGAGCTTGTCAAAACCAATTTCCTGGCCAACACGAATGTCTTCGATTGTGTAATTTGCCTTCAGAATCGGTGTGTAAATTGAGTCGATTGCAATTACACCGATTACCGGCTGCATAAGCTTCTTGTTCTGCTCAGCTGATACATATCCACGACCCTTGTTAACAGTAAGCTCCATGTTGATGTGAGCATCCTTGTCAAGTGTGCAGATGTGATAATCCGTGTTGATGATTTCAACCTCTGAATCACACTTGATGTCGCCGGCAACAACTTCGCCTTCGCCGCTTGCATCAATATATACTGTTTTGGGTCCTTCACCATGGATTTTAAGAATGACGTTCTTGAGGTTGAGAATAATCTCTGTAACATCCTCTTTTACTCCGGGGATAGTTGAGAACTCATGAAGCACGCCATCAATTTTCACGCTGGTGATTGCATAGCCGGGAAGTGACGAGAGAAGAATTCTTCTCAGGCTGTTACCTAATGTCACGCCGTAGCCACGCTCTAACGGTTCAACGACAATTTTTCCGTAGGTACCGTCAGCTGCCAATTCTGCAGTTTCGATTCTGGGCTTTTCAATGCCTATCATGCAAAACCCTCCTTCTTAATTTGTGGATGTGTTTTACGTTAAAAAGGTCTATTACTTAGAATAGAACTCAACGATAAGGTGCTCTTCAACCGGTGTCTCGATCTGTTCACGCTCGGGAAGGCTAACAACCTTAGCTTCAAGAGTGTCACGGTTGACATCAAGCCATGTGGGAACAGGTCTTGATGCGTTTGCTTCAAGAACAGCCTTAATCTTCACGCTGTCACGGCTCTTAGCCTTGATTGAAACAACGTCGCCTGCCTTAAGCAGATATGACGGAATGTCAACCTTCTTGCCGTTAACTGTGTAATGTGCATGAGTAACGAGCTGTCTTGCTTCTGCACGTGAAGAAGCCCAGCCAAGTGTATAAACTACATTGTCAAGACGGCTTTCGCAGATACGAAGGAGGTTGTCACCGGTGACACCTGTCTTCTTTTCAGCCATAAGGAAGTACTTGTGGAACTGTCCTTCCTGAATGCCGTAATAACGTCTGGCCTGCTGCTTTGCACGAAGCTGGAGACCATATTCAGAATTCTTCTTGCGGCTCTGACCATGCTGGCCGGGAGCATAGGAACGACGCTCAATAGCGCATTTACCTGTGTAGCATCTGTCGCCCTTTAAAAAGAGCTTCTTGCCCTCGCGGCGGCAGAGTTTACATACCGCACCTGTATATCTTGCCATATGCTTTTACCTCCGTTATACGCGTCTTCTTTTCGGGGGACGGCAGCCATTGTGAGGAATCGGTGTAACGTCTTTGATCATTGTTACATCAAGACCTGCTGTCTGTAAAGCTCTGATAGCAGCTTCACGTCCCTGACCGGGTCCCTTAACATATACTTCAACGGTCTTCATGCCGTGTTCGATTGCAGCCTTTGCAGCTGTTTCAGCAGCTGTCTGTGCAGCAAAGGGAGTGGATTTTCTTGAGCCTCTGAAGCCCATTTCACCGGCACTTGCCCATGACACTGCGTTACCCTGCATATCAGTAATGGTAACGCCTGTGTTGTTGAAGGTGGATTGGATATGGGCCGCACCGCGGTCAATGTTCTTGCGTTCACGGCGACGACGAATTGTGGTAGCTTTCTTAGCAACCTTTGCCATAATGGTATCCTCCTCTTATTATTTCTTCTTATTGGCGATTGTCTTCTTGGGACCCTTACGTGTACGAGCGTTTGTCTTTGAACGCTGACCTCTTACGGGAAGGCCCTTTCTGTGGCGAACGCCACGATAGCAACCAATTTCAATAAGTCTTTTGATATCGAATGCTGTTTCTCTTCTGAGATCACCTTCAACCTTTACGTTG
>JAZSHL010000092.1:0-30875 GCA_045533205.1 Acutalibacteraceae bacterium | reverse complement strand
ACACCACGCTGAAAAAGCTCTGTGTGCTCGAAAACGGGTACTCTGATTTCTCTGTAACCGTAATTGCCTGCAATTTCAAGCACTGTTTGCTCAACAAACTGCACCTTGTGTACGTCAGCAGGTAAGGTATCCTGCGTTCCTTTAATTGATTTTGTAACTAATGCCATTATATGTCCTCCATTTTATGATACTAAAATAAAAAAACTCCATCTCCAATGTTTCCATTGGGGATGAAGCTGTAAACTCCACGGTGCCACCCCGATTGAGCGCATAGCGCCCCACTCGATGCTTTAACGCAGCAAACGGACACAAAGGTCTGCTCGGAAATGTCTTCACCGTTTCTCTTTCGTAAGGTGCTTCCAGCCACGGCACCTCTCTCTGGACGTGAAAAGACGGTTACTCTTTTTCGTCATAGCATTTCTGGTATTAAATTATGCCTTGGGATTGACAATATCTCTCCAGTCAAGGTCGCCTCTTTCAAGGGCGTGGATAAGAGCCTCTGCAGTTGCAATGTTTGTTGCAACCGGGATGTTATGAACATCACAAAGTCTTAAAAGATTTGCCTCGTTAGGCTCGTTTGGCTTTGCTGTGAGAGGATCACGGAAAAGCAGAAGCAGGTCAATTTCGTTGCAGGCGATTCTTGCAGCAATCTGTTCTTCGCCGCCCTGATATCCGCAGAGAAACCTTGTGATATCAAGTCCTGTTGCTTCGCCTACCATTTTGCCCGTTGTTCCGGTGGCGCAAAGTGCGTGCTTGCTTAATGTTCCGCAATATGCAATGCAGAATTGTGTCATGAGTTCTTTTTTTGCGTCGTGTGCAATAAGAGCAATATTCAAAAACCATACCACCTTTCCATAGTATCATACCTTATAATGATAACAAAAAGGCTGTCGCTTTTCAAGACATTTTTGAAAAAACAGATGTATTATTATACAATATTGTGAAAATTAAACATATCAGTTAGTCATTTTTTACAGTGATAAAGCTACGTATTCACCGCACACACGCCTTGCTAAATTGCTCAAGGGGATATAAGATACACTTCCCTTTTTATAAACAGATTTACCCATTGCACCAAGACGGATTTTTGCATCCTCAGGCACAACTCCGATAAGCTGAACCTGTGAAGCGTCAATGACTGAATCCACATTCAGCAGCTTTCCCTTTTTAATATCCTTTTTCATGGCTCTGTTTATAACAAGCCTTACATCGTCAATGCCCAGCTTGTTCATCTGTGCCCCTGCAATGCAGGCACTTCTGACACAGACAAGGTCAGGCGTTGACATAACAATCCCTCTGTCTGCAAGAGCACATGACACGGTAAGTCCCCTGTCAATTCCTGCAGGCGCATCAATGAGAATAAAGTCAAAGTCCTCTTCGTAATTTGAAATAAGCTTTTTCATTTTTTCGGCTGTTATGCCGTCATAGGTTCCGGGGCAGGTGATAACACTGACATCAGATGACTGATAAACCGCTTCTTCAGGGTTACAACGGTCAAAAACAACATCGCCCCAGTCATAAACAAGCTTTTCCGTCACTCCTGTGAAAAGATCAACACTGCGCAGAATGTCACAGTCGATGATGAGCACTCTTTTGCCCATGGCCGAAAGGGCTTTTCCCAGGCCGACGGTTATTGTGGTCTTTCCGACTCCGCCCTTGCCCGAAGCAACAACAATTTTGTCTGCCATTGTTATTTCTCTCCTTTTTTATTTAAGCAGTGAATTTTCCTGCTGTTCGTTTTCAGTCACATCTTTTTCTGCGAAATAATATTGCATAATTTCAGAAGCGATAGGCGCTGTCGAGCCGCCGCTGCCTGCACCTTCAACCGCAACACAGATTGCAATTTCAGGCTTTTCATAGGGTGCAAAGGTAATGATAAAGCCGTTGTAGGTTTCAATCATTCTACCGTTAACCCGCTTTTCAATTGTTGTTGTACCTGTTTTAGCTGCAACCTGAACGGGTACATCAGAAAAGTCTGCGTAGCTTTGTGTTCCCACAAGAAGCATACCCTTATGGACAAGGTCCCAGTTTTCATCCTTGAAGTCTGCCTTGGAAAGAACCTGAGTTTTTGTCTCGCTGACAGTCGTCGACAGGTCGGCAGTTTTAACGCTTTTGATTATGCTCGCCTTATATCTTATACCCTTGTTCGCAATGGTTGAAACATAAGAGCAAAGCTGAATGGGTGTGAACTGATTGTCACCGTGGCCGATGCCTGCCTGAATTGTAAGACCGGGGGTCCACAGCTCACCTTTGCTTGTACGAAGCTCAACCGAGTCAACGGTGCCTGTACTTTCAGTAAGCTCTATTCCGGTTTTTTCGCCGAGACCGAACATGGTGAAATAGCTGTTTAATTTTTCAATACCCAGAAGTCGTGATGTTTCATAAAAGAAGATATTGCAGGAATTATAAAGTGCATCAATAACATCCTGATATCCGTGTTCACCGGTGCAGCCCGGCTGATAGTCTTCGTAATAGGTATATTTTCCTCTGCATTTGATTTTTGTGCTGCTTGTGATGATGCCTTCTTCAAGGCCTGCCATGGAAACTGCCGGCTTGATTGTTGAGCCGGGAGTATATGTACTCCTGATAGCTCTGTTCCACAGCGGTCTTGCTTCATCACTGTTAAGCATCTCTGAATCCTCAACATAGGTCGAGTTGTTGAAGGTGGGATAAGATGCAATTGCAAGGCACTCGTTGCTGTCAATTTTCATAACAACAACTGCGCCTGACATGGGATAGTCACGTGAGGTTGAGGTCTGCAGATTTTTGACTCCCTTTTCAAGAGCCTGCTGTGCAACCTTCTGAATATCCTTGTCTATGGTTGAAATGACAGTGTTTCCCGGAACAGGCTCTATTTTGTAGGTTTCTGTTTTGTTGCCCGAAGCATCAATTGTAATATTCTTTATTCCCTTTGTTCCCTTGAGCTCACTTTCAAGGGCAGCCTCAATTCCGCTTTTGCCGATGTAGTCATTGATGGTATAGCCCTGATCCTTATACATCTCGTATTCACTTTCACTGATTGCGCCGACTCTTCCGAGAATATGTGGGGCAATGCTTCCGTCAGGGTATTCTCTTGCGGAGGTTATATAAAGGTCAACTCCGGGGAACATATCATTTTTTTCCATGATAGCCGAAACAAGAGCGCTGGACACATCAGACGCAAACTCGTAGTTTCTGCCGGTGTTGAAGCCGTTTTTCACCATTGAATAATAAACCGATGCAACATTTCTTGCATCTGTAAGAGTCATTTCTGAAAGATTGTATCTTTTCACAAGGGCATCAAAACAGTTTTCAACAGTGGCATAATGGTTAAGATGAAGAAAGGCTTCACTCTTGAGATAAGAAACCTCGTTTTCCCTGCCTTCGGAAAAAACAAGAGTTCCGTTCTGAATTTCTATTGGCAGATTATCATTCCACCTGACGTCATTTTTGTCGAACAAACGGATAAGCTCAAGAATAATAACATTTCTTTCGTCATAGCTTTTCGGAAATTCACTGTAGGTAAACACAATTTTGTTGACCTGTCTGTTCGTGACAAGAGGATATCCGTTTCTGTCAAGTATATCCCCTCTTATAGCATCAACGGTTACGTCGACGCTGGAAACAATGGTGTTCTCATTCTGCTTCGGGTTGATAACCTGCAGACTGAAAAGATTAACTGCAAAGGCAGAGAAAAGTATAATTATCAAAGACACAACCAACAGGTGTCTTCTTTTGCTTGTTTTGACAGGCATTTTATCTCTCCTTTCCTCTGACAGTCATATTTTGTGCAAGTCTTTTTTTAAAGCTCTCTGATTTTCTGTTTTGGTACCGTTGCCTTATGAATAAGCCCCACAATGTAATAATAGACAAAGGCAAACACCATTGTGTAAAGCACCGAGGGCAGATAATAACTGAACAGCACCTGAACTGAGCCCTCATATCCCTTCAGGTGGATAAACACCAGCCAATAGGTCACATTCACGGCAGAAATGCTGAAAAGGCTGATTATGAGATCTGTGAAAATGTTGTTTCTCATCAGATGAGTGACAAGGCAGCCTGCCAGAAAGCCGATAACGGCAAGGTAAACCGAAAAGAAGCCATCACCTCTGACTGTTGCACAGTCCCAGAGAATGCCTGCGAGGGTGCCGTAAACAAGGCCGGTGATGCTTCTTTCATGAACTGCAATTGCCACCGTGAGAGGAACAAGAAGCATCGCCTTCGTTCCGAAAAGGGGCGGTATTGCACCGTCGGTATGCTGAAAAACGGCAGTGAAAACAAGAAGAACAAGCAAAAGTGCTCTTCTGATGAAAATTTTCCTGTTTTCTGAAAATTTCACTGTTTTCACCGTCCTTCCTTTTTTCAGACATCTTTATTCGATAATTTCTTCTATGCCCTGACCTTCAAAGTCTGTTATTACAAACAGATCTTCAATGTCCTTGATGTTGACACCCGGCTCAATAACAGCATAGCTGGAAAGGTCAAACTTGCTTTCAGCGACCTCGCTGACTGTTCCGATGATTATTCCTTTGGGATATGTTCCGCCTATTCCCGAGGTGAGAATAAGTCCGCCGGGAGTGACTGCAGTTGTTCTTGAAAGCCCTGACAGGATGCAGTGGCCGTTTTTGGCATAGTCAATACTGGTGGTCACATAGGCTGTTTCTCTTGTTTTGCTTTCAATGGCGCTGATGTTCACATCAGGATTAAGAATGGACTCAACCACACTGTATGACGGATGAACCTTCTTGACTATACCCACAAGATAGTTTCCGCAGACCACAGGATCATTTTCGCTGATTTTATTGTTGGAGCCCTTGTCAATAATGAGTGAAGTGAACATGTCTGCACTGTCTGTGCCGATGACGCTTGCTCTTTCCATGACAAAGTCAGGATTCTTTTCCTTGACACCGAGCATTGTTTCATAGCTTTCAACCTTGTGAAGCATATCATTGTAATCAGCAAGCTGATTTTCATATTCTGCAATTTTCTGACGAAGCCTTTCAACCTCGTTTTTATATTCACCGGCACTTTCAAAGCTGTCCTCAAACCAGTTTACCTTATCGGCAACAAAGGACGACACCTTCTGCAAAGGGCTGAACAAGGTTCCCACCACATTTGTAACGGGTGAGGATGAGCCCTGGGTTGCCACGGCAATAACTGCGCCGACAAGAAGAGCCGACACAACAAAGACAAAGGTTTTGAATTTGCCGCTTTTTAAAAATTGAAGCATTTTAATAACACCACCTGAAAAGGCTTATATTTTCTTTCCGAGATTTCCGAGAGCATCGGATTCAAGATAGATACCTGTTCCGTCTGCAACACAGTCAAGAGGATTGTCTGCAACGTTTACAGGCATACCTGTCTGCTCTGAAATAAGCTTATCAATTCCCCTGAGAAGTGCTCCGCCGCCTGTCAGAGTAATACCGTGCTCCATGATGTCAGCAGAAAGCTCGGGAGGAGTTTTCTCAAGAGTTGCTTTGACAACATCCATAATCTGATTGACACAGTCTGCGAGCGCTTCACGGATTTCTTCACTTGTGATGGTGACATTTTTCGGAAGTCCGTCAACAAGGTTTCTGCCCTTGACCTCCATTTTGCCTTCACCCTCATATTCCATTGCAGAGCCGATTTTTATTTTGATATCCTCCGCAGTTCTGTCGCCGATAAGAAGATTATATTTCTTTTTGATATACTGTGCGATTGCATTGTCAAAGCTGTCGCCGGCTGTTCTTATTGAGCGTGAGGTTACAATATCTCCCAGAGAGATAACGGCAACCTCTGCTGTTCCGCCGCCAAGGTCAACAACCATGCTGCCGATAGCTTCACTGACAGGGAGCCCTGCGCCTATGGCAGCAGCCATAGGCTCTTCAATCAGGGAAACATACTTTGCACCTGCTTCAATGGCAACATCGTGAACATTTCTTCTTTCAACCTCGGTAACACCTGAGGGGATACACACAACTACTCTTGCTTTTGTAAGGAAAGAGCCGTTGAGGGCCTTCTGAATGAATTTCTTAAGCATTTCACAAGTAATATCAAAGTCAGCGATAACACCGTCACGCAGGGGGCGCATTGCTGCAATTGAACCGGGAGTTCTGCCGATCATTTCCTTTGCTTCTGCGCCGACGGCAACAACCTTTGCAGGCCTTGCACTGACATTGATTGCAACAACTGAGGGCTCACGGATAACTATACCCTTGCCTTTGACAAAAACGAGTGTGTTGGCAGTGCCTAAATCTATTCCTATATCCTGTGAAAAAAGCATGAGGATTTCTCCTTTCGAAAAATCAAAATATTTATAAAATGGACATAATAACACATTATAAGATATATTATTATAACTCAAAAGCCGTCTTCATACAATAGTAATAAGAAAAAATTTATTACTTTTTTATTTTTGACTGATATTCTCTTTGCAATTCAGTCGCCTTCAAAAAGCATTTGACATAACCTGCTTCGGACTATATAATTATCATAACTGTTAATTTCGGGAGATGAAAAACATGCTTGCCAAAGTGCTTATCGACAATATTTCTGACAAAGATTACTGCAGTGAATGGGGCCTGTGCATACATATCGAGCATGACGGAACAAACATTCTTCTTGACACCGGCGCCTCAGACAAGTTCAGGGAAAATGCAAAGAAGATGGACATTGACCTTGAAAAAGTGGATATCGGTGTGCTTTCCCACGCCCATTATGACCACGCAGACGGATTATCCCATTTTTTCAACGCAAACAGCAAAGCAAGGTTTTATCTGAGAAGGGAGTGCAAGGAAAACTGCTATGGCAGGCGCTTCGTTTTCAGCAGATATATCGGCATAGAAAAGGGCCTTACAGAGAAATTCAGAAGCAGAATCGAGTATGTCGCTGACACAAAGCAGCTTGCAGACGGTGTGTGGCTTATCGGCCACAGTACACCTGAGCTTCACAAAATCGGCAAAAAAGAAGGTCTTTTTGTCAAAGAAAACAAGAAGTGGCTTCCCGATGATTTTGCCCATGAGCAAAGCCTTGTTATACATTCCCCCAAGGGACTTGTGATTTTCAACAGCTGCTCCCACGGCGGCGCAGACAACATCATCAATGAGGTTGCCCGAGTCTTCCCCGACGTGCATATTCACGCCATCATAGGTGGATTTCATCTTTACCGTTCAAGTGAAAGTGAGGTCCGTGCTCTTGCTGACAGAATCCGCAAAACAGACATTGACAGAATCTATACAGGCCACTGCACAGGCGACAAGGCCTTCCGTATTCTGAAAAAAGAGCTTGGCGACAAGGCATTTCAGCTTCATGTGGGAATGGAGATTGAAGCATGATAAAAAATATACAAACGGAGCTTTTTCTTTTGCAGGACCTGAAATATAAGAACTTTCAGGCAAAGCTCATGCCAACTGTAAACAAAGACACTATCATCGGCGTGAGAACTCCCCTGCTTCGGAAATATGCAAAGGAAATCGCAGGCACTGAAAAAGAAAAAAGTATTCTCTGCACACTGCCTCACGCCTATTATGAAGAAAACAATCTTCATGCTCTGGTGATTCAGAAAAGCAGAAGCTTTGACCAATGTATAACACAGCTGGAACAGTTTCTCCCCTATGTTGACAACTGGGCAACCTGCGACATGATGAGCCCGAAGGTGCTGAAAAAAGACAGAGAAGGGCTGCTCATACACATAAAACGCTGGCTTGAAAGCGAACACATATATACTGTCCGCTTTACTGTTAAATGCCTTATGGATTTTTATCTTGACGACTTTTTCAGTGAGGACATCCTGCTTCTTGTGTCACAGGTAAAGCACGAGGATTATTATGTGAAAATGGTGTGCGCATGGTTTTTCGCAACGGCACTTGCCAAGCAATATGAAAGCACGCTCCCCTATATTTCAGAGCATCGGCTATCCCCATGGGTGCACAACAAAACAATTCAGAAGGCCGTTGAAAGCTATCGCATAAACGATGATATCAAAGCATATTTGAAGAAACTGAAAATATAACACAAAAGGACAGGCGTTGTGATTTATACGCCTGTCCTTTTTATATCATTCATTATATTCATTTCAAAGCCTGACTTTTCCCTCAATGCCGAATTTTCTGAGCACTCTTGCCGTTTCACTGACAGGGAGCCCCATGACCGAAAAATAGTCGCCTCTGATTTTTTTAACAAGCACACTGCCATAGCCCTGAATACCGTATGCGCCTGCTTTGTCACTGCATTCACCCGTGGCAACATAGCTTTCTATCGTTTCATCTGAAAGCTCAAAAAATTCAACCTCAGTGGTGTTGGCAAAAACCTCTGCCTTGCTTTCATCTGCAATGCACACACCGGTAGAAACGGTATGCACTCTGCCCGAAAGCATTTTCAGCATTCTTTTTGCATCCTCGTCATTTTCGGGCTTGCCCAAAATTTCATTACCGATTGCAACAACAGTGTCGCAGCCGAAAACAACGGCATCTGTGTTGTTTTCAAAAACCGCAAGTGCCTTTCTGCGTGACAGCTCACAAACGGTCTCTTCAGGTGTCATAACACCTTCGATATTTTCATCTGCATCAGAGGGGATAACCTCAAAAGTGTATCCGGCATTGGTGAGAATCTCCCGCCTTCTCGGAGAGGCAGAGGCAACAATAAACCTTCGCATCAGATTTTCCCCTCCTCAACAAGTCGTGCCACCTTCAGAACGAGTGCAACTGTTTTTGCGTCTGAAACCTCGCCCGCCATGACCATTTCAACAGCCCTTTCAAGAGAAATTTTTTCAACGGACAAAAATTCACCCTCATCAAGATGCTGATTCACACTGTGCAGCCCCGTTGCCGCAAAAAGATAAATAATCTCACTGCAATATGCCACTGTGGGATAAATTGTGCCCATGTCAATAACCTTGTCAGCAACCACTCCGCACTCCTCCTCAAGCTCACGGATACCTGCAGCCATCGGATTCTCTCCCTTTTCGAGCTTTCCTGCAGGGAGCTCAAGAAGCTCTCTTTTGAAGGGTGAACGGAACTGTCTGACAAAAAACAGCTCCTTTTCCTCTGTCAGGGCAGCAACACACACTCCCCCACTGTGCTCAACAATTTCTCTGATGCTTTTTCTGCCGTCGGGAAGCTCAACCTCATCAACATGCACACGGATTATTTTTCCGTCATAAATGCTTTTTTCAGTGAGTGTTTTTTCTGTCATGAATATCATCTCTTTCTTTAGTCAGATAGTATATAAGCAGGTTTTTAAAAATATATATTGATAAAGGATCGGTGATAAAATGAACTATATTATAAAACCCATGCCCTATGATTATAACACAAATATACGGTTTATTGAAGAGCTAATTAAAGAATATCCTTTTTTATCTGTTGAAATTATCGGCAGAAGTGCTCTCGGAAGGGGACTTTTCTCCTTGTCTTTAGGCAACAGCAAAAATTCCGTTGTTTATGCAGCAGGCTTTCACGGCAGTGAGTGGCTCACAAGTGAGGTGCTTCTGCTTTTTGTTGAAAGGCTGTGCCGTTCAATAAAATACGGTTCTCTTCTTTGCGGCATTGACATAAAAAGAGCCTTCGGTCAGCTCGGGATTACTGCCATTGCCTGTGTGAATCCCGACGGCACGGAAATTGCCGTCAACGGCTTTGAAAGCGCAGGCAGCATGAGAAAATTTCTTCTTTCTCTCGGCTGTGACAACCACAGAAAATGGAACGCCAATGCTCTCGGTGTTGACATAAACCACAACTTTTCTGCCGGCTGGCATGAGCTTCGGAAAATGGAAGAAGAAAAGGGCATAACAGGCCCCTGTTCACGTCAGTACGGCGGTGAACATCCTGAAAGCGAAGCTGAAACGAAGGTGCTGACAAGGCTTTGCAGAATCAGAAAATTCCGTCAGTGCATGGCGCTGCACAGCCAGGGCGAGGAGATTTTTTGGCAATACGGTGATAAAGCTCCGGGCCAAAGTGAAATGATGGCAAAAATCCTCGCCGACTCCTGCGGCTATTCCCTTGTTTCAAATTCAGGCCTTGCAAGTCACGGCGGCTTCAAGGACTGGTTCATTGATGAATTCGACCTGCCCGGCTTCACAATGGAATTAGGCAAAGGAGAAAATCCTCTGCCCGTCAGCGCATTATATGAAATATACGAAAGGGTTGAGGAGGCTCTGACTCTGTTCTGTCTGATGTGAGATCAGATAAAAATTCCATATTTGCAATCTTCCCTGAGCCCTATATCCTGAAACCTAAGCCCTAAAAAATCCCTATCGCATCAGCGATAGGGATTTTTCTTTACCATCCGAAATAATCGTTGAAGAAGTCATCAAAGCTTTCTGAGCCGCCGTGGTAATAACCGTCTTCATCATATTGGGTCGAAGCCTCAGTCGGCTCTGTTTTTGAAGGCTTATCCTCAACAAGAGTGATTGTGACATCGAAATTTGTTGTTTTGTAGGTTCTGTTCTCAATTCTGCAAAGAGTGAGTGTCAGCTTGTCACCTACAGAGCCCTTCTCAATAAAGTCGAGAAGCACGCTGGAGTCGTCCATTTTTTTGCCGTTAACCGCAATGATAAGGTCACCGACCTGTGCCTCAGTGCCTGCAAGGGAGCTGTCTTCGGAAATGCCTGCAATAACAAGTGAGCCCTGAGGAAGTCCCTTGATGGATACAACAAGGCCGTAAAGCTGATATGAGCTGACAGGTGCATACTCAATGCCGAGCTTAGGTCTGTTGGGCACATAGCCGTATTGAATCAGGGAGTCAACAACAACACCTGCAATTGATGTGGGCACTGCAAAGCCCATACCCTCGTATTCCGTTGAAGCAATTTTTGATGAATTGATGCCGATAACCTGACCTGCCGAGTTGACAAGAGCTCCGCCCGAGTTACCGGGGTTTATTGCTGCGTTGTGCTGAATACAGGTCATTGTATAGGTTGAGGTGACGCTTCTGTCAATTGAAGCAACTATGCCGTTTGTTATTGAGCCGAAGTATTCTGAGCCGCCCGGATTTCCGATTGCATATACCGGCTCACCGATGCGCAGCGTTGAGGAATCACCGAATTCTGCAAGGGGAAGGCCTGTTTTTTTAACCTTGAGAACACCGATGTCAGTTCTCTGATCATATGCTACCATTTCTGCTTCAAGGTTTGTGCCGTCGAGAAGCAGAATTCCGTAGGTCACGCCCTCATCACTGATAACATGTGCACAGGTAACAACATATGTGATGCCCTTATTCTTGTCCTCACTCATGAGAACGCCTGAGCCCTCACCAACGAGCTTACCGTCATAGTATTCCATAACTCCGACAACGCTTGGTCTGACCTTTTCAGCAACAAAGACGGAATTTATGACAGCTGTTGTGGGCTGTGTTGTGGAAACCTCAATGTTTTCTGTGGTTGTGCTGGGAACAACCTGTGCCTGAGGCTGTGTTGTGGAAGCAGTTGTGTTTGTATCTTCGCTTTCGTCACCGCCTGAAAGCAGAAGACCTGTCACCATGCCACCTATAGCAAGAGCAAGGCAGACAATAATGATAATTCCGATAACGGTTTTTCCGCCGTTATTTTTCGGAGCAGCGGGCACATACTGCTGCTGAGCAGGCCTGTAGTTGTTCGGCGCTCCCATGTATCCGCCGGTCTGATACTGATTCGGATTCTGTCCGCCGTAGACCTGATTCGGCTGCTGATTGGCAGGCTGTCCGTTGGCCTGATTCGGTGCCTGATAAGGATTTCTGTTATATGCAGGATATGAATTCGGCTGAACGCTCGGCATTCCGTTCTGATTCTGCTGCCAAGGATTATAAGTGCTCTGGTTGAGATTTGTGTATGCGGGATTAACCGGATTTGCACCACCGGCATTGTTGCCGACATATGTCACTGAAGGAGTCTGCACTTCTTGAGCTGCTTTGTCAGCTTCCTGCGCAGCCTCTGCCTGCTGAGCTTCAGCCTGCAGTTCTTCACCCTCTGCTTCTTTGTTCTCTTCCTCTGGTAAGAAGGGCTCTTCAACCGGCTCGCTTGTTGTTTCTTCAAGCACAACCTTGTTTTCGGTTTCGTCATAGCCCTTGTCACCAGGACTGTTGAACAGCTCAGGTGCTTCTTCCTTTTCCTTGTTTTCGAAGAAGCCTTCGCCGAAATTATTCTCGTCCATAAAAATACTCCTTTCACCTTCGGAAATTAGTTTTTTTCAGAATATATCAGATTATTTAAAGCAAGTTAAAAACTTTTTCCTCCTGAATGGGGATACGGAAGCTGAATTCTGTGTACTCGCCAAGCTCACTTGAGGCAGAAATATCACCGTCGTGCATATTGATTATTGTCTTGACAATATAAAGGCCTAAGCCGACACCCTTTGTGTCAAAGCTTCTTGATTTATCAACCTTATAAAAGCGCTCGAAAATTCTTGAAATTTCTTCTTCGGTTACGCCTGCGCCTGAATTTCTAATACTGACGACTGTGTTTTCTTCATCATTTTTTGCAAACACGGTAATAGTGCCCTTTTCGGGAGTGAATTTGACTGCGTTGTCAACAATGTTATAAATAACCTGCTGAATAAGGTCCTTATCAGCTTGTATCATAACCTCTCCCATATCCTCAAAGCCTTCGATGTTGATTTTCTTTTCATCAATCTTTCTTTCAAAGTTCAGAAGAGTGTCAAACAGCTGCTTTGATACATCATATTTTGAGGGAGCAATCTTTATTTCACCTGCTTCAATCTTCGAAAGATTAAGCATGGAAACGACCATTCTTGAAAGTCTTTTCACTTCAGAGGATACAATAGTCAGATATTTTCTCTCCTCCTCGGGAGGAATTGTTCCGTCAAGGATGCCGTCAATGAAGCCTCCGATTGATGTCATGGGAGTCTTCAGCTCATGAGAAACATTGGCAACAAAGCTCTTCTGGGCATCATCATTGATTTTCAGCTCACTGGCCATTTTGTTAAGGGACTTTGCAAACTCACTGAAGTCCTTCTTCTTGTAGTCTTCATTTGCTCTGTGCTGAAATTCTCCCTTTGCGAAATGAGTTGTTACCTCCTGCATTTCACCCAAGGGCTTTGTAATACCCCTTGTTATGAAATACATCGCAATGAAAACAACAACAATTGCAAGAATAATGACAAAGAACAAAGACTGCGTAATACCCGAAACATAGGGCAGAAAGCCTGTGATAGCATCTTCAACAGCATAGGTCACAGCAATAACCCGGTCCTTTTCTTTAATCGGCACGGCAACAACAAATTTACCCATACCGAACTCATCCTGACCTGAGTAGTCAGAAAATCCGCCGTCTATCGCTCTTTGTGTGTGATCGTCAGAAACAATCATATCTTTGTGAAGCTGACACACAGCTTTTTCGTCTTCATCGTCACAGCAGAGAAGTACATTGCCTTCAAGGTCTGTAATAAAATAATCTGACAGTGTAGCTTCATGCGTAAACTTAAGAGAACTTTTCATAAGCTCAATATCATCAGCGGAAATATCTTCATTCTGCTCAAAAAACTCTGAATAAACCGAAGAAATATTCCTCGCATTTCTTGTGAGCGTATCAACCTTATCGGTCCACCACTGGCCTGCAACGAAAAAAATCATAACAAAGCCGATGAAGATAAAGCCGAGAAGAACCGTAAGCGCTGAAAAGCCGAAGTAGCTTCTGAATATATTTCTTTTTCTGTTTCTTTTTTTCTTTCCGGTACTCATTGTCTGTCCCTTCCTTCTGACAAAGAAAGCCCGAAACTGATTCTTCGGGCTTTTCTTTTAAAGACAATTAATCTTTTGTTTCAAACTTGTAGCCTACGCCCCAGACAGTTCTGAGCTCCCACTTGTCTGATGCGCCTTCAAGCTTTTCACGGATACGCTTGACATGAACATCAACAGTTCTTGAGTCGCCGTAATAATCATAGCCCCAGACCTCGTCAAGAAGCTGATCTCTTGTGAAAACTCTGTTGGGGTTCTTTGCAAGATGGAAAATAAGCTCCATTTCTTTCGGAGGAGTATCAATCTGAACGCCGCCGACCTTAAGCTCATAGTTAGTCAGGTTGATTGAAAGCTTGTCGTAGTGAACCTCCTTGACCTCCTCTGCCACAGAAGAAGCGCTGCGGCGGAGAACTGCCTTGATTCTTGCAACAATTTCCTTTGTGTCGAAGGGCTTGACAACATAGTCATCTGCACCGAGCTCAAGACCTAAAACTCTGTCAAACACTTCACCCTTTGCTGTGAGCATTATGATGGGTGTTTCAGAAAACTTTCTGATTTCTCTGCACACCTGCCAGCCGTCAAGCTTGGGAAGCATGATGTCAAGAAGAACAATTGCAGGGCTTTCCTCCTGAAAAACTGTGACAGCGCTTGTGCCGTCATTGGCAATAACAACGTTATAGCCCTCTTTTGTAAGATATAATCTGAGAAGTTCGCAAATGTTAAGGTCGTCATCGACAACGAGAATCTTTTCTGCGCTCATAATAGTAACTCCTATCCGTTAATTTTTTATATTTTATGATATCAACTTTAAACACACTTAATTTTTATTAGTATTTTTTCTTTAATGCAAAAAATACATCACATTTTTTCAGGTGCGTCCACCTTGAGCATTTTAAGAATACTCTTCATGGTGTCTCTTGTGCAGATGCAAAGGAAGATTCTTGCCTGCATAAGCTTTTCATCTTCAACGCTTACTCTGCAGTTGTTATAGAACTTGTGGAAATGTGTTGCAAGCTCAACTGCATAGTGGGTAACCTTTGCAGGATCATAATTCTTTGCAGCGCCGATGATTACGTCACCGAGAGTTGAGAGATAGCGGATAAGCTCTCTTTCTTCAGTGCTGTTGAGCACTGTCAGCTCCTCACGGCTGCAGTCACGTATTGTTTTGCCCTCTGCTTCAAGCTTTGCGAGAATGCTGCAGATTCTTGCATGGGCATACTGGCAGTAGTAAACGGGATTCTGTGAGCTCTGTTCAACAGCAAGGTCAAGGTCAAAGTCCATCAGTGAGCCCGGCTCTCTCATGTTGAAAAGGAAGCGTACAGCATCAATGGGAACATCGTTGAGAAGGTCAACAAGGGTAATTGCCTTACCTGTTCTTTTTGACATTCTGACAACCTCTCCGTCACGGACAAGACGGACAAACTGCATAAGAAGAATGTCAAGTCTGTCGGGATCAATTCCGACTGCCTTCATAGCTCCCTTCATTCTTGCAACATGACCATGATGGTCAGCGCCCCAGACATCAATTGCCTTGTCAAAGCCTCTTTTTTCGAGCTTGTTTCTGTGATATGCAATGTCAGCTGCAAAATATGTGGGGTTACCGTTGGCTCTGATGAGAACATCATCCTTCAATTCGAGCTTGTCGATATATTCCTGTGTTTTGCCCTGGCTGAGAAGCATTTCTGTCTGAATATCCTTGTTTTTATACCAGAGAGCTCCGTCCTTTTCGTAGGTGTGGCCGCCTTCTTTGAGAATATCGATTGTTTCTTTTAATTCGCCGCCGTTGTGAAGTGTCAGCTCACTGAACCACAGATCATAGTCGATTCTGTATTTTTCCATGGCCTTTTTCATGTTGTCAAGGTTTTTCGGAAGAGCAAATTCCACAAGAGCCTTTCTTCTTTCAGCCTCACTCTTACTGAGATAGCTGTCGCCGTAGACCTCTTTGAATTCACCTGCTCTTTCGATGATATCCTCACCGTGGTAACTGTCCTCGGGAAGCTCAATTTCAACACCGAGAAGCTGCTGATATCTGATATCAAGAGATAAAGCAAATTTATCGATCTGATTGCCTGCATCGTTAACATAAAACTCACGGCTCACTTCATAGCCTGCATAATCAAGAACAGCAGCAAGGCAGTCACCTAAAGCACCGCCTCTTGCGTTGCCCATATGCATGGGGCCTGTGGGATTTGCTGAAACAAATTCAACGTTGATTTTCTTTCCCTGCCCGAAATCGGAGCGACCGTAGTTATCTCCTGCATCCCTTATTTCAAAAAGAACATCGGAATAATAAACATCCGAAAGGAAGAAGTTTATAAAGCCCGGGCCTGCAATTTCAACCTTTTCAAAGTATGTGCCCTGAAGATCAATATTTTCACTGATTGCTTCAGCAATCTTTCTCGGCGGAAGTCTGAATGCTCTTGCATTGACCATTGCCGCATTTGTTGAATAGTCACCGTTGTTTCTGTCAGCGGGGACCTCAACTGAAAACTCAGCGGCCTCTGCCTCGGGAAGAAGTGCTTTCTCTTTTGCTTTTGTTATGGCATCACCGATCATCTGTCTGATCTGATTTTGTGCCTTATTGACAGTTACTGACATTATATATCCTCTCTTTTCAGTTTGTAGAATTTTTAAGCTTCATGGTGATTTTAAACTCAATTTCACCGATGGGATTCATCTGGGTGTCGGTTATATATCTGAAATTGAGGCTGCCGCCCTTTTCGTTCATATCAGACTCAACCTTTTTTGCAGTGATACCCATTGAAAATGCACCGTAGGGTGTCACATGGTGGGACAGATGTCTTGCACCCTGCTCAATTGTCATTTCAGAGCTTATGGCGCCCTCTCTCGAAACAGAGATACGGCTGCCCTTTGTCACTCTGAGCACCGTTGTGCTCTCCCCCTCTTCGGAGTCGTCCTGCTTATAGCAGATTTTATAATCCTCGCTGTCACCCTCAAAGGATGCGTGGGTGGTCATTTCAAGAACCTCTTTTTCGCCCTCGGCTTCCTGAATTGTGACAACGGTTATAAGGTACTGATTTTCCATCAAACTGTCCTTTCGCCCTTAATTATAACAAAACATAAATATACATTGTATATAATAACACAACAAGCTGAAAAAATCAATTTATTCTGCTATATTTTTTAATTTCTTGACACGGTAGCCCGAAATCCTATATAATAGTCACATCCATTTGCTTATTAAGGAGTATCTGTTATGTTTTTATGCTATAAAGAGCCTGCTCACATGAGCTATCTCGGTTGGGAGAACGAAGCCCTGCCTCTTGGCAACGGTAAAATCGGTGCAAAGGTTTTCGGCGGCAAGGAGTGTGAGCTCATTCACTTCAACGAAAAGACTCTCTGGTCAGGCGGAAGTGCCGTTGAGGGATATAATTACGGAATAAAGAATAAAGATCACGGCAAAGCCCTTCACGAAATTCAGGCACTTCTCCAAAAGGGTGACAACAAAGCCGCAGGCAGAGAAATGACAGCTCTTGAAGGCTCCATGACCGGCTTTGGTGCATATCAGAGCTTCGGCAATCTCTATTTACAGTTTGAGCACGGTGAAGGGGTTCAGTTCGACAACTATGTCCGTGACCTTGACCTTGACACTGCCTCTGCCATGGTTTCTTACCGTACAGGCAAAATCTCATACACAAGGCACTATTTTGTCAGCTACCCCGACAACATCTTTGCCGCAAGAATTCAGGCTGAGGATAAAACTGAGGACTCAGAAAAAGAGCCTCTTCTAACCATGCAGGCATATTTTGTGTCTGACCAGAAGGGTGAAAGTGTGAGCGAGGGTGACAGCATTTTTCTTTCAGGCAGTGTCAGAGCAAACGAAGGTCTTGGCGGTGAGGACGGTGCCGACAAAAACAACATGAAATACGGCGCTTTCATAAAATTTATAACAGACGGCGGCGATGTTACTGCCCTTGAAGGCGGAAAAATCCTCGTTAAAAATGCAAAAAGTGTAACTATTGTCATGAGTCTTGCAACAGACTATAAAAACGATTTTCCTGTCTTCTGTGACAACAGTGATCCCCTTGAAAAAGCAAAAAAGTGTGTGCTTAAGGCTTCGGAATTTTCCTTCCCCGAGCTTTACAGAAGGCACCTCACTGATTATAAAGCTCTCTATGACAGGCTTAAATTCAGCCTTGACGAGGAAGAGATCATCTATCCCACAGACTATATGCTGAACAAATTTGAAAAGAAAAAGATTTATAAGAGAAATCTTATCACTCTTCTTTTCCAGTACGGCAGATATCTTCTCATCGCTTCCTCAAGAGAAGGCTCACTGCCCGCCAATCTTCAGGGCATATGGAACGGAAAGAACAATCCCCCATGGTCATGCGACTATCACTTCAACATAAACATTCAGATGAACTACTGGGCAGCCTATTGTGCCAACCTGCACGAAACAGCTCTACCCTATATTGATTTTGTGAATTCACTGAAAAAGCCGGGCAGAATCGTGGCTTATGAAACTCTCGGCATCGGTGAAGAAAAGGACGGCAAGGCAGACTACGAAAAGCCGACAGGCTGGATGATTCACACCATGATAAATCCTCTCGGCTTTGTGGGCCCCGGCAGTGACTGGAAGTGGGGCTGGGCACCCACCAACGGAGCATGGGCAGTTCAGAACATGTTCGACTATTATCTTTACACAAGGGATATCGAAAAGCTGAAGAACGATATCTACCCCGCAATGCAGGAGTGTGCTCTGATGTGGAGTCAGCTTCTTATCCGTGACGAAAAGCAGGACCGCCTTGTTGTGTCGCCCGGCTTTTCACCGGAGCACGGTCCTGTAGCCGCAGGCAACACCTATGACCAGAGCATAATTTATAACCTTTACGAGGATGTTATCACAGCCTCAGAAGAGCTTTGCAAGGCAGGATATGAAAGTGTTGTTGACAAAACTCTGATTGCAAAAATCAAAGAGCAGATAACACAGCTTAAGCCCGTCCAAATCGGCAAATGGGGCCAGATCAAGGAATGGTTTGATGAGGACAGCTTCTTTATGCGCGGCTTCATTTCAAACGGTGTGCAGAAAAAGCACCGTCATCTTTCTCATATGCTCACACTTTATCCCTTCAGACAGATTGACACTGACGATGCAAAAACATATAAGGCAGCTCTCTCCTCCGTTGAGGACAGAGGCAAAAAGAGCACCGGCTGGGGGCTTGCAGTGAGACTTCTTTCCTATGCAAGACTCGGCAAGGGAAATTCCTGTGATGAAATCATCGAAAACATCATTTCGGGCGCTGTTCTGAAAAATCTTTTCGGCACTCATCCTCCATTCCAGATTGACGGAAACTTCGGCCTTGTTGCAGGCATATGCGAAATGCTTCTGCAAAGCCACAAGAGCTATATCCATCTTCTTCCTGCCCTTCCCGAAAAATGGACTGTCGGCGAAATCAACGGCATCATGGCAAGAGGCAACTTCGAGCTTGGCATGAAGTGGGCTTCGGGCAAGCTGAAGCAGGGTACGGTAAAATCCAACATGGGTGGAAAATGCTCACTTAAATATGACGGCAAAATCATTCTCGTCGAGGACGAGGAGGGCAACGAAATACAAACCTCATTCAGCGACGGAATCACAACATTCGAAACCGAAAAAGGCAAGGTTTACAAAATCAGCTGATTTTACGAATTCGGAATGCGGAATTACGGGAAATTTCTCGGTCTGAGTTTTGCCGTTATCCCGCCGAGAAGGCTGATTATCCTGACTCATAGAAAAGGCATCTGACCGTAATAAAGTCAGATGCCTATAATTTTCACCAATAAATTATGCAGGATGAGGGCGTTTATATGCACCTTCTGTCATCAGTTCTCCATTCCGAATTATTTCAATTCCGTCAGGCTTTTGAACACATAGCCCTCTGCTCTTGCCTTGTCAATAATTTCAGGCAGTGCTTCGGCATTGTCCCTTGAAACACTGTGAAGAAGAATCACTGCTCCGTCGTGAAGCCGTGACATAACAGTTTCAACCGCATAGTTCTTTCCCTGAATGTTGTCGGTGTTCCAGTCGTTATACGCCACAGACCAGAACACACTCACATAGCCGAGGGATGCTACAAGGTCAAGGGCACTGTCGTTATATTCTCCCTTGGGAAAACGGAAAAACTTTGAAGAATAGCCGAAGTTCTCACGAAGATAGTTTTCGGTTTCCTCAATCTCCTTTGCCATTTTTGTTCTGTCGATTTCAGCAAAGGAAGGGTGGGTTGTTGAATGGTTGCCCACAATATGCCCCTCTTTTATCATACGTGCAATAAGCTCCTGCTCCTTTTCTATGTGGTCAAGAGTGCAGAAAAATGCGGCCGGAACATTCTTTTGCTTAAGAGTATCAAGCACATCAGAGGTCAGATTGTCATGCTCATATCCGCAGTCAAATGTCAGATACAAGGTTTTTTCCTGACTTTTTGTGTCAAGAGTAACGGCTGAATACTTCTCAAATTCCTTCTGAAATGCCACAACGGTGTGGTGCGGCTGACCGCCTGAAGCAGGTCCGTGGGAATGGGATTTTTTTGCTGTTGATAGTCCCTTTGTGTTTTCACTTGCAGTAAAGCTGACAGAAGGCAAGGCTGAATAGCCCGTCAGAGTGGGAGCATTCTTTTCACCGTAGATAACAAGGCTGTCCCTGTCTATGGGATATCCTTCCGCCATATTTTTATCATCTACCACTGTCGATGAATTTATCTGTGGTGTAAGCTCTGTCACCGACGGAGTCTCAGTCTGACTTGTCTGCTGCTGTGAGGTCGTTTGTGTCGGTGTCACATTTCCTGTGTAGCCGCCTTGGTCGTTGCCCTTTCCGCAGCCGGCAAGGCTCAGTACAGTAATGCAAAGGCAAAGTGCAAGGCATATATATTTTTTCATACGGTCCACTCCCTGATTATGACTTGATAAGAGCGTAACTGCATTTTTCTGCAGCAAAAGGCTCTATGTAAAAGGGAAGAAATCCTTCCCTTGTTTTACTTGAAAAGATATCTCACATCACCGATGACATTTTCAAAGGTTTTCATTGCCTTGTTGGCTCTTTTTTTTGCTGAACGCTTCATGCCTGCGCCCGCCATTGCGCCCTTGAAATATGCAGCTGTGCCTCCGACTGCCATTCCGATGCCGATGCCCTTCATTATTCCCTTCATCATACAGCAACCCTCCTGTTTTTATTATTTCCTGTTCGGGACATTATTATTTTTTCTGTCGGATGCTGTTTTTATAGGCGGAAAAATTTCACAAAAAGTTGTTTATTTTTTTCCCATTGGGTGATACAATATAATTCCTGCCCACTCAAGGGCAGACTCAGTTAACAGGAAGGAAAAAGCACTATGGCTAAAATAAATATTGTTCTTGTTGAGCCTCAGATTCCCCAGAACACGGGAAACATAGCAAGAACCTGTGCCGCAACAGGTGCTGCACTTCACCTTGTCAAGCCCATGGGCTTCACGGTTGATGACAAAAAATTAAAAAGAGCAGGTCTTGACTATTGGCACCTTCTTGACATAACCTATTATGAGAATCTTGATGATTTTTATGCAAAGAATGAAGGCGGCGACTTCTATTATCTGACAACAAAGGGGCAGAATATTTATTCCGATGTCAGCTTTCCCGAAAACTGCTATATTGTTTTCGGCAGAGAGGATGCAGGCTTGAAGGAAGAAATTCTCAAAAATGCACCTGATAAAAGCCTTCGTATTCCCATGCGTGAACAGGCAAGAAGCCTTAATCTTTCCAACACGGTTGCTCTTGTCACCTATGAAATTCTCCGTCAGTGGAATTTCCCGGATCTTCTCACAGAAGGTCAGCTGACAAGATTCCAATGGTAAACTGTGTTGACAATATCGCTTCGATGTGATATTTTAGAATGCAAGAAGGAGGACGTTTATGAACAAGAATTTCACAAAAGACGACATTATCAAAAAGCATAACACCAATGTAATTTCCGCAGGAGCCATGTTTATCATAGTCGGTGTTCTCGGTGTTTTATATATTGCCCGTTTCATCGTTTTCGGCAATTTCGATTTTTATTTCAGCCTTTCATTTACAGATATGCTTCTGAAAATCGGTCAGGAAAAGGGAGCCTTTCTCGTGCCTGCCATTCTGATAGCAGCATTTCTGATTATCTATCTCATTGCCATACTGATGGCGGCAAAAAATTCAAAATTTCTTATTCTTGCTCTCGGTGTTTATCTGTTTGACTTTGCAGCACTTATAACCTGCATGGCCTTTCTGTGGGAAAAGCCTCTTAACCCCGATTGCTATATTGACCTTATTGTTCATGTGATTATCACGCTGTTTCTTGTTGTTGGTGTCAGGTCAGAAAGAAAGCTGCGCTATCTTAAAGCCGACGAAGGCATGCAGACAAAGAAAAAAGATGAAAAGAAATAATAACAAATGAAAATGCTGTTGCAGAAAAAACTGCAGCAGCATTTCTTTTTTTATTCTTCAATTGATTTTCCTGCAAAGGCGTTAAGCTCAAGCCCTGCAATATTTCCATTGAGATATTCATAATATCCCTGGGCGCCGACCATGCAGGCATTGTCACCGCAAAGGGACAATTCAGGCAGGTAGAGCTTCCAACCGTGCTTCTTTGCAAGCTCTGTCACATCATGTCTGAGAACGGAATTTGCAGAAACACCGCCTGCAATAACGAGTGTATCGTGACCGAAATCGAGCATTGCCTTTTCGGTGTTTTTGCAAAGGCAGGACGACACAGCCTTCATAAAGGAAGCACCAAGGTCAGCCTTGTTGATTTCAATTCCCTTCTGCTGACTGTTGTGAATTGTGTTGATAACTGAGGTTTTAAGCCCCGAAAAGCTGAAATCATAGGGGCAGTTTTCTACCTTCGGTGTGGGGAACTTAAAAGCTGCAGCATCGCCGTCGGCTGACAGCTTATCCATGTTCAGTCCGCCCGGATAGGGTATTCCCATTGTTCTTGCCGCCTTGTCAAGAGCCTCGCCTGCAGCATCATCTCTTGTTCTGCCGATCACTCTGAAATCTGTGTAGTCGGCCACCTCGACCATCATTGTGTTTCCTCCGCTGACAACAAGGCAGAAGAAGGGTGGCTTCAGGTCCTGATGGGTTATGTAATTGGCTGCAATGTGTGAGCGAAGATGATGCACAGGAATCAGAGGCAGCCCCTTTGCATAAGCAAGAGCCTTCGCATAATTCACACCAACAAGAAGTGCACCTATAAGCCCCGGCGCATAGGTGACGGCAACAGCGTCAACATCGTCGAGAGTAAGCTTCGCATCGGAAAGAGCCTGTGAAACAACACCCGATATAGCTTCGGCATGGCGCCTTGATGCAATTTCAGGCACAACACCGCCGTAAATTTTGTGCTCCGGCACCTGAGATGCAACAACATTTGACAGCACCTTCCGTCCGTTTTCAACAACACTTGCGGCTGTTTCGTCGCAAGAGGATTCTATTGCAAGAATTTTCATTTATAACCTCCCCGGTCCTCAGACCGAAAAACAAATATATCGATTCAGGCAGTGCAAAGGCCAACTCTTACAGTGTATCAGCACAAGCACTTGATTATTGATTGAAAAACTTTGTCATGATAAGAGCATTTTCCGTCGGTGAAGAATAGAAATTTTTTCTTTCGCCTATTCTTTCAAAGCCCAGCTTTTCATAAAGTGAAATTGCCGCATTGTTGCTCACACGCACCTCCAGCGAAATAAAGGCACAGCCCTCATCTGCGGCTGCTTTCACAGCTCTTTCAATGAGTCTTTCACCTATTCCCTGACGCCTGAAGTCCGGCAGAACTGCAACATTTGCAATATAGCATTCGTCAAGCACAACATGGCAGCCGATGTATCCCACTGTCCGTCCGTCAGCTCTGAAAACAAAAAAGCGTGCACTGTCATTGTGAAGTTCTTCTTTTATTCCCTCCAGGGACCAGGGCAAAGAAAAGCACTCCTTTTCGATGGCAGCAATATCCTCTGTGTCTTCCTCGCTCATAGCTGCAATCTGTTTATGACAAAGGCTTTCAAGCAGAGCCTCGGTTTCTTTCATTATCAGCTCTGCGCATCGGTCATATTCACCCTGACTCATACCGTAGGGATCGGGAATATCGGAAAAGCAGCTGAGCTTTTCTGAAGGGACAAAACCCTCCAATGCAGCCTTGTGGCTGCGGCTCATACAGACGAAAAGAGTATCCTCCTGTGCCATATACGGGCTGAAAGCCCTTGCCCTGTGGGAAGAAATATCGATGCCCTGCTTTTTCAGTGCAGCAACACTTTTTTCCGACACAGCATCACCTGAAAAAGCACATGTTCCGCAGCTTTCCGCCGTAATTTCAAGCTTCTTTTTTGCGGCAAGGTGGTTGAATATCCCCTCTGCCATGGGGCTGCGGCAGGTGTTACCCGTGCAAACAAAAATAACTTTCATCTGTTTTCCTTCACTTTTTGCTGTTTTTTATGTGATTTTCAACCCTTGTGCAGATCATGTCAAGAGCAACAAGATTATTTCCTCCGCCGACAACAATTATATCAGCATACTTCTTGCTCGGCTCAACATACTTTTCGTGCATGGGCTTGACGGTTGCTCTGTACTGATTGATAACAGATTCAATGGGCCTTTCTCTTTCGCAGACATCACGCTGAATTCTTCTCATGATTCTTTCGTCTGCATCGGTATCAACAAAAATTTTGATATCCATCAGGGAGCGAAGCTCCTCACACTGAAAAACGAGAATTCCTTCAATGATTATAACCTCACATGGCTCGATAATCATTGTTTCATCTGAGCGGTTATGAATTGTGTAATCATAAACAGGGCACTCGATGCTTTCGCCGTTGCGAAGCCTTTTAAGATGCTCAACCATGAGCTCAGTTTCAAAGGCCTCGGGGGCATCATAATTGATTTTCGCTCTCTCGTCATAGGTCATATTATAAAGTCTGTTGTAATAATTATCGTGATACACAACGCTGACATTTTCACCGAATCTTTCCTTCAGATGCTTTGTCAGGGTTGTTTTTCCCGAGCCCGTTCCACCGGCAATTCCTATAACAATGGGGACCATGCTGATTCTCCTTTTCTTTCATCTTTTCCGTTATATATAGTAAAGCTTTTCAGCAAAAAAGTAAATATATTTTTTGATTTTCCTGATTTTTTGCAATTTTTTTAAAAGGCCGGTGGAAATATTTTGCTTTTATTTTCCGATTTGGAATTAAAACTCTATTCATATGATATATAATGAAGTTACTTGTATAAGGAGGTATAAAACTATGAAAAAATTTCTTGCAATTTTACTTTCAGTGCTTTGCATCTTCTCACTGATGTCAACAACTGCTTTTGCAGCAGAGGATGAAATCGGCGAGGTTATCGGCAGTCTTATCGGTCTTCCCACAGAAGAAGACGAAATTGATCAGCAGATGATGTACGGTATCCACTATGAGATGGAAACCCTCACACCTGTCAGCATCATGTATAAGCCCAACCCCACCATCACCTTCAAGGCTCCCACAACAGCAAAGGTGACAGAGGATACTCCCCTTTCAGTTGACTATCAGTTCGTTTGCTGGCGTCACGGCGACACAGGCGAATATCTCTATCCCGGTGATGAGATTGATGTAACAGGCAAGGTTACACTCTATGCAGTCTGGGAAGAAAAGACAGACAATAACCCCAGAGTAATCAGGGTTATCATGACTGCTTTTGAGACTCTCGGCAGACTTATTCAGAAGTTCCTTGGTATCATTGAAGATGCTGAAGAATTTGAAAGTGAATACTACGCAACAACAGTTCCCGCTGTTGTTGAAGGCTGATAAGATAACAGCTGACTGTTTTTGCAGTCATTCCGTCATGAGGCTTATGCCTTATGCAAGTAATTACAATTAAAAATCCGGTAATACATGGGTATTACCGGATTTTTTCATGTCACTTTGGATAAAGCCTGCACCTCACGGATTTTTTTGAGAAAAATCTATAAGGTACAGTTTTTTTGCTGCCCGTAAGCTCGCTCACTTACAGGCAGCTCTTCTTTTTTTGTCAGCAACCGCAATTGTCGTTGCAGCCACAGTTGTTGCAACCGCAGCTGTTACCGCAACCGTTACCGCCGAAAAGACCGTTGTCACCGCCGCAGCACATTGACAAGATGAGAAGGATGATGATCCATGAGCAGCAGTTACCGCCGAAAAGACCGTTGTTACATGCCATTTTTGTTTACCCCCTTTCCTCTTACATCACCATTATACGAAAAAGCTCAGAGTGTGTTACTGATTTTGAATATTGATTTTTCTTTGTGCCCAAACTATCGGTCAGATGAGGTGATAAAATGACAAAGAAAAACCTTAACAGCTTTGATTGTTTCTCAGGGGACGAGCTTTCAGAAAGTCTGACCTCTGATGATTCTGCCACCGACTATTCAAGGTCAGAGGAGCACAACAACCGTCTTGTATATGGCAAGAATGAAAAAAGTGAAAAATCGCAAAAATCAAAGATAATCGAAGATATATAAAGATAAATCGAAAAATTAAAGAACAAATACATTGTTTTGACCTTTTTTGACCTTTGAACTTTTGTCAAAGTCGGCTATAATTAAATTAAAGTCAAAGATAGTCAAAGTCAAAGGAAGTGAACTGATGAATCTTTCAAATTCCATCGCACAGATGATAAATCAGATGCTTGAAGATAAAAGCGAAATTGAATTTCAGCGTAATCTTCTCGCTCAGGATCTGGGTTGTGTACCCAGCCAGATAAACTATGTTCTTTCTTCACGCTTCACCCCCGAACGGGGCTTCATCGTTGAAAGCCGCAGAGGCGGCGGAGGCTGCATCAGAATAACAAGAATAAGCTATGACAAAAACACCATGCTCATTGAGCTGATAGCCTCTGTGGGTGAAAGCATAGATGAAAACAGAGTAAGGCATCATCTGCTGAATCTTATCTATCACGAGCTTATCAGCGAAAAGGAAGCAGCTCTGATTCTTTCTGCCTGCAGTGATATCAATTTCAGAATTCTGCCGCCGGAATTACGGGGTGCCATAAGAGCATCAATTTTCAGACAAATGCTTTTAAGTCTTATTCAGGAATAATATATAAAGAAATTCAAGGAGGTAATTATTATGTTATGTCAGAACTGTAAGAAAAACGAAGCTACAACTCATATCAAGCGTGTATTGAACGGCGAAGCCACCGAAAGCCACCTTTGCTCAAACTGTGCACAGGTTATCGGAGTCGGCAGCTTTTTCGATGACTTTTCACTTAATATGCCCGACATCTTCTCCGGCTTTTTCGGCGACAGCGCCTTTGCCCTTTCAGAAGGAAAGCTTGAAAGATGCGAAAAATGCGGCTTCTGCTTTGACGATATTATCAAATCCGGCTCTGTTGGCTGCTCAGGCTGCTATGAAAAGTTTTATCATAAGCTTCAGCCCTCAATCCAGAGAATACACGGCAAAGCAAAGCACACCGGCAAGGTGCCGAAAAACACAAGCAGCAGAGTTGTTCACACCGGCAAAACAACAGAAGAAAAAATTGCTGATCTTCACAAGGATATGCAAAAGGCTATCGACATGCAGAACTTTGAGCAGGCAGCTGTAATCAGAGATGAAATCAAAAAGCTGAAAGGAGAGCACTGAAATGAATTGGTATAAAAACAAAGGAAATGAAGGCGACATTGTTTTAAGCACAAGGGTGCGCCTTGCAAGAAACCTTGACGATTTCCCCTTCCCCATCAGACTCGATGCAAGAGAAAAAGAAAGCGTTTCACAGGTAATCAATGACGCTCTTTCAGATTACGACTCAAAGAAGCTCTCTTTTATCAGCATGTCCTCACTCACATCGGCCCAAGCTGTAAGCCTTGCAGAAAAGCATCTGATAAGCCCTGAATTTGCATACGACACCGCAGGCCGAGCTCTCATTCTTTCAGATGATGAGGACGTGAGCATCATGCTCTGCGAGGAGGATCATATCAGAATTCAGGTTGTTCTTCCCGGCCTTTCTCTTGACGAGGCCTTTGAAGAGGCAGACAGAATTGACTCTGTCATCGAATCAAAGCTCAACTACGCCTTCGATGAAAGAATCGGCTATCTTACCCAGTGTCCCACAAACCTCGGCACAGGCATGAGAGCCTCAGTCATGCTTCATCTCCCCGCCCTTGGTAAAAAAGGTGCTATGCGCCGTCTTTCCTCAACCGTTGCAAAATTAGGCCTGACCTTAAGAGGCTCTTACGGTGAGGGAAGTGAAATTTCAGGGGATATCTATCAGTTAAGCAATCAGGTAACTCTCGGCATCAGTGAAAAGTCAGCCCTGCAGAATCTGACCTCCATCGCTATGCAGATCGTATCGCAGGAAAAGCAGGCCCGTGCATCACTGGTCAAGGATGAAGATTTCATAGACAAAATCTTCCGTTCGTGGGGTATTCTCCGTTCAGCATATAAGCTGACATCGCAGGAGCTGACAAACCTTATTTCCTATGTCAGACTCGGTGCATGTGAAGGGATTATCAATGTTCCGACTCAGGAGCTGACAAGGCTCTTCATTGAGCTTCAGCCTGCAACGCTGAATGTGCAGACAGGAAAAAGCCTTTCACAGAACGAGAGAGATGTGCTCCGTGCCGAAAAGGTAAGACAGGCACTTAACTGAAAATCAAGGGGATGTTGACACAGGTCGCATCCCCGTTTTTTATTACGGAGGTATAAATATGTATAAATTCACAGGCTTTACCGAAAAAGCAAACCGTGCCCTTAATTCTGCCGTTGAGGTTGCAGAAAATCTCGGGCACACATATATAGGCAGCGAGCATCTTCTGGCAGGTCTTGTCAGGGAAGAAAACGGTGTTGCAACCTCGGTGCTGACAAAAAAAGGCATCAGCTTCAGAGGTGTTGAGCAGTGCATAAAAAGCAACATCGGTGTGGGCATCCCGACTGTGCTGACACCCAACGATTTCACTCCCCGCTCAAAGCATATCATCGAAAACTCAATCACCATCGCAAGAAACGAGGGCGCAGGCTATGTCGGAACGGAGCATATTCTTAAATCCCTTCTGAGCGAGGAGGACAGCTATGCGGCCTCTATCGTTTCAGAGCTCGGCACATCTTCCTCCCTTATCCTTGATGAGCTTGGCCGCACCGATTCAAAGGGCTCCCCGGGCTTTGGCTCCTCTCATCCCTCAAAGAGAGGGGGCAAAGCATCAGGTTCTACTCCCTCACTTGATAAATACGGTCAGGACCTGACAGCAAAGGCTCAGGCAAACAAAATTGATCCGGTGATCGGCCGTGAGCAGGAAATTGAAAGAGTGATACAGATTCTTTCAAGGCGCACAAAAAACAACCCTTGCCTTATCGGTGAGCCGGGTGTGGGCAAAACAGCAATTGCAGAGGGCCTCGCACTGAAAATTGTGAAAAACGAAGTGCCCGAAATGCTCAAAAACAAAAGAATCGTCTGCCTTGACCTTACAGGCATGGTTGCAGGAACAAAATACAGAGGTGATTTTGAGGAGCGTATCAAGGCCTGCATTGACGAGGTGAGCAAAAACAAGGATATCATTCTGTTTATCGATGAGGTCCACAATCTTATAGGCACCGGCTCTGCCGAGGGTGCTGTTGATGCGGCGAATATTCTCAAGCCCTCTCTTGCAAGAAGTGAGATACAGCTCATCGGTGCCACAACCCTTGAGGAATACAGAAAATATATTGAAAAGGATTCTGCCCTTGAAAGACGTTTTCAGCCGGTTAAGGTCGGTGAGCCGTCAGTCAGCGAGGCTGTTCTGATTCTCAAGGGGCTCAGGGACAGATATGAGGCTCACCACAAGGTTAAAATAACCGATGAGGCTATCGAAAGTGCAGTTCAGCTTTCTCACAGATACATCAGTGACCGATATCTGCCGGACAAGGCGATTGACCTTATGGACGAGGCCGCCTCTAAGGTGCGCCTCAGCTGCTTCACCGTTCCCGACGGAATAAAAGCCCTTGAAAGCGAGCTTAAAGAAATCACCGAAGAAAAGGCAGCAGCAGTCAATTCTCAGGACTTTGAGGGTGCTGCCGCACTGCGTGACAAGGAAAAGGAGCTGATGAGCAAGGTTTCCGTTGCAAGAGCCGAATGGAAGGAGGAAAGCGACCACACCAACAGCGTGGTAACACCGGTTGACATCGCCCGCATCGTTTCAGGCTGGACCGGTATCCCCGTGACGGAAATAACCAAGGAGGAAAGCAGCCGCCTTCTTAACATGGAGGCCGTTCTTCACGAAAGAATTGTAGGTCAGGATAAGGCTGTTTCTGCCGTTGCAAGAGCAATCAGGCGTGGCAGAAGCGGACTGAAGGATCCTAACAGACCAATGGGCTCATTCATCTTTTTAGGTCCCACAGGTGTCGGCAAAACAGAGCTTTGCAAAGCACTTGGTGAAGCCATGTTCGGCGATGAAAACGCAGTTATCCGTTTTGACATGAGTGAATTCATGGAAAAGCACAGCTCCTCACGCCTTGTGGGCTCTCCCCCGGGATATGTGGGCTATGATGAGGGAGGCCAGCTGACAGAAAAGGTCAGACGCAAGCCCTACAGTGTGGTGCTTTTCGATGAAATCGAAAAAGCGCATCCCGATGTTTTCAATATGCTGCTGCAGATTCTTGACGACGGTATTCTGACCGATTCAACAGGCAGAAAAATAGACTTCAAAAACACAGTCATTATCATGACCTCCAACCTCGGCGCAAAAATGATTGCAGGCGAAGGCAAGGCAATCGGCTTCGGCACAGACACAGATACACATTCAGACAAAAGAATTCATGATGCGGTCATGTCAGAGCTGAAAAAAGCTTTCCGTCCCGAATTTCTCAACAGAGTTGACGAAATCATAGTTTTCGGTCAGCTCAAAAAGGACGAAATCAGAGAGATCGCAAATCGTCTGCTGCACAATCTGAAAAAACGCTTGTCAGAAATGGAAATTGATATGGACTTCAGTGACGAAGCTGTCACAATGGTAGCTGATGCAGGCTTTGACCCCGTTTACGGCGCAAGGCCTCTGAAGCGTGTGATTCAGAACAAAATTGAGGACAAGCTTTCAGAGGAAATCCTTGACGGAAAAATTGAAAAGGGCAAAAAATATCTTTGCAGTGTTAAAAATGATGAGGCTGTTTTCATTGCAGAATAAAAAAGATGATATAAGGGGATAGGAAAAAATGCGCAGAATGAACAAACTGAGCCCAAATATGCCGACAGCCGATAAGGCAGTATTTGTTTCTCGAACAAAATTCCCTGTATTATTGCCAAAAGCCTCGCAAGGCGACAGCCTTGCTGTGTTTTAT
>JAZSHL010000032.1:0-26033 GCA_045533205.1 Acutalibacteraceae bacterium | reverse complement strand
AAGCACTTTAAAATGCGAAATAGCTTTGCAAGAAAAGGCGAAAATCACCGATAATGCTGACGCATATCGGTGATTTTTAACGCGTTATTGTGAAATTATTTCACATTTTAAAGAAATACTGCCTTATGGGATGTCGGCGTTTGCCGATACTTCTTATCTTTTTTATTTCTTTGAAGCGAGATATTCTTCTCTGCCCTTTTCGTAAAGGTTGTTACCCTCTGAGTCGATGATAACCATCAGGGGCATATCTTCAACATAAAGCTTTCTGAGAGCCTCTGCACCGAGGTCTTCATAAGCGATAAGCTCTGCTGACTTGATGCACTTTGCAAGAAGTGCGCCTGCACCGCCGACAGCACCGAAATATACGCCTGTGTACTTCTTCATAGCTTCCACAACCTCGGGAAGCCTTGCACCCTTACCGATCATACCTCTTGCGCCAACGCTCATCATTGTGGGTGCATATGCATCCATACGGCCGCTTGTTGTGGGGCCTGCTGAGCCGATTACGGTGCCGGGCTTTGCCGGTGTGGGACCAACATAATAGATTGTTGCATTCATAGGATCTATGGGAAGCTCCTCGCCCTTTGCAAGGGATTCGCACATTCTCTTGTGGCCTGCATCTCTTGAGGTGTAGATGTAGCCTGTGAGAAGCACTCTGTCACCTGCTTTGAGAGTTTTTGCAATTTCTTCGGTGAGGGGTAATGTGATTTTCTTTTCCATTTTAGATTACCTCCGACTTATGACGAGTTACATGGCAGTTGATATTGATTGCGCAAGGCATACCTGCGATGTGTGTGGGAAGTGTTTCAATGTTAAGACCGATTGCAGTTGTTTTGCCGCCGAAGCCCTGGGGACCGATGCCGAGCTCGTTGATCTTTTCAAGCATTTCCTTTTCAAGGTCGGCATAGAAGGGGTCAGGATTTTCTGAATCGATGGGTCTCATAAGAGCCTTCTTTGCAAGAAGAGCAGCCTTATCAAATGTGCCGCCGATACCAACACCTACAACAATGGGAGGGCAGGGATTGGGGCCTGCAGTTTCAACAGCTTCAATGATGAAATCCTTGATGCCCTGAAGACCGGCAGAGGGCTTGAACATACGGATCTGGCTCATGTTTTCACTGCCGAAGCCCTTGGGGCCAACAGTAATCTTGATTTTGTCACCGGGAACGATTTCTGTGTAAAGCATTGCAGGTGTGTTGTCGCCTGTGTTGCCTCTTCTTACGGGATCCTTAACAACGGACTTTCTGAGATAGCCGTTTGTGTAGCCTCTTCTTACGCCCTCGTTAACAGCCTCTGTAAGGTCACCGCCGACAATGTGCACATCCTGACCGATTTCAAGAAATACGCAAGCCATGCCTGTATCCTGACAGATAGGTACATTTTCGCTGTCTGCGATTTCGTAGTTCACGATAATATCATCGAGAATACCCTTTGCAATTGCACCGTCTTCACATGCACGGCAGTTTTTGATTGCACACTTGACATCACCGGGAAGGTGGCAGTTAGCATCAATGCAAAGCTTTTCAATTACATCTGTAATAGTCTGTGTATTAATTTCACGCATAGATTCAATCTCCTTATCTTTCGTGTCTTGCATATTTGGGAAGAAGCAGGGGTGATGTTTTGCCTGTGTCAATACCTGCAGCCTTAAGCTCATCAGCATAAGCCTTGACATGGTCAATATTCATTTCACCGATTTCAACACTCTTACACTTTGCAGCAGCTGCCTTACCTGCATTACGACCGAATACGATAATATCAAGAAGTGAGTTACCCATAAGTCTGTTTCTGCCGTGGATACCGCCGACTGCTTCACCTGCAACAAGAAGGTTGGGAATAGCCTTTGTGAAGCCCTCACCGCCGATTTCAAGACCGCCGTTCTGATAGTGAAGTGTGGGATAAACAAGGATGGGATCTTTTCTCATATCAATGCCGTAGTTAAGATACATACGGAACATTGCGGGAATTCTCTTTTCGATTGTGCCTTCACCGCCGAGAATTTCGATCATCGGAGTGTCAAGCCATACGCCCTTGCCCTGAGGAGTGTCAACGCCCTTACCATTAGCACATTCACGGATAATCGCAGATGCGGAAACGTCTCTTGTTTCAAGAGGATGAGCATATGCTTCACCGTCTTTGTTGACAAGCATTGCACCGAGTGAACGTACCTTTTCAGTTACGAGAGCACCGAAAAGCTGTGAGGGATAAGCAACACCTGTGGGGTGATACTGAATTGTATCCTGATAAAGAAGAGGTGCGCCTGCTCTGTAGCCGAGGATAAGACCGTCAGCTGTTGCACCGTAGTGATTTGATGTCGGGAAGTTCTGATAGTGAAGTCTGCCTGCACCGCCCGTTGCGATAACAACTGTCTTTGCCTTTGCAACAAGGTAGTCGCCTGTTTCCATGTTAAGAAGAACAGCACCTGCAACCTGACCCTTATCATCCTTGATAAGCTCAACCGCTGATGTGAATTCAACAACGGGAATCTGTCTGTTAAGCACCTCGTCACGGAGGTTTCTCATGATTTCAGCACCTGAATAGTCCTTACAGGCGTGCATTCTCTTTCTTGAGGTACCGCCGCCGTGAGTTGTTACCATTCTGCCGTCATCGTCCTTGTCGAACATAACGCCCAGCTCATTGAGCCACTTGATAGCATCGGGAGCTTCCATAACAAGTCTTCTGAGAAGCTCGGGTCTTGCGGCAAAGTGTCCGCCGCCGAAAGCATCAAGATAATGCTGAACGGGTGAGTCGTTTTCCTTGTCGGCAGCCTGTATACCGCCTTCAGCCATCATTGTGTTGGCGTCACCGATACGAAGCTTGGTCACCATGATAACCTTTGCGCCTGCTTCATCAGCTTCGATTGCAGCAGATGAACCTGCACCGCCGCCACCGATTACAAGCACGTCGCAATCATAGTCAACCTTAGTTAAATCTACTTTTTCTGTGAGAAGAATTGAGTTTGAGTGAAGAAGCTCTGTAAGCTCAAGGGGAGCCTTTTCACCCTTGTTGGGACCTACCTTGATTTCTGCGAAGCCGTCAGCTCTGTAGTCAGGATGGTAAGACTTGAGAAGGTTTTCCTTTTCTTCAGCCGTCATTCTTCTCGGCTCTGTTTTCATTCTTTCTGCTCTTGTTGCTTCAACCTTTTTGATTGATTCACGCATTTCTGAAGTAAACATCTCAAATACCCTCCTTATTTCTCAATTTCTCTTGTGTTATAGAGTTCTTTCATTTCCGTGATGGGCTTTTGCATAATCTTTTCAATCATGTCATCATATGCACCCTTGCGGATTTCTTCAACTCTTACCTTAAGATGCTCTGTTTCGGGAGCAATATATTTGCCCACAAGACGTCTTGCAAGAAGACCAACCATAGGATGTGAGATTTCTGCAGGACATCTTACACTGCAGCAGCCGCAGGCTACGCAGTCGAAGGATTCCTCAGCACACTTTTCGAGTTCGCCTCTCTGAGCATATGCGATATACTGCATAACGTTGAGGTCCTGTGTGCAGGCCTTTGTGCAGGCATTACAGCCGATACAGCTGTAAATTTCGGGATAAAGCTCCATCATAATCTGCTGTGTGGGCTTGATATCCTCAATTGAATAGGTCCTCTTATCATTGGGGAAGAAGGGAATTGATGCAACATACATGCCGTCTTCAACCTGCTTCTGGCAGGCAAGACAGGTTTTGAGTGTGTTGTCTCCCTTGATTCTGTAGATTGTGGCACAAGCACCGCAGAAGCCGTGACGGCAGCCGCAACCTCTTGAAAGAGTGTAGCCTGCATATTCCATTGCTGTCATGATTGTCATGTCGCCGGGTACTACATACTTTTTGCCGTAAAAATATACGTTAACCATGTTACTCATGTTCTGTCAGTCCTTTCTGTATACTGTCTTCGATTAATATTCATCGGGAAGTTCGTCAACTTCATCGCAACGGAAAACGGGTCCGTCCTTGCATACATATTTTGAGCCGATGTTGCATCTGCCGCATTTGCCCACACCGCACTTCATACGAAGCTCAAGTGTTGTGTATGCCTGTGTTTTGGTAAAGCCCATTTCCTCAAGCGCTCCGAGAACGAACTTGATCATAATCGGAGGACCGCAGACGAGTACGGTTTTGTCTGTTTTCATCTCAAGCTCCTTAAGATAGGAAGGAACAAAACCAACGTGTCCGTCCCAACCGTCCTGAGGTCTGTCGATGGTGAGATGTACATTTGTGTCCTTTGCCTTCATCCAGACTTCCTGAATTTCCTTGAGCTGAACAAGGTCGTCAGCTGAACGTGAGCCGTAAAGAATATCAACTGTTCCGTAGTCATCTCTGTTATCAAGAACATAATTGATAACACTGCGAAGAGGTGCAAGACCGATACCACCGGCAACGAAAAGAAGGTTCTTTCCTTTAAGAGCAGTATCAACGGGAAAGTTGTTACCGTAGGGGCCTCTTACCATGATTTCATCACCGACGTTAAGCTCGTGAAGATAATCGGTAAGAACACCGCACTTTTTGATGGAAAATTCCTGATAAAGCTTGTTTGTGGGTGAAGATGTGATTGAGAACATCGCTTCACCGACACCGGGTACGCAAAGCATTGCGCATTGACCGGGCATATGCTCAAAAAGCTTTCCGCCTTCGGGAGCTTCAACTCTGAAGGTTTTGACATCGGGAGTTTCCTTACGGATATCTGTGATAATGCCCACCATGGGCACAAGTGTATCTAATTTATAATTCTGATGGCAGGTACATTCGCTCATTTTGAACTTACCTCCTTACTGAAAGCCTTGATAACCTTGACAATGTTGGTTGATGCGGGACACTTGTCAACACACCTTCCACAACCGACACATGAATACATACCCTCATTGTTTGCAGGGAAGTAAACAAGCTTATGCATGAATCTCTGACGGAAACGCTGCATCTGACTTGTTCTGTTGTTGCCGTGGGCCATCATCGTAAAGTCGGAATACATACATGAGTCCCAGCAGCGATATCTCTGAACACCGTTTCCTGTGTCATAATCCTTAAGGTCATAGCACTGACAGGTGGGGCAGACAAAGGTGCAGGTGCCGCAGGCAAGACAGGGCTTGTAAAGCTCTTTCCACAATTCGGAGCCGAACTTTTCATCTGTTGCATCACCGTGCCAGCCTTCAAGTGAAAGGTCTGCATAGGGAAGACGTGAAAGAATAGCCTTGATGCTCTTCTTTTCTTCTTCAACTGCACTGTCATCTGTATCCTCAAGAAGCTCAGCACAGATTGCTGTCAGCTTTTCGCCCTTTTCTGTGTTGGCTTTCCAATAGAGATACTCGCCATTGAACCAGGTTGTTACATCACCCTTAGGCTCTGCAGGGTCAACACCGAAGGCAGTGCAGAAGCAGCTTTCTTCAGGCTCGGAGCAGGAAAGAGCAACTGTAATACAGTGCTCACGTCTTGCTGCATAGAATGAGTCAACAGGCTGTGAAAGGAAAACTCTGTCAAGCACCTCGGCGCCCTTGAGGTCACAGCCTCTGATACCGAAAAGAACAAAATCTTCATTTTCAAGCTCTTGCTGGCTGATTCTGATTTTTCTGTCAACCTTTGTAACTGTGTAAAGTGTTTCGCTCTGAGGGAAGAAGGCTTCCTTTGCACTTTTCACTGTTTTGAGTGTGTCAAGATCAACCTTGCTGTCGGCAGTATAGATACCGTAGTTGGTCTGACCTGCCTTTTTCTGGGGAATATATAATCTCTGTGACTCGGAAATAAGGTCAAAAAGCTTTGTGAGATTTTCTCTTTTTATCTTTTTCATTTTCTCTTATCTCCTTTCGTCAGCTTCCATATCACCGAGAGTGTAGTCAGTGAGAGGACCCTTTGAATCAGCATCCTCACCTGCCTGGAACTCACCGTAATATTCGTTGATGTCCTTGATGAACTTTCTGTTGAAAACATGAAGAGGTATACCCTGGGGGCATACTCTTGAGCATTCACCGCAGTCTGTACATCTGCCTGCAACGTGGAAGGCACGGATAATATGGAACATACTTTCGTTGAAGGGATCAACGTTTGCCTTCTGCTCACTGTCGAATTTGTTTGAGTCAAACACGCACTTTCTGCATGAGCAGGCGGGGCAGACATTTCTGCAGGCATTACATCTGATGCACTTTGACAGCTCTCTCTGGAAATAAGCGAACTTATCCTCCGGAGTGAGGTTTTCGATGATTTCAACATCTGTGAAACGGTCTGCATCAAGTGTATCTGCTGACTCGAGCATGAGTTCGTCATAAATCATATGCTCCTTGCCCTTACATACGTGGCATCTTTCAAGCATTGAGTCCTTATATGAAACAGTTTTTTCACCGTAAAGTGTTTCAACCTTCAGCTCATTGCAGTCACCGTCAATTTCAGCACCCTTGATATCAATGATACCCTTGATGCCCTGTGATTTGATCTGTTCAACATTCAGCTTACCCTTACAGCCTACACCGATGATGTATGCTTTCTCACGAAGGACTCTGTGCTCCTTGAGAAGCTGATTGAAGGAGTAGGTGTCGCAGGGCTTGAGAAGAATTGCTGTAACACCCTCAAGGTTTGAGCCCTTGATCATATATTTTGAAAGGTTTGCACCGCAGAAGCCGTCATAGACGAATTCGTCAAGCTCTTCTGCACTGTTGAAGTAAGCAGGCTCGGGATTGAAGGAAAAGTCACCCTTCTTCCAGCCGAGAACACGCTGCACCTTACCGCTTTCTAAAAGCTCTTTTAAACGGGAAATCAGTTCTTGCATCTCAAATCCCCCAATCTTACGTTTTTGCCGAGACCGCGTACTGTTTCAACAAACTCATTCATTGTCTGTGAGAACTTTACGCCTTCAGCAGCACTTACCCATTCAACACGGGTTCTGCCTCTTTCGATGCCCACATAGTCGAGCATGGAGAAAAGAAGAGTCATTCTTCTTCTTGCATAATAGTTACCTGTGCTGTAGTGACAGTCACCGGGATGACAGCCACAGATGATAACACCGTCTGCACCCTTTTCAAAGGCACGCAGAATAAACATAGGGTTAACTCTGCAGGAACAGGGAACACGGATAATCTTTACATCGGCGGGATATGCAAGTCGGCTGCTGCCTGCAAGGTCAGCACCTGCATAAGAACACCAGTTGCAGCAGAATGCCACAATTTTGGGTCTGAATTCTTCGTTGTTTATCGACATATAGCATCCACCTCCGCAATAATCTGTCTGTTTGAGAAGCCCTGAAGATCCATAACACCTGAAGGACAAGCAACGGTACAGGCACCGCAGCCCTGACAAAGAGCACTGTTGACAACGGCAACTCTGTGTGTCTTTCTGATACCGTGGTCGTTGATGAGCTTGTCCTCATATGAAATAGCACCGTAGGGACATACATTTGCGCAGGCTGAACAGCCGTTGCAAAGGAGCTCGTCTGCCTTTGCAGTGCAGGGATTGGTCATAAGCTTATCCTTGGCAAGAAGACCTACAACCTTGATGGCTGCCGCACCTGCCTGAGATACGGTTTCGGGAATGTCCTTCGGTCCCTGACATACACCTGAAAGGAACACACCTGCTGTGGGTGATTCAACGGGACGAAGCTTCGGATGAGCTTCTGTGAGGAAATTGTTTGTGTCAATACTTGCTGTAAGCATTGTTGCAATGCTTCTGACTGAGGGGTTGGGCTCAATTGCAGCAGCAAGAACAACCATATCAGCACTGATTTTAAGCTGCTTGCCGTCAATCAGGTCAACACCGTGAACAAGAAGTGAGCCGTCAGCCTGAGGTGCAACCTTACCGACCTGACCCTTGACATAATTTACGCCGTATTCTTCAACAGCTCTTCTGTAGAATTCGTCGAAGTTTTTACCGGGAGTACGAACGTCAATATAGAAAACAGTAACATTGACATCGGGGTATTTATCTCTTATAAGCATTGCGTGCTTTGCTGTGTACATACAGCAGATTTTTGAGCAGTAGGGCTTACCCTTGCTTTCATCGCAACGTGAGCCTACACACTGAATGAACACGATTTCCTTGGGAGCCTTACCATCGGAAAGGCGTTCAAGGTGACCCTTTGTGGGGCCTGCAGCATTCATAATTCTTTCGAGCTCAAGGGAAGTGATAACATCCTTGCTCTGTGAATATGCATATTCCTCGAGGTTGTCGAGCTTGATAACCTCAAAGCCTGTTGCAACAACAATTGCACCGTATTTCTGTGTAACAACCTCGTCCTGCTGCTTATAGTCAATTGCGCCTGCCTGACAGAATTTTTCGCAGACACCGCATTTGCCTGTCTTAAGCTTGATACACTGTGTGGGATCAATAACGGGCACATTGGGAATCGCCTGAGCAAAGGGAGTGTAAATTGCAGGGCGGTTATTAAGACCGCTGTTGAATTCGCTCAGAGCCTTCTTGCTGGGGCATTTTTCCATGCAGACACCGCAGCCCGTGCATTTATCCATGTTGACATATCTTGCTTTTTTTCTGATTTCAACTGTGAAATCACCTACGAAGCCTGAAACCTTTTCAACCTCACTGTAGGTATAAAGTGTAATCTTTTCATGAGCTGCCGCATCAACCATTTTCGGTGTGAGAATACATGCTGAGCAGTCAAGAGTGGGGAAGGTTTTGTCAAGCTGAGCCATCTTACCGCCGATTGAAGGAGTCTTTTCAACGATGTCTACCTCGTAGCCTGCATCGGCAATGTCAAGAGCTGTCTGGATACCTGCGATACCGCCGCCGATAACAAGGGCTCTTTTGGTAACGCCGCTTTCACCTGCCTGAAGGGAGGTGTTAAGGTTAACCTTTGCAATGGCTGCTCTTGTGAGGATAACTGCCTTTTCTGTAGCTTCTTCAATATCCTTATGAATCCAAGAGCACTGCTCACGAAGGTTTGCAATTTCAACCATATAGGGGTTGAGGCCTGCCTTTTCGGCACATTTTCTGAATGTTGCCTCATGCATTCTCGGTGAGCATGAGCAGACAACTATTCCTGTAAGGCCTTTTTCCTTGATTGCCTGAGCAATCTTTTCCTGGCCTGCTTCAGAGCACATATACTGGTATTCTTCAGCATGAACAACACCCGGCTCTAATTTTGCCAGCTCGGTAACTCTTTTAACGTCAACCGTTGCAGCAATGTTACTGCCGCAGTGGCAGACAAATACGCCTATCGCCTGCATGATCTCACCTCCTGAACTTTCTGAATGCGCTGACTAACAGCTGCTGGGGCATATCCTCATCAATGAGTGCGGGAATTTCGTCGGGAACAAGGTAGCTGCCGCCCTTTTCACGGACAACAATCTGTCTTGCAGCATCAACAATTTTGCCGGGCTTGACATCTCTCGGACATCTTTCAACACAAGCAAAGCATGAGAGGCAGACCCATAGGGAGTCGCACTTTGCAAGAGCCTCAACGTCCTCGTTGATGACATATGACACAAACTGATGGGGTTTGATATCCATTTTTTCATATGAGGGGCAGGACGCTGAACACTTGCCGCACTTCATACATTTAAGAGGGTTAGTGCCGCTGATTTCCTGAACCTTTTCAGCTTGTCTTTTTTTAGAAGTTTCCACTTGCGTCTACCTCCTCTTTAACTCCGAGAGCCTCTGCAAGAAGCTCTGTGAAATAAATAACAGGAATATCCTTATCGCTGTTCTTTGTAAGGTTATACTGACAAAGAGGGCAGGCAGTGATAAGTGCTTCTGCCTCAAATGAAGCTGCACTGTCTGTCACAGTGTTGCACATTTTCTTCGAAAGCTCGTTATCCTTAAGGGAAATGTATCCGCCGCAGCATTCGTTACGGTAGGGATAAATTACGGGCTCTGCACCGAGAGCACGGATAAGATCCTCCATAATTTTCGGGTTTTCGGGATTATCAAACATGAGAATGTCCGAAGGACGAAGAAGAAGGCAACCGTAATATGCTCCGATCTTTCTTCCCGTCAAAGGATTGACAACCTTTTTCTTAACTTCATCAAAGCCGATTCTGTCACGGATAACCTCAAGAAAATGAAGAACCTCTGTTTCGCCGAGATAGGGCTCATCGAGCTTCATATAGTTGTTGGCTCTGGTTCTGATGTCCTCAACATTTTTCATGTCATCATTAACTCTTTTGACAACATGGTAGCAGGCTGAGCAGAGAGTGACAAGCTCCTGACCTTTTTCCTTTGCTTCGTTGAGAACTCTGACAGAAGAAAGCTTTGTTGCAATTTCATCGCTTGAAAGAGGGTAAACGCCTCCGCAGCACTGCCAGTTTTCAATTTCTTCCAGCTCAAAACCAAGTGCCTTTGCAGATGCTCTTGCATAAGCATCAAGCTTTTTTGCTTTGGTTCTTAAGGTACAACCCGGATAATAACTGTACTTCATACATCTATGATCCTTTCATTTTTATTCGACTTTACTTGGCAACATCCTCAATTTTTTCTCTCCGTTTTATCTCTGACATCAAGGGTCATAAAACGCCAATATAGTCATTCAACATATCATAACATTTTTTTGTCGGAAATACAATGTTTTGAATAGATTTTTTGTTGGTAATTCCTTTAAAAATTGTATTAAAATGCAGAAAAAATATGTAATTTCTGACATAGCAAAGCAGCACCTCGTTCCGAGGTGCTGCTTTATTAAAAATGTGTATCCACTTTATCTCTGTTTTCACAGCTGCACAATTTAATTATGCACCGAAAAATGATTTGATTTTGTCGATGATGTTTCTGAACATTTCAGCAATTTTGTTAAGGAAATCCTGCAGAGCGTTGCTGCCCTGCTGAGTTTCGGGCATTTGCGTTGCAAGCTCGTCAGCTGTGCCGAGACCAAGCTCTGCCAGAGTTTTCACATATTCCTTTGCAATAACATAGTGACCTGCCTCGTTGGGATGGATTTTATCCCTCTGAATATACTCGGTGTGGCCTTCAAAAGCAGCGGCAACATCAACAATCACATAAGCGCCGGGCTGTTCATGAAGAATATCTGCAAAGGTGTTATTGAGAATATCAACAGCATACTGATAAGCGTCCTTGAGAAAGTCATCTCTGGGATTATAAAGAGTCTGTATCATAAGTGTTGCATCGGGGTTGAGCTGCTTGATTCTTTCAAGTGCAACAAGGAAGTTTTCTCTGAAATCAGCACCGATTTCATCCATGCGGGTGTAGTCGCCCTTCAGAAGCACATCAGCAATCATTTCTACCATGCCGCCGAGAAGGAAGTTGTTTCCGCCGATTGAAACAGCAATGATGTCAGCAGAAGCAACATCAGAAGCAACCAGCTCCTCTTCAAGCCTCTCATTAAGGTTATAGGTGGTGTGTCCGCCGATGGCATGATTGACATAATCATAGCCCTCAGCCTCACTGATAAGTGCACCGTAAGAAGTGTTTCTGATGTCTTTAAGACCGTAGCCCTGCGCAATAGAGTCACCGAGAACAACAAATTTTGTTGCCTCTTCTTCACCTGCAAAGGCCGGCACAGAAAGTGTGAGCATCATAACAAGTGCAAGGAGAACACTGAGCAGTCTTTTAGTTTTTTTCATAATTTTCATCCTTTCGCTTTTTCTCATAAATAAATTATAATCTCCATGTGTCTGTAAGTCAAATTAAAAAGTATTTTTATAAACATAAGCGGAAGAAATATGCGAAAAAACGGCAGGATATAATATCCCACCGGTTTTTCAGTTAATTGATTAATCTTCAATAGCAACGGAAGTAATCTCCTGTTCCTGCTTTTGGTTGATGTTATAAATAAATGCCATTGAAAGGAAGGCAATAAGTGAGCCGACGGCAAGAAGAACGATATAAAGTCTTACAAGATTGCCGCCGAAGCCCGGATCCTGTTCAGCAATAACGGGGATCTGCACAGTAGAGCCGTCCGCAGTCTTGATCAGCTCATATGTCTGATCGTTGAATTTAATTGCTTTAAGGCCGATGGAAACTGCTGCCTGACCTACACCCTGTGCGAACTTACGGAAGAAGGAGTAGATAGCATAAAGTGAGCCTTCCTCACTCTTACCGGTTTTGCGGAAGCTGATTGTAATACAATCTGCAATAATTGCCCATACGGAAATCTGGAACACAGAGTTACCGACATTGAGAAGCAGAAGAATCGCAATATACATTCCCATACCCTTTGTGTCGGGAGTAAGTGGCACAAAAGCGCCTGCAAGACCGCCCACAGCACTGACAAGCATGGTGACAACAAGAAGCTTTTTCTTGCCGAATTTAGCTGTCAGCTTACCGATCATGGGCATAAGCACAACCAGAGGAACATAGCTTACAACAAGTGCAAGCTTAACCTTTGACACATCATTGAAATAATACTGGAACACCATATTATTCAAAGACATTGTTGAGTTGAAAAGTGCAACGGAAGCAACACTTGCAACTGTTGCGCCGATCATTGCGCGGTTTGTAAAGAAGGTTTTCAGGGATGAGAAGATTGCCTTTGCGCCCATGGATGATTCGCCCTGTTTATGTTCAACACGCTCTTTGACAAGCTTTGTTGTTCCCCAGAGAATCACAAATGCAATAACTGAGAAAACAAGGGCAACCGGAAGCAGGCTTTCTCCGATAAGCATCTGAAAGTTTTTGCCTGTTGTGGGATCGGGAACAGGCATTCCTGTTTCAGGATTAATGAAATCTTTATAAACGATATCGGGAAGAACCATCATAATGATAACTGCAGGAAGAGCTGCACCGATTGAACGGAAGGTTGAAAGAGCCGTTCTTTCATTGGGCTTATCTGTGATTACAGAGTGAAGTGAGCCGTAAGGCACATTAACCATTGTGTATGCAATTGACCACAGACAATAAGAAATCAGACACCATAAAATCTTGCCCGTCACAGAGAAATTCTGGATCGGAGCAAAAACGGCAACGGTCAGCACGGTCATAATAAGACCGCCGATAATAATCCAGGGCATATACTTGCTCTTTTTGCCGATTCTCTTTGTGTCAACAAGGTTACCGATAACAACGTCATTAATTGCATCAAAAAGCTTTGAAACAATAATAATCCACCAATAATGGTCATTCAGACCAATGCACTGCACGTAGTAAAGCTGCATATATGTAGATATAAGCTGGAATGTAAATCCGCAGCCCATATCACCCATTGCATAGCCAAGCTTATCACGCCAGCCAAAAGGCCTTACCGCATTTGCGGGTGCTTTTGTTTCGTTTTTCATTTTTGGTTCTCCTTTTGATTTTATTATGCACGGGAGGAACATCTGCCCTCCCCTGCGATTTTATAATTTATGTGCTTTATTCTGCGGACTGCAAGGGATTTTTCATAACTCACTTTCCCCGCAATTCCGAATTCCGCATTCCGAATTCCGAATTTATCTCTGCACTCTGCCTGAACCGTCGCCGCCTGCTAATTTTTCAACCTCTGAAACACCTACACGGTTGTAGTCACCCTCAATTGAGTGCTTAAGTGCTGATGCTGCAACTGCAAATTCAATTGCTGACTGAGTGTCCTTGCCCGAAAGAAGAGCATAAATAAGTCCGCCACCAAAGGAGTCACCGCCGCCTACACGGTCAACGATGTGAAGGTGATATTCCTTTGAGAAGCAGTAATTTTCGCCGTCATAGAGCATACCTGCCCAATCATTGTCTGAAGCTGAAATTGATGAACGGAGTGTGATTGCAACCTTTTCGAAGCCGAAGGTATCCATAAGCTGCTTTGCAACTGACTTGTAGCCTTCTTTATCGAGCTTGCCACCATAAATATCTGTGTTTTCAGCCTCAATACCGAATACGTCCTTTGCATCCTCTTCGTTGGAAATGCAGACGTCAACATACTTACAAAGCTCTGTCATAGCCTTTCTTGCTTCAGCTCTTGTCCAGAGCTTGCCTCTGTAGTTAAGGTCGCAGGAAATCTTCACGCCCTTTGCCTTTGCTGCCTTACAAGCGTCAAGGCAGATATCAACAAGCTCACCGCCGATAGCCGGTGTGATGCCTGTGAAGTGGAACCAATCAGCTCCATCGAAGATTTTATCCCAGTCGAAGTCTTCTCTTTTTGCAAGCTGAATTGCAGAATAGGCTCTGTCATATATACAAACAGTACCACGCTGTGAAGCACCCTTTTCAAGGTAGTAAATGCCTACTCTTTCGCCGCCTCTTACGATGTCATTTGTGTCAACGCCGAGAGCACGAAGGGAATTTACAGCTGCCTGACCGATAGCGTGGGAGGGAAGCTTTGTGACATAGGAAGCATCCATACCGTAATTTGCAAGGGACACTGCAACATTTGCTTCGCCGCCGCCGAAGGTAGCCTGCATTCTGTCATTCTGGAAGAAACGGTAATAGCCCTCGGGAGCAAGACGGAGCATTATTTCACCGAAGCATACAATTCTTTTACTCATAAATACAAACCTCTTTCTTTTTTGAGTTATTTTTATAATGATAATTGTGCTTAATTCGGAATTCGGAATTCGGAATTCGGAATGAAGGGTCACTTCGTTCCTGATTATATCCGTTTCAGCCTGTATTTACACGAGCCTTCTCCCCGCCATCCGACAAAGCAGATATTTTAATGTTACTTAGTCTCAATACAGATTTCAAAACCTGCAATTGTGTTCTTAAGGCCGAAGCAGGTTACATTACCCTTTTTATCGTACCAGATATCCGGGTCAATTTCTGCACCGAGTCTTTCAAGGTATGCCTTTGCACGGTTGCCGTTGAGTGTTGAAATCACGATACAGCCCTTTGCACCGCAGTCATCGTGCATGAATGAAACCGCGCCTGCTGAAACACCGTTTTCTGTTTCCTTATATTCAAAGCCGAAGAGATTGCAAAGAAGCTTTGCATCTGCCTTTGCACTTTCACTTCCGTCATAGATAACTATGCTGTCAAGCTTAAAGCCGAGCATTGTCTTGATTGCTTCCTTACACTTACGGGTGATGTCATCCCACTTGCCTTCTGCGATATCTGCACTTGTTGCAATCCATGTGCCGCCGCAGCAGAGAATACGGTCAAATGAAAGATAATCGTTGAGGTTCTTTGTGTTTACGCCGCCTGTGGGCATCCATTTTGCTGCCTGATAAGGTCCTGCAAGTGCCTTTAATTTTGCAACACCGCCGTTGGCTTCAGCAGGGAAGAACTTGATATTGGTAAGTCCCATGCTCATTGCCTGCTCCATTTCACCGGGAGTTGCTGCACCGGGCATCATGGGAATACCTGTTGACTTGATGTATTCGATCATTTCAGGGTTGAAGCCGGGAGTTACCACAAACTTTGCGCCTGCGGCAATTGCTCTGTCGCACTGCTCCTTTGTCAGAACTGTGCCTGCACCCACAAGCACATCGGGGCATTCGGCTGTGATTCTTCTGATTGATTCCTCTGCAGCAGCAGTTCTGAAGGTGATTTCTGCTGCGGGAAGTCCGCCGTCACGAAGAGCCTTTGCAAGAGGCACTGCCTTATCGGCATCGTCAATTGCAACAACGGGAATTATACCTAAATCGTAAATTGTTTTGAACATATCCATCTGGAATTTACATCTCCTTTTTATAGTAAGGGCTACTGTTGAGTAGTCAGTAGTCAGTAGTCAGTAGTTAGTAGTTAGTAGTTAGTAGTCAGTAGTCAGGGATGCACCTTCGGTGCATTAACCTCTCCGCCTTTCGTGCACCTCTGATTTTAAGAGATGCTGTTTATATTTGTGCCTGCGGCACATTATAATCCCGGAGCGGAGCGACCCACAGCATTTGCAAAGCAAATATATCACTGCGAAGCAATATCACTCGCCGGAACGGCGAATATCACATCCGCAAAGCGGATATATCACTGCAATGCGAGGCATTGCTTATACTCCTGAGTATGATGAGAATCCGCCGTCAACAGGAAGAACAACACCTGTAATAAAGCCTGCGGCATCGTTATTGACGAGGAAGAGAAGTGCGCCGTCAAGCTCCTTTGCCTCACCGAAGCGACCCATAGGTGTTGCGGCAAGAATTTTGCCTGTTCTCGGTGTGGGTGAGCCGTCAGGATTCCACAGAAGAGCTGCATTCTGCTTTGTTGAGAAGAAGCCGGGAGCAATTGCATTAACACGGATACCTTCCTTTGAAAAGTGAACTGCAAGCCACTGTGTGAAATTTGAAATAGCAGCCTTTGCACCTGAATAAGCAGGAATTTTTGTTAAGGGAGTGAAAGCATTCATCGAAGAAATGTTGATGATGTTGCAACCCTCTCTGCCAAGCATCTGCTTTGCAAAGACCTGAGTGGGAATAAGTGTGCCCAGGAAGTTGAGATTGAACACGAAGGAAACTCCGTCAGAGTCAAGATTGAAGAAGTTTTTGCAATCCTCATCAATGTCACCTGAGAAATAATATTCCTTATCTGTTGTAGCTCTGGGGTTGTTACCGCCTGCACCGTTTATAAGAATATCACATTTGCCGAAATCCTTTTCAACCATATCTGCAATTTCACTGCAGATATCCTTGTCAAGCACATTGCATTTATATGCCTTTGCCACACCGCCCTCAACAGTGATTTCATCAGCAAAGGCCTTTGCTGCTTCTTCATTGAGGTCAAGAAGTGCTACCTTTGCACCTGCCCTTGCAAGTGTTTTTGCAAAGCCTGAGCAAAGCACACCGCCGGCTCCTGTGACAACTGCAACCTTACCTGTAAGGTCTGTGCCAAGAACATTTTTAATCATATTTATGCCTCCTTATTTGCTTTCTCACAAGCCTCAAATAATCCGTTGATATATGTTGCACCGAGTGCTCTGTCATAAAGACCGTAACCGGGTCTGCCTGTTTCACCCCAGATCATTCTGCCGTGGTCGGGACGGACATAACCGTCAAAGCCTGTTTCGACGAGAGCCTTTACAACCTCATACATATCAATACTGCCGCACTTTGAAAGATGTCCGCTTTCTTCAAATGAGCCGTCATCCATAATAAGAATGTTGCGTATGTGCATGAAAGCGATTCTGTCCATTGCGCTGTATTTTCTGACCATTTTCACAACATCGTTGGTCGCAGCGCAACCGAGTGAGCCTGTGCAAAGGCAAAGTGAGTTTGCGGGTGAATCAACAATTTTAAGGAAACGGTCAAGATTTTCTTCGTTAGTGATAATTCTCGGAAGACCGAAGATGGGATATGGAGGATCATCGGGATGGATAGCCATTCTTACGCCGCATTCCTCGGCAACAGGGATAACCTTTTTGAGGAAATATTCAATATTCTCCCAAAGACCATCTTCACCGATAACTGCGTATTTTATGAAAAGCTCCTTGATTTCATCCTTGGTATAGCTGGCATCCCAACCGGGAAGATCGATATCGTCAACAAGAGGGTCAAGACCTCTCATCTGATCCCAATACATAACAAGACTTGTTGAGCCGTCAGCAGCTTCCTTATCAAGCTGTGTTCTTGTCCAGTCGAAAACGGGCATAAAGTTATAGGTTACACACTTGATGCCGTACTTTGCACAGCGGCGGATATTTTCACAGTAAACCTCAATAAGCTCGTCTCTGTTATCTGAGCCTAATTTGATGTCCTCGGGAACGGGAATTGACTCAACAACGTCGAACACAAGTCCGTTCTTTTCGCATTCCTTAACCATTTTTTCAATGGATTCTTCAGGCCACACCTGACCGGGTTTAACATCGTAAACTGCTGAAACGATTGAGTGCATATTGGGTATCTGGCTGATATATCTCAAGGAAACGGGATCATCATAGCCGTACCATCTGAATGACATTTTCATATAATTTCCTCCAAACCGAAAAATCTTTTTGCATTGCCGTAGGAAATATCTTCCACGATTTTTCCTAATGCTTTTATATCATCGGGATATTCTCCCTTTTCTACCCATTCACCGAACATACCGCAGAGAATACGGCGGAAGTATTCATGTCTTGTGTAGCTTAAAAAGCTTCTTGAATCGGTAAGCATCCCCACAAAATTACCGAGAAGACCCAGAGAAGCAAGGCTTGTCATCTGCTCACGCATACCGTGCTTTGTGTCGTTAAACCACCATGCAGAGCCATGCTGCAATGTTCCGGGGTAGCCCTCCTGCTGGAAGGCACCGAGAAGAGTATCAATAAAACTGTTATCGGAGCTGTCAAGACTGTAAAGTATTATCTTCGGCATTTTTTCCTTGAGATACATACTGTCAAGCAGCTTTGCAAGAGCAACGGAGCCGTTGTGAGGACCGATAACATCAAAGCCTGTGTCGGGGCCTAATTTTCTGAACATCTTTGTGTTGGGATTTCTCATGCAGTTATAGTGAATCTGCATTACCCAACCGAGCTCGCTATATTCTGAAGCACAGAAAAGAAGCATTTCGGTCTGTACTGCAAAAAGCTCTTTGTCGCTGACCTTTTCACCGTTGAGAGCTTTAACAAGAGCCTTATCCATTTCTTCTTCGCTCATTATTTCATAAACAGGGAAGTTGATTCCGTGGTCACTTGCCTTACAGCCGCAATTGTTAAAGTGCTCCATCCTGTTTTTAAGAGCCTTTTTAAGAGAAGCAACGGAATTGATTTCAACGCCTGACACCTCGGAAAGTGTTCCGATATATTCCTTATATCCTTCCATATTGAGGTTGAAGGCCTTGTCGGGACGGAAGGAGGGAGCAACAACTGCTTTGAGCTTTCCCTCTTCTCTGATTTTCTGATGCCATTCGAGGGAATCAATGGGATCATCTGTTGTGCCGATGAAGGCAACTTTGCTTTTTTCGATGATACCTCTTACGCTCATTGAATCTTCCTTAAGCTTTTCTTCGGTCAGACGCCACACCTCTTCAGCAGTGTCTGCTGAAAGAATACCCTCATAGCCGAAATATCTTTTCAGCTCAAAATGACACCAATGATACATTGGATTTCCGATTGCCTTGGGAAGAAGCTCTGCAAATTTCAGGAACTTTTCCTTTGCAGGCCTGTCTCCTGTGATATAATCCTCACTCACACCGTTTGAGCGCATCAGACGCCATTTGTAATGGTCACCCGAAAGCCAAAGCTCTGTGATGTTACGGAATCTTTTATCCTCATAAATTTCCTTGGGGCTGACATGGCAATGATAGTCAATTATCGGCAAATTTTTGCTGTAATCATGATAAAGTTTTTTTGCCACATCATTATAAAGAAGGAAATCCTCTGTCATAAATGAGCCCATTCACATTCTCCTTTTCTGAACGAAACGACGAAAAACTTCAGTTTCATCCATTATATTTCAACCTAATTTTATCACATTGTTTTAACAATAAAAATAGTAAAAATTGCTTGACTGATTGTTAATCTTGCTGTATGATATAATCATTAATTAAGAAAGGGGTATTTTATGCAGATTTTTGACCCACGGCAGAATATGTCGAGCAATAAATTTGAGATTTTTCATTATCGTGATGCAAAATTCGAGGGTGTGCCAGTTCATCAGCACGACTTTTATGAGGTTTATTTTTTCATCGGCGGTAATGTTGAATACAGCGTTGAAGGTCACTCCTATCATCTGAAAAAAGGCGACATCCTGCTTATCAATCCCCTTGAGCTTCATCAGCCGAGAACAAGCCCGGACCAGAGCAGCTACGAGAGAATCGTTCTTTGGATAAACAAGAATTATCTTTCACACCTTTGCACAAACGAAGTCAGCCTCTCCCGCTGCTTTGACAACACCAATCCGGACCACTCAAATCTTCTCAGGCTTTCCCTTTCACAGCAAAACTTTGTTTCGGCAAAGCTGACAGAGCTTCTGGAAGAAAGCAAAAGCACCGACTACGGCAGTGCCCTTGCCTCAGAAGCGCTTCTTGTGCGTTTTCTTGTTGAACTCAACCGACTCACAATGGAAAAGGGCAGAAATCATGCAGCTGAAAGCAAAACCTCCCCTCTTATATCTTCGGTTATTGAATATATAAACATTCACTATTGCGAAAAATTATCCCTTTCAAAAATCGCAGAGGAATTTTTTGTCAGTAAGTATTATCTTTCCCACGCCTTCAATTCCACCGTCGGCACAAGTATTCACAGATATATCACCCTGAAAAGGCTCATCCATGCAAAGCAGATGCTTTCAAGCGGTATAAGGCCCACAACTGCCGCCGCCAACTGCGGCTTCAACGATTATGCAGGCTTTTACAGAGCATTTACGGCAGAATACGGAATTACTCCCGCAGAGTATATCAAATACGGAATCAGGAATACGGAATCGGGCACTGCGGACACAGCAAGTGCAAGATTATAGCTAAAAGAAAATCCCACTGCAGTGCAGTGGGATTTTCTTTTAGCTTACTTCTATTTTTTCATTGAGCAGTGTTTCGCCGTCGTTATTAATTGTCAGCATGGAGATTTTTCCGTCCTTGAGTGTCACCATTGACGCTGCCCATTTGTCTTTTTCGCTTTCATCCTTATGCTTTCCGCAGTCGACAAATCTCGGAAGCTCGCCGTCAATGAACTTCGACTCATGCAGATGTCCGCCGATTACGATATCCATGTCAAGATCTTTCAGGGGCGTTTCCCAATCCTTGCCGAAATAATCAGTGCCTATAACAGGGTCATGAGAAAGTACAATTTTATATCTGCCGTCAAAATCTTCCTTTTTCAGTGAATTGATCCACTCAAGCTCCTGCTCACGGTATGCGGCAAAATTGACAAGTCCGCTGTATTCTACATGGTCATCTTCCTTGTCCTCGCCGCTGTCAATCACAAGAACAGACAATTCTCCGAAATCGAAGGTGAAATAAAACTCACCTGTGTTTGTAGGGAAATAGTGGAGCATCTGTGAGGAAAACTCTCCCCTTGTTTCATGGTTACCTCTTGTGTAAACAACGGGAGTGCTGCCACCGCTTAAAATGAAGGCATTTCTGAGAATATTTTTCTCAAACTGGCTTTTAAATATCAGTTCGGAGGATATATCACCTATCATGAAAATGATATCGGGAGTCTCGCTGAAATATGAAAGAGACTGCTGCATCTGTTTGGTTTCTCCATGAATATCTGAAATACAAAGAGCTCTGATATCATCCTGCTTTTCAGCACCGTTAAAGTGAATTTCGTCACTTTCAACCGTTTTACCCTTAAGAGCATGATAGCCCATCTTCAGCATAACATACTGTGAGCCGACACAGTATGTGTTATTTTTAAGTTCTTGTTTCGGAACCTTTACCATATGTATTGTGTCATCGGTTGCAATCGTTCCGCCCTTTGAATCCCAGACTGTTTTTTCTTCACCGTTATATGTGTATTTCACATATCCGCTGCCCTTGAGTGAGGTTGCCCACACAACAGCGTATTCATCACCGCCACACTCAAAAACAACAGGACCTGTTGTGATTCTGATTGAAAAGAAAAGAGCAACAACTGCTATAACTGACACAAGAGCTACTGCCACTATCGGCAAAACAACCTTCAGCTTATTCATATTTTTTCCTCCGTTTTATATTTTCATAAAGTAATTATAACGGACTGCATTATGTTTGTCAACCGACATATACAGTGCAGCATCAACCACCTTTTATAAGTGGTATATAAAAAAATTGCGGCAACACTATTGACAAGCAAAAAATAATATGCTACAATTCATTTAACAATTAAGTTAAATGTTAAATGTTTACAGAAAGGACTGATAAAATGGGAATACAGAACACCCTGAAGGCATTATCTGACCCCACAAGGCGTGAGATATTGAACCTTCTGAAAAAAGGCAAGCTTTCTGCAGGTGAAATTGTGGAGCAGTTTCCCGTAAGCGGAGCAGCAATTTCAAGGCATCTTTCAGTTCTGAAGGAAGCTGACCTTATTCGTGACGAGCGTGACGGCAAATTCATTTATTACGAGCTTAATACTTCTGTTCTTGAAGAAATCATGCTCTGGATAACCGACCTGAAAGGAGACAACGACAATGATTAAGAAAAACCTCAGAACAATAATTGCGACATCGCTTATAACCCTTTCCCCCATTGTGATAGGCTTGATTTTATGGAATAAGCTGCCGGAACAGATTGCAACTCACTTCGGTGTGAGCGGTGAAGCCGACGGCTTCAGCAGCAAAGCCTTCGCAGTTTTCGGTCTGCCTCTTATATTGCTCGCCATTCATCTTATATGTATTTTAGCAACCAAGGCTGACCCTAAGCACTCGAATATTACCGATAAAAACTTTAAGCTGGTGCTCTGGATTACTCCTCTTCTGTCACTTCTTCTTTGTGTGCTTTGCTTCACCTATTCAATCAATAATACCGTACCTGTTGTCACAATACTGATAATTTTTATGGGCATACTGTTTATTATCATCGGCAATTTTATGCCCAAGGTAAAGCAGAATTATTCACTCGGCATTAAAATCCCGCCCACTCTCCACGATAGCGAAAACTGGTACAAAACCCACCGTTTTGCAGGTAAAATATGGGTAATCGGCGGTGTTGTAATCTGCCTTACGGCAATATTTGAAAATATCTTTTTATTTATGGCAGTTACACTTATATCGGCATTTGCACCGGTTGTGTATTCCTATGTGATAGCCGGTAAGAGTAGCAAGTAGTAAGCAGCAAGGGAATGCCCTTCAGGCATTCAAGTGGCGGGCAGGAATTACCCTTTACCGCACTGCTGAAGCGCAATTCTGCATTCTGCATTAAAAAAAGCACCCTCACGGGTGCTTTTTTTCTTAGTCAATTTCAACTGAAATTTTAGTGTCGCTTCTGTTTGCAGTTGCACGCATTACGGTTCTGATAGCCTTTGCAATTCTGCCCTGCTTACCAATAACTCTACCCATATCATCCTGAGCAACATGAAGGTGGTAAACGATTACACCCTCTTCGTTAATGTCGTCAACGTCAACAGTCACCTTGTCGGGTTCATCAACTAAACCGCTGGCAATTGATATAAGTAAATCTTTCAAAGTGCGTACCTCCGAAATTATTTAACGATGTCGCACTTTTTAAGAAGAACTTTAACTGTGTCAGTGGGCTGAGCACCGTTTGCAATCCACTTCTGTGCCTTTTCAGCATCAATCTTGATTTCTGCGGGTTCCTTCATGGGGTTGTAGTAGCCGATTTCTTCGATGAAACGACCGTCACGGGGATATCTTGAATCTGCTACAACTACACGGTAGAAAGGAGCTTTCTTTGCGCCCATACGGCGAAGTCTGATTTTTACTGCCATTTTAATGACCTCCAATAAATTTATTTTAGTTTTTATCTAACACTTTCGTGCTGTTTACTGTTTACATGCCAAAGCCGTTCATGCCGCCCATGCCGTTCATACCGTTCATGCCATTCATAAGGCCGGGCATATTGCGCATACGCTTTTTCATTTTCTTTGTGTTTTTGCCGCCGAACTGCTTGAACATCTTCTGCATCTGTCTGTACTGTGCGAGAAGTCTGTTCACATCCTCAACCTGCATTCCGCAGCCTGCTGCGATACGGCGTTTTCTTGAGGGATTTATGATATCAGGCTTTGCTCTTTCCTGAGGTGTCATTGAAAGAATGATTGCCTGCACTCTGTCAAACTGTCTTTCGTCAATGTCAACATCATTGATTTTGTTGCCCACACCCGGAAGCATTTTGAGCATGTCCTTGATTGAGCCCATCTTTCTGACCTGCTGAAGCTGGTCGAGCAAGTCGTTGAGATCAAACTTGTTCTTTTTGAGCTTCTGTTCAAGCTCTCTTGCCTTCTTCTCGTCAAGCTCCATTTCAGCCTTTTCGATAAGAGAGAGCATATCACCCATGCCGAGAATTCTTGAAGCCATTCTGTCGGGATGGAAAACATCAAGGTCACCGAGCTTTTCACCTGTACCGACAAACTTGATGGGCTTGCCTGTTACAGCTCTTGCTGAAAGAGCAGCACCGCCTCTTGTGTCACCGTCAAGCTTTGTCAGAAGAAGGCCATCAATGCCAAGTGCCTCATTGAAAGAAGAAGCAACATTAACTGCATCCTGACCTGTCATTGAGTCAACAACAAGCATGATTTCATGGGGATGAACTTCACTTTTGATATTTTTAAGCTCTGTCATGAGCTCCTCATCAACATGCAGACGGCCTGCAGTGTCGAGGAACACATAGTCATGACCGTGATCCTTTGCAAAAGCAACAGCCTGCTTTGCAATTTCAACCGGGTTGATCTGTCCGAGCTGAAAAACAGGCACACCTGCTTTTTCGCCCACAACCTCAAGCTGCTTGATAGCAGCCGGTCTGTAAACGTCACAACCGACAAGAAGAGGTCTGTGCCCCTGATTTTTGAGCATAAGTGCAAGTTTTGCACTGTGAGTTGTTTTACCTGAGCCCTGAAGACCGCACATCATTACGATCGTGGGAGGATGGTTGGCTGTGTTGAGCCTTGACTTTGTGCCACCCATGAGATTTGTCAGTTCCTCATTGACGATTTTGATAACCATCTGTGAGGGTGTGAGGCTTTCCATAACCTTGGCGCCGATTGCACGGTCTGTAACAGACTTTGTGAAATCCTTTGCAACCTTATAGTTAACGTCTGCTTCAAGAAGAGCAAGACGAACCTCTCTCATGGCTTCCTTAACATCGCTTTCAGTAAGAGCGCCCTTACTTTTCAGCTTTTTAAAGGCGGCTTCCAGTCTGTCTGAAAGACCTTCAAATGCCACTTGAATCAATCCTTTTCAGTTTATTTTCTTATTCGCTTAATGTCTGTGTCAAAACATCAATTCTTGTCACAGCATCGTTGATTTCTCTTGAAAGAATAGTTCTGCGGTTAACCTCGTTGATAACTTCAGTCAGCTCTCTGATTTCGGCAAGACCGCTCTTTGTTTTTTCAAGCCTTTCATGAAGTCCCAGATGCTCCTCAAAAGAAAACAGCTGAGCCTCTGCACGCTTGATGGCATCTCTGACACCCTGTCTTGTGATACCTTCGTTTTCTGCAATTTCTGCAAGGGAAAGGTCGTCGTTATAATAATAGCTGATGAAATCCTGCTGCTTTTGTGTGAGCATTTCACCGTAGATGTCAAAAAGTATGATAACATCAAGGTTTTTCGCCATTATTTAACCTCCCTTCACCCGTGTGTAAAGATTTTGAACTTTACAGCTTGGCTATTATACTAAAAAGAAGTGTAAATGTCAATAGCTTTACAGATATTTTTTATGAATAAAACAAAAATTTATATCACTGTTTTATAGGCTGTGTAACAGCCGTTTTCACCAAGATTTGACAAAATTTAATTGCAAAGCTATAATTTAATTAAGAGGTGAAAAATATGAAAAATAAAAAATTACTGGTTTTTATAGCTGTCCCCCTTGCTATTGTGCTGATACTTCTCGGTGTTCTGGCATTCAAGGATAAAAAGTCAGACAGCGATATCACACCGGGAAATGCACCATCCTCATCTGAAAGCTCAGATTCAGCAGAAACTGTGCCCGACACGGAATTATGCTTCTTTTCTGTCAGGGCGCCGGAATTCGCAACAGTCCTTTTCGACGATAAAGCCGCAGAATACAACAAGGATACCGGACTTTATCACATCTTCACTGAAAAAAAGGACAAACACACCCTCACCGTTTCAAAATACGGCTTCGAAACCGTAACAAGGGATATCATTTTTGAAGAAAACGGCAATTCTGAAATTGTGGTTGAGATGAACGCCACCGAAAGCTACCTGAAGGAGGCTGAAAATGCGGCAAAGGACTACCTGATGAAAATTGTGGACATCTGCAACAAGGGAACAGGCGACCTTTCAACTATAATCTTTTTCAGCGACGAGGATAAAACAGCTGTTCAGGCTGCTGTTGACTCTGTAATAGCTGACATGGATGTTGACACTGAGGAATATCTCACAAGTGAAATTTCAGTCAACAGCTATAAATGTGAAGGCATAGCAGATGAGAGCAAGACAATTTCTCCTGAAAACTCCACAAAGGGATGTGTAGTCAGCTTTACTGTTGAATACACATACACATGGAAATATAACGGCGAAAATTACAAGGACTCCGGCATTGATTCCGAGGTTCACAAGCCGATTGTCACTGTGGAAAACATTGACGGTCTTTGGTATCTGAAGGATATCTATATCTATTTCAGAAAGAATGTACATTAAGAAAAAAACTCAAAAAGGACGGGTTTTGCGGGAGGACAAAAACGGCCTTTTTTTTTTTTGTTTTTTTTTTTTTTTTTAA
>JAZSHL010000116.1:0-11849 GCA_045533205.1 Acutalibacteraceae bacterium | reverse complement strand
AAGCACTTTAAAGTGCGAAATAAGTATTCAAGAAAAGGCGAAAATCACCGATAATGCTGACGCATATCGGTGATTTTTAACGAATTATTGTGTGCTTAGTTCACATTTTAAAGAAATACTTCCTTACCGGATGTCGGCATAGCAGCAAGTCGTTTTCTTTTTGCGCTCTGCTGAGGGTACATATTTCTGAGAAGTATCGTGGTAAATAAAGATAAGTTTTTGAAAAAAATTCTGTTTACATCTTGCATTTTTCTTTTTCATGTGATATACTACATCGAATTAAAACGAAGGAGGGTGAAAATATGCGCAGAGTTGCCTTTAATCATGCGTTTATTATTTGCTCTCTTAACCGTTTTTGTTGTGATAATGTTGTTATTTCTTTTAACGGGTAACTTTTGTTACTCGTTATTTTTTTGTCTGAAAGTAGCTTTTATATATTGAAAAATCTGTCACTTTTTAGTATAATAATCTTTAAAGTAATTTATTATGGTATGAGTTGTTGGATGTATACAAATTTGATGAATATTTATTCAAATCACTTTACAAAAACATAATCGAAGGTGTATAATATTACAATGTTGATTTATTATGTTCAAATTCAGCACCAAAAAGGAGTAATGAAAAATGAAACACTTACTTAAACTTTCAGACTGGTCAACTCAGGAAATTCTTGACTGCCTTGACCTTGCAGATACACTTAAGGCCGAAAGGAAAGCCGGTATCAAGCACCCCATTCTTGAGGGTAAAACTCTTGGCATGATTTTCCAGAAGTCCTCAACAAGAACAAGAGTATCATTTGAGGTTGGCATGTATGACCTTGGCGGAACTCCCTTGTTCCTTTCATCAAAGGACCTTCAGATTGGTCGTGGTGAACCTGTTCAGGACACAGCAAGAGTTCTTTCCCGCTTTCTTGACGGCATCATGATCAGAACCTTCGATCAGCAGGAGGTTGAGGATCTTGCAAAATTCGGCTCAATCCCCATAATCAACGGCCTTACAGACTATTGTCATCCATGTCAGGTGCTTGCTGACCTTCAGACAATCCGTGAATACAAGGGCAAGGATCTTGCAGGCAAAAAGCTTTGCTACATAGGTGACGGCAACAACATGGCGAACAGCCTTATTGTCGGCTGTATCAAGGTCGGCATGAAGGTTGCAATTGCATGCCCCAAGGGCTATGAGCCTGACGACGGAGTTGTCGCATGGGCAAAGGAAAACGGTGATCTTCTTGTTACAGAGGACATTCTTGAAGCTGCAAAGGGCGCTGATGTTCTTTATACAGACGTTTGGGCATCAATGGGCCAGGAAAGCGAATCAGCTAAAAGACAGAGAATTTTCAAGAACTATCAGATCAATGACAGTGCTGTTGAGGTTGCCAATGAGGGCGTTATGGTGCTTCACTGTCTGCCTGCTCACAGAGGTGAGGAAATCACCGATAAGGTGCTTGAAGAGCATGCAGCTGAGATCTTTGACGAGGCAGAAAACAGACTTCATGCACAGAAGGCAGTGCTTGTAAAATGCTTTACGGAGTAAAGCATTTTAAATGCAAAGTGCAAAATGCAAAATTGAAAGATAAATCGGGGAAATTGTTCCCGCCGGATTTATGAACTTTGAATGACTCTCCCGAAAGGGGAGCTGTCGCAACCGTAGGTTGTGACTGAGGGGTTATCAGCAAATCAGAACTTTTAATATAAACGAAAGGAAGTTTCGCGCTTCGGCGTGAACAAGGTGACACGAATGAAAAAACGTTATTTAGTCCTTGAGGACGGAACGGTGTTTGAAGGCTATGCTTTCGGTGCAGACAAATGCGCTGTTGGTGAGCTTATCTTCTCAACAAATGTTGTCGGATACATTGAAATGCTCACAGATCCTTGCTATTACGGTCAGATTGTTGTTTCAACCTTCCCGACTATAGGAAACTACGGAATTATTGAAGAGGATTTTGTCGGAGAAGCAAAACTGAACGGTCTTGTAGTAAGAGATTATTGCGACTATCCCTCAAATTTCAGATGCGAATATGACCTTGACACCTTCCTGAAAAATAATAATATACCTGCAATTTACGGTGTTGATACCCGTGAAATTACAACAATCATCAGAGATAACGGCGTTATGAATGCTGCCATCTGCGACGAAGTACCTCCCACACTTGACGGAGTCAAAGAATACAGAATCGTTGATGCTGTGAAAAATACCGTTGCAACAAAAAAATCTGAATTTGTTCCCAAGGCTGATGCAAAGGCTCATGTTGCAATTCTTGACTTAGGCTCAAGCAAAAACCTTGAGATCAATCTTATGGATAAGGGATATAAAGTGACTCTTATGCCTTATAGCAGCAAAGCAGAAGAGCTTCTCGCACTTTCGGCCGATGCGCTCATTATTACTGAGGGCCCCGGAGATCCGAAGGATAATGCTGAAATTATCGGTGAGGTTTCAAAGCTCTTCGGCAAGGTTCCCATGATCGGTATCGGTCTCGGACATCAGGTTATGGCACTTGCAAAGGGTGCTGACACTGAAAAGCTTCTTTACGGCCACCACGGCGGAAACCAGCCATCAAAGGTTGTGGGAACAGACAGAACACTTATCACAAGCCAGAATCATAACTACACAGTTGTGGCTGACACAGTTAAAAACGGAGAAATCACTCACATCAACATGAATGATAAAACCGTTGAAGGCATTGCTTACAAGGCTGATAAGGCAGTTTCTGTTCAGTTTATCCCCACTGAAGAGTGGCTTGTTGAAAATATTGAGAATTTGAAATAAGGAGGAGTTAAATATGCCGCTTAATAAAGACATTAAAAAGGTGCTCGTCATCGGCTCAGGTCCTATCGTAATCGGTCAGGCAGCTGAATTTGACTATGCAGGCGCACAGGCTTGCCGTGTTCTTAAGGATGCAGGCGTGAATGTTGTTCTTGTTAACTCCAACCCTGCAACAATCATGACAGATAAGGCTCTTGCAGATGAAATCTATCTTGAGCCCCTGACAACAGAAACAGTTAAAAGAATTATCGAAATAGAAAAGCCTGACTCACTTCTTGCCGGCCTTGGAGGACAGGTCGGTCTTACCCTTGCTATGCAGCTGTGGAAGGAAAACTTCCTTCAGACACACGGCGTTCAGCTTATCGGTACAGATGTTGAAGCCATTGACAAGGCAGAGGACAGACAGCTTTTCCGTGACACGATGGAAGCAATCGGTCAGCCCTGCATTCCTTCTGATATTTCCAATGACATTGAAACATCAGTTGAAATTGCCGACAGAATCGGCTATCCGGTAATTATCCGTCCCGCATTCACTCTCGGTGGTGCAGGCGGCGGTGTTGCATATAACGAAGAAGAGTTAAGACTCGTTGCAAAGATCGGTCTTGATGCTTCACCCATTACCCAGATTCTTGTTGAACGCTATATCAAGGGCTGGAAGGAAATTGAGTTTGAAACCATGCGTGACAACGCAGGCAATGCAATTGCAATCTGCTCAATGGAAAACTTTGACCCTGTCGGTGTTCACACAGGTGACAGTATTGTTTGCGCTCCTGCTCTCACACTTTCAAACAAGGAATACTCAATGCTCCGTCAGGCAGCACTTGACATTGTCTCTGCCCTTAAAATTGTGGGCGGCTGTAACTGTCAGTTTGCTCTTAATCCCGAATCCTTTGAATATGCAGTTATCGAGGTTAACCCCAGAGTTTCACGTTCATCAGCTCTTGCTTCAAAGGCAACAGGCTATCCCATCGCAAAAATGACAACAAAGCTCGCTCTCGGCTATAACCTTGACGAAATTCTCAATGACATCACAGGCAAAACCTGCGCTTGCTTTGAGCCTAGCGTTGACTATGTTGTTGTTAAGTTCCCCAAGTGGCCCTTTGATAAATTCCTCGGCTCAAGCCGAAAATTAGGAACACAGATGAAGGCAACCGGTGAGGTTATGTCCATCGGCACATCCTTTGAAAATGCGGTTATGAAGGCAATCAGAGGTGCTGAAATCTCACTTGACAGCCTTAATGCTGCACCTATCAGTGAGCTTCCGCTTCTTGAAAGACTCGATATCGCTGATGACAGACGAATTTTCACAATCTTCGAAGCCATCAAGGCAGGAATTTCAATCGAAAAAATTCACGAAATCACAGCTGTTGATGAATGGTTCATTGCAAAGCTTAAGAAGCTTGCGGATTTCGAAAATGAAATCACCGGCAAGGCTATTGATGAAGATACATATATCAAAGCCAAAAAGCTCGGCTATACAGATAAAACACTTTCAAAGTTCTGCACATTTGACCCTGCCTTCCACAGACAGGCAAGCTATAAAATGGTTGATACCTGCGGCGCAGAGTTCAGTGCAACAACACCTTACTTCTATTCAAGCTATGACAAGGCTTGTGAAGCAAGACGTTATCAGCGCTCAGGCAAGCCCGTTGTTATGGTTCTCGGCTCAGGTCCCATCAGAATCGGTCAGGGCATTGAATTCGACTATTCGTCAGTTCACTGCGTATGGACACTCAAAGAGCTCGGCTATGATGTTGTTATCGTTAACAACAATCCCGAAACTGTTTCAACCGACTATGACACTGCTGACAGACTTTACTTTGAGCCTCTTTGCGAAGAGGATGTTATGAACATCATTGAGGTTGAAAAGCCCATCGGTGTTGTTGTTGCTTTCGGCGGTCAGACAGCAATCAAGCTCACAAAATTCCTTGATGACAACGGAATTCAGATTCTCGGTACATCACAGGAGGGTATTGACACTGCAGAAGACAGAGAAAAGTTTGATGCTCTGCTTGAAAAGTATGGCTTCATGCGTCCCAAGGGATGCGGTGTTATGACTCTCGAGGAAGCACTTGAAGCTGCTAACAGACTCACTTATCCCGTTCTTCTTCGTCCCTCATATGTTATCGGCGGACAGAACATGATGATTGTTCATAACGATGTTGAGGTTGAAAGATATATGAAAAAGATTCTTTCAACAGGCATTGAAAATCCCGTTCTTGTTGACAAATATATGTCAGGCACTGAAATTGAGGTTGACGTTATCTCTGACGGTAAGGATGTTCTTATACCCGGTATCATGCAGCATATTGAGCGTGCAGGTGTTCATTCAGGTGACTCAATTGCAGTTTATCCTCCCTATTCACTCACTGATAAGATGACAGAAACTGTTGTTGACTGCTCAGAAAAGCTGGCTCTTGCTCTCGGCACAAAGGGCCTTGTCAACATTCAGTATCTTATCTATGAAAATCAGCTTTATATTATCGAGGTTAACCCCAGAGCATCAAGAACAATTCCTTACATCAGCAAGGTTACAAATGTACCAATGGTAGACCTTGCAACAAAGGTTATGACAGGTACTCCACTTGCAGATTTAGGTTATGGAACAGGTCTTTACGAAGCACCGCCTTACTTTGCAGCCAAGGCACCAGTGTTCAGCTTTGAAAAGCTCAACGATGTCAACAGCTATCTTGGCCCCGAAATGAAGTCAACAGGTGAGGTTCTCGGTATCGGTAAGACACTGAACGAGTCACTGTTCAAGGCTCTTATTTCCTCAGGCCTGAGTGTAAAGGCCACATCAGGCAGCATGGAGCTCGGCGTTCTTCTTTCCGTTGATGAGCATGACCTCGATGAAATCGTTTCAATTGCAAAGAAAATGCAGGACCTCGGCATTCAGATTTTTGCCACAAAGGAAACTGCAAGAGCAATTGTTAACCTCGGAATCAATGTAACCTATGTCAAGGGTATCACTGAAAGCGATTATTGCTTCAAGCTTCTTGAAAGCGGCAAAATCAATTTCATTGTTTATACAGGAGCTCTTTTCGATGTAACTATGGATAATTTCATAGCACTTCGCAGAAAAGCACTTCAGCTTGGCATTGCTTGCTTCACATCTCTTGACACTGCCAATGCAATGCTTGACATTATGGCAAGTAACTACACCCAGCAGAACACAGAGCTCATTGACATCAACTCAATGAGAAAAACAAGAAATAAGTTCAAGTTTGCAAAGATGCACGGTACAGGCAACGACTATATCTTCATTGATAACAGAAACGGTGAAGTCACTTGTCCCGAATCACTTTGCATCAACTTCTGCGACAGACATACAGGCATCGGAGGCTACGGTATTGTTCTTCTTGAAAATTCAGAGGTTGCAGATGCAAAAATGAGAATTTTCAACCGTGACGGCTCAGAAGGCAAGATGGCAGGTAACGCAATCCGCTGCGTGGCAAAGATGGTTTATGACAAGGGTATTGTCAAAAAGGAAGAAATGACAATCGAAACCGGTGCAGGCATCAAGAATGTCAAGGTATACACCTCAAATGACAGAGTTGTTTCAGTTGAGGTATATATGGGCAAGCCCACCTTCGATCCGAAGGCTCTTCCCTGCACTCTTGACGAAGAGGAAATCATCGACTATCCCATCACAATCGGAACAGGCTCATATAACATCACCTGTGTTGGTGTCGGTAACCCTCACTGTGTTGTGTTCCTTAAGGATATCGATTCGCTCGACCTTAACGAAATCGGTCCCTATTTTGAAAAGGCTGACATCTTCCCTGAAAGAATCAACACCGAGTTCGTCAGGGTTGTCAACCGTCACACGATCAAAATGAGAGCCTATGAAAGAGGTAACAAAGAAACCTTTGCCTGTGGTACAGGCGCTGCAGCTGCGGTTGTTGCCGCTGTTGAAAACGGCTTCTGTGACAGGGGCGAGGAAATCACCGTCAAGCTCAAGGGCGGCGACCTTGCAGTTACCTATAATGATGACGGAATTTATCTTACAGGTAATTCAGTTCTCATCTTTGAGGGCGAAGCAGAATATTAAAAAAGAGCACCCTACGGGGTGCTTTTTTAATGCAAAAAGCAAAAAATGCTTCTGTATTCCGAATTTAACAAGCTTTCTCTTGAAAAATACTTATAGTTAATATATAATATATAGTCAGATTGAAATATTGGGAGAATATATAAATGAGTAAAACAGTAATCGTAATCGGTGCAGGTGCAGCGGGTCTGATGGCTTCTGGAATTGCAGCTGAAAACGGACATGATGTTCTTGTTATTGAGCGTAATGACAGGGTTGCCAGAAAGGTTATGATAACAGGCAAGGGCCGCTGTAATGTTACCAACAACTGCACGATGATAAATGAGCTTATTGCCGCCGTGCCCACTAACGGCAGATTTTTATACGGTGCATTTTCACGCTTCATGCCAATTGACACAATGGAATTTTTTGAAGACATGGGAGTGCCCCTTAAGGTTGAAAGGGGAAACAGAGTTTTTCCCGAAAGCGATAAGGCCGTTGATATTGTTGATGCGCTTAATGCTTTCAGCCGGGACGGCGGTGCAAAACGCATTAAAGGCAGAGTTGTAGAGCTTATCATTTCTGACGGTGCTGTCAAGGGTGTCCGCCTTGAGGACGGCGAGGAATATGAGGCTGACAGCGTAATTGTGGCAACAGGGGGAGTTTCCTATCCGCTGACAGGCTCAACCGGTGACGGCTATGAGCTTGCAAAGCAGGCAGGGCACACAATCGTCGAACCGAAGCCCTCGCTTGTACCTCTTGTCTGCCATGAAGGCTTCTGCTCCGATTTGCAGGGACTTTCACTTCGCAACATTGAAATCAGTGTTCTTGACACTGAAAGCTATAAGGAAGTGTATAAAGACTTCGGTGAAATGCTTTTCACGCATTACGGTGTGTCAGGTCCTGTTATTCTCTCTGCAAGCTCACATCTTAAAGACGTTAAGCCCCGCAGATATGAAATTCACATTGATCTTAAGCCTGCGATTTCATATGAACAGCTTGATAAGAGAATCCAAAGAGATTTTCTTGATAATACAAACAAGAACTTTATCAATGCACTTGATGATCTGCTTCCCAAAAAGCTTGTTCCCGTTATCGTAAAATTATCAGGAATCAAGCCTGCAACAAAGGTTAATCAGATAACAAAAGAGCAGAGGGGCAGGCTTGTCAATCTTCTCAAGGACCTTAAGGTTACAGTCATGAGATTCAGACCGATTGAAGAAGCAATCATCACTTCAGGCGGCGTATCCGTGAAGGAAATTGATCCTAAAACAATGGAATCAAAGCTTTGCAAGGGACTTTTCTTTGCAGGTGAGGTTATTGATGTTGATGCTTATACCGGTGGCTTCAACCTTCAGATCGCCTTTTCAACCGGCAGGCTTGCGGGAGAATGTCAGTAGGGCTAAGGACATAGAGCTCAGGTGATCAGAAATTATTTGCATAAGTTAATATTTGCCTTATCTCATCTTAAGGATTACACATTTAATATTAAGGAGAAAGAATATGAAAATAATCAATGTTGCAATTGACGGACCTGCAGGTGCAGGAAAAAGCACAATTTCAAGAAAGGCTGCAGCAGAGCTCGGCTTCATCTATATTGACACCGGTGCACTTTACAGAACAGTTGGTCTTAATGCTTTAAGGCTCGGTGTTGACATTCAGAATGATGATGCTGTTATTTCAACTCTCACAGATGATCTAAAGGTTGAATTGAAATTCATTGACGGCGAGCAGAGAATGTTCCTTAACGGCGATGATGTTTCAACAGACATCAGAACGCCTGAAGCATCAATGGCAGCATCCCGTGTTTCAGCTGTGCCCAAGGTGAGAGAATATCTTTTCGACCTGCAGAAGCAGCTTGCAAAAAGCAACAACTGCATTATGGATGGCAGAGATATCGGCACGGTTGTGCTTCCTGATGCAGATGTGAAAATTTTCCTCACAGCTTCACCTGAAGCAAGAGCCGAAAGAAGATATAAAGAGCTTATCGAAAAGGGTATGGACGCAAAATATGATGACGTGTTAGCTGATATGATCAAGCGTGATTATGACGATTCACACAGAGCGATTGCCCCTCTCAAACAGGCTGATGATGCAGTTCTCTGTGACACAAGTGAGCTTACACTCCAGGAATCAATTGACCTCGTAATTAACACAATTAAATCAAAAATATAAATAAGACAATCATTTTCGCTCTGCATTTTGCATCGGGTATCGGGCAACCTATAAACATAAATTTGTTTATAGTGAGTTGATATAATGAACTTTGATTATTCGCAGGTGAAGGATCACAAGCTTTACCGTTTTGTTATGCCGCCTCTTTGGGTACTGTCACGGATTGTGTATGAATCAGAATGCTACGGCAGAGAAAATGTGCCTTCAGAGGGAAAGCTTATAATAGCCTGTAATCATGTGGCGTTTTCCGACCCTGCGCTTATTGTTGCAAACTGTCCGAGAACAGTGCATTATATGGCTAAAAGTGAGCTTTTTGAAAATCCTGCTTATTCCTTTTTGTTCAGCAACATGAATGCCTTTCCTGTTAAAAGATGTTCATCTGACAGAAAAGCACTCAGATATGCCATTGATGTGCTGAAAAAAGGTTGGGTGCTCGGCATTTTTCCCGAGGGCAGAAGAATCGGTGCAGACAGAGCTCCGACAGAAGCCCGAACAGGAATCGGTTATATCGCAAGAGTAAGCGGTGCAGACGTTCTGCCTTGCTGTATATATAAGGAGCAAAGATTTTTCAGGTCAAAGGCTGTTGTCCGCTTCGGCAGGGTTATCAGAAACAGTGAGCTTGGCTTTGAAGGCAAAGACAAATCATTAGAAATGAAAAGAGCATCAGAACTGATAATGAAAAGAATTAAAGAACTATGGGAGGAAGAACGTTGCAGATCGAAGTAGCAAAAACAGCAGGCTTTTGTTTCGGAGTGAACAGAGCTGTTGATATTCTTTATAAAATGGTTGATGAGGGCCGTAAGGTGTGCACTCTCGGACCGATTATACACAATCCTGTTGTTATTGAAGAGCTTGAAAGCAGGGGAGTTAAAATCATTGATACACCTTCCGAGGCTCCCGAAGGCTATGAGGTAGTTATCCGTGCTCACGGAGTGACAAAGGAAACCGTTGAAGAGCTCAATGAGCTGACAATTGATTATACAGATGCAACCTGCCCTTATGTTCTTAAAATACACAAGATAATAAAAGAAAATTCCACAAAGGATAATGTTGTTCTGATTGCAGGTGACGAAAAGCATCCTGAGGTGTGCGGCTTCAGAAGTCACTGCAAGGGAAGGTCATTCGTCTTTAAAAATGAAGAAGAACTTTTAAGTATTCTTAATAATAACCGCAATTTTTCCGAGGAAGAAATTATTGTTGTTGCACAGACAACTTTTTCCGTAAAAGAATGGAAAAAATCTGCAAAAATTATTCAAAAACTATGTACAAATTCAAAATCTTTTGATACAATATGTAGAGCGACTCAGGACAGGCAGAATGAAGCTGCTGAGCTTTCCGGAAGATCCGACGCAATGATTGTTATCGGCGGCAGGTTCAGCTCCAACACAGTCAAGCTTAATAATGTCTGCAAGGAGCACTGTGAAACCTTTCTTATTGAGAGGGTGGATGAACTGAAGGATATTGACTTTTCATCCTTCAGAAAAATTGGTATAACAGCGGGTGCATCCACACCTGCACGTATAATAAAGGAGGTTGAAGTCATCATGACCGAAAACTTTAATGAACAAAAAAATTCAAAGGAGACTATGGATCAGGAGTTGTTCTATGCAGCAGTAGATAGCATTGACGATACAAGTGATAATCCGAATGTTGTTGGCATCGTTGTTGGCATCGCACCGAATGAGATTCAGGTTGATATCGGCAGAAAGTACGCCGGCTTTATCCCTGTTGAAGAGTACAGCAATGATCCCACAGCCGACCCCGCAAAGGAACTCAAAATCGGTGATGAGCTGAATCTTATCATCATGAAGACCAACGACAACGAAGGCACAATGAAGCTTTCAAAGCGTCTTTATGACAGAAGATCAGCATGGAAGAACATCGTAGCAGCAAAAGAAAACGACGAAGTTGTTGAAGCTGTTGTTGCTGAAGCTGTCAAGGGTGGCGTAATCGCTTATCCTATGGGCGCAAGAGTGTTCATCCCCGCATCACTCACAGGTCTTGCAAAGGACGAAGATCTTTCACAGCTTGTGAAGGAAAAGGTTAAGTTCAGAATTATTGATCTTGACGAGCAGAAGAAGAGAGTTGTTGGTTCAATCCGTGCCGTTCTTCGTGAAGAGCGCAAGGAAGCAGTTGACGCTTTCTGGTCAAACATCGCAGAAGGTCAGGAATTCACAGGTACTGTTAAGTCACTCACAAACTACGGCGCATTCGTAGACCTTGGCGGAGTTGACGGTATGGTACATATCTCCGAGCTTTCATGGAAGAGAATCAAGCATCCTTCAGAAATCGTAAACGTTGGTGACACAGTCAAGGTTTATGTTAAGGCTCTTGACGCTGAAAAGAGAAAGATTTCTCTCGGCTATAAGAGAATCGAAGATAATCCCTGGGAAATCCTCAAGAGAGATTATCCCGTTGATTCAGTTGTTGATGCAACAGTTGTTGGTCTTACAACCTTCGGCGCATTTGCAACAGTTATCGATGGTATTGATGGCCTTATCCACATTTCACAGATCGCTGACCGTCACATCGCATCACCCAAGGAAGTTCTTTCAATCGGTGAGGTTGTTAAGGCTAAGATCACAGAAATCGACTTCGATAAGAAGCGTGTAAGCCTTTCAATCCGTGCTCTTCTTGAGCCCGCAGCAGTAGCTGAAGAGGTTGCAGAAGAAGCAGCTGAAGAAGCAGAAGTTGAAGCTGTTGAAGAAGCAGCAGATGCTGAATAATTGATTTTTAAATGCACTCCTTTGGGCGGCACTTCATAAGGAAGTTAAGGTTTTTATTGGCTCTTTTCCGCTTAAACATTACGAAAAACTCCCGAAATACGCGAGTATTACGGGAGTTTTATCATTTCCTTTAAACGAAAAATATCTCAATAAAAACT
>JAZSHL010000022.1:0-2186 GCA_045533205.1 Acutalibacteraceae bacterium | reverse complement strand
ACAGAACTCGGCTATGGAACGCAGTTGAAGAAACGGAGAAAACAAGGGACAGCCGTTTGGCAAGAGAGTTCATTGTTGCTCTGCCTGTTGAAGTCAGCCGTGAAAGGCAGATTGCAGAGGCAGAAGAATTTGCAAAGGCTCTTGTTGATGACGGAATGTGTGTTGATGTCTGTATTCACGACACAGGCGAAGGCAATCCTCACGCTCACATTATGGCAACTGTCAGACCGTTAAACACTGACGGTACTTGGCAAAGAAAAACTGAAAAAGAATATCTATGTATCAGAGGCGGTAAGGAGCAAGGCTTTACCGCCTCTGAATTTTTATGTGCAAAAAATGAGGGTTGGGAAAAACAGTATCAGTATTATGTTGACGGCAAGAAGGTATATCTTCCACCGTCTAAGGCTGACGGTTATAAGAGAGTAAACAAATACCCTAAAAGCACAAAGTACGGCAGACAGAATCCCGTAAGCGAGCGTTGGAACAGCGATGAGCAGTTATGTGTTTGGCGAAAGCTGTGGGCAGATATTGTAAACAGAGATTTAGAGGAAAAGAACATTGAGCCTATTGACCACCGCAGTTTTGCGGCAAGAGGAATACTTCTGCAACCTACAATTCACGAGGGTGTTTCGAGCAAGAAAATGAAGAAGAAAGGCAAGGTCACGGAGAGAATGAGAATCAACATTCTCATCCGTAAGGATAACAGCCTGATTATCAGCCTTCGCAAAACTGTTGAGGCACTTACAGAGCTTGTTATCACTGCGGCAAAGCTACTCTTACCTGCACTCGCAGATGCTCTTGAAGGAATCCGTGTCAGTATGATAATCCTTGAATGTGAAAAAAAGAGCATTAACAAAATGAAGCATCAGGCTATGAATGAGGTCCGTGATGCTGATGAGTTTTATGTGTACTTCCATAATCTACAAGATGATATTAAAGCAGCAGAAGAAAAGCTCAAAGAGGCAAAGAAGAAATTAAAGCTCACTCCCAAGGTTATGAAGCAAAAGTATAACGAAGCAAATTATTATGTCGGTCACTATGAATTTGAGCTTAAGGAGCTGAAATTTAAAATGCAGAGCATGCTCTCACAAAACGAATGTGAAACCGAACAGGATATTGTTAATGCAAAGTCTTACTTTGAGAAAATGCGTCAGTTTGAAATTCCGAAGCTTGAAGCCGAGGAAAAGAGAATGGAAGCAGAAATTGAAAAAACACTTGTTCAGTACCAAGAAACCGAAAAGCAGGCTGATGAAACAGACAAAGAAGAACTGAAAGCCGAAAGGATGAAAATACGCCCCGAAAAAGAAAAAGAGGCAAGGCAAAAGGCTGAATCAGATTACAACATCAGCGAATACGATTTCAACCGAAGCGTTGATACCGTTTCAAAGCTCATAGGTGAACCGCCACCTAATTATCTTACCAAAGCTGAAATAGCAAGGCAGGAAGAATATGCCCGCTATGTTAAACAGCAGGAAGAAAGACAGCGGTATATCGAAGAACGGCGTAAGAACCGTAACAACAAAAATATTAAGAATAAAGATGAAAGGAGCCGATAATATGGCTAATAAAAAGTTAAAAGCACCGGTAAACATCCCGGTAGAAAAAATTCATCCCTTTGAGGGACATCCGTACAAGGTCTTAGATAATGATGAGATGAATAATCTCATTGAAAGTATACAGCAGAAAGGTGTTATCTCACCTATTGTTGTAAGACCTTTAGAAGATACAACAGATGAATATGAGATAATCTCAGGTCATAGACGCTTGAGAGCATCAGTGAAAGCAGGGCTGGAAACAGTACCTGCTTTAATTTATGCCGTAAGCAGAGATGAAGCGGCTATTATGCTCGTAGACAGTAATCTTCACAGAGAGCATATTCTGCCATCGGAGAAGGCATTTGCTTATAAGTTGAAGCTTGAAGCATTAAATCATCAGGGGCAAACTCCTCGCCAACTTGGCGAGAAGTGGAGCGTAACACAAATAAGTGAGTCAGTAAATGAGAGCGAAAGACAGATTCACCGTTATATTCGTCTTACAAATCTCATTCCCGACCTCCTTGACCTCGTTGATGAAGAACGAATTGCATTTACACCTGCAGTAGAACTTTCCTATCTAAATGAGGTAGAACAGGCTGACTTAGTTGAAGAAATACGTGTATGTGATGCTACACCTAATTTATCTCAGGC
>JAZSHL010000010.1:0-28728 GCA_045533205.1 Acutalibacteraceae bacterium | reverse complement strand
CTCTCACTGCCAAGGCACATGAGCCCAATGAGGCTAACCTTTTAAGGCTTTGCGACGTTCACAACATTCCTGTTGCAACCAATATTGCAACAGCAGAGGCTCTTGTTATGGCCCTTGAAAGAGGCGACCTTGACTGGAGAGATATTATCAACCCCAAGGCATAAAATTTAATAACAGATAACAGCTGTGACGGAAAAGAGTAACAATTGCACCCCGTTCAGAGAGAGACACCCCGTGCTGAAAGTGTCTTACGAAAGGTCCTTTGCCAAGACATTCCTGAGCTGACCGTTTGCTGCGTTAAAGCATCGAGTGGAACGCTGTGCGTTCAATCGGGGTGGTACCGTGGAGATACTTCTTCATCCCCAATGCAAAACCTGCATTGGGGATTTTTGTTTTTTTAGTGGTGGGCAGCTATCCCTGACTGCTGATTAAGTTTCTTATTTTATCATAAAACTATTGGAGGTTCAGTAATGGCATTAGTAACAAAATCAATCAAGGGTACACAGGATACCCTGCCAAATGAAAGCTACAAAATTCAGTTTGTTGAGCAGACTGTTCTTGAAACTGCAAAAAATTACGGATATAAGGAAATCAGAGTTCCTGTGTTTGAGCACACAGAGCTTTTTCAGAGAGGCGTTGGTGACACAACCGACGTTGTTCAGAAGGAAATGTATACCTTTGAGGACAAGGGCGGACGTTCTATCACACTTCGACCTGAGGGAACTGCAGGCGTTGTCCGTTCATATCTTGAGCACGGCCTTTTCAATGAGCCTCAGCCCATGAAGATGTGCTATCTCATTTCCTGCTACCGTTATGAAAAACCTCAGGCAGGAAGACTGCGTGAATTCCATCAGTTCGGCTGCGAATGTATGGGCACAGCTTCACCTGCTGCTGATGCAGAGGTTATTTCACTTGTCAATGATATTTTCCTTTTCCTCGGTGTCAAGGATATTTCACTTCAGATAAATTCAATCGGCTGCCCCGAATGCAGAAAGAATTATCATAAGGCACTTCAGGAATATTTCGAAAGCAAGAAGGCTGACCTTTGCGGCACCTGCCTTGACAGACTTCAGAGAAACCCCATGAGAATTCTCGACTGCAAGAGCCCCGTCTGCTCGGCAATCGCTGCCGATGCTCCAAAGGTAACAGATTACCTTTGCGATGAATGTGCTGACCATTTCTCAAAGGTTCAGCAATATCTTAATGCAATGGAGATTCCCTTCACGGTCAATCCCTCAATTGTAAGAGGCCTTGACTATTACACAAAGACCGTTTTCGAATTTGTTTCAAACCAGATCGGTGCGCAGGGCACTGTCTGTGGCGGCGGTCGTTATGACGGACTCATCGAGCAGGTGGGAGGCCCGAAAACTCCTGCTCTCGGCTTTGCAATGGGGCTTGAAAGACTTCTTCTTCTTATGGAAGCTCAGAAGCTGCCCTTCCCTGAGGAAGCAAAATGTGATCTTTACATCGCCTCAATGGGAGAAGCAGCAAATCTTCAGGCAGCAAGAATTGCAACTGACCTTCGCGGTGAGGGTTTGCATGCACAGTTTGATGTTGTCGGCCGTTCCGTCAAGGCACAGATGAAATTTGCAAATAAGCTCGGTGCAGCCTTCACAATGGTGCTCGGTGACAGTGAGCTCGAAAACGGCAAGGCAAAGCTCAAAAACATGGAAACCGGCGACGAGCAGGAAATCAATCTCGCTTCCTTCGCTGATGATTTCATGCGCATTTCCATCAACGAAAGCCTCAAGAGCCTTGAGGAATTCGGCTATGAAAGCAATATCAATATTGATTCAATCATGAACGGAAACTTATTTTAATCAGGAGGTATGAACTGATGGATCTTATGACAGGACTTAAAAGAACAAATTATTGCGGCGACCTGAGAGTGGGCGACTGCGGCAAAGAGGTTGTAGTCTGCGGTTGGGTGCAAAGACAAAGAGATCTTGGTGCACTCATTTTCGTTGACCTTCGTGACAGAACAGGCATTGTTCAGTTGGCCTTCGACGACAGCACAGCAAAGGATATTTTTGACAAAGCATTCACATTAAGAAGTGAGTTTGTAATTATGGCAAAGGGTGAGGTCAGAGAGCGCTCATCAAAGAACATGGAAATTCCCACAGGTGAAATAGAAATCTTTGTTACAGATCTTCGCGTTCTCGGCAAGAGTGAAACACCTCCCTTTGAAATTATCGAAAACTGCCAGACATCAGAATTAACAAGACTCAAGTACCGTTATCTTGACCTTCGCCGCCCTGACCTGCAGAAGAATATTCTCATGCGTCACAGAATCACAAAGATCACACGTGACTATTTTGATGACAACGGCTTTGTTGAAATTGAAACTCCCATTCTCATCAAATCAACTCCCGAAGGAGCAAGAGATTTCCTTGTTCCCTCAAGAATTCACAAGGGCAGCTTCTATGCTCTGCCTCAGTCACCCCAGCTTTATAAGCAGCTTTCAATGGTTGCAGGCTTTGACAGATATATGCAGATTGCACGCTGCTTCCGTGACGAGGACCTTCGTGCAGACCGTCAGCCTGAATTCACACAGATTGACGTTGAAATGAGCTTCATTGAAAAGGAAGATATCCTCACTCTCATTGAAGGCTACATGAAAAAGGTGTTCAAGGAAGCACTGGATGTTGAAATTGAAACACCCCTTCCCAGACTTACCTATGCCGAAGCTATGGAGCGTTACGGCTCTGACAAGCCTGACACAAGATACGCAATGGAAATCACCGATATCGGTGAAGAAGTGAAGAATTGCGGCTTCGGTGTGTTCACAGGAGCACTCGAAAACGGCGGAAAGGTTGCAGCAATCACAGCTAAAAAGGCTTTCTCGATTCTCACAAGAAAAGAGGTTGATAAGCTCACTGAATTTGTCAGAGGTATCGGCGCAAAGGGCCTTGCATGGGCAAGAATAGGCGAGGACGGCACAATTGCTTCCTCCTTTGCAAAGTTCATGACAGAGGACGAAATGAAGGCTATCATGGCAAAGTGCGGCGCTGAAAACGGTGACGTAATTCTCATCGTGGCTGACAAGGCTTCAACAACACTTTCTGTTCTCGGCTCACTTCGTCAGACAGTTGCAAAGAAGCTTGATATCATTCCTCAGGATAAATACAATCTTCTCTGGGTTGTTGAATTCCCCTTCTTCGATTGGGACGAGGAGCTCCAGCAGTTCGTTGCTATGCACCATCCGTTCACATCACCTCTTGATGAATGTCTTGACTATCTTGAAACAGACAAGGCACAGGTCAGAGCAAACGCATATGACCTTGTTCTCAACGGTATCGAGCTTGCAAGCGGCTCAATCAGAATCACTGATCCCGAGCTGCAGAAGAGAATTTTCAACCTTCTCGGCCTTTCAGACGAAGAAGCACATGAAAAGTTCGGCTATCTCACCGACGCCTTCAAATACGGTGCACCTCCTCACGGCGGTATCGGTCTGGGACTTGACAGACTTGTCATGCAGATGCTCCGTCTTGAAACACTCCGTGATGTTATTGCCTTCCCGAAGGTACAGAATGCAAGCGAGCCCATGACTGACTGCCCCGCAATTGTTGACACAGAGCAGCTTGATGTTCTCGGCATCGGACTCATTAAAGAGGAAGAATAAACCTTCTCGGGTTGTTCTCAAAGACAGCATTATCACGGCTAAAAAATTAAAATATAACGGTCAAAGGGGTTACAATTCAGTAGCCCCTTTAAGTTTTTCCTTGACAGGAAAATTAGTTTATGGTAGAATTTGTACAAGAGAATCAACTCGGAAAAATATGAAAGAGGTAAACATTATGTACAGAATCAGCAATTTCACAAACAACGACGATGTGAATATCGTTGCAGAAAAGGGAGCCTTTACCGTAATCGAATACAAAAGAGACCTCAGCATCACTCCCTCCACAGCTGCAACAGCATATTTCAGCAACAAGATGAATGTGCACAAAAGACAGGTCATCTGCGACCTTAAGAAAGCTCCTGTCACCTGTCAGGCAGGCGCTATGCAGTGGTCCGTGGGTAATGTCAATGCAACAACAGGCGTCAAGGGCGTCGGCGACTTCTTCGGCAAAGCATTAAGAGGCAAGGTGACAGGGGAATCTGCAATCAAGCCTGAATATGTCGGTGACGGTCTTCTTGTTCTTGAGCCCACCTATAAGCACCTTATTCTGCTTGACACAGCAGACTGGGGCGGTGCAGTTGTTCTTGATGACGGACTTTTCCTTGCTTGTGATTCAAACCTTCAGCACAAGGCTGTTATGCGTTCCAATCTTTCATCAGCAGTTGCCGGTAACGAAGGTCTGTTCAATTTAAGCCTTGTCGGTAACGGAGTTTTCTGCATTGAGTCAACCTGCCCGAGAGAAGAGCTTATTGAAATCAATCTCGATAATGATGTTCTCAAAATTGACGGCAACCTTGCAATTGCATGGAGCAACAGCCTCAACTTCTCTGTTGAGCGTTCAGGCAAAACACTTATCGGCTCAGCAGCTTCAGGTGAAGGCCTTGTCAATGTATATCGTGGCACAGGTAAGGTTCTTATTTCTCCCGTTGCAAGAAGCCCTTATCAGACACTGTAATTTATACTTTATGCACCCTGTTCACAGAACAGGGTGTTTTCTTTTGTTGCGAATAAGAATTTTTGTCTGATTTTGTTAAATAATTTCTGTTTCAGTTGACATCTTAAAGGGAAAGTTGTATCATATACTATGTATAATAGTGAAATTATGTTTATATGTATATAACTTTACCTGAAAGAAAAAGGAGGATATCCTTAAAGATGAAAAAGATAGTATCTTTATTGTTATCTTTGATGATGATTTTTGCTCTTGCAGTCTGCCCTCTGACAGCGTCTGCAATTATCACAACCTATGGCGGCACCTTTGCCGTTCTTCCCGGCAACACCCGTTCATCATCACCTGAATACAACTACGCATGGCTTGATAACATTGTCATCAGAGATGATGCAATGGCAGTGACGGCAAAGAGCATCAGGCCCTTGCCGACCGATCATCCCGGCAGTCATACATACGATGAATTCATCAAAGAGGTCAAGCAGTATTCCGTGCTTTTTGACCTTGACGAAAACACAGTTGCAGCAGCATATACCGAGGTTACATACGCAATGTATTATCTCGTCACTGCAGCAGGTATGACAGGTACGCTTGACGAGATGCGAGCATATCTTCAGGACTACGGCATCAGACTTCCGGGTAACGAGGATATGGAAAGCAAGGCTGCAATTGCAGTGACGTATGCGGCTCTCAAGTATGACGCAGTTTATGTTCTTTATGAAAAGAAGGTTGAAATTCCCAAGGGTACAACCCTTGACGGGGCAGTCGTAATTATCCTTTCCGCACTGACAGAAACAATGCTCCCTTCAGGTGTTGACACCCTGACAGGCATGGCTGTCAACACAGTCAAGGCATATGTAACTCAGTTCGAACAGCTTCCCATCAGCAAGAACCCCGAGGCTGACGAAATTTTCCACTGGGCAAAGATAATCACAGCGGCAAAAAATGATTATAAGGTGCCTCTTGCTCCCTATGATGAAGCAACAACAGCACAGAAGGAATATGTTGACTATGCCTACTATGCAACTATTCTTAACACCATGTACGACATTAACCTCAACCCGATTTATCTCATCATCGCAATGCAGAATGATGACGAGCTTGCTTTGCAGAAGCTTATTCTTAAGACTATGCTCGATGAAAAGGGTGTAGCATATGACAGTCAGATGTCATGTGAGGCTCTTTTTGATCTTGCTGAAGAGAATGGCTGCCTTGCTCTTGAGGACGAGTTTTACAGTGACGTTCTGCGTTATGAAATTGTGGTTGCAGAGGATTGCGAAAGAATCTGGTTCACTCCCTTTGCTCTTGCTGAGCAGCTTGAGGGCGGCAGCAATGATTTCGTTTCAATAAAGCTTGGCGAAAAGGTTATGACTCCTGCCTCAACTGCAGATCACAAGCTCAACACAGCCCTGAGGAACGAAACAATAAGGCTTTCAGTTTCTTATGATGACCTTAAGGGAAAGACTGATGAAGCTGTGTATGAATTTGTCATCAGGAAGGACGCTTCGCTGAATTCAGAAAATTCTGTATCTTCCGATAACGACATGGTTGCAGAGGTTGAAAAGTTTGTCAACACCATTGTTCCGACAGATAATGACAAGGCTTCACAGGTTGTGGACACCATATTCAACGGTATCGACAATGAGCTGCAGACAACAACAGCTTCAGGAAATAACGCTGATATTCTGACAACCTATAATGTTGATGAGCCCCTTACCGATAACGAAATTAGTCAGCCCTCTTCAACAACAAAGCCTACGGAAAGATTCGATTTTGATTATCTTGAAGAGCTCATTGACGGCGTTTATGCAACAGATGCTGACGGAAATATCGTGACATCTTATTCAATCCCCACTGTCGATGATGACGGTGGCGAAGAAACAAATATAATCGAAACTGCAGTTCAGACAGTCAGGGAAAACCCTGAAATTCTGGTTGCTCCCACAGGCATTGTGGCTGTCGGCTCTCTTGCAGGCTTTTTCTTCTCACGAAAGCACCGTGATTCAGTTATCGATGAGGAAAACGAAGCTGAAGAAACAGAAGAATAATCACTGAATACTGAATAAAAATACACCTTCGGCCGATGAAAAACGGTGAAGGTGTATTTTTTATAAACCTTACAATAAAATAATGATCAAAAGTGAAAAATTATTAATTTTGTAACAAAAAAACCTTCCTTTGATGTCTTTTTGACTTGACATATTGTGTATTTTAGTTTAAAATATTCAAGATAGTGTAGATTATTATATGTTTATGCTGTCATTCGAGTAACATTACTGTAATTCTTTTGATGACCACATCGGTGATATAGCAAAGGCGGAGGTGTTTTTGTCCGCATTATATATGTTGCCACCCCAAGAATTTAAAAAGAAGGAGGTGCTGCTACTTTGGTTAGTTTAACTGTTGCAATTATCATTGCTGTTGTTTGTGCTGTTGTTTTCGGTGTGCTGGGCTTTGTCTTCGGCGGACTTCACAGAAAGAAAACCGCAGAAGGTCTTATCGGCTCCGCTAATGACGAGGCTGCAAGAATCGTGAATCAGGCCGTTAACGAAGCAGAAACAAAGAAGAGAGAGGCAATTCTCGAAGCAAAGGATGAAATCCATAAATTCAGAACTGAATCAGAGCGTGAAATCCGTGAAAGAAGAAACGAAGTTCAACGCCAGGAAAAAAGAATGATTCAGAAAGAGGAAAGCCTCGACAAGAAAACTGAAGCACTTGAGAAAAAAGAAGAAATTCTCGCAGAAAAAATCAAAAAAGCTGAAGAACAACTTTCCGAAGCAGAAAGCATCAAAAGAAGTCAGTTAGAAATGCTTGAAAAGATATCGGGCTATACAAAAGAACAGGCTAAGATCGATCTCATCAATTCACTTGAAGAAACTCTTAAAAGAGAAAAAGCTGTCAAGATTATGGAATATGAGCAGATGGTCCGTGAAGAGTCCGACAATCTTGCAAGAGAAATCATCACAACTGCAATTCAGCGCTGTGCAGCCGATCACGCATCGGAAGCAACCGTGTCTGTTGTTGCTCTTCCCAACGATGAAATGAAGGGCCGCATAATCGGCCGTGAGGGACGCAATATCAGAACCCTCGAAACAATTACAGGTGTTGATCTCATCATTGACGACACACCTGAAGCAATCACACTTTCAAGCTTTGATCCCGTTCGCAGAGAGGTTGCAAGAATCACTCTTGAAAGACTTATCTCTGACGGCAGAATCCATCCCGCACTTATCGAGAAGATTCACGAAAAGGCAAAGCGTGAGGTCGATCAGGCAATCAAGCAGGCAGGTGAAAGAGCTGTCATTGACGCAGGCGTCAACGGCGTTCATAATGAGCTTGTGAAGCTTATCGGTCGCCTTAAGTACCGTACCAGCTACGGTCAGAATGTTCTTAACCATTCACTTGAAGTTTCCTATATTGCAGGTCTTATGGCTGCTGAAATCGGTGCAGGCGTCAAGCTCGCAAGAAGGGCAGGTCTTCTTCATGATATCGGTAAGGCAGTTGACCATCAGCAGGAAGGCTCACATATTGAGCTTGGTGTTGAGTATGCGAAGAAGTATAAGGAAAACGACATCGTTGTCAATGCAATTCATGCACACCACGGCGATGTTGAACCCAAGAGCATTATTGCTTGTCTTGTGCAGGCTGCAGACGCAATTTCAGCAGCAAGACCCGGTGCAAGAAGAGAAAACCTTCAGAATTACATCAAGCGTCTTGAAACACTTGAGCAGATTTCCGAATCCTTCAAGGGTGTTGAAAAGGCATTTGCAATTCAGGCAGGCCGTGAGGTCAGAATCATTGTCAAGCCTGACATTGTAAGCGATGAAGAGATGGCACTTGTTGCTCACAACATTGTTGAAAAGATCGAGCAGGAGCTTGAATATCCCGGTCAGATCAAGGTCAACATGATTCGTGAGACAAGAGCAGTAGACTACGCCAAATAATCAGAAAAGCCATTGCACAAAAAGTGCAGTGGCTTTTTTAAGAAGAAGTGACATTTTTGTGCTTACCGATGTCTGGCGAAGTCAGCTGTGTGATTGTAGGCTTTTTCGAAAGGAGAAACAGAGTGAAGATTCTTTTTGAAGATGAATATATTGTTGTTGCCGAAAAGCAGAGAGGTCTTATCTCTCAGCAGGGCAACGGAAAAGCAAGCATGGTCGACGCTCTTAAAGAGCAGACGGTCAGTGAAATCTATCCTGTTCACCGTCTTGATAAAGAGGTCGGCGGTGTGATGGTTTATGCAAAAACACAGAAAGCGGCTGCTTCCCTTTCCGCACAGGTGGCAGACAGAACTATGGAAAAATGCTACCTTGCAGTTGTGAACGGAATTCCCGAGGAGCAGGGGATTATGGAAGATCTTCTCTTTTTTGACAAAGGCAAAAACAAAAGCTTTGTTGTCAAAAAGGAACGCAAGGGTGTGAAAAAGGCTGTGTTAAGCTATGAGCTTGTTGAAACAAAGACTGTCAAAAGCCTTGTCAGAGTTATGCTCCACACGGGCAGAACCCATCAGATAAGAGTGCAGTTTGCCTCAAGAAAAATGCCTCTTTGCGGTGACAGACGTTATGGTAGCAAGGATGAAGAAAAAACAATTGCTCTCTGGTCATATAAGCTTTCATTCATTCATCCTGCAACAAAAGAAAAGCTGACTTTTGAACTTTTTCCCTGCGATGATGAGGGCTTCAGAGAGTTTTATTGAAATTGAGAAACAGAAAAAACAAGTCGGTGGATTCCACCGACTTGTTGCTTTTTATAAATTATCGATATAGCTGCAGGCCGCAAGGGCAGCAACTGCACCGTCAGAAATTGCTGTTGCAATCTGTCTGACTCTTTTGCTTCTGCAGTCACCTGCAACGAAGATACCCTCTTCGCTTTCAGGCACGCAGGTCTCATCGGCCTCGATGTAGCCCCAGTCATTGAGCTTAACGCTGTTTTTAAAGGGCTCATTCATCGGCTGCTGACCGATTGCTACGAAGATGCCGTCAAAAGTGAGTGAGGTTTCTTCGTTTGTCTCAGTGTTTCTGATTCTGATTCCTTCAAAGACGTCATCACCGAGAAGCTCTGTAACAACACTCGAATAGATGAAAGAAACATTGTCTTTCTTTTCAAGCTCCTGCACGAGCTTTGTTTCACCTGTGAGGAAGGCGAGATTCTGAATAACAGTGACGCTTTTGCAGTTTTTGGAAAGAAGAACTGCCTCCTGAAGTGCGGAGTTGCCCCCGCCGATAACGGCAATATCTTTGTCGTTATAGAAAGCACCGTCACAAACTGCACAGTAGGAAACGCCTTCACCTGTGAACTTGTCTTCCTTGGGAAGATTCAGCCTTCTGTGCGCTGAACCTGTTGCGATGATAACACTCTTGCCCTCGTAGGTTGCTCTTTCTCCGTGAACAGAGAAGAAACCGTCTTTCTTTTCAATTGAAGAAGCAGTGTCAAGCTCAATTTCTGCGCCCTGCGCCATTGCCTGCTCAACCAGCTTATCGGCAAATTCATTACCGCTCATCTGAATGAAGCCGGGATAGTTTTCAACTCTGGGAGAATGTGTGATCTGACCGCCGAAGGTTTCTCTTTCAAGAATGAGCACACTTTTGTCGGCTCTGCCGGCATAGACTGCACTTGTCAGCCCTGCCGGTCCTGCGCCTATGATTATAATGTCATACATTGGCTTTATACCTCTTATCTTTCGGTGAAAGCTCTGATGTTTGAAAGGTTAACGATCTTTTCGGCTTTGCCGTCAACGATGTTAATGAGTGTGGGAGCCTGATGAACGCCGAACTCCTCTGCCAGCTCTTTGTTTTCGTCAGCCATAACCTTTTCGTATGCAATGCCTGCTTTGTCAAGGAACATTGCAGCCATTTTGCAGTTGGGGCAGGTTGCTGAAGCAAAGAGAATAACTTTGTTTTCGCTTTCTACGCCGCAGTCGTCGCACTGTGCAACTTCAGTTTTGATTTTTGAAAGCTCTTTGTCAAACTTTTCGGGGTTGTATTCGATTCTGTGCTCGAATTCCTGGCTCTTACCGTCGTTCCAGTTCTGAACAGGTCTGTAGTAGCCTGTGATACGGCTGTAAACTTCTGTCTTTTCACCGCATTCGGGGCAGGTGTACTGCTCACCTGAAATATAACCGTGATTCTTACATACGGAATATGTGGGTGAAAGAGTATAGTAGGGAAGCTTGTAGTTTTCTGCAATCTTTCTGATGAGAGCAGCAGCACTCTTCCATGTGGGAAGCTTTTCGCCGAGGAAAGCGTGGAAAACAGTGCCTGATGTGTAGAGAGTCTGAAGCTCATCCTGAATATCAAGGGCAGCAAAGATGTCGTCTGTGTAGCCAACGGGAAGATGTGATGAGTTGGTGTAGTAGGGAGTTTCATCCTTTGACTTGTCTGCAGCAGTGATGATGTCGGGATAGTGCTTCATGTCGTGCTTTGCAAGACGGTAGCTTGTTGACTCAGCAGGTGTTGCCTCAAGGTTATAAAGATCGCCGTATTTTTCCTGATAGTCGGAAAGACGTTCACGCATGTGGTTGAGAACATCCTTTGCGAAGGACTGTGCCTTTTCATCTGTGAGGTCACACTTGATCCAGTTTGCATTAAGTGCAGCTTCGTTCATACCAACAAGACCGATTGTTGAGAAGTGGTTTGCGAAGGTGCCGAGATATCTCTTTGTGTAGGGATAGAGACCTGCTTCAAGAAGGTTTGTGATAACCTTTCTCTTGATAGCGAGTGAACGTGCTGAAATATCCATGAGCTTGTCAAGGCGTTCGTAGAAGTCCTTCTCGTCCTTTGCAAGATATGCGATTCTGGGGATGTTGATTGTTACAACACCGACTGAACCTGTGCTTTCGCCGCTGCCGAAGAAGCCGCCTGACTTCTTGCGAAGCTCACGAAGGTCAAGACGAAGTCTGCAGCACATTGAACGTACATCGCTGGGCTCCATGTCGGAGTTGATGTAGTTTGAGAAGTAGGGTGTGCCGTATTTTGCGGTCATTTCAAACAGAAGCTTGTTGTTTTCTGTTTCTGACCAGTCAAAATCGCTTGTGATTGAATAGGTGGGGATGGGATACTGGAAGCCTCTGCCGTTTGCGTCGCCTTCGATCATGGTTTCGATGAAGGCACGGTTAACCATATCCATTTCCTTCTTACAGTCCTTATACTTGAAGTCCATTTCCTTGCCGCCGACAATAGCGTTAAGCTCTGCAAGGTCATTGGGTACTGTCCAGTCAAGAGTGATGTTTGAGAAGGGTGCCTGTGTACCCCAGCGTGAGGGAGTGTTAACACCGTAGATGAAAGATTCGATACACTTTTTAACCTGATCGTATGAAAGGTTATCAGCCTTTACGAAGGGAGCAAGGTAGGTGTCGAAGGATGAGAAAGCCTGTGCGCCTGCCCATTCGTTCTGCATGATGCCGAGGAAGTTAACCATCTGGTTGCAGAGTGTTGCAAGGTGCTTTGCGGGAGCAGATGTGATCTTGCCTGTAACACCGCCGAGGCCTTCCTTGATAAGCTGCTTGAGTGACCAGCCTGCACAGTAGCCTGTGAGCATGGAAAGGTCATGAATGTGGATGTCTGCATTTCTGTGAGCGTTTGCGATTTCGTCATCGTAAACCTCTGAAAGCCAGTAGTTAGCTGTGATAGCACCTGAGTTGTTGAGAATAAGACCACCGACAGAATATGTAACGGTGGAGTTTTCTTTAACACGCCAGTCGCTTACGTTAACATAGTTGTCAACAATCTGCTTGTAGTCAAGAAGAGTTGTGTTGATGTCACGAAGCTTTTCGTGCTGACGGCGATAAAGAATGTATGCCTTTGCAACATCGCTGTAGCCTGCCTGAACAAGAACGTTTTCAACGCTGTCCTGAATATCTTCAACTGCAATGCGGTGTTCCTTGATTTTGGGTTCAAAGTCTGCTGTTACCTTGAGTGCAAGGAAATCGATGATGTCGGGGTTATACTCTCTTTGCTGTGCTTCAAAAGCAAGGGTGATAGCCTGTGTAATTTTCTTAAGGTTAAAATCAATAACCTGTCCGCCTCTTTTAAGAACTGAATACATAAAAATTCCTCCTATTTACTTTAATATTTGCGCTACGTGAGTGATTATAGCACAAGATATTGTGAAAAGCAATAGGGGGAACACAAATTATTGTATTATTTTTTTAATTTTTTTCGAAAATACCACAAGATATTGTGATTTTAGCTTTCGCGTATTAAAACGTTAAAGCCTTTGTCTTTCATCAAAGCGACAGCTTCTGACAATCTGTCGGAATCCCACGGATTCAGCCCTGACTGTATCAGGCAGCCTGAATCTTTGAACTGCTGAAGGAAGAGTCTGTTTTCTTTTCCTGCAAGGCTGCAGATTTTTTCAATGTCGGCTTCGTCGTGAAATTCTTTAACAATGGTTGTTCTGAATTCAAAAGTGGGGGCACGGTCCTTTATCATCTGAATTGAAGTGAGAATTTTTTCGGTGTCTATATCTTTGCCTGCAGTGAGAGAATACTTTTCCACCGAATTTTTGATATCCATTGCAACATAGTCGCAAAGGCCAAGGTCAAAAATCTGCGAAAGCACATCGGGACGGTAGCCGTTGGTGTCGAGCTTTATAAGATATCCCAATTCCCTGATTTTCTGCATGAAAGGGATAAGGTCCTTCTGCAATGTGGGCTCACCGCCTGTTATGCACACACCGTCAAGAATACCCTGCCGCTTTTCGAGCAGCGAAAGAATTTCTTCCTCACTTATCAGGTTTTCTGCTTTTTCTGTTACAAGCAATGCATTGTGGCAGAAGGGGCATAAAAAATTGCAGCCATAGGTGAAAACTGTGCAGGCTGCTTTTTCGGGGTAGTCGAGAAGTGTCAGCTTCTGAAGGCCTGAAATGAGCATGAGTATTCCTCCTTTTTGGTTTCTGCATATAAGAATAACACGCAGAAATTAATAAATCAACATAAATATATTAATTTCTTGACTTTATCTTTGCAAAGTGATAGAGTATCCTTATACTAAAAAAACGGAGGAATTATATGGAACAAAAAATCCTTAAGCTGCTGGGCGTTAAGGGAACGTTTAAAAAAGATGTTATACCCATGATGAATTACAGCAGTGCAAACATCACAATGTCCGGTGCCGGATATGTAGTAAGCCTTTTTTATCTCAAATTCCTTACCGACGTTGTCGGTCTTGACATTAAGCTGGCAGGTATTGTTACGAGTGTGGCAGTTTTATGGGATGCAATCACTGACCCGATCATGGGTATTATTGCAGACAGAACACGCTCAAAGTACGGTAAGCACAGACGTTACATACTCTGGGGTATGCCTCTTTTCGTAATTTCCTTTGCAATGATGTGGAATTCCTACGGTTTTGACGGCAGTGCCAGACCTATGCAGGCGTTTCTTTACTATACCATTGCATTTATGCTTTATAAAACCGCCTATACGATTATAGACATTCCGTATGTTGCAATGCTTCCCGAGCTTGCACCGGACTATGATTTAAGAATACAGTATAACTCTGTGGGCTACATATTCAACTCATTTGGTATGTTCCCCTCATTCTTCCTTGTGTCGGCAATTCTTGGTATATTCGGCTTCAATACACCTCAGTCAGGTGCCAATAAGCCAATGCTCATTTCAGGTCTTGTTCTTGCGGCTGTTTACGGAGTATGCCTTTTCATCACCTTCAAGAAAACAAGGGAAAAACCCTCACTTAATTTTAAGCCGGAAAAGTTTGATATCAAATATTTCTTTAAAGAATATTGGTTTGTTCTTAAAAACAAATCCTTCAGACAGTATTTCTTTATGAGTCTTGCTTATAATATAGCAACCTTCTTCTACACAACAACACTTATCTACTACATAGAATATATTGCAAAGCTTCCTTCCTATTATACTCTTTTTACTACAATTGCAGGTATTTTTGAGGCGGCTTCATTCCCCCTCAACTATGCTCTTACAATAAAGTTCGGTAAGAAAAAGTGCGGCACAATAGTAACTCCCCTTATGATTGCCGGTTTTGCTGTGTGTCTTCTTATGAATCCAACTGCAGAAAATGAGGGTGCACTCATCTGGAAGATTATTCTTATGGCGACAGCGGTGCTTTATCCCTTCGGTAAGTCGGGTCTCGGCTATGTTGCAACAAACATTCTTCCTGACATCTCCGACGTTGACGAGGCTATCACCGGCAGAAGACGTGAGGGCGTTATCGGGACATTCAATACCTTTGTTAAAAAGACTGTTTCCGGCACTATGACCACTGTTGTAAGCTTCATTCTCGGTTCCTTCGGTCTGGTTATCGGCAGAGATCTTGAAAAATGGAAAGAAGCTCATCCCGGACAGATCTTCCAGCAGACTGATACAGCTATTCTCGGTGTAAGAATCTGTATTACCTTTGTACCCATCGTTTTCACACTTCTTTCGCTCTTCCTTCTTTATAGATTCAAGATGAATAAGACAGAGCACACTCTCATCCGTGCTGCTATTGCGACGAAACATAAATACGGATCCGTTGCTCTTACGAAAAAAGAAATTTTCATCGTGGAAAATATTTCGGGCCAGAAGTATGAGAATACATGGCTTGGCAAAAATAACAGCCAAAAAGCAAGACCACTCGAAAAAAATGAAGACGGTGAATATACCGTTCTGTTGGAGATTGAAGAAGAAATGAAGAAAATCAGAACATCAAAAGAAAACCGCAAGGAAGAAGCACAGGAAACCTTTGCTTCCCAGACAATCGACATCAATCAGAAAGAGCCGAAGGCACCGGAAAAGGGCTTTATGACTTCTCTTAAAGCATTCCTTTTCTATCTTGTTCAGTGGACATGGGGACTTTCAGTCAACCTTGTAGGCTGGATAGCATTCATCATCTGCACAAAGGTGAAGGGTTACCGCTGGCAGCATTTCGGCTATTCAAAAATAGTATATATTCCATGGAATCAGGGCGGACTTTCCCTCGGTCTTTTCATATTCATGAAGGATAATCACAAAAACAAGAAGTGGACATACAACACAAGAATTCATGAATACGGCCACACATGGCAGTGCCTTCTTTTAGGTCCTCTTTACTGGCTTGTGATTGCACTTCCTTCAGTTATCTGGTGCAACTGCTTTGCATCCTACAGAAAAAAGAACAATGTACCCTATTCGGCAGTTTACTGTGAATCATGGGCAAACTCCTGGGGTCAGAAGGGCAGCGGAATGAAGCAGGTTCCTGAAAAATAAATAATAAAGAGGGGCTGTTGCATCTTACTGCAACAGCCCCATTCAGCTTTGTCAGAATAAAATCAGAAAGATGTGTCAATTGCTTTCATTCCGGCTTATAAGGAAAGCTAGGCATAAGCTGAAGCTTGAACAGATTCATACTGTGCTTTCTGTCAATAAGCTCCTTTGTCTTTTCGTCCTCACAGACACCTGTTCTGATGTATTTGTCAAGAACCTCGTAGGTAAAGCCGAGATTATCCTCGTCGGTTTTTCCGCAAAGGCCGTCACTGGGAACCTTGTCAACAAACATGGGGGGCAGACCGATATATCTGCCGATTTGCTTGACCTCCTGAACTGTGAGGTTTGAAAGGGGACTGAAGTCACCCACGCTGTCACCGTAGCGTGTTGAGTAGCCCACCCAGTCTTCGGAAAGGTTGCAGGTGTTTGCAACTCTGCCGTTGACGCACTGTGAAACGGCATAGACGGTTGACATGCGAAGCCTTGGCGGAAGATTGACTCTTGCAAGGTGTGTAAATTCCATCTTGCTTTCAATCTCGTTGACAAGACCGTTGAAGCAGTCTGCAATATTGACAGTCACACTGTCGATATCAAGAAACTCGCAAAGTGCCTTGGAAACATCAATGTCACTCTGCTCTCCGTTAGGCATAAGAACACCGAAAACATTTTCCTTGCCCAGAGCCCTGACACAAAGTGCAGCGACAACAGAGCTGTCCTTTCCGCCGGAGATGCCGAGCACTGCCTTGCAGCCCTTTCCATTTTCTTCAAACCAGCATCGTATCCACTGAATAAGATCTTCAGTAACCTTTTCAACATTAAAGCTCATATTTTCACCCTCTTATATAATATTGATATGGCACATTTTCATGGCTGCCAGTGCATTTTCATGGCTTTCGGGGGTAACACCTGCGCAGCAGGCACTGTCAACAGAAATATTCATTTCAGGCAGAGCTGCCTTGATAAGCAGAGTGTTTGAAATGACGCAGATGTCGGTGCAAAGACCGATAAGCTCAACTTCATCAAGGTCTTTGAGAGCCTTTATGCGCTCAGCAAGCTCTGTTGAGCCGAAGGTGGGCTTATCAATAATTTCTGAATTTTCAGTGCCCAGACAATCTGAAATCTCCCAGCCCTTTGTGCCCTTGATGCAGTGGGGCACAGGAAGCTTTTTCCCTTCCATTGTGTCCATATAGTTTTCGTCATGGGTATCACGGGTGAAAATCACCGTGTCACCGTTTTTGCGGTAAATGTCAATTTTTTCTCTGACATGCGGCAGAATTGCCACTGCCTCTTTTGTGCCCAGGGCACCGTCAATAAAGTCATTCTGCATATCAACAACGATAAGAGCTTTCATGATTCATCACCTTCCTGATGTGTTGAATCAATTTTATAATAAAGCGCAGGGCTTGTCAATGTTTTTGAATAAACGCATCTGATATTGTTGACAAAGCATTGACTTTTTAATATTATATTATGGAAAAGAAATATTTTCACGGAGGAAAAATATGGGACAGAAATTTCTTGCTTATTACAAAAAAATTCTTGCTGTTATTATGTCTTTGCTCGTTTCTCTCGGTCTTATTGCAGGTGACCCGGAAAACGGAAGCAACATAATAAGAGGCGAAGAAAACACAGTTACTGCATACGATGTTGAAAATTCAGACTATCAGCTGAATGTCGATGCTGCTGATGAGGTTCATGATATCAGTGAGCTTCTTTACGGCATTTTCTTTGAAGATATCAACTTCGCTGCTGACGGTGGCGTTTATGCTGAAAAGGTCGTTAACCGGTCCTTTGAATACAGTGATATTGCCATGGGCGATGCACTTTACGGCTGGTCGGGTGTCGGCGCAGTGCCCTATTGGGTTGTGAAAGACGATGCCAACGGCTGCCTTAACGAAAACAACCCCTCATATCTGTTTATCCACAACACATCAGACAAAGCAGCAGGTGTTGTCAACAGAGGCTTCCTTGAGGGCATGAGCATTGAAAAGGGAGAAAAATATAATTTCTCCGTTTATGCAAAGGGTATTGAAGGCTACACAGGAAAGATATATGTCAGACTTATGAGCGGCAGCAAGGTTGCAGGCTCTGCAACAATTGATGCTGTCACTGATCAGTGGACAAAATATACAGCACAGCTCACATCTGATATTACTGCACATGAGGGCGTTTCACTTCAGGTGCGTATTGACTCAGGCAAGGCTGCTCTTGACATGGTTTCCCTTATTCCCGAAAAGACATATAACGGTCACGGCATGAGATACGACCTTGTTGAAAAGCTTGCAGAAATTGAGCCTGCATTCTTAAGATTCCCCGGCGGATGCATTATCGAGGGCTATAACCCCGAAACAATGTATAACTGGAAGGATTCAATCGGAACAGGTAAAGATGGACTTCCTCTTTACTTTGACGGCGGATACGGCAATGTTGCTGCACGTACACAGGGTCAGAATATCTGGACAAACCATTCCGCAACAGACGATCCCTATCCCTGCTTTATGACCTACGGTCTCGGCTTCTATGAATATTTCCAGCTTGCCGAGGATATCGGCGCTGTCGGCGTGCCTGTTATCAACTGCGGTCTTTACTGCCAGATGAGAGGCTGCGGACCTGTTGATATGGAAAGTGACGAGTTCGAGCAGTATCTTCAGGATATGTGCGACCTTGTTGAATTCTGCCGTGGTGACGTGAATTCAACATGGGGTAAGGTAAGAGCATCTCTCGGTCATCCGGAAGCATTCGAGCTTAAATATATCTGCATCGGTAACGAAAACGAAGGCAAGGATTATTTCGAAAGATACGAAGCCTTCCTCCGGAGATTCAACGAAGAAAAGGCAAAAAATCCCGAGCTTTATGAAGGCCTTGAGCTTATCTATTCTGCAGGTGCTGACGATGCTACAAGCGGCGGAAATTACATTCCTTCTTATGAAAACGCATATGACTATGTGAAGGAAAACGGCATCACAATTGACCAATATGCAGGCGCAACAGACCAGCATTATTATAACGAGCCCTCATGGTTCTTCGAAAACGCTGACTATTATGACGAGGACAATTATAAGAGAGATTATGAAAGCATGACAGACACCATTTACGGTGGTGCAATTCCCGTGTTTGTGGGCGAATATGCAGCCCGATCCAACAGACTTGAAGCAGCTCTCGCAGAGGCAGCATTTATGACAGGCCTCGAAAGAAACGGTGACATTGTCAAGATGGCAGCATATGCTCCCTTGTTCGGCAACCTTACTGCAACCCACTGGGCACCTGACCTTATCTGGTTCAACAATCACCTTTCAACAGGCTCAATCAGCTATTATATGCAAAAGCTCTTCTCAACAAATGCAGGCACAACTCTTCTCAAGTCAGAGCTTGACGGTGCTGAAATTGCTCCCGATGCCCTTAAGGGTAAGGTGGGTCTCGGCACATGGTACACCCAGGCTGAATTTGACAATGTAAAGGTTGTCAGTAATGAAAGCGGTAAAACACTCGGTGAAGACAAATTCTCAATTCAGAACTTCTGGTGGAACTGGAATAAGATCAGTGACGGCGATTGGGAAATTAAATCCGGCAAGCTGACACAGAAGGCTTACGAGATTCCTTATCATAACTACGGTGCATCAGCCGTTTTCGGTGATGAGGACTGGTCAGATTATACATATACCTTTGAAGCAACAAAGCTCAACGGTGCAGAAGGCTTCTATGTTCCTTTCCTCATTGAAGATGAAAACAATATGTTCTTCTGGAACATCGGTGGATGGGACAACACAATGTCGGGCCTTCAGAGAGTTGAAAACGGAGCAAAGAGTGGCGGACTTCCCGGCACAATGTCTGATTTCACAGTTGAAACCGGCAGAACATATGAAATCAAAATAGTTGTTGACGGAGTTAACATCAAGGGCTATATCGACGGTGAGCTTCAGTTTGATTACGATGCAGAATCAGACTGTAATGCTGAGGCTTATCAGGTTGTTTCAACAGATGAAACAGGTGATATCATCATCAAGCTCGTCAACGTGACAGGCAGTGACAGAACATTTGCAATCGACATTGCAAACGCAGGAGCTGTTGACTCAACTGCAAAGGTATATCAGGTTGCAGGTGACAGCCTCAATAACGACAATATCCTTGGTGCAGAAGAAGACTGCACAATGGAAGAGTTCACAGTTGAGGGTATCACAGAAAAATTCAACTACACAGTGCCGCAGTATTCGGCAACAGTTATCAGAATTTCGAAATAAGATAAAAAAGAGAGTCCTCAGGGCTCTCTTTTTCTTTACTTTTCAGAAAGTGTTGTGGTATAATAATAAAAACCCTCTCCGACAGACCTTACGGTCTGCCACCTTTTGCTCCGCAAACGGGCACTCCCTCGTCACTTCGTGACACTCCCTCTAACAGAGGGAATCACCCAAAGGGAGAGGCAAGCAAACAGAGAGTGGTTTGTGAATATCTACATATAGTCATATCTCAAAATGAGTCAATTAAGGATGTGATTTTAGTGAGAGTCGAAAAAAATAACAGTATACTGCAAACGGCAAAAATGCTAAGAAAAAATATGACTCCGCATGAAAGAAAACTATGGTATTTGTTTCTGAGACAATATCCTGTTAAAATATACAAACAAAGAATAATAGAATCGTTTATTGTGGATTTTTATTGTGCTTCAGCTCGTTTAGTTATTGAAATTGACGGATCACAGCATTTTACGGAACAGGGCATGGAGTACGATAAGGAACGTAGTGCGGTAATTGAAGCCTATGGATTAAAGGTGCTTAGATTTACTAACTATGAGGTAGACACGGATTTTAAAAGTGTATGCGAAACAATAGATGAAGAAATAAAAGCAAGAATTGATTTATATAGGCCCTTAAAGTCAGAGTAATTGCTCAAGTAAAATCTTGGCTCTCCCTTTGGGAGAGCTGTCAATCGAAGATTGACTGAGAGGGTGAAAAAGGAGTTTTAAAATGGTAATACCTGAAAAAGGAAAACGTATTTCTAAAACAGATGCATATCTCAACTGTGCAGAAACATTTGCTCACAGAAGCACTTGCTTAAAAAGAAAATATGGAGCTGTAATTGTAAAGGAAGATGCGGTAATTTCTACGGGCTATAACGGTTCACCAAGAGGCTTTTCAAACTGTTGTGATCTGACTAACTGTCCCCGTATTGAACGCAATATGCATCAGGGTGAGGGCTATGGAATTTGCAGAGCTATTCACGCTGAAATGAATGCTCTTCTTAATTGCTCAAGATCACAGACAATGGGTGCAGATTTATACTTAGCCGGTGTAAATCCGGATAACACCATACATAAGGCTAAGCCTTGTCCTGTTTGTGCAAGAAATATTATTCAGGCAGGTATTAATAATGTTATACTTCGCATAGGTGAAGGAGAAAATAATTATATAATTGTTCCGGCTTCGGAGCTTGAATGGTACCAAATCCCTGATAAAAAAGGAGAATAAATATGAACCCAAAAGTATATTTTATAGACAACTGCGAAAAAGAAAATGTTCTGAAGCTTTATAATGCCTTAGGCAAGGAGCTTAAAGGTAACATTGCAGTCAAGGTGCACAGCGGTGAAACAGGTAACCAGAATTTTCTTCGTCCCGTTTTCTGGAAGGAGATAATCGAAAAGGTTGGCGGCACTGTTGTTGAGACAAATACTGCCTATGAGGGCACAAGAAATTCAACCGAAAAGCATCTGAAAACCTTGCAGCAGCATGGCTGGAGTGAGCTTTTCAAAGCGGAAATTCTTGACGATGAGCCCGAGGATATGGTTCTCAATGTTCCCGAGGGAAAGAAAATTCAGAAAAACTATGTGGGCAAAAATACAGCGAAATATGACGGTCTTCTGGTGCTTTCTCACTTTAAGGGACACCCCATGGGTGGCTACGGAGGAGCGCTCAAGCAGCTTTCAATCGGCATGGCATCATCCTTCGGCAAGGCATATATCCACGGTGCAGGTGAGCCTGAGAAAATCTGGACGGCAGATCACGACAGCTTTCTTGAATCCATGGCAGATGCGGCAAAAAGTGTTGTTGATTATTTCAAGGGTAATATCATTTATATCAATGTTATGAAAAATATGTCAGTTGACTGTGACTGCTGTGCAGTGGCAGAGGACCCATGCATAGGAGATATCGGAATGCTGATTTCACTTGACCCGGTGGCAATTGACAAAGCCTGTGTTGACCTTGTTTATGCAAGTGAAGACAAGGGCAGAGATCACTTTATTGAAAGAATAGAAAGCCGCAACGGTGTTCACACAATCGATGCTGCGGCTGAATTAGGCATCGGCTCAAAGGAATATGAGCTGATAAAGCTCTGATAACCGAAAGGAGAAAAAAGCATGGAAAAAATAATTTCATTCATCATCACACTGATTCTTCTGATTGAAGCTGTACCCGTGGCATGGACTCCCACTCTCACAGTTGATGCGTCAAAACAGCTCGCTGAAGTGTCAACAAGAGCAACGGGTCATCTCTACGGCCTTGCAGAAGAGGGGGTGCCGTCAGAGACTATGACCGACAGCCTTGACATTTCTTCTGTTTCACAGAAGGTAACAGACGGTCTTCAGCATCCCACAGGTGACATCAGCCATGTTGCACCCCAGCTTAACGAGTGCGATTATACCGTTGTTTATCTTCAGGACGCATACAGCACATGGTATTATCACCACAAAGAAATTATGGAAATGCGCAAAAACGGCACTTATGACTGGAGAACCTTCCTCACTGAAAATTATTTCCCCATTGTGAGAGAGAAGGTTGAGCTTCTGAAGGATGTTGACTACAAGGATAAGCTTGTCTACTGCATCTATAACGAATGTGACAACGCAATTTGGTTCGGCAATTATGTTGACGGAAATGTGCATTACGATGAAATCGGCAGACAGAATTTCTATGAGGCATGGGAAATGACCTATGACTATGTCAAGAGCCTTGACCCGGATGCACTTATTGGCGGCCCCGGCTTCTGCGACTATGAAACAACAAAAATTGAAGGCTTCATGACATATTGTGCAGAAAATGACTGCGTGCCTGAAATCATGATTTATCATGAGCTCGCATGGTGGTCAATTTACGACTGGCAGATGCACATTGACGATTACAGAAGAATCGAAGATAAGCTGGGTCTGGAAAAGGACCTTCCTATTGTTATAACAGAATACGGTGAAATGCAGGACTGCGGAAATCCGGCTAAAATGGTTCACTATATCACACAGATTGAATACAGTGACAGCTGGGGACAGATGGCATACTGGCGCCTTGCAAACAACCTCAACGACACTGCAGCAGACGACAACTCGCCCAACTCCAACTGGTGGCTTTACAGAAAATATGCTGAAATGGAAGGCAGACTTCTTGAAACAAAGGTTTCATCGGTTAAGAACAGTGACCTTTATGACGATGACTGGCGACTTACATACAAGGGTATTGCTTCTATAAATGACAGCAAGGATACCGTTAAGGTTATCGCAGCAGGCAGTGAAAACAAAAGAGCTGTCAGAGTGACAGGTCTTGACAAAACCAACATCGGGGACAGAGTCAATGTCAGAGTTGAATGCGTTTATTATAAAGGCCTCACAGGCATAGTTTCAGCACCTGTTGTTCTGAAGCAGTATAACACAAAAGCTTTTTCAGGTTCTGTCAATATCAACATTCCCGGCACAGACAGTGACGCTGTTTATTTCATAACAGTTTCTCCTGCCGATGAAAGCAAAGAGGTTATCAGAAACACAAATATTCCCGTAAGATATGAATTCGAAGAGGGTACACTTCTCGGTGATGCTTACACCTATGACAGTGCATATGCCACAACAGGTGAGGTTTCCGGCATGGTCGGCGGCATGGAAAAGGACGGTGACGGAGTCAGAATCAGATTCTTCACAGAAAAATCAGGCCTTTATGACTTTGAGCTGATTTACGGAAACTCGAACGACGGCAGCAAGAGTGATGACCGTGACTACACAAAGGCAATCTTCTCTGTTGACGGAAATGAACAGGTGCTTTCCTTCCCGAATACAATCAAGAGTGAATACACAGACTGTATGACACTGCAGCTTCAGCTTTGTGCAGGCTTCCACACAGTAGAATTCAGAAATCTTGAGGGTACCTTTGTGCTTGACAGTGCGATTCTTTCACTTCATGAAGAGGAAAACGAAATTTCCGTTCTTCCCGACGGAGAAAATGCTTTGCTTGCTGTTGCTCCCTATGACGGATATTACAAGGTGAAGACCGACAAGGCAGTAACTTCATATATTGACGGTGCAAAGGCAGAGCTCTATGGAGATACGCTTGTTTATTTAAGACGCGGACTTAACGAAATCGAGCTTAATGCTGAAGCAGAAACAGCAATTTATAAAACAGATGAGACATTGTCAGGTCAGAAAATCAATGCAGCAGACATGGCTCTTTCAGATGGGGCACAGCTTCTTAAAGACAAGTATTCCGTTGAATATGCAGACGGCATCTCAAGCGAAGGCGGAAAGGCAGTGTTCAGTGTCAATGCTGAAAAGGCAGGCACATACCGCTTCACAGTGAGATATGCAAACAATCAGGAGGGCGGATATCACGACTATAATGTCGATCTGATTGAAGCCATGATGACAGTGAGTGCCAACGGTGAAAGCAAGGATATTTTCCTTCGTAACACCTACAGTAAGTACACTTATAAAACCATGACATTCAATATGGACCTGAAGCAGGGTGAAAACGAAATTACAATCACTAACAGCGGAAATGTAATTTTCAACAATAACACAAGCTACGGCCCTCAGATTGAGTGGATAACAGTTAACCCTGTTGCATAAGTGAATATAAAAAAACGGTACTGCATTCGGTGCAGTACCGTTTGTTCGCATATGTCAGATAACAAACGGAAAAAGAGAAAAAAGATATTCTGTGAAGCGCATTATTGTCTTATTCTCTTTAATATTTAAAAATGTTTCAATAACTTAATGAAATTTAAGGAAATATATGATATAATAAAAAAACTACAGTAAATTCATAGCAGATAAATAATGTTGAACATAAGTGATGACGCATCAGCCGTTCAAGGAGGAGATATATTTGAAAAGAGTGATAAGTCTTACTTTTGCAATGATTCTTTGCTTCAGCACAGTAGTTTTTTCTCACGCAGAGCAGGCAGCCTGTTCTGTCTGTGAGGGCAGTAATATCAATAGGCAGGATTATGAAACATGGGCTCAGCCCGTCAGCTCATACCTTGTGCCGTGCACAGACGGAATAATGATTTTTTCACTTCAGCCCGACGGTGAAATGAAGGCGTTTTATTATAACAGTGATTACAGCTTCAGAGAAAGCGTCACAATTCCTGCAGAGCTTCCGATATTCGGCGGATTCTGTGAAACACAGGATAATTACTTCATTCTCACAGGCGATGAAAACAGAGAAGAGGATCCCCTGAAGGAAGTGTTCAGGCTTACAAAATATGATAAAAGCTGGGTTAAGGAGGATTCACTGAGCATCTGTGACTGTAATACGACAGTGCCTTTTATGGCAGGCAGTGCACGTTTTGCTTCTGACGGCAAGTATCTGCTGATAAGAACCTGTCACGAAATGTACAAATCAGATGACGGATATAACCATCAGGCGAATGTAACCGTGCAGGTTGACACACAGCAAATGATTACAGAAGGCTGTCAGTGGAGTGTTTCCAATCAGAAATACGGATATGTCAGTCACTCATTCAATCAGTTTGTGAAGGTCGATTCCGGAAGGCTTGTTGCCGTTGATCACGGTGATGCACATCCGAGAAGTGTGGTTCTGACAGTATACCCTTCTGATAAAGCAGATGAAAGATTTGACCTTGATTATTATAACGCCTGCGTTTGTGCGGATATGCTCGCAATCAACGGACAGCAGGGAGATAACTATACAGGCTGCAGTGTTGGCGGCTTTGAAATTTCTGACACCTCATATATTGTTGCGGGTGCAAGCGTGAATCAGAGCACTGCCGAAAAGCAGAAAACAAGAAATATCTTTGTGTCTGCCATCTCAAAAAATGAGCTTTCTGCAGCCGAGGCAACCGTAACATATCTCACAGATTATAAAGAGGGGCTTGAGGGCGCTTCAACTCCTCATCTTGTGAAAATATCCTCTGACAGCTTTATGGTGCTCTGGTCTTATCTTGGCAGAGTGTATTATGTGCCTGTTGACGCCACGGGTGAAAAAGCAGGTGAGGTGTTAAGCCTTGATGGTGACCTGTCCGACTGTGCTCCCGTTGTGTCAGGCGACAAGCTTATCTGGTATACAGCTGATAACGGAGAAATATACTTTTATGAAATTGACCTGACAGATATTACAAAGCACAGCGTTATAAAAAGCAAGCAGGGCCATCGGTATATTCTTAATGCAAGCGGTGTATATGAGTGCTCTGTGTGTAAAGAAACAAAGCAGGTCGAACTCCCGCAGTATGTTTATTCCATGTGGGAAAGCACTCAGGAGGATGGCTATTATTCATCTGTGACAGAAGAAAAATATCACCCTTACACCGTAATAAAGTTCATAACGGGCTATGATAATCAGGATATGGCAAAAACAGAGCTTGAGGTTATATCCTCCGATGAAGACACAGCAAAGGTTTGTTACGATGCTGCTTCCGGCAGAGGAAGCCTGATTTTACGTCAGGTGGGCACAGCTCAGGTAACTGTCAGAGAGAAGTATTATAAGTCAGCTGAGACAGTATATACTTTTAATATTTCGTATAGCTTTTCAGAATATGCCAGTGATGACAATGCAAGCTGTGAACAGAATGCAACCAAAACAGCAGTTTGCACTGTCTGCAGTGAAAAGGACATTGTTGAAATTGAAAACACACAGCTTTCTCATGTCTGGCAGGAAACCGAAACCTATCTGAAGTCTCAGGCAGGCTGTGACAGAGGCAGTGTGTATTATAAGGAATGCTCGCTTTGCGGCGCATCATCAGAGAATATAACCGATGAAACATGGACAGATGACGCATCCCTGCTTGAGCATTCAATGGGTGAATGGGAGCAGGTTGTTGCCGCAGAATGTGAAGAGCTGGGCATTGAAAGAAGAAACTGCAAAAACTGTGCCTACTTTGAAAGCAGGTCTGTTCCCATGATCAGCCACAAGAGAGCTGTTTATCATTCCAAGCAGGACTCAACCTGCCTTGGAATCGGCTACACTGAGGGCACATACTGTCCTGACTGTGACACATGGATTTCAGGTCATGAAATTATACCGAAAAAATCCCATTCCTTCACTGAGTACAAAAGTGATGAAAACGCAAGCTGTACTGAGGACGGAACAAAAACTGCAGTCTGCGACAAGTGTAAAACACAGACAATGGTAATCACAGACGAGGGGACTGCCTTAGGTCATGACTGGGCCGAAACCAAAACCTATATCAAAATAAATGCAAGCTGCACCAATGACGGCGAGTATTACAAGGAATGCATACGCTGCGGCATCTCATCAGAAAATGAAACAGGCGAAAGCTGGACTGATGAGGGAAGCCGCAAAGAGCATGAGATGTCCTCATGGACAAGCTCCGTCAGTCCGACCTGTGACACTGAGGGCGAAGAAAAAAGAGAGTGCCAAGGTTGCACATATTCAGAAACAAGGCCCACTGAAACGCTGAATCACAGAAATTCTGCCATTCATGCTGAAACAGACTCCACCTGTCAGAAGGTGGGATACACTGAAGGCGTATATTGTCCCGACTGTGAAGCATGGCTGTCAGGCCATGAAGAGATTGAAAAGAAGACACATGTTTTCACTGAATATATAAGCGATAAAAACGCAACCTGCACTAAGGACGGAACAAAAACGGCAGTGTGTGACAGCTGCAAAAAGGCAAAGGACACCGTTGCAGAGCCTGATTCGGCAAAGGGCCACAGCTACACAAATGCGATTATTGTTGAGCCCACCTGCACAAAGAGAGGCTATACAATCAACAGCTGCGAATGCGGCGACGGAATAAAAACAGATTACACAAGTGAGCTCGGCCACCTTTACACAACCTATCACAGTGACGGCAATGCCACATATCTCAAGGACGGCACAAAAACCTCAATCTGTGACAGGGGCTGCAGCTCTTATATCACTGTTGCTGACAATGGCTCAAAGCTGAAGCTTGGCACAACAAAAAAGGTTACTGCTTCAAGCACTGCCACCTCAATAAAGCTTTCATGGAAAGAGGTGCCTGACGCAACGGGATATGCTGTCTATGTCAAGGACGGCAGCTGGAAGCTTCTGAAAAAGACAACTGCAAAAAGCTATACCGTCAGCGGTCTTGATAAGGCTGCAAAATATACCTTTGCAGTCAGAGCATACCGTGTTCAGGGCTCAAAAACAATTTGGGCACCCAGATATAAATCGATAAAAACAGCAACCAAGCCGGCAACACCGTCTAAGCTGATTGCAAGTCAGACATCCGATTCAATAAGCCTCACATGGTCATCAGTGAAGGGTGTAACAGGCTACAGAATTTATAAATATAACAACGGCTGGAAGCACGTTGCATACACAACAGCAACAAACTATAAGCTCACCTCACTTCATTCCGGCACCAAGTATATTTATTGTGTCAGACCTTATATAAAAACAGACGACGGTTATGTCTGGGGAAATTATATCAAGATAACCACTGCCACAAAGCCGGAAGCGCCGACGATAAGACTTGCTTCAACAGCAAAGGGCAGGGCGACAATTGCATGGAGCAATGTCAGCGGCGAAAGCGGATATCAGGTTTATTATTCAGCAAGCAAGAGCTCAGGCTTTAAAAAGATTTCCAATTACAAGGCAGATACCGTCAAGGCTTATAAGACGGGCCTGAAAAGCGGCAAGACCTATTATTTTAAGGTCAGAGCCTATAAAAAGGTTGGGGACAGTTATATTTACAGCCCCTTCAGCAAAACGCTGAGTGTTAAAATCAAATAAAAAATCAAATAAGAAAAAGGTCAAAATATGT
>JAZSHL010000026.1:0-4700 GCA_045533205.1 Acutalibacteraceae bacterium | reverse complement strand
GCCGTTTCATAATTTGCGGCTTCGTCTGCGAACATATCCATTACGGCTCCGTTATCAACAACCTGCATTTTCATCACTGTTTTTGAACTGTGGTCGATGATGTACTGATAGCCGTCCTTCATTACCATAATGCTTTTTTGTCCGGCATATTCACTTTCGGAATAAATCATATCGCCCTTATATGCACTTTTCATTGTCATTTCCATTCCCTCGGCGGTGGTTTTCATTTCCATTGTGTATTCGCCACCGGAGAGGAATTTCTGAAAGTATGCAAGGGTTTTTGTACTTGCTTCGGGAAGTTTTTCTTCCTGCTGCTGTTCCTCTTGGTTTTCAACCTGATTGTTCACTTCCTCGCCGCCTGCCGGTTCTTCGCCACCGCCGCCACAGGCAGCAAGTGAGAAAACCATAATCAGCGAGAGCAGTATTGCAAGTATTTTCTTCATTCAGCATCATCCTCCTTATTTTCGGTATTTTCTTCTTTGGCTTCTTCATATGTAACCTTATATTCTGAAAGGTCAATGGTTACATCGTCCTCTGTAACCGTGCCGTATTCAAATTCTGTTACATAGCTTGAAATCTGTCTTACTTCCTTATCGTTAGTTTTTGTTACGGTTTCATTTTTCATAATAATGCCGGTTTCTTTATCAAGATAAGCTGTCTGAACAACTACACCTGAATTCTTCTCGAATACGTCGCATTTTCTGCCAAGGTATTCTGCCGAGCCGGTGATTTCTCTGTTCTTGTAGATATCCCGTTCAGCTCTGGCACCAAATATTCCGGCAACGCTTCCCACCTTTGGCAAAAACTCCTTCAGCTCGTGATAATCTGTTTTGGGAAGTCCGACAATCGCAGCCTTCTGATCATATATATGAAGAAGCTGTGTTAAAACAATACCCTCATCGGTTTCTTCGTATATGGTAATCGGTTTTTCTTCCTCATCACCCTTTTTGCTGTAAAGTACTGCTTTGTCACCGAGAATTTTGAAAGTCATCAGCTCGTTGGTCTCGGGCTTTTCTTCAACATACAGAAGATAGAAACTAATTGAGGTATTGTCCTTTATCCACGCTGTAGGATCATATTCCTTCGGTTTGTTTTTATCCTCTTTTTTCTCTTCCGGCTTCTTTTCATCTTCACCGGACTTTTGTTCTATCTGCTGTTCTTCTTGATTTTGGTTTTCCTCATTGCCCGATGGTTTATCACCGCAGGCTGAGAGTGAGAAGATAAATATTAAAGAGAGCAGCAGAGCTAATATTTTCTTCATTTCTTTATTCCTCCTTTGCTCTTGTGAATGCCACTCCGTCAAAGGTTAAGTTATCGCCGTCAAGGGAATATGTAATGGTTTCCGATTCCTTACCGCCAAGCCCTAAAAGTGCTTTTGCGGTAACTTCCATTTCCGTGTCGCTCTTGATTTTGTATTCCATCTTAACAAGAATATCAAGGGCTTTCATTGCGTCCTCGGCTGCCTTGTCATCGCCGTCGGCAAGGGCTGTGAACACATCCTCGGTAAGTCCGTAGCGAACAAGACCGTCCTTTGTGAACTCAATGCCGAGACCGTAATCCGTTTCGGTTTCTTCATCTACAACGTGCCATACGCCTACAATGTTCTTTTCGTTTGGGTTGCCGCCACAGGCAGCAAGGGCAAATACAAGGGTTAATGCCAGTAGAATTGATAGTAATTTTTTCATATTGTTTTCCTCCTTTTACAGTTTCGCTCCACACTCACCGCAGAAGCCTGCACCCTGTGCGTTTTTAGCTCCGCATTGTCCGCAGAATACGGGTTTTGCACCTGTATCAGACTGTGGCTGCGGATTTGGATTTACATTTTGCTGAGGCTGTGGGTTCGGATTCTCGCCTGCATAAGCGTACTGCGGCTGCTGTGCGTTAGGTCTCGGTCCTTCCTTATTGCCTTCGTTATAAAGCTTCTTAAAGCTTGAAGAAATGCCGGAGAGCTTTCCGTAAAGGTCGTATGTAATCTGAGTGCTTGGTGCTACTGCCATATAGCTTGCCATTGTCTGACAGAGAATGTAGCTGTCTAAAAATGCGAACTTCACTACCCATGCAACAAAGAGAGCAAGCAGGAAGGCAAGCAGCGCACTCCAGTTAAGGAGCTTGAAAAGCAAGCCAACGGGTACGAATACCACAAGCACAACCACGATACTTAAAAGTATAACCTTCAGCATTGTCTTTGCCGCATTTTTCAGAAGCTCTTTGATGTTCTGTGCGTAGATTACAACACCGTCACAGGCGGACTGATATGCACCCTGTTCCTTTTTGTAGAAGGTATATCCCAGACAGCATTCGTCAATATAGCCGAGTGATAAGTCAACAAAGAACTTTGCCGCACTTGTGATTGCTCCCATACCGGGGATAAAGTCCATTGCATTGCCTAATCTTTGGATGCCGTTCTGAATCTGCTTTACAGCACCCTTAACCAGCTTATCTACCGCAAAATATACATTTGCTGTGGCAAAGCGTTCTTTTACCTTTTCCTTGCCGTAGTTTACCTGATTTGCTGGAACCTTGCCTGTTGTTACCGCTTCGGCAAGCACTGCAACGTGTCCTGCTTTAACAAGGTAGCCGAAGTAGTGCATAATCGCAAAGCGGACAATTCCGGTCAGGCCGAGCCATATAATGATACAGATTGCCATTCCGCCTTCGCCGAACAGCCAGCCAAGTCCCATAAGGATTGCAAGCAAGACAACCGAGATTAAAACGGTTGCTCCGCCGAGTAATAGTTTTGCCACCATAAAAGGCATTGTCTTTCTGAATAATTCACCTGATTTCATATAGTATTCCTCCTTACTTTGTCACCTCACGCCTTGCGGCGGCTCCGCCCGCCTGATTTGGATAGCAGGGCGGAGCTTGAGGCATTTATGAGTTGGGGGTTAATTTATTTCAAATTTTCAACCATTCTCATTGCGATAATGAGAGCCTGTTCACGGGTTGCGTTTGCATAGCCCTGTGCCTGTTCTTCGGTTGTGATGTTCTTAGGAGCAAATTTGTTATTACCAACACCGTTTATAATGTTGTTTGCCGCCATAAAGTACACGCTTTCTTTCGCCCAATCGGAGATGTCTGAATCGTCTGCAAAGAGTGCAGGCTTTGTGTAGTCGAGCTTGAACTGACTGTCTGTCTGAATTGTCCATCCGTCAAGCGTTGCTCTTTTAAATACACGGGTAAGCATTGTTGCTGCCTGTTCTCTGTTTAAGAGTGTATCAGGTTCAAATGTATTTTCCGATACACCTGTTGTAATACCCACATTATATGCTTTTAACACTTCTGCATCCTTTGTGTCTGTGAAAGGATTATTCACAACAGGAAGTGCCTTTGTGTTTGCTAAAACTTCGTATGCTTTAACCGATACTGCCGCAAATTCTGCTCTTGTGATTGGCTGAGTCATATCCTTGCCGTAGAGTGATGCAGGAATAAGACCAAGCTCATCTGCTTTTTCAAGCTCTGCTGTTGCCCAATCGGATGCATCTGCCCAAGCATCTGTTGTTCCGAACTGAGAGAAATCAATATCAGGATTTCCTGTACCTTGTGAAAGTCTTATATTGGGTTCCCATTCTGTGTCGGATGAAAGAACTATACCGAATTCATAATTTTCCTTGAATCCGTCTTTGGATGCTCTTACCGCATTAAGACCGGGAATTGCTTCAAAACTGAAACCACCGTTGTTTGATGCAGTTACTGTGGTGCTTGTTCCAAGAAGTCTAACCGTTGCGCCCGGTTCTGTTGTTCCGTGGAACTCTCCTGTAAATAAGGATTCATTATAATTTACAAGAAGCTTTGCAAAGTCTATTGCAAATCCGTCACCTACGCCTGTTGTTTCGTCAATGGTTACGGTAAGCTTACCTGATGCAATGTCAGCAAAGAAGCCGGAAGGGATAACTGCTGAAACCATATAAGAAACGGGTCCTGTCTGATCTACCTGATTAAGAAGTTCTGCTATAAACGGAGCATCCTTGCCGTTTAGCTTTACTGTGAAGTTACTTTTCCATGTAAGCGGCTGAAAATCATCTATACAGAGCTGTAAAAGTGCGCTTTTAACATTTATACCGCTTGCATCATAATTCATATTGATTACGAGAGCACCTTCGCCAAATGCTTTGCCGGGAAGCTGACCGTTTTTCCAATCGGTGTAGTTTTCCGCATAACCGTCTGCTTCTTTCCCTGTCCACGCAGAACCTACATACATTCTGTCTGTACCGCTTGGTTCGTTTGCTTCTTCAGTCCAACCGCCCTGATAGCTGTGCGGTCTCTGATTTTTCGCTGTGAAAGGACTGTAACCATTTGCGATAGCATTTTTATCATTAAGTGCATCTATATCACCGGAGCGAACCATCAATTCTGCTTCATTTGTGTTTTTTAACACAACCGTTTTCTGACTCCAATCTCCATTCTCAGCATCCGAAGCTGCAAATGCTGTGGATGCCAGCATTGTGACGGTCATTGTTGCCGCCAATATAATCGAAAGTAATTTCTTCATAATATGTTCGCCTCCTTTTTATTTCAAATTTTCAACCATTCTCATTGCGATAATGAGAGCCTGTTCACGGGTTGCGTTTGCATAGCCTGTTGCTTCTTCTTCGGATGTAATATTTTTAGGTGCGAACTTGTTGTCACCAACGCCGTTTATGATGTTGTTCGCCGCCATAAAGTACACGCTGTCTTTTGCCCAATCGGATATATCTTTATCA
>JAZSHL010000079.1:0-22437 GCA_045533205.1 Acutalibacteraceae bacterium | reverse complement strand
CTCCCGCAATACAATTTGTATTGCGGGAGTTCTGTATTAGCCTTTATTTATTATTTGAAAATGGGAAACACCTTATAGAAAAGTCTGAAAAGATGCACAAATAATGCTGTTGAAAGAAGGTCAGTGATATAGAAATCAAATCTGTCGTTTGTCAGATCACCGTAAAATACGCACCTTGTTGTGTAGTTTTCGACATCGTTTTCGTCAATTTCAAAAATTCTGACGGAGCGCTTGTCACCGAAGCCGTAAGCATTGAAGCCTGTGCCGCCATTGTAGCCGAGGATAATGCCGTCATCTGTTTTGCCGACGAAGTTGTTAACATGGTCGTGGCCGAAGAATGCACCGATAATGTCGCCCTTTTCGAGCCATGCCTCATACTGGCCTGTAACCTTATCCATAGGCTCTGAGCAGGGAGATTCACCAACAACATAGGTATCGTCAAGAAGCATATCCTTGTTGAGTGTGTACCACTGGCCGTTGTCAAAGTTGAAGAATGAATCGTCTGCACCCTTTTCGCCGTCAACAAACAACTGATGTGTTTCCTTAACGGGAATGTGCTGGAAAACGAAGGAGGGAACAACCTTGCCGCCGTTGGCAGCCTTAAGCTCGTCACTCTTTTTCTTATACCATTCAACCTGCTCGGGATATACACCCTCATAGCCCTGACTGTCTTTGTTATGAGTATCCATCATGTAAACATTAAGTGCATAATGGCTGCCGTCTGAAGAAAGAATGGGAAGATTGAATGTACCGGGATCATTACCCTCTGAATAGCAGAAATATTCAAACTGCAGGAAAACCTCGACCATTTCTTCAAGAGGAAGTGTATCCTCGTGATCGTGGTCATGGTTACCGAAGGTCATTGTGAAGGGAGTTTTTGCATCCTCAAAAATCTTGCCGAGAGTGTAAAGTGCTTCCTTGAGTCTTTCCTTTGTGGGCAGCGGGAACATATCTGAAAGCATATCACCTGCGATAACCACAAGGTCGGGCTGCTCGGTTTCAAGTGCAGCCTTAAGGAAAGCTACGGTTTTTGCATTCATGTCAGGCTTGTCCTGTGTGTCATTAATGAGCATGATTTTGAATTTTCCGTCTTCATTGAACTGAAGGTCATCTGCCGGTGCTGCAAAAGCAACAACTGACACTGACATAATCATCACAAGAGCCAGAAGAACACTGATTATTTTTTTCATTTGGAATTCCTCCTGTTGCTATAAATTTTCCGATATACATTTTAACAAAAATATCCTGATAATACAAGTGGCGGAATATTGTCCGTTTCAATAAAAATGCTTTTATGATTTTGTGCAACTTTATTATAATAAAGAAGCCATGCAGTGCACAGCTCCTTTGAGTTCTGAAAATCTGATTTTATTTGTTTTAGAAGAAAAATGATAAACCGAATGTAAATACGGACAAAACCAGGTCAAGAACGAACTGGGTTGCCAGGCTGATAAAGCCAAGAATAACACCGCCCACAGCCGAGCCTTTATTTGAAGGCTTAGCAGCAATTCCGACAAAGCCGGTAATAATTGCTACAATACTGATAAGATACAGCGGATTAAAGAAAAAGGCTATAATTCCGCAGACAAGAGCTGCTGTTGCAGCGCCACTCGTTGTCTTAACAGGCTGCTGCTGATAAATCGGGCTGTATGCAGGTCGCTGTGCAGCATACTGATTCTGATACTGTGGATTCTGATACTGCTGATTCTGATACTGCGGATTCTGATACTGCGGATTCTGATATTGCTGATCTGAGTACTGCTGATCGGGGTGCTGATTGTAATTTCCGTTTTCGTTCATAATATGCACATCCTTTTATTTTTGCAATTAATAACCGTTGGGGTTGGTGCTCTGCCAGCGCCATGAGTCCTCGCACATTTCTTCAAGTCCTCTTTCTGCCTTCCAGCCGAGCTCATTATAAGCCTTTGAGGGATCTGAATAGCAGACAGCCACGTCACCGGGGCGACGGTCAACGATTTTGTAGTTGATTTTAACTCCACTTGCTTTTTCGAATGCCTTGACAACATCAAGAACACTGTAGCCGACACCTGTACCCAGGTTAAAAATGTCAAGTCCGTTACACTTGAGCACCTTGTCAAGTGCCTTGACATGACCGAGAGCAAGGTCAACAACATGAATATAATCTCTGACACCTGTTCCGTCAGGTGTGTCATAATCATCGCCGAAAACGCTCAGACACTCACGCTTGCCGATTGCAACCTGTGTGATGAAGGGCATAAGATTGTTGGGAATACCGTTGGGATCCTCACCGATTCTGCCGCTCTTATGGGCACCGATGGGGTTGAAATAACGAAGAAGGCTGATTGTCCATTCGTTGTCTGACTTGAAAATATCTGCAAGAATAATTTCAATCATATACTTTGTTGTGCCGTAGGGATTGGTAGTTCCGCCTGTGGGCATGGTTTCCTTGAGGGGAGAAACATTGTTCATGCCGTAAACCGTTGCAGATGAGCTGAAAACAATCTTTTTGCAGCCGTTTTCTTTCATGACCTCACAAAGAGTAAGTGTTCCGCCGATGTTGTTGTCATAATATTCGATAGGCTTCTGACAGGATTCGCCAACAGCCTTAAGGCCTGCAAAATGAATAACTGCATCAATTTTTTCCTGCTGAAATACCTTTGTCATTCCCTTTTTGTCACGGATGTCACATTCATAAAATGCAAAGCTTTTTCCGCTGAGCTCTGCTATTCTGTTGAGTGCCTCTCTCTTGCTGTTATAAAAATTATCAACGATAACGATATCATAGCCGGCATTAAGAAGCTCAATACATGTATGAGAACCGATATATCCGGCTCCGCCTGTTACAAGAATTGACATTATCATTCACCTCGTTTATAATATTAAGGTAATTATACAATTAAAAATAATAAATTGCAATAGTTTTAGGTTAGGAGATATGATAAATGAACAATTTATCTGACATAGGTGTTGTAAGATCCGTTCTTGAAAAACACGGATTTAACTTTTCAAAAGCTCTCGGACAGAACTTTCTGATTAATCCTTCCGTCTGCCCGAAAATGGCTGAAATGTGCGGAGCAGATGAAAACACGGGAGTTATCGAGGTTGGTGCCGGAATCGGGGTTCTTACTGCCGAGCTTGCAAAAAGGGCAAAAAAGGTTGTGTCCGTTGAACTGGACACAAGACTTCTGCCCGTGCTTGAGGAAACCCTTAGTGAATTTGACAATGTGGAGGTCGTCAATGACGACATTATGAAGGTGGATCTTCACAAGCTCATTGAAGAAAAGTTCTGCGACATGGATGTTGTTGTGTGTGCAAACCTGCCCTACTACATCACAAGCCCTGTTATCACAATGCTTCTTGAAAGCAAGCTGCCAATCAGAAGCATCACTGTCATGATTCAGAAGGAAGCTGCTGACAGGCTGTGCACACCTGTCGGCTCAAGAGATTCGGGAGCTATCACCATCTGCACAAATTATTATGCTGTTCCCTCAAAGCTCTTTTCTGTTTCAAGGGGCTCCTTTATGCCTGCGCCGAATGTTGACAGCGCTGTTATTAAGCTGGATATCAGGCCCTGCCCTGCAGTTTCTGTAAGTGACGAAAAAAAGTTTTTTCGTCTTGTCAGAGGTGCATTCTCACAAAGAAGAAAAACCCTTGTCAACTCTGTCAGCTCTTCTCTTTCAATTCCCAAGGATGAAGTGATAAAGGCGCTTGCCTGTTCAGGCATTGATTCAAATGTCAGAGCAGAAAAGCTTTCAATGGAAGAATTTGCCGCACTTTGTGAAAATCTGAATTGAGGCGATTTAAATCATGTCAAGGTTTTATAATCTTTTTTACACTATAGCCTTCAAGGCACTGCTTTTCACGGCTATCACTGTCTTTGCATGGTTTTCCGGCAGCTACATTCTGCAGGCCTTCAACCTTTATTTCAACGACAGTGTCAGCTATACCAATGTTATGATTCAGGGTGACAACTTTGAATACGAAAGCTCCGAATATGTCAGAAGTGAAGTGACAACTGCAATTGACCGTATTCTTTCCTTTTATTTTGACTATAAGGACAAAAATGATGAAAAAAGTCTTTCTTATTTCGGTCGCAGAGAAATTTCCACAGAAAGCCTCATCCATGTCATTGAAGATGATTACAAGCAGTCCCTTGAGTATCTGGATTCCCTTGATGATGTTTCCTTTGCCATCGTCAATCATGACAACAAGAGAATTTTTTCAAACATCATAAACATCGACGGGAAGTCCTCGGGAACACAGCTTCGCTCATTCTTCGGCAATAATGACAGCACTGTTCTCATTGTGCGCAACGCACAGAACCCTTATTACGAAAAAGGTACCATGGAGGAATATGTTGGTTATGTGAGCGAGTGTGCCGCAGCATACACTGATAATTTTGACCTTTACATCTGCTTCGGTGACGACCTGCTTTTCAGATTCGATGAGTCACATTACGAAAGCCTTCATTTCAACATGAAGAAGGAAATCACAAGAATTTTTGTGCCCATGCTGATTTTTATCAACCTTACAACTGCCTCAATGTTTCTGATGATGCTTCTCGCCGGCAGAAGCGAAAAGGGAGGCAAAATAATTCCTGCTGCCCTCGACAGAATTCCCAACGACCTGCGGATAACTCTGCATATTATTATTCTGATTTCTTTGATGACAGTTTTCGATGATTACATTTATATGCTGCATCTGGGCTTTATTTCCGAAGGAGATTACTTCCTCGGCATCTCTCCCGACTTTTATAAAATTATAGCCAACATCTGTATTGTTGTTTTAACCTATGTTCTTCTGGCAATGCTCTGCACAATCAAAAGGCAGTCAAAGCTCAGAACGCTTTTCAGCAACACATACGTGTATAAGCTCTTTTCTTCCTTCCTCAGAAGCTTAAAAAAGACGGAAAACACATAAAATTTCATCAAAGACGCAAATTCTCGCACTCAAAGTTGTAAAATAAAAACCTTTACAGCAAAAATATTGCTGTAAAGGTTTTTTCTTACCTATGTGGAAAACTCGGTCAAAAAAGTTGAAAACTGTGTTTTTTTCACATTTTAATTCCGACAACGAATAATAACTTCTTAAAATTGACAAGTTTTCAACTTTACTAACAGCTTTTTCCACATCTTTTGTTAAAAAAGATGCTGATTATTCATTATACACGAAAAAATGTATATACACTGATTTTAATATTACATGCAAATAAGACACGGTTTTGTCAGCCTTAACAAGCTGATAAGCGGTCTCTTTTCTTTTGTTAATTTCATCTTTTTCTGCCTTCTTCGTCAGAATTGCTCCGATGCTAATGCCAAATAAAAACGGTACGGACAAATGATTACACAGGACCGTACCGTTCATTATTTAATTTTATCAGTTAACTCTGATAAAGCTTTTTGCCTCAACTGTAACACCTGACACCGTCACAGCCTTGTCATTATAATTGACATAAATCTGAGCGCTGTTTCCGTACTCGGTCAGATATACACCCTTTTTGATTTTGGCATGAGCTGTAATCCTTTCGTTTTTCAGGTCAGAGAAGGTATCTCTCATTCTGATATAATTGCTCTGTGCCTGTGTTATTGAATTCATATAATAACGCTCGTCGGGATTTTCCTCGTCACCGTTGTTTTCATAGTACCACTCATAAAACGGAACAGCACCGTATTCAACAGCCTTGAGAAATGCGTCATCACTCTGCTCTGAAAGGTTGATGGGAGAATGAGAATAATCTGTAACCGAATGAAGAACAGCCTGAACAAAGGGAACAGATTCCACAGATGAGCTTGTTTCATAAAATGCCTTTTCGGGAAGGCCGATAACTGTGTCGGCATATTTGAGAGAATAAAGATTTCCCGTTTCAACCATAAGCTCCTTCACAGCAGAAGCCGCACGGATTTCCTTTTCCGCAGCCTTGACGGTTTCGCTTCTCATTGATGTCGCACCCTTGCAGAAATCAGAATACAAAACCGATGAAGCATCTCCGATGCAGATTCCGTTAAGCTCGGTTTCTCTCATAGCTGAAAGCAGCTTTTTTGAATTATCTTCAATCGACTGTGCATTGATAATATAGTCTGATCCGGTGTGGCTTGCCGTGCCGTCAATGGCGATACTGCCGTTATTGCCGGAGCTGCCTTCTGAGCTTAACAAAGCGGCAGATGCAAAAATTTTCACGCCTGAAAGAGCCGAATAGTCATAAAGCTCTGTAAGACTACCGTTAATGGCCAGACGGACAGAGGGTGAAAAATTTTCATTGAGAAGTCCTTCATAAACAAGATTAATTCTGTTGACATCCTTTGCCTTGAGTGACATCAGAATATCCTGACACTGTGAGAAATTACACGGATAAGCTGTTTTGCTTCTTCCTTTTTCATCTTCGTAAGAGAATGAGCCAAGTACTCTGAGATTAAAGGGATAATCACCGTCATCTGCACGGGGCACGGCGGAAAGCTTCTCATCTGCTATCAGAAGCTCTCTGGCCGTTGACGCCATGCCAATATAGTCTGCGCTGCCTTTTGACAAAAGGCGGTAGGTTACACTGATTTTTCCGTTGTAGCATACGGAGGAAACAAGGCGGGATCCATCCTCATTTTCCATTGTGGGAGTAATTTCAAACTCCGGGTAAATTCTGTTGTAGCCCTCTTTTTTGCTTGCCTTTTCTGCATTGATTCGGGCGAGCTCAGCGCCGTCTTTGATGACAGCAACAAATGATGCTTCGCCGCTTTTCATTCCGAATGCGGGAATAACTGCCGAAGCTCCCTGAGTGTTTTCATAAGAAGGATCGCTGCCGTAAGCCCTGACAGTAAAGCTCTCCTTTTCTGAGCCAGCCTTGCAGTTCACAACAGCACCGCTGCCATCGGGAAGAAGAAGAAAATCATTCTTTGTCCCGTTTGCAAAGGCGCCGAAATAAGGCAACAGGCTTATAGATTTAATAACTATATCCTTGTCGCAGCTTTTTCCCTTAAGAGCGCTGCATTCTATGTTGACAGTGACAGCACCGTCCTGACCTATATACTCAACAGGAACAGTGATATCAATCACTCTTTTATCTTCAAGGGTACGTCTGAAGCTGTAATTGACAATAATACTGTTTTCCTTGATTTCATAGCTGATACCGTCATTCATAAAGCTGTCACTGCGGGAGCCCATGACATATTCGTTGCCGTCGATAAGCAGTGTGAGAAAAATTTCACCTGTGTTTTCATTCCTGAATTCTTCAGGCAAGGCTCTCCATTTTTTTCCCGAGCCTGAGTCATAAGCACTGACAGCAAAGCTTTTTTCGCTGAAAAGCAAGGCAGTCATATCTGTTCTTGAAATTCGGATAAGATCCGAAAGAACTGTTGTATCGGTGAAAACCGACTCATCCTTAATCTCAGCCGAAACATTAAGGGTGCTGTTCTTAACCTTCATAAGATAGGCATCTGCACTTCGTCTTTCTCTGCCGCAGGCAGAAAAAGAGAATAAAAGCAATATAACAAGAACAAGGCATATATAACGTTTATATTTTCTCATTGTCGGGCTCCTTTAATTTTCTATCCTTGTTATTATAGCATACTATCACAATAAAAGCAAAGATAATATTTACCTCACATCATACTTTTTCTCATCTGAAGAAGAATTGCCTTTTCTCTTCTTGACACCTGAACCTGACTCATTCCCAGCTCGCCTGCAGTTTTCACCTGAGTAAGCCCACAGAAATATCTTAATTCTATGAGCCGACGGTCCCTTTCGTCAAGGGAGGCGACCACACTTTTCAGTGCCATTTTTTCAGTTATCTCACCTTCAGGTGCAGGTATGGGAATATCAAGCTGCACAGAGCCCTTGTCATCGTCGGCAGCAGTCAGAGATATGGTAGGCATTGCAACTGTTATAAGCTCAGCCGCTGCAGAAATCTCAATGCCTAATTCCTGTGCCAGCTCGCTCACCGTCGGCTCTCTGCCGAGTTTTGTTGCCATTTCTTCTCTGATTTTCATGGCATGCCTTGACTTTTCTTTAAGGCTTCTGCCTATCTTCACTGCACCGCCGTCACGGAAAATCCGTCTGATTTCACCGAGTATAACAGGCACTGCATAGGTGGAAAAAGCAAAGCCCCTTGTAGAATCGAAATTATCAGCTGCCTTGATAAGACCTACGCAGCCTGCCTGAAACAGGTCGTCATATTCAACGCCTCTGCCTCTGAATCGGTTTGCACAGCTGTGAACAAGACCGTAGTTTTCGCCGATGAGAGCTTCCCTGCTTCTGTTATCCTCTCCCATGGCTCTCCCTCCTGTCAGATATTTTTGCCCCAGATCCGTTTTTCAAGTGTTACCGTTGTTCCCTTCTGCGGCCTTGATGTGACTCTCACTCTATCCATAAAGGATTCCATAACAGCAAAGCCAAGTCCTGCTCTCTCATCACCTGCAGTTGTGTAAAGGGGCTCCATAGCCCTTGTCACATCTTCAATGCCGACACCCTTGTCACGGATTCTGATTCTGACATTATTATTCTCAAAAAGGCTGACTGTTATGTAAATTTTTCCCTGCTTTTCTTTGTATCCGTGAACAATTGCATTGGTAACTGCCTCACTGACTGCCGTTTTGATGTCAGTCAGCTCCTCTACATTAGGGTCAAGGCAGGCAACAAAGGCTGCCACTGCAACACGGGAGTAACCCTCATTTATGCTTTTCGCATCAATCACCATTTTCATTTCGTTGAACAAATTCACACTGCTTCCTCCTTTTGCTTTATTTCACCGAGTCTTTCAAGTCCGGCAAGCTTCATCACCTTATATGCACCTGCAGAGAGATTTTCAACCCTTATTCTTCCCGACACCTGCTTCATAAGCTTGTATCTGCCCATGACAAGCCCTATCCCCGAGGAGTCCATAAAGCTGACTGCACCGAAATCAAGCACCAGCACCGACGGCTTTTTGTGCACTATAGCTTCGTCTATGCTCACTCTGATAAGGCTTGCACTATGGTGATCAATCTCACCTTCAAGAAACACTCTTATTTCCTTTGGTTTGTATTCTATTTTTGCCGACATATATTTCCCTCCAACAAAAAATTGATATTGAATAAGTGCCAATAAAAAAATCCTTTACGATAGCTAAACTATCATAAAGGATTGCTTGTAAATTTTTTGCCGAAATGCGTCAGTGTGCAAAAAGGAAAGCTTATGACAAAAATTTTCTCACTTCACTGACAAGATAAAAGGAGCCTGAAACTATCAGCACATCCTTTTCCGCCTTCATTTTTGCAAAGTTGAAGGCCTTTTCGGGGTCCGGGATTTCACAAACATCTGTGCAGTATTTTTCAGCGATAGCCTTGAGAATGTCAGGCCTTTCACCTCTGACAGAATCGGTAACGGTGAAAATTATACTGTCACACAACGGAGCAATTATGCTGATTGCCTCTTCATAATCCTTGTCTTTCATAAAAGACATCAGAAGGGTTATTTTTCTGCCGGAAAGATACTCTTTCACAGTGTTTTGCAGCGCTTTCATGCAGCCTGTGTTATGTCCTCCGTCAAGAATAACCATTGGCTCTCCCTCGATAACCTGTGTTCTTCCGGGTATGGTGAATCTGGCAATACCCTCTTCAATTGCAGAATCTGCAATGGAATATCCCCTTTCACGCAAAACACGACCGGCAGTTATCACAGTGAGCATATTACCTATCTGATGCTTACCGGGAAGTGTCAGGCGGATGTCAAGCCCGTCATAGCTGAAGTTTGTGCCGAAAAGGTCGCTTTTTATCACTGTCACCTTTTTTATGTCGGGCAGATATAAAGTGCTGCCCTCATTTTTGCAGCAGTCACTTATAACCCTTGCAGCTTCATCACTCTGGGGTATAAAGCCAAGCTCTGCACCGTCAAAGGGATAAGACACCATCGGGCATGAATTTTTGATGATTCCACATTTTTCCTTTGTAATTTCAGCAACGGTATCCCCTAACATTTCGGTGTGATCCAGTGAAACCGATGTTATAATTGCCGCTTCAGGGCAGTCAATGACATTTGTGCTGTCTTTTTTCCCGCCGATACCTGCTTCAAGCACAACGATGTCACAGCCGCACTTGTGAAAATATGCTATACCCAGAGCTGTTGTGACCTCAAAAACCGTGGGATAAAGCTCCAGCTTTTCCATAAGCTCTGTTTTTTCTTTTATGCTTTCGGTGATGCGGCAGATTTCTTCTTTCGGAATAAACTCGCCGTCAACCTTGATTCTTTCACCGAATTCAATAACAAAGGGTGATGTGAAAAGTCCTGTTTTGTATCCGCTTCGGGTGAGCACCTGAGCCAATGCAGTTGACACCGAGCCTTTTCCGTTGGTACCCACAACATGGACAAAACGTAATTTTTTCTGGGGATTTCCCATAAGCTCCAGCAGCTTTTCGATTCTTTCATGGCCGCTGCTTTTCTGAAATTTACGCCTTGAATATATATAGCTTATGGCTTCCTCGTAAGTCATACTTTCACATCCCTTCCTTTGAGATTATAATACATAGACTTTCAAAAATCAACACTGCAATAATTTGCAGTGCTCATGTTTCATATATATTGGTATATCTTCTTTTTAAATTTTTTGCGGTGGGTGATGCTATGTTTGCCGTTGTGAAAGTGACAGAAAAAGAAAAAGGCTTTATGAGCCGTTTGAGAAAAAACCGTATCACGGCAGAAAGAATCCTTCTTCCAAACGGGGAGTTCTTTTTTGTTATCACTGCCGAAATGACAAAGGATGTTTTCCCCTTTGAGGAAATAATCCATTTTTCCGACAAAATGAAAAACTGTCTGATTTTTGAAAACGACGCTCCCGTTTCCTACGACAGGTTCAAGCCCGCACTTCTGAAAAAGAAGCTGCTTTTTTTGTATGCGGAAAGATTTATACAAAAAGCAGAATATAATCCTTCGGAAACGTCCCTTTGTCTTTGTGATGGTGAGGGACTTCATTGTGATGAGCTTCACAGACTTTTTCCCTTTGCTTCAAAGCTTCATGTAGTGTCGCCGAATAAGGCATATATAGACAAAGCACACGAACTTCTGATGGAATACGGAGTGTCTGTCACAGTGAGTGAATGCTTTGACAAACGAGCAGAAAAAAGCAGCATAATCGTCTGCCACAGCTCTGACATGATTTCCGTCGGGTTCAAAGGCACTGTAATAACAAACGAACCGAGAATTTTCCCTTTCGCAAGGTGCGTTACTGACGACAACATTTTACTTCCATCGCACTATGAAAGCCTTATGCCCGAAAAAATTGACAGAGATATTTTTGCTTCGGCTCTTTATGAGAAATGCCTTTGTGAGGATATTCTGCAGTGGTGTGCCGAAAGGATATAAAAAAGCCGGTGAATACATGACTCACCGACTTATATTGAAATTTCTGATATTACAGATGGCAAGCCTCGTGATCATGCTCTTCAATCTTGCCTACGATGGGTTCGGGATCGATGCCCTGTCTTGTGTAGTAGTCAGCAAGAGCTGCCTTGATTGCCTGCTCTGCAAGAACGGAGCAGTGAATTTTAACTGCGGGAAGTCCGTCAAGAGCTTCAACAACTGCCTTGTTTGTGAGCTTGAGAGCTTCGCTTACAGGCTGGCCCTTAATCATATCTGTTGCAATTGATGAGGTTGCAATTGCACTTGCGCAACCGTAGGTTTTGAACTTAACATCAACAATGATGTCGTTTTCAATTTTGAGGAACATCTTCATGATGTCACCGCATTTTGCGTTGCCGATTTCACCGACGCCGTTTGCATCGGGGATTTCACCCACATTGTGGGGCTCTGCGAAATGTTCCATTACTTTTTTGCTGTATTCCATATTACTTATTCTCCTTTTCCTGTTCCATTATGTGATCCCAGAGAGGTGACATTGCACGAAGTCTTTCGATGATGGGAGGAAGAACCTCGAGAATGTAGTCGATATCCTCTTCGGTGTTGTTTTCGCTGATTGAAAGTCTGAGTGAGCCGTGGGCAACCTCATGCTTTAGGCCGATTGACAAAAGCACATGGCTGGGGTCAAGTGAGCCTGAGGTGCAGGCAGAGCCGCTTGAAGCACAGATGCCCTTCATGTCAAGCATAAGAAGCAGGCTTTCACCCTCGACACCCTCAAAGCACATGCTGAAGTTGCCGGGAAGTCTGTTCTTGGTGTCACCGTTGATTCTTGAATGGGAAATCTTGCTTGCACCCTCGAAAAGTCTGTCACGAAGGGCAGAAACCTTTTTGTGGTTTTCTTCGATGTTTTCACACATATCGGTGATTGCAACACCGAGGCCTACAATGCCGGGAACATTTTCTGTGCCGGCTCTTCTGCCTTTTTCCTGAGCGCCGCCCTCGATAAGATTGGGAAGGCGAAGTCCCTTTTTGCAGTAAAGAGCACCGATGCCCTTTGTTGCATGGAATTTGTGACCTGAAAGCGAAAGCATATCAATGCACTGCTCTTTGACGTCGATTTTAACGTGTCCCACAGCCTGAACTGCGTCAGTGTGGAAAAGAACGCCCTTGCTGCGGCAGAGCTTGCCGATTTCAGCGATAGGCTGAACAGTGCCGATTTCATTGTTTGCATACATAATTGTGACAAGGCAGGTTTCGTCTGTTATTGCCTTTTCAACGTCTTCAACCTTTACAATACCGTTTTCATAAACATCAAGGTATGTTACAGTAAAGCCTTCTTTTTCAAGAACAGCCATGGTGTGAAGCACTGCATGATGCTCAAACTTTGTTGTGATAAGGTGCTTTTTGCCTTTTTTTGCACCGAGAGCTGCTGCGCCTCTGATTGCCCAGTTGTCAGCCTCGGAGCCGCCTGATGTGAAGAAAATTTCTTCTTTTTCTGCATTCAGAGCCGTTGCAACCTGCTGTCTTGCCTTTTCAACTGCTCTGTGAGCCACCTGACCAACCTCATAAAGGCTTGAGGGGTTTCCGTAGTGCTCTGTCATATAAGGGATTATTGCTTCAACAACCTTTTTTGAAACAGGAGTTGTTGCCGCATTATCTGCATAAACATATCTCATTTCAAACACTCCAATTCTACATTATCTATCTGACTGCTTCGTTCGGCAAGATCCTTAAGTGTTATCCTGCTTACCACCGAAATAGTCGCCTTATATATTTCAGTCCATATGAATGATGTCACACAGTCGCAGTAGTTCTGACATTTGCCGTTATCTTCGGCGCAGGCAACAGGAGCAAGTGAGCCTTCCGTTGCTTTGAGAATATCCTCAACCGTGATTTCTTCAGGAGCTCTTGTCAGATGATATCCGCCCTTTGCGCCTCTGACTGACTCAACAAGCTCTGCTTTTGTCAGCTTGTTGACAATCTGCTCAAGATACTTTTCAGAAAGATGCTCTCTTTCTGCGATATCCTTAAGAGAAACGCAGCAGTCTTTTCCGTGAACGGCAAGATCTGTCATAACACGAAGACCGTATCTGCCCTTTGTGGAAATTTTCATCTTAACATCTCCTTTCCGACATAATTCCTACTTCTTCAGTAGTATATCATTATTTTTAATTCATAGCAAGTAGGTATGGATTATTTATTGTAGAAATAATTATTGGCTATAATGCTTTTTTTATGCAAATTCACATATTTATCCCATTAAAAAACTGCCCATATGCTTTTTGCAGCATATGGGCAGTTTTGCATATTATTTTATTCTGTGCGCAATGCTTCAACAGGGTCCTTCTTTGCGGCAATTGATGAGGGTACAAGACCTGCAATGAAGGTGAGGAAAACACTGATTGCAATAAGGATAACTGCAGCCGAGAAGGGTAGCTGTGCGGCAGCGCCTGTCTGTGTCAGATAGTCGAGCAGGAAGTTGATGGGAATTTCCAGAATCAGCGTGGTTATAATACCCAGCACACCTGCTCCCAGGCCTATGGTTATGGTTTCTGCGTTGAATACTCTTGAAACGTCACCCTTTGATGCGCCGATTGAACGGAGAATACCGATTTCCTTTGTTCTTTCAAGAACGGAAATGTAGGTGATGATACCGATCATGATTGAGGATACAACAAGAGAGATTGCAACGAAAACAACGAGCACATAGGTTACAATATTGATGATTTTTGTCACAGATGCAAGCAGAGCACCGATAGCATCGGTGGGTGTGATTTCATATTCGGGATGACCGTCGGCGGTTACCTGCTCGTTATAGTATTTTATCATCGCATTGAGCTCATCCTTTGAGTCGAAGCTCTTGGGATAGAAATAAATTGATGTGGGTGAATCTACGGGCTGATAGCCGAGAAGCTCCATTGTTTTGTCATATGAGCACTGTGCGTTGATTGTGTCAATATATGCCTGCTTCAGAGCAATAACCTGATCGTCATCAAGGAAGCCCTCCATAAGCTTTTTCTGAAGCTCGCTCATATCACCGAAGGAGAACATTGATGACATATCTGTGATGTCAATTTCTGAAAGGTCCATATCACCTGACATGCTCATGAAGGGGCCGATGTCAAGATAGTTCATGTCGATAAGGTTCATGTCAATATCGGCAAGATCAAAGTCATTGACGGTAAGATCCATAAACTCAAGACCTGTGATAACATCAACCTTGGGATTTGCAAGCTGCTGCTTGACAACCTCTGATGCTGCAGTCTGCTCAAGAGCATACTGCATAAGCTCCTTTGTGTAGCCTACACCGCCTGTGCCGACGGAAAGAACATTGTCCTTGTCAGGTCTGATAATGCCGACGATGCTGATATCAGTGCCCTTTTCAACAAGCTTTTTAACAAAGGCAGGGTTTGCTCTCTTATCCTTCCAGAGGCCTGTTTCTTCATCCTTGACCATATAGTCAGCGGAAAGCACGAGCTTGAATTTCATGTTGCAGATGTCTTCATAGGTGAAGGATTCGTCAGAGGTCTGTGCCATCTGACCTCCACCAAGGGAAGCCATCAGATTTTTTGAAAACTCTGCCTGATCTCTTATGCCAAGAGCATAAAGCACCATTTCATTGATTTCATTGTTGCTGTCAACAATCAGAACAACCTCGTTAAAGGCTTCAGGCAGTCTGCCGTGAACAATTTCATACTGCTTTGAAACAACATCGTTGCCGCCGATAAGCTCATTCCACACGCTGAAGCCTGTGCCCATGAAGCCCTCTGCCATTGACATCATATCATTTGAGCCGAAGGCATCCATCATATTAGAGGGATTGACCTGCACAACCTTTTCTGTGTCTGCCCTGTAAATATTCAGGGGTGTGGAATACTTATACTGAATATCATTGCAGAGCTCGTCAAACTTTTCACGGTTGTCCTCAATGTATTTTCTGAAGCTTTTCAGATTGTTTGAGGTTGACTGTGCAATAAAGGTATTTATAAGCTGAGCGAACATATCGTTGACATAAATCTTGTCAAGGCCGTGTCCCAGTTCCTGATTCATCGGACTCATACCCATAACGGCATTACTCATGCTTTCGATGTCAACACTTTCCTTTTCAACGGACATGGGGAAGGCAAGAAGCGTATCGTTCTGCATTTTGTCAACATAGTTCTGAATACCCGTTGAAAGAGCAAGAACAAGAGCGATGCCTATAATGCCGATTGAGCCTGCAAAGGCTGTCAGGAAGGTTCTGCCCTTTTTAGTGGCAAGGTTACGAAGTGAAAGACCGAAGGCTGTCCGGAAGCTCATTGAAGGCTTTCTGCCCTTTTTCTTTTCTTCTTCAGCCTTGAACTTTTCAGCGTCATAGTCTGCCTGTGTCGGCAAAAAGGGATTTGAGTCGTCGATCATGCAACCGTCCTTGAATTTGATAATTCTGTTTGAATATTCATAGGCAAGGTCAGGGTTGTGTGTAACCATGATGATGAGCTTATCCTTGGAAATTTCCTTAAGAAGCTCCATAATCTGAACGCTTGTTTCACTGTCGAGAGCACCTGTCGGCTCGTCGGCAAGAAGAATGTCCGGGTTATTGATAAGAGCACGTGCGATAGCAACTCTCTGCACCTGACCGCCCGACATCTGGTTAGGCTTTTTGTTGATGTGATCTCCGAGACCTACCTGCTTGAGAGCTTCAATGGCTCTTTCGCGCCTTTCCTTTTTGCTTACACCTGAAAGAGTCAGAGCAAGCTCAACATTTGAAAGAACACTCTGATGGGGAATAAGGTTATAGCTTTGGAAAATGAAGCCGATTGAGTGGTTTCTGTAGGTGTCCCAGTTTTCATCGGTAAAGGTTTTGGTGCTCTTTCCGTTGATTACAAGGTCACCGCTTGTGTATCTGTCAAGTCCGCCGATAATGTTGAGCATGGTTGTTTTACCGCAGCCTGACGGACCGAGAATTGACACAAATTCGCTTTCTCTGAAATTAATGCTTACATCATTCATCGCAGTGACAGATGTGTCACCCGTTACATAATCCTTGACAATATTTTTAAGTATCAGCATTGCTTACACCTCCTGTGAATGTGCTGAAGCAGCCTTGTTTTGTTTCTTCTCTTTACGGTCATCCAGGAAAATACGGATTCGGTCACGGTTAGCAAGACCGAAGAAAAGACCGATACCGACTATAAAGAAAATTGCAGTGAGGAATTTTGCCCATGGGAAATCGAACTTTCCTTTATATATTACTGTGGGCATATAATCATCAACCGGCTTTTGTTCAACAACCGGTCTTTCTCTGAAAAACAGCTTGTAAAGCCATTCGATTGTTTCGTCAACAGACATTGTTTCAAGCTCCTTGGTGATATCTGTTGAGTAAGATGCGAACATATCGTCGCCGCCATCACCTGAGCCGCCGCCCATGAAGGATGCCATCATGTTTTCGTTGCCCGGCATTTTCATGCCTGTGACAAGCCAGCGCAGAAGAGTGATGAGCACTGCCGTCTGGTCTGCCTGCACCGCATAAATCATAATCTGATTACCCTGCTGTGTTCTTTTTGAGGCGACAGACACAAGCCGGCCCATGCTGCCGAACTGCTGAAGATCAAGCTCCGGCAAGGTCATGCCGAGATCCATTTCCTGTGTCATGCCTTCCATCATTGATGACATATCCATCTGTGTCATCTGCGACATGTCAAGCACATCGGAAAGTCCGAGTCTTTCCATAACACTGAAAACAGGGTGAAGAAGGTTTTTGACAACAATCTCTATTCCGGAGTTGTTGAAAAAATACATTATGTTAGGAAGAATCTGTGTGACAGTGTATACAGGTCTGTCAAGAATTCTTTCAATAAGTGAGGTGAGTGAAACTGCGATGGGTCTCATCACATCGGAGTTTTCGATTGCCTTGACGTATTCCTGCTGTGTGAGAATGTTTTCGCCGCTGACACCGAGAGCTTCGAGAACCGGGATAATTGCCGTGTTATATCCGTCACTGCCGTAAAGGTCTACAGCACCGAAAAGCTGAATTTTTCCGCCTGCAAGAAGCATTCTGAAAATTTCGTCAAAGGGTCTGAAAACAGCACTGACAGCGTCGATAAAGCCCTCCTTGTCGCCGTCCTTGAATCCCCATACAATATTATCTGTTTTCACAACATTCCATGCGTAGCAGCTGTTCAGCTGCGCTCTGGCTGTGGAAAACTTTTCTTCTGTCAGCTCTTCAGCAAGGGCAGCGGGTGAAACGGAAAGCCCCATAAGCTCTGTTAACTGCTTGAGCTCTTCACCTGAAAGAGCAGAATATAAGCCCACAACAAGCTCACTGACAAGCTTGTTTGAATAAATCTGCGGCTGAAGAACTTCTCTTATGGTTTCATTTTCGCCTGACTCCCTGACGAATTCATTCAGAAGATCATCAATCCCGTCAAGAACTCTCTGATATTTTTCTGCTCCGAGATTGGGTGTGTAGCTGACGGTAGTCTGTGTCAGTGTGTTGAAAAACCACTGATAGTCATTGTTGACGGCAGATGTCTGATTGAAAAGCTCAATCAGCACTGTGATAATCTCGTCGGTGCTTTTTGACATAACCGCATTGAGCATCTTTGCCACATCCTGACCGCCCTCTTCGCCGAGCATGGTGGGCAAGGTATCCTTGTTGAGCTTCATTGTTTCAATCAGCCAACGAAGAACAACTATAAAGGTTGCGCCCTTGTCGGAAACCACGGTATCACCCGAAACTGTTCCGCACTGCTCAAGCTGCTTGAGGTCAATTTCAGCAGTTTTGAAGTCCGATACACTGATCATATCACCAAGGTTAAGGTCGAAGGTGAAGCCCTCAGAGGATTCCTCTGAATTCATAAAGGACTGAACATCAATGGGAATCGTGATCATCAGCACCTTGACCTTCAGCGGCTCGATGAGGCTTGCAATCGCCTTGTCAAGTCCGCCGTTATTGATAAAGTATGCAATACCGGGAAGAACATCTGTCATTCTGTCGCAGGGCGCTGAAAGCAGGTCCTCCACGAATGACATCAGGTCTGTGACAATATGTCGCACCATTGAGGATTTATCATTTTCCGCATCGGCATAGAAGGTGCTGCTGTCTGTTATGCTGCGGCAGCCGAAATTTTTCAGCACGGGCACAACAGCGTTTTCATATCCGTAGTCGCCCTGAATACCGATAAGAGCATTAAGTGAATAGGAGCCCTTGCAGAGAATGGTATAAAGAAGGGCATTGAAGGGGGTGAAGATTGCTGTTGCAGCATCTGCAAAGCCTTGCTTTGTGCTGACACCCCAGTCTGCGCCGTCGAGATTCACCTGCTCCCATGTGGAAGCGGCTGCAATTTTCTGTGACACATCGGGATAAGCCGAAAGACACGCTGCAACTGTTCCTGTTGATGTGTCAAGATTCAGCGCTGAAAGTGTGTCTGCACTTGCTTCAACTGCCTTATAAATCTCCACAGTCAGCATCGAAAGAGTCTGACTCGAACAGATTTCAGGCATCAGCAGTTCTGAAAGTGTTTTGTTCTGTGTCTGCTTTAAAAGCGAGTAAATAAGTGTATCCGTTTTCTGAACGGCATTCTCACTCATCTGCTTTGTTATTCCCGCGGGATAGTCAATCGCCGCCACAGCAGGTGCCATTGTCAGTGTAACAATGATAACTGCCAACAAAACAGAAAACAGCTTTTTTCCTTTTTTAATGAGTTTCAGTTTAACCACCTCATTCCGCAGCAGGCTGATTTGAAATATCGATGAGCTTTCTTATTATTCTCAGAAACTCAACAACATCCTCTTCACCGAGCTTTTCTATTATAGTGAGTGCATTTATAACTATTTCTTCTCTCAAGCGCATAAACTGCTCATAACCCTGAGCGGTCATGGCAACAATTGTACTTCTTTTATCGTCAGGGTTCTGTATTTTTTCAACAAGGCCCTTGCTTTCCATAGATTTGATTATCGCAGATAGTCTTGCTGCAGTGAAATCGATTCTTTCACACAGCTTTCCGGGAGTGCTTATACCGCCGTATTCATTCAGAAGCATTAAAATTGCGTTCTCTCCTTTAAAGGAAAGATTAAGCTTATTGAGTATATTTTCACTATTGAGATTCTCGAAAGTTTTCATCACTTCAGCCGTGAGTAGTTCCTTATCCATATCTTTCACCACCTTAAATTTTATTTAACACTGTTAAATAATATACCATCATCTTATTAATTCTTCAACATATAAAATATTAAAAAAAATAAAACTGAACAAATTTTTATTTTCGTTTTTGTCAATAAAGCACATTTTACGACCTTTTCAGAGCATATTTGCCTATTCTTCAACTAAATATAACCCCGAACTTTAAATTAACTATAAATCATTAACAGTGTTAAACAATTAACTGCTTTTTGTACTTTTGGAATATTTTCAGAAAAAGTATTGACATAAAGTTGTCATAATAATACAATAATCAGGTATTGTTAGCGACCTAACAGTTCGCAGGCTTACTAATTTTTATAAATATTTTCAAGTTACATTATCAAAGAGGTGAAGAAATGAAAGACAAAAAAGTAGGTTTTGAAATTCACAAAACCTCGCGTATCATCAAAAGATATATTGACTCCGACGCTTCAAAAAGCTATGTTGATAAAATGACGGGCACTCACGGCTGGGCAGTGGGGTATTTTTACCGCAACCGTGACAGAGATATTTTTCAGAAGGATTTTGAGCAGGAATTCAATATCCGCCGTTCAACAGCCAGCTCTATTCTGTCCCTGATGGAAAAAAACGACCTTATCAGAAGAGAAAGCGTACCCTATGACGCAAGGCTGAAAAAAATAACTCTGACACAAAAAGCCCTTGAAGTTCAGGCTATTGTTGAAAAGGATTTTGAAAGATTCGAAAACACAATGAAACAGAATATCAGCGACGAGGAGCTTGAAATTTTCTTCAGTGTGCTGGAAAAAATCAATATCAATATGGAAAGGAATGATGTTTCAGATGATCAGAAGATTAAGTAAAAGCATAAGAGAATATAAGCTGCCGACACTTCTCACTCCTCTTTTCATGTCAATGGAAGTTGCAATGGAGGTTTTCATCCCCATGCTCATGGGTAAGCTCATTGACAACGGTATAAATAATTCCGACACTGCTTATGTTGTGAAAACAGGTCTGCTTCTTCTTGTGCTGTGCGGCATCAGCCTTTTTGCAGGTGTGTCAGGCGGCATCACTGCCGCAAAGGCATCATCAGGCTTTGCAAAAAATCTCCGTCACGATCTGTTTCACCGAATTCAGGGTTTCTCCTTTGCAAACCTTGACAAATTTTCAACCTCAGGTCTTGTAACAAGACTCACGACAGACGTAACAAATCTGCAGAACTCCTATCAGATGATTATCCGTATCGCCGTGCGCTCCCCTGCAATGCTTCTGTTTTCACTGGGTATGGCACTTTCAATCAATGCAAAAATTTCAATGGTTTTCGTTTGTGTCATTCCCTTTCTTGCTCTTGCTCTCGGCCTTATCGTTTCAAAGGCACATCCGATTTTCAAAAGAGTTTTCAAAACAATTGATAAGCTCAACAATGTTGTCAACGAAAATCTTCACGGTATCCGTGTTGTCAAATCCTATGTCCGTGAGGATGAGGAAAGAAAAAAGTTCACCGCCGTTTCCGATACAATATATAAAGACTCAAAAAGAGCAGAGGGCATCATTGCCTTCAACGCTCCCGTCATGCAGTTCAGCTCTTACCTTTGCATGATTCTCATCGCATGGTTCGGTGCAAACCTCATCATAAAAACAAATGCAACCGAAATGACAACAGGTGAGCTTTTCTCCCTTATCAATTACACTATGCAGATTCTGATGAATCTTATGATGCTTTCAATGATTTTTGTTATGCTTACAATGTCAAGAGCCTCCGGTGAAAGAGTCTGTGAGGTGCTTGAGGAGGAAAGCACACTTCACAACTGCGACAACCCCATTTATGAGGTTGCAGACGGAAGCATCGAATTCGAAAACGTAGGCTTCAGCTATTCGGGCAAGGAAGATAATCTTTGCCTTAAAAATGTTAATATCCGAATTGAAAGCGGTGAAACCGTCGGCATCATCGGCTCAACAGGCAGCTCGAAAACCTCTCTGGTTCAGCTTATTCCACGCCTCTATGATGTGACAACAGGCTCACTTAAGGTTGGCGGAATCGATGTGCGTAAATACGACCTTGACTCACTTCGTCATGAGGTTGCAATGGTGCTTCAGAAGAATGTTCTTTTCTCCGGCACCGTAAAAGATAATCTGCGTTGGGGCAAAGAGGATGCCACCGATGAAGAGATGATTGAAGCCTGCAAATCGGCGCAGGCTCATCCTTTCATTTCAGAAATGCCCGAGGGCTACGACACCTACATTGAGCAGGGCGGCACCAATGTTTCGGGCGGTCAGAAGCAGAGAATCTGTATCGCACGCTCCCTTCTGCAAAGGCCGAAGATTCTCATTCTCGACGACTCCACAAGTGCTGTTGACACAAAAACAGATGCAATGATAAGAAAAGCCTTCACAGAATACATCCCGGAAACTACAAAAATTATCATTGCACAGCGCATATCCTCAATTGAAGGGGCTGACAAAATCATCGTTCTTGATGACGGTGACATCGCAGGCTTCGGAAGCCATGATGAGCTTCTTGAAAGCAATGAAATTTACCGTGATGTTTATTTTTCACAGATGAAGGGAGGAAAAGAAAATGAGTAATCAGCAGAAGCCTCCCATGAAAATGCCGCCTCCCAACAGACACGGCGGAACACCCATAAGAATGAAGGGTGAAAAAATTGACCCCAAGGTTATAAAGCGTGTTTTCAGCTATCTGAGTGTTAAACACCGCCTGATGATGCTTGGCGTTGTTCTGTGCATTGTGGTTGCAAGTCTCGCAAACGTTGCATCATCTCTTTTCCTCGGTTCACTTATTGACGAATACATTGAGCCCATGCTCCTTTCAGGCAGTACGGATTACAGCGAGCTTATAAAAATGCTCGTAAGAATGGCACTGATTTTTCTTTGCGGTATTGTTGCTACCTTTACTCAGAACCGCATTATGATCGTTGTAGCTCAGGGTGCTTTAAAAAATGTGCGGGATGAAATGTTCACCCACATGCAAACTCTCCCCATCAAGTATTTCGACACCAACA
>JAZSHL010000080.1:0-12654 GCA_045533205.1 Acutalibacteraceae bacterium | reverse complement strand
CTCCTCAACTGAAGGAATAACGGGAACAAGAGCTCTTTCAGCAAGGGCACCGTGACCGATTTCGCGTCTGCCGGGGCCTGTTGAGGGCTTTGTTTCGCCTACTGAGTATGAGGGGAAGTTGTAGTGGTGGAGATATCTCTTTTCTGTTTCGTTGTCGAGACCGTCGAGAAGCTGAGCATCACTCATAGGTCCGAGAGTTGTTACGGTGAGAACCTGTGTCTGACCTCTTGTGAACATACCTGAGCCGTGAACACGGGAGAGAAGGTCAACCTGTGCATCGAGAGGACGCATATCGTTGATGCCTCTGCCGTCAACACGCTTGCCCTCATCAAGCAGCCAGCGTCTTACAACATACTTCTGAAGCTTGTACATGCACTCGTCAATCTTTTCGATAACGTCTGCATATTCTTCGTCAAATCTCTCATGTACCTTTTCGTATACGGGCTTGAGTCTTTCGTCACGGATTCTCTTATCGTCTGTGTCAAGAGCGAACTTAACATCATCAATAGCGAATTCCTTGATTGCCTCGAACATTTCGGGAGCGGGATCCTGTGATTCAAAGGGAACCTTTTCCTTGCCTACCTCGGCCTGGATACCCTTGATGAATTCAACGATTTCCTGGTTTACCTTGTGGGCATACATAATACCGTCAAACATTGTTTCGTTGTCGATTTCGTTTGCACCTGCTTCAATCATAGCAACAAGATCTGCTGTTGAAGCAACGGTAACAGCCATTTCGCTCTTTTCTCTTTCAGCCTCTGTGGGGTTGATAACGAACTTGCCGTCAACAAGACCAACTGAAACACCGCTGATAGGGCCGTCCCAGGGGATTTCTGAAATTGAAATAGCAACAGAAACACCGATCATTGCTGTGATTTCGGGAAGGCAGTCCTGATCAACTGACATAACTGTTGCAACAACGCCGACATCGTTTCTCATATCCTTGGGGAAAAGAGGACGGATGGGTCTGTCGATAACTCTTGAAGAAAGGGTAGCCTTCTCGGAAGCCTTACCTTCTCTTCTCTGGAAGGAGCCGGGAATACGGCCTACTGAATAGAGCTTCTCTTCATAGTCAACTGAAAGAGGGAAGAAGTCGACGCCTTCTCTGGGCTTTGCAGCCATTGTAGCTGTGCAAAGAACTTCTGTTTCACCGTATCTGATAAGACATGAGCCGCCTGCAAGACCTGCCATTTTACCTGTTTCAACAACGAGAGGTCTGCCTGCAAGTGTGGTTTCGAATTTTCTGAATTCATTAAACATGTTTTCTACCTCGCTTTTCTTTAAAATATTTATTTCAATACGAGGCAGGTGTGGTTTAGCAATAAATTCAGCATTGACCTCAGTGCTTCAACACTCAATTTAGTGCTAACCCAAATTTTTCGCCCCGTATTAATTTACGGTTTTTTCCGCATTAAATAACGGAAAAATGGCAGACACGAATTTTTTTCATGTCTGCCAAGGAATTGCAATTACTTACGGATACCAAGTCTTGCGATGATTGAACGGTATCTTTCGATGTCGTTCTTCTGAAGGTATGCAAGAAGGTTTCTTCTCTGACCAACCATCATAAGAAGACCACGGCGTGAGTGGTGATCCTTCTTGTTTGTCTTAAGGTGTTCAGTAAGGTTGTTGATTCTGAAAGTAAGAAGAGCAATCTGTACTTCAGGTGAACCTGTGTCGCCTTCGTGTGCAGCATATTCCTTGATAATTGCTGTCTTTTGTTCCTTTGTCATCATGGTTTTTCACCTCATAAAAAATATTTCATTCGCCTGATCCCCAGTGTGCGGCAGGTGAAAAAGCCCGTTGGGCAAAACCCGCAAACCGAGAAATCGGCATAATGCTTGAAGATTATATCACAACAAATCTCAAATGTAAAGCATTATTTTAAAAAATTCAGCTTAAAACATTAAAAAGTTAATAATATTATATCTTGTTTTTTGGTTAATATGCTTTAACCGTATCGGAACAATTCCCCGCGCAGTCAAATGCAGTGATTGTGTATTCCCCTGCTTTGCCGGTGTCGGTGAAGGTAAGCTCCTCCCAACCGTAAACCATATCAACCCTTGCAAGGAATTTTCCGTCCTTTTCGATTCTGTAATAGGCTATACCGATGTTATCCTCTGCAGCATCCCATGTGAGAGCAACAGCGTCTTCGCCCTGCTCTGCGACAAAGTTTTCAGGGGCTGTAGGTGCTTCTGATTCAAGCACATAGCCGTTTTTCAGATAATCATAGTATGTTTCAATGAAGCCGGGATTCACATAATCGGGGCTGTAATAGTGATTGTATGAGAAGGTAATGATGTTTTCTGCATACTTTGATGCGATATCCATCTGCCAGACAAAACGGTCAAGGGTTTCTGTCACAGACACAGTGTTTTCTGTTGCAGGACGGGTGAATATACCGTCAAGAGCAGTGTCGGCAAAGGCAAGTGAAAAGTTTTCGCAGTTTGCCCAGAGCTTAATATCTGCATCGCAGCTTTTAACAGCTTCACTGTACATCTTCCATGTCATTTCAAGGTCCTCTTCCTTAACCCACTTTGCACCGACTGCATCCTGCACAGCAAAAATATCACCGTCACGGAAGTTTGTATAGTCAAAGAAGCGGACAAGGTTAGACAAAGTCAGCACAGGTCCTGCTGCAAGATACTGAGCATAGAAGGGGCTGAGAAGAATCGGCATGTCAGGATTAAGAGTGTCAATTGACTCTATAATCTTATTAAGCCCCTCAGCCTGACCCTTGATATTGACCTGACAGGTGAGAACATTGTTGATTTCCGGTGTGAAATACCAGCCGTAGAAGGTGTCGGAATAATCCTCATAATACTTTCCGTATATTTCCTTCGTCATTTCAGCGGCAGCTGTACACATTTCATTATATTGTGCGGTGATTGCACCCTGAAGCCAGAAATCGTCAAACATTGCAAGGCCGACGAATACTTTGATTCCGCTGCCCTCACAGTTGCGAAGAGCCGCCTCAATCACATCACCGCCAAAGGAAGCATCACCGAAGCAGTCGAGCTCCGTGTCATAATAAACCGTCCATGTACCACCGGCAGCTTCTGCGCTTTTGTTTGCAACATCCTGCAGAATCAGATACTCAATGCCTGCATCAAGCATATTTTCAACCTCTGTCTGCCATCTTTCATCGTCCCATGAGCTGCTCATCCATGACTGAAGAAAGGTGCCGTTGAATTCAGCATTGCATTTTTTCTCCGTCTGATTTGTGCTTCCGAAGGGCAGCATCGCCATCAGGAATGCCATAACAGCCGAAATTATTTTGATTATAATCATGATTTTTTCCTCCTTGAAAAATACAGCTTGTTCAATCACTGTATTTTCGTGTTTCTTCTCCAATAGTCTGTTTGTATAGATTATTGTATCACGGTTCCCCTTTATTCTCAACCTTTTTCAGCAAAATAAGTCAAATGGCTGTTGCATTAAACAACAGCCATCACAAATTTTATTTATTTTATTTCAAAAGTATAATTATAACCGGGCAGCCAGCACTGTGCTGCATAGTTTCTTGCTCTGAAAACAACCTCGTCTTCATACACCTCAACATTGTAGCCGGTGCCTAACATAAAGTGTCCGGAGCCTGTAACAGCGTTAACAGTGGGAAGATTGACTGAAACAATGTTGCCGTACTGTTCAATTGACTGATAGCCGTTACTTTCAGCCATTGCTGAATTTGAAAGACCGCTGTGAATATGTCCGCTGATTAAGAAAACATTCTTATACTTGTTAAGAATTTTTTTAACCTGTGCACTCTGCTCGCCCATACCGCCGGTCATTCTTGTGTACTCCTCATCTCCCCATGTTTCAGGAAGACCGTGTGTTTCGTTCATCGGCCAATGACTAACGACAAAAATGGGTTTTCTTGTTTTTGACGCCTTTTTCATTTCACTTTTAAGCCAGTTAAGCTGCTTTTCGCTGAAATAAGCATCAGTGTTATCCTTTTCACTGCCGAGGAAAATGAAATAATAGCCGTTTACCTTTGTTGAGTAATAAACGTTGCTTACCCTTTCACCTGTGATTTTTTTGTTATATTCAATGAAAAGCTGCTTTGAGGTTTTGTCGCCCTCTTCAGTCCATGTATCATGATTACCTATAGCAAGAAGTGTTCTTTCTGCAGGGTTATACTGCGACATGAGGTTTTCAAGATACTTCCACTCTGCTTCTTCGCCGTGGTCTGTGACATCGCCGGAAATCACAAGTGCATCAGGCTTAACCTCTGCACCTTCAAGGTCGGGCATAACAAGGCTGAAAATCATGTCATTGTATCCGCCGTCACCGTCAGCGTGCACATGAGTGTCTGAAATTGCAACAAAGTTAAGAAGGCAATTATTCTTATCAATTGGTGCGTTTGCGGCATTAGATGCTCCGAAAACACTCGGAAGTGCAAGATTTGAAATTGCAAGAAGAAGTGAAACTATTGTTTTTATTACAGTAGCTATTGCTGTCATTATGTATCTCTCCTATTATACCGTTTGAAAAATTATAGCACCGCATTTCTGAAATGTAAATATTTTATTGTCAAATTATTTCTGAAAAATAATTAATCCTTTTTACAGAAATGTTTTATCATCTGTCTGACAGAGCGGGACATTTCAACGCTGAAATCGCTGTTCCACTTTCTGTTGCAGAAATTATTGAGCCAATGAAGGTAGCTGTCTTTATCACTGTAGCCCTGCTTTTTCATCAGCATTTCGTCCATTCTGTCTGCCTTATCAAGGCTGTAGCCGTTTTCGTGAACAATATCCGAAAGCTCAAATCTCACCGGCTTCTGCCTTTTTATCTGGCCTTCCGTAGGATACCCGAGGCAAAGCATACATGCAGGCACAACATAGTCAGGCAAATTGAGAATATCACGGTGAATTTCAAAGTTTTCCGTAATATCACCGATATAGCATGAGCCTATGCCGAAGCTTTCGGCAGCAACGACAGCATTCTGCGCCGCAATAATTGCATCGGCAGTGGCAAGAAGAAAATCCCCCTCCTCAGGCTGACGCACTTCGTCAAAGTTATCAGAAAAAGCCTTGTACCAACGGTAATAGTCAGCACAGAAAACCAGCACCACAGGTGCCTCGGCAATAAAGGGCTGATTGTCGCAGGTGACGGAAAGCTTCTTTTTAAGCTCCTCGTCGGTGATATCAAGGATAGTATAAAGTGTCATGTTGCCCGCTGTAGGCGCCTGCAAGGCCGCATCAAGAATCTCCCTTTTTATTTCATCGGGTATGGGAATATCCTTATAAGCACGGACAGATTTTCTGCTTTTAATCTGTTCAATCACTGTGTTGTTCATATTTTTTCTCCTGAAACAGTTTATATATGTATTGTATTACGGTTATTGCTTATTCACAACCTTTTTCAGCAAAAAACAGTGCACAGCTGTCGCCGTACACTGCATATGCTGTTATTAAGGTTTGTTATCAGAAAAGTCCCTGTGCCATCATTGCATCTGCAACCTTGATGAAGCCTGCAATGTTTGCGCCTGCAACAAGGTCATAGCCGAGGCCGTATTCTGCACTTGCCTTTGCAGAGTTGTCATGAATGTCCTTCATGATTCTCTTGAGCTTTGCATCAACCTCTTCTGCTGTCCAGCTGTAGCCCATTGAATTCTGGCTCATTTCAAGAGCTGAAACTGCAACACCGCCGGCATTAACTGCCTTTGAGGGTGCAACAACCTTGCAGTTTTTCACAAGGTATGCAAGAGCATCGTTTGTTGTGGGCATGTTAGCAACCTCGATGTAATAGGGCACACCGTTCTTAACAAGCTTTTCAGCTTCCTGCATGTTGATTTCGTTCTGTGTTGCGCAGGGCATTGCAACGTCAACCTTAACACCCCAGGGCTTTTCGCCGGGGAAGAACTGAACACCGAACTTGTCAGCATAGTCCTGAACCTTGTCACGACCGGAAGCTCTCATTTCAAGCATATAGTTGATTTTTTCGTCTGTAACAACACCGTCGGGATCGTAAACATATCCGTCGGGACCTGAGATGGTGACAACCTTGCCGCCGAGCTCTGCAACCTTTTTGGCAGTGCCCCATGCAACATTGCCGAAGCCAGAAACAGCAAAGGTCTTGCCCTTGATGTCCTCACCGAAATGCTTGAGAACCTCTGCAACGTAATATGTAGCGCCGTAGCCTGTTGCTTCAGGTCTGATAAGTGAGCCGCCGAAGGAAAGGCCCTTACCTGTGAGAACGCCGTTTTCGAAAGCACCTCTGATGCGTCTGTACTGGCCGTAAAGATAGCCGATTTCTCTTGCGCCTACGCCGATGTCACCTGCGGGAACGTCAACGTCGGGGCCGATGTGTCTGTAAAGCTCGGTCATGAATGCCTGGCAAAAGCGAAGAACCTCTGCATCGCTCTTTCCTCTGGGATCAAAATCTGAGCCGCCCTTTGCACCGCCGATGGGAAGACCGGTCAGGCTGTTTTTGAAGGTCTGCTCAAAGCCGAGGAATTTCATGATTCCGATATATACGGAAGGATGGAAACGTAAGCCACCTTTGTAAGGACCGATAGCTCCGTTGAACTGCACTCTGTAGCCCGTGTTAACCTGAACCTTGCCCTCGTCGTCAACCCATGTGACTCTGAAGGAGATCTGTCTTTCAGGCTCAACCATTCTTTCAAGAAGTGCTGCCTTTTCATACTCGGGGTGCTGTTCAACAACGGGAACAAGGGAGGAAAGCACCTCTGTCACCGTCTGGACGAACTCAGGCTCACCCTTGTGCTTTTCAGCAACACTGCTGATAACTCTTTCAACATAATTCATTTGTACAGCTCCTTAATCGGTTAATAACCGTAGATTGTTTATATTAGCACTTTAATGCGATATAGCATATTTTATACCCTAAGCAAGAAAAATGCAACGAAAATAGCAATATTTTTTACATTTTGTAAAATATGTCAAAAATGATTATCATCATCGACATTTTTTGGAAAAATGATGAATAAAATCGGATATTTTTCCTTTTCTCACACAAAATATATTCCTCCCGTCTGCTTCATATGCCTTGTTTGTGTGCATTTTTTTATTTTCCTGATACTATTTTTTGCTTTTTCATTGATTGTTAAGATATTTTTTGTTATTATTGTGACAACAAAAAATCGGAAAGGGAGATTTTGTATGAAAAAGCTCGATTGGAAAAGCTGCATAAAAATAGCAGTTACAATTTTTGTCCTTTATCTTGCAATTCACTACTGGCCCCATGCAGCAAACCTTCTGAAGGCTGCCTTTGCTGCTGCATTCCCTCTTCTTGTGGGAACTGCACTGGCTTATCCACTTAATATTCTCATGAGTTTTTATGAAAGGCATCTTTACCCGAAGTCAACAAAAAAGCTTGCAGTGAAAAGCCGCAGAGGCCTTGCACTGACATTGGCGCTTCTGACTCTTGCATCAATTCTTGCTCTGGTTATTGCTCTGGTTGTTCCGCAGCTTGTTTCCTGCATCAAGCTTCTGATTGCTGAAATTCCCGGCGCAATGAAATTTATTGTTGACAAAATCAGTCAGTTGGATTTTGTTCCCACTGATATCATTTCGATGCTCAAGGGCATTGACTGGCAGTCAAAGATTTCTGACATTATCAAAACCGTTGCCTCAGGCTTCGGCAGTGTTATGGATGTTGTTGTGGGCACAATTTCATCAGTTGTGTCAGGTGTTACAACAGGCTTCCTCGCATTTATCTTTGCAATTTATGTTCTTCTCAGCAAGGACAAGCTTTTCGCACAGCTTAAAAAGCTTGCAGCCCGTTATATCCCCGAAAAGATTGTCAGAAAGGTGAATTATGTGTCTTCCGTTGCTGATGAAGCCTTTCACCGCTTCATCGTTGCTCAGTGCACAGAGGCACTTATTCTCGGTGTTCTCTGCACCCTCGGCATGTTCGTGTTAAGACTCCCCTATGCCGCAATGATCGGCGCAGTAACAGCTGTCACTGCTTTTATCCCCGTCATCGGCGCACTTCTCGGCGGCGCAGTAGGCTTCTTCCTTATTCTTATGGAGTCACCCACCAAAGCAATCATCTTCCTTGTTTTCATAATAGTGCTTCAGCAGCTTGAGGGTGACTTGATTTATCCGAGAGTTGTGGGCACATCAATGGGACTTCCCAGCATATGGGTTCTTGCAGCTGTCACCGTCGGCGGTACACTTTTCGGTGTTATGGGTATGATGCTCAGCGTTCCCGTTGCCTCCACTCTTTACCGACTGATTAAAAACGACTGCTACAGAACAGGCTCGATATATACGGACACTGACACACCCGAGCCGACAGCGCCTGAAGACGAAAAGGCGACAGAATAAAATTCAACTGACAAAAAATAAAAACTGAACAAATGCCCGATGTATGAATCATACATCGGGCATTCTTCATTTAATATTAACTTTCAGGCTTTTTTCAGCTGAACGACAGCTTCTTTTTTCTTGCAAAGGCTGCCACAAGCACTGCTGCAGCAAGAACAACCGAAACGGAAAGAATGTTGAATTCATCACCTGTCTGAGGATTCTTCTGAGTGTAGGCAGGATTGTTATTCGTTGTGGTTGCTGTTGTTGTCTGTGTTGTGGTCTGGTTTGTGGGTGCTGTAGTTGTGGGTACTGTAGTTGTCTGACTCGTAGGCTGAGTTGTGGTTTGGGTTGTGGGCTGAGTTGTTTCCTGCTCAGGAGCGTTCTGCATCTCGACAAAAGCGTTGGACTTCATCTTCATTCTGCAGATGTCATAAACACAAAGTCTCATTGCATTACCCATGCCGATGGGATCAGCCTCATAGGTTTCTTTAAGTGCATTTCTTGTCTGCACGGCAGAAACAACATAAAGCATTGTGAGAACAGCATCGTTTCTTGCATAAACCGCAAGAGCCGGATCAAGATATCCGTTACCTGTAAGGTCAATACTTGCGTCGGTGATAACAAAGCCGTCAAAGCCCCATTCATCTCTGAGAAGGTCTGTGCAAAGAGCCTTTGAAGCGCCGCACCATTCATTACCGATTCTGTTATAGGCTGTCATGATTCCGTGTGCGTTACCCTCTTTGACGGAAATCTCAAAGGGCTCTGCATAAAGCTCTCTCATTGATTGCTCATTAAGCCATGTGTAAAGGCCGTTGGACTGTCTGTTTGTTTCCTGATCGTTTGCAACAAAGTGCTTGACTGTTACAATAATACCCTTTGACTGTGCGCCTCTTGTAACTGCAGCGGACATCTTGCCGGAAAGAAGCGGATCCTCTGAATAATACTCATAGTTTCTGCCGCCGAGGGGGCTTCTGTGAAGGTTACAGCCGGGAGCATACCAGACATGTGTGCCAAGCTCAATACCCTCCTGACCGATAGCCTTTCCGAACTGCTCTGCAAGCTCATCGTTCCATGTGCAGGCAAGAACTGTGGAAACAGGGAAAGCAAGTCCGCAGTCTGTGTATAACAGTCCGCCGGGGCCCTTGATACATGAAGGGCCGTCATTATCTGATGTGTTGGGGATACCGAGTCTTTCAAGACCTGCTGTTTCATATCCGCAGTCACAGATAAGCTCAATCATTTCGTCAACAGTAAGCTGGTCGAGGAACTTATCCCACAGTGCTTCATCGTCCGCAACATCCTTAAGTGTGATGACACCCTCGGGATATACTGCGCCGGTTATCGGAGCTTCGCCCTCTGTCACAGGCTCAGGTCTGATATCGCTGTTGAGAACTGCATCTGTTGCCTGATAATCTGTGGGAGCAGTCGGATATGTGCCTTCAGCATCGGCACGTGACATATAAGTAAGCTCTCCCTCGGTAAACTCAAAAAGATTTTCAATTCTGTGACCGGAGGTGCTGTCCTTCTTGTAAACCACGGTTTCATCAACCTTATATGTGTAGCTCTTTTCAAAGCTTCTGATATCGTGAGCAACATGAATTTTATACTGTCCTGCATCAAGCACCCATGCTTCCTTATCTGCTGAGTCATATGATGCCATATCCTCTGTTTTGAATGAGAGAGTCAGAGTCTGGCTTCTACCGGGAGCAAGAAGCTTTGTTTTTTCATAAGCAGCAAGCTCAACAGAGCTCTTTTCAATGCCGCCGTTATAGTAAGGTGCTGAAAAATAAACCTGAACAACATCCTTACCTGCAATTCTTCCTGTGTTTGTGACTTCAACCTTCACTGTGATGTCCTCTTCATTCGCTGTGAAGGACTTTACATTCCACCTGAAGTCTGTGTATGAAAGGCCGTAGCCGAAGGGATACATTACCTTTTCGGGAGCAAAGGTTTCGAAGTATCTGTAGCCCACATATATACCTTCATTATAATTAACGAAGTATTTCGGAATGCCTGACACTCCTGTGTATGTATATCCGCCGAAGTTCATGTTTGCGGGATGGTCTTCGAGATTATAAGCAATTGTGTCAACGAGCTTACCTGAGGGATTAACCTCACCTGAAAACACCTTGCCCACACTGTTTGTGGCAACCTCACCGGGCAGCCACATAATCATAGCAGCCTTGATGCTGTCGTAATCATCGAGCCATGACATATCCATAATGTTTGAAATGTTGAACACAACGATAACATCATCGAATTCAGCGCAGACCTTGTCAAGCATTTTCCTTTCAGCATCCTTCAGCTTGAGACCCTCGATGTCAAAGTCCTTCATTTCAGTGCCGACTCTGCCGATTACAACAACTGCTGTTTCTGAGTATTCCGCTGCACTGTCAAAAATATCCTGACTGATATTTTCAATGGGCATTTCTGACTTGCCGCCTGAAAAGAACTGCTCAATAACATCGGTTGCAAAGTCAAGAAATCCGCCTTCGCTTTCAGCACCGGTATATTCGGCATAGACATTGTAAATATCCCTGTTAAATTCAATACCTGCATTTGTCAGTGCATCATAAAATCCGACAGCAGTATCTGAGCGCACTGCGCCTGAGCCTGCTGCACCCGAAAGAGCAAGAGCGCATGATGCCGTGCCGAAAACATTAACCTTCTTTGTTCTCAGCGGCAGAACATTATCTTCATTTTCAAGAAGAACTATACCCTCATCTTCAATCTGATTTGCAAGCTTAACTGATGCTGCCTTTGTTTCGGGAGTGATCAGAGTTTCATCCGAGGATGAAAAGAATCCGCCTGCAAGACCTGTTACGGATGTTGACACTGCTATAACAACAGCAAGCATAAGAGCAAACAACCGTTTAAATGTTTTCCTGTTACTTTTCATATTTATCCCCTCCTGATGGTTAAATATATAGTATAACGAGTTAATATTATCACAAGTATAATATATTTGCAATAAAAATCACAAAACAATTATCAGAAAACTATTAAAAATGACAAAACGGTGTGTGTTTTTGTCTTGTTGTTTAATTTCGTGTATAGAAAAAAACAATGCACAGCCGGAACAGCTGCGCACTGCATATATCCTTCAACTTTAAAGAATTCTTCTGTAATCAGCTTATATCATAATGTCCGAACTCGTTGACCGAAACAAATTCCCAGTCAGAGGCTCCTTCATTAAGCTGTGCGAACAAAACACTATGCTCTGCCTGAAGGGTTTTCACACAGTAGTTTTTACAGCGGACAACAATTTTTCTTTCTTTTTCTTCCACACGGCAATCGAGCTTTTTATTCATGAAAGAAAAGGTGTCTGTCAGCTTTTCGCTGATAATGTCTTCTGCTTTTTTCGCCCCGCCCTGACGGACAAGCTCAGTCAGCTCATTTTTGTCCGACAGAAAGCTGTCAATAAAATCCTTATGACCTGCTCTGTCCTGACACACAACACAATAGTGAACATCCTTTCCTGACAGAATTGCATCACACATGGCACGGCAATTGCTTTTAAGAAAAGGTGACATTTTTCCCAGCAGCTTTTTTATTTCCTCTTTTTCACCTCTGACAGCATGCACAATTGCATTGACATAATCTCTGTGTTGGTTTTCGGATTTGTCGTATTTATATGACACCGACAGAAAATGCTCTGCCTTGTCATAGTCGTGCATATATCCGTAGACCGTTGCAATGTCATAGACAATGTGGCAGACAATTTTTGCTGCCTGCTCATTGAGGTCTGCTTTCTTATGAAAATCCAGAGCCTTGAAGTAATAATAAAGTGCCTTGCTGCATTCCGAATCCCTTTGTGCGAATTTCGCAGTGCGATAATAGGGGTGAAAAGCAAAATTGAATAAGAAATTTATGTCAGAGGACAGAACCCTGTCATAATATTCCGTCATTTCCTGCTCATTGCCGAGAAACTCGTGATTAAGGCCGATGAAATAATCAATTGCAGTTCTGTCAAACTCATTGTCGCAAAGCTCTTCAAGAAGCTTCAGCACAGGCATACCCTTGGCAAAATTTCTTTGAGAGATGCTGATGAGCGCCGCAGTCAGATGAATCTGCGCCTCTTCGTTTTCTCTGAATGCAGACAAAAATATATCACCGAAGGCTTCACCGTGAATCTTTCTCCATTGTCTGTAGTTCTCATTGTTAAGCGTGTATTCACTCAGAAGTGAGTAAAATTCATTTATATCCATTGTATCACCTCTTTGAATACATTATATCACAGATTTCAATGATTTTCAATGAAATCGCGCAAAGCGCGATGAAATCCGAGTAAACTCGGATGAAATCTGCTTCGCAGATGAAATTAAATCCGTCCAATCTCCCGACGAAGTCGGATTTCATCACGAAGTGATTTCAT
>JAZSHL010000073.1:0-3065 GCA_045533205.1 Acutalibacteraceae bacterium | reverse complement strand
CCTTAAAATTCAGATGGTTTTGATGCAGAACAAGGCGAAAAGCGCAGAAATCCTTGCGGATTTCGAGCATTTTTAACGCAGTTATGTGCAAAAACAGCGAATTTTAAGGCTTAACATCCTTGTGAAGTGCCGCCCTTCCGGGCTTTAAAAACGTGACGGTTTTCATCATCTGACATAAAGCTTTTCTGAGGCAGTGGGTGTTAAGAATTTTTAAGAATCTGCAAGATTGACAATATGTTTCTATTATGATAAATTAGAAACAAGGAAGCAGCTGCGTCTTTGCCGCAAGCGTGACTTTATCAGGCTGCAGATGAATTTAAAAAGGAGAGATTTTCATGTCGCTTTCACCGTTGCTTATTAAAATTGTCGGCTTTCTTCTCGCCGTACTCACACCGGTTTTAAATTTCTTTATGGTTGATGTGTCAGGCTCTATTGACAAAAATGTGGACCTGGCACTTGAAAAAACCGGAGGTTACATAAAAGGCGTCTGCCACGCAGAGCCTCAGTATGAGCTTTTAAATGAGTGCAACATCGAATGGTTCCGTGATGACATTCCCTTCCCTTACAACAAGGACGGCTCCCTTTCCCGGAGCTACATAAGCTGGAAAGAGGAATCAAAGGAATACGCTGAAAACGGCATAAGAATTTTCGGTATTACTCCCTACCCTGAGGATTATATCGAATACGGCCTTGATCCCAGACTTCCCGAAAACCGTAAAGCAATTCAGGACATTGCCCGTTTTTACATGGAAGACCTGCGTGATATAGTTGGTGCTTTTCAGATCACGAATGAAATGGGCATAGACCGTTTCACATACCCTCTCACAATGGAGGAAGCATATGAATTTATCGGTATGCAGCTTGAAGCTATGTACCCCATAAGAGAAAATGTTATTGTCGGCTATAATCTTGCTGCACTTTCAATTCTCACCATGCCTATCAAGATGTGGAAGTATCATGAATACTGCGACTATGTAGGTGTTGACCTTTATCTCGGCTGCTTTGAAAATGTTCTTAAAAATGCAGACCAGTATATCACCGTTCTCAATTACGTAAGAATGGTGACACGCAAGCCTGTTATTCTTTGCGAATTCGGATATATCGGCCTTGGTGAGCCCAAGAGTGAAGAAGAAAAGCTGGCTATTCTTGAATCCTACGGATATTCAAGTGAAGCTGAAGCAAGAGCTGATATTGACAACTTTATAAAAGCCTTACCCGACGAGCTCTCTGACGAATTTGACAGATACGCCGATGAAACTCCTGAATACAGAGCGGAGCTCATGTTTGACGGTGAATTCTCAAATCATCTTTACAGAGAGCTTCCCGAGGGCTTCGGCCTTTACGGCTTCCCCCACACTCCCGAAGGTCAGGCAGAATTTTTCTCATACATAATACCGGAAATCAGAGACCTCGATTATGTCATCGGCTCATTTATCTATATGTGGGATGACACCGGTGACTGCTATGTCTGCGGTCAGGAGGACTGTCCCGTTGAAACAAAATGGGGGCTTGTTGACTGTGACGGAAATCCTAAGCCTGCATATTATGCAGTGCAGGAGGCCTATGCGGAGTAATTTTTAAAAGACATTTTGTGGTAATACAGGCGATTTCCGGATAAAAAAAGAACTAAAAGGGGCTGTAAAAAAACGAGTTTTTTTACAGCCCCTTTTTAATCTGTGAGAATACTATCAGTATCAGACTCAGAATTTTTCACTTCTGTGTCTTTCTGTAAGGAAATGCGCTGTCGGCTCATTTTCAGGATAAAGGTATTCACTGAATGCCATCGGACCGATTTGCATAAGCTTTTCCAGCTCGTCTTTATTAAGAAGCACCACCTGCAGACAAGCCACTGTTTTTGTCAGCCCAAGCTTACATTTAAGAATAGCGGGAGTGGCAATAATCTGAGGAAATTCAATAAAAGCGGCAACCATTTCATCATTAGGATCCTCATTCTCCCATTCGAAGCTGTGAGCGTAAGTAATATGTATTTTATTGAAATAGGCATAAGTTGCAACTGTGAGTAATTTGCTATAGTACCAGATCAGGACATCCTTATCCTCGAGGTCAACCTCTGAATCAATAAACATAATATATTCGTTATATTGACTGACGGTGTTATGTCTGGGCGGCATTTTATAATCACTTGCTCCCATTGTTACAAGTTTCCAGAAAGGATATTTTCCGTTAGGCTTATACATCAGAACATCGATATGAAGCCCGTCATCAACAATAGGATGAAGTACAATTGAATCATTTTGTTCGAAATAAGTATCAAAATGTTTTATGAGTTTATCCATTTCTTTAGTTTTCAAAGCAATCACCTCTTATATTACCATTATACTTATCAATTTTATAAAAGTCAAATCATAGTTTCGAGTCAAACAAGTCATTAAAGGGGTGTCACAAACTGCAAGTATGTATTTTAGGCATAAAAATAACAGAAACCCTTGATTTCTCATGAGTTTCTGCATGGGGTGTCATTTCGTCCCCTAAAGATGGCGCCTCAAACAGGTGATTCCCCTGATAGGGGAAATGTCACGAAGTGACAAAAGGGTAATGGAGAGCGAAGCGAGCCGTAACTCGACTCTCGCGCGACCTGCGCGCTTCATAGGGGAAGCCCTGCTTCATTTTTCATGCGCGTCAGCGCGCTTCATTTCCAAACAAATGAGTACTGCTCTCGCAGTGCTCTTTTGTTTGAGAGGTGTTGACAGAAAAGATGACAATTATTTTTTATTATTTCTATCTTGTTTTTTATCTTTAATTTGCTTCAAAAAAATCAAGGATAACACGCTGGCTGCTAACACAAGCAGTATGGAGCAAACACTCAAAGCTAACGGAATTTCTATAGTACATAAATCCAAAAAAGTTATAATGCAGCTGAACAATAAGCATAATGTTGCGATTAGTGGAATAACATTGAGCTTTTTCATATCTCCACCGCCTTTCTGAGTTTATTATAGCTCACTTTGGGGAGGATTGCAATATAAAAATTGCTTTTCGCCTTGGCGAAAGGCTACCTTACCTCTTCACTATTCACTATTACCTGTTACTTTCAAAAAATTCCG
>JAZSHL010000075.1:0-11951 GCA_045533205.1 Acutalibacteraceae bacterium | reverse complement strand
GGTTACCCGACGGCGTACGAAGGTACTCCGAGGGCGAGGTTTGTTTATAGCATAAAACACAAAAACGCAGTTTTTGTCTGTTTGTAATGATTTTTATACTTTTAAAGGGTTTCTTTGGCAGTTAAAACCGAAAGAAACCCTCTATCTATCTTGCTTTATGCGGTCTGCACTTTTTTTACAGCCCCTTTTTGTGCACTTGACAGGGTATGTCAAATAACAGGCAATAGAAACAAAAGAAGAGGGCTGCTGGTGAAACAGCCCTCTCTTAATTATTATTTTTTATAGCCGTTGTAATAGACATAACCGGAGCGCATATCTATTCCACGGTACTGCATAAGCTCTGACACGGTGACAAGTTGATAACCCTGATTAATGAGCCAGGGAATAACAGTTTCACTTGCAGAAGCAGTTGCAGGGTAAAGGTCGTGCATGAGAATAATTGAGCCGTCACGCACATTGTTTTTGATGATAGAAACGGTTCTTGAAGCGTTGCGGTGCTCCCAGTCTCTTGTGTCAACAGACCAGTGTATGAAGGGCTTGCCTGCCGCATTGAGCACTCTCTTATTGGTTGAGCCACCGGGAGCTCTTGCAATGGCGGGAGCGATGCCTGTATATTTTTTGACAACCTCATCGGTTTTGCTGATTTCGCTTCGGATTGAGGAGTCGGAATATGAAGGCAGGTTTATGTGGGTATAGGTGTGATTGCCTATCTGACAGCCTAATTTGTGTGCTCTGACAAGGGCATCACTGTAGCTGTCAACTCGTGATCCGACAACAAAGAAGGTTGCCTTTGCATTGTGCTTTTCAAGAACATCGAGGATGCGGTGCGTGGTGCTGCTGCTCGGGCCGTCGTCGTAGGTCAGGGCAATCATCTTTTTGCTTGGATCAATATTGCTTGATCTGACCTGCTTGCTGAATGCGCTGATGTGCTTGCCGTTTATGCCTGCCTTAACACAGTAGAAATAAATGACTGAGGCTTTTGCGGTTGAGTCAACATAGCTGTTGGTGACCTTTGTTCTTGCAAGTTTTGTCCAGCTGCTTTCTGTTTCTGATTTTCTGTAGATATAATAATGAGTTGCACCTGTCACCTTTTCCCATTTGACAGTGTTTTTTGTGTTTGTGAGAGTGAAGGAAACATTTTTTGGCGCTGCAACATAGGTGACTGCCTTTCCTGTTTTGTCAAAGGTGCTCTGACTCTTGCCGTTGACTGCGATAACGGTGTAAGTATACTGCTCACCGGAGGCGACCTTTTTATCCGTATATTTCACAGTGCCTTGTCCTTTGACAGTGGCAATTCTCTTCCATGATGTGTCATCGGCCGCCTTGCGATAAAGCTTATAGCCTGTTGCATAGGGTGATTTCTGCCAGCTGACCAACAGTCCTTCTGCATCATTTTTTGCTGATGTTACTTTAACAACGGGTATGTATCTGTATGATAAGCCTGAATAGAAGCTGCTGATATCTTCATCGATGACGGCACGCACGGTATAAGCATAGCCTTTTTTGGGTTGAGCAGTGGTGTCGGTGTATTTTGTTTTTTTGCCGTCAAGCTGTGTCAGCTTAGTCCAGGAGGCTCCTGCAGTTCTTCTGTAAAGAATATACGATGTGGTGTTGTCTACCTTATTCCAGCTTATTTTTATGCCGTTGGCTGTGTTTGCAATGCTTTTCAGCTCAGGCGTGCTCACAAACTTAACTGAAACACCCTCTTTAATATAGTTGCTGGAGGTCTTTTTCGAAATTTTTGCCCTTACTGTGTAGATATAATCCGTTGCGCTTTCAACGCTTTGATCAACAAATGAGCTTGTATTGCCAACAAAGCCTGCATGGCTCCATGAGCTTTCAGAAGGCAGCTTGCGATATATTGTGTAGCTGTCAGCACCCTCGGACTTTTTCCAGCTGATTTTAACGCCTTTCGGGCTGTTTGCAGCTTTCAGTTGAGTCGGTGCGGCAAGATAGATTAAGGAGGCCTCCTTTTTGCAGGTGCCTTCTTCTGAGGAATTAACAGGCACTGCCTTGTATCTGTAGCTTTCACCGGATTTCACGCTTGTGTCTTTATAAGAAAGACTTTCAGCGGGAAGCTCAATAAGCCTTCTGAATTTTCCTGAGCCCTCTGCCCGATAAAGCACATAGGATTCGGCGCCTTCTGCTTTTTTCCACTTTATTGTTGCTCCGTCAAGGGAGTTCACTGCACTGACCGAAGCAACAGAAAAATCAGATGTGTCTTCTGCTGCAAGACAGCCGAGAGAAAGCATGCCGAGCATAGTAAGTACAATAACTGAAAGGCACATTAAAAATCTGAATTTTCTCATTGTAATCAACTCCTTTTATCTGACAAAAAATGACAGATTTCTCTGTAAAAATAGTATCATTTACAGCTATAAAAAGTCAATTAATATTACATTAATTTAATAAATAAAAATTTGTGTTATGAAACACTTTGATTTGCCGGGAAAATGTGTTATCATTAAAAAAACAAATGACAAAGGAGTTAAAAAATGGAAGCAATCAAATCACTTTTCGCAGAAAATTTCCCTGCAGCCTTTGCAACAGCCTGCCTTGCGGCATACTTTTTCGGCATGGCAATTGTGTTCATCGCAAAACCGCTGAAGAATGCAGAAAGCTTTTCAATCAAGCCTGTTGACAATGCAGGTAAAACCGAAATCCGTGTTTATTACGGCGGCATCTCTTTCGCACTCGGCGCATTTCTTCTTTATCTTGCATTTGCAACAGGAACAGCATTTCACTCACTTGTTGGTGGTCTGTTTTTTGCAAACACCGTTTTCTTCACAAGAACAATTTTCCTGTTTGTGGATAAGGGCTGGAAGTGCCCCTACACAAAGCTTGCAATCCCCGCAGAGGGTGCATTTGTTATCGCACTGTGGGTATGCTTCTTCCTTGCAAGATAATTAAGGCGGTTAAAGTATGGCTTTCACAGTTGTTCCTTATCCCGACTCTTTCAGAATAATCTCCCATGAGCCTTGTGTGAAAATCACAAGGCTTTGTGAAATTGAGCCGAAGGGGGAATGCTGTGCAGCAAAAAAGAATCTTCAGGATTTTCTCTCTGAATATTTTGAGGGAGAAATTCTCGGCACCGGCAGAGAAAGAATTATTCTTTCTCTTGAAAATAATGAAAGCAAGGCAAAAGAGGGATACACCCTAACTGTTAAAAAGGACACTGTTGAAATCTGCGGAAATGACGAGGCGGGACTCTTTTACGGTGTGCAGACCCTCAAACAGCTTCTGATACAGGGGGATTTTTCCTTGCCTGAAACAGTAATTGAAGATGCGCCGGCTTTTTCATCAAGGGGCTTCATGCTTGACTGTGCACGTTATTTCTTCACAAAGCAAGCCGTTATGCAGTTTCTCGATCTGATGGCGCTGCATAAGCTTAATGAATTTCACTGGCATCTGAGTGATGACCAGGGCTTTCGCTGTCAGCTTGACTCGCAGCTTCTGCTGACGGAAATCGGCGCATATCGCTCACATACCAATTTCAATAAAATCCCACATCAGGGCTATTACACAAAAGCTGACATGAAAGAGATTGTGGAATATGCCCACGAAAGATTTATAAAGGTTATTCCTGAAATCGACACACCGGGACACTCTGTGAGCATGATTGCCGCTTACCCCTTTCTTTCCTGCTTTGACAGGGAATTGAGTGTTGCAACAAGCTGGGGAATCAAGCATGATGTGCTCTGTGTCGGCAAGGAGAGCACCTTTGAATTCATGTTCAGTGTTTTTGACGAGCTGACAGAAATTTTCACAGACGGTGTTATTCACATCGGCGGAGATGAAGTGCCCGTAACAAGATGGAAGCTTTGTCCCCAATGCCGGAAGAGAATGAGAGATGAGGGCCTCGAAGATGAGGCAGACCTTCACACCTATTATCTTGAAAGAATTGCGGATTATCTTCATAAAAAGGGGATTGAGGTGCGCATGTGGAACGACCGTGTGAAAAAGAGAATGGTTACTCCGTCTGTCTGCTGGCAGCTTTGGAACGGAGAAATGACAGCGCAGGATATTGCAGACGAGCTTGGCAAGGGCAGACGGTTTGTTATATCATCTTCCGAGGCCTTTTATCTTGATCAGCCCTACGGTCAGGTCAGCCTTAAAAGGACATATGAATACAATCCTGTTCACAATGAAATCGTCAGGGAGGCGGCTGACGGAATTATCGGTGTTGAGGCCTGCTTGTGGACAGAATTTGTGCCTGACATGGAAAGGGCATATTTCACCGCTTTTCCGCGCTTTGGCGCCATCAGTGAAACTTGCTGGACAAGGAACAAAAACCGCAATTATGAGCGTTTTTCGCAAAATCTTGAGGGCTATTACCGTGTTCTGCGTTTTCACGGCGTCACCCCTGCAAAAAGGGAAAAAGCAAATCCGAAAGGGCTTTCAAAAAGGGCAGAGCTTCTTTATTGGCAAAGAAGAAGGCTGTGTCAGGGTGTGGTTCGTGACCGCATTGACAATTATGCTGTCAGAAAAAAGAATGAAGAAAAAAGCAGAAACAAATGACATGCCTGTCAGATAAACAGAGAAAGACAGAACTGAAAATCATTTTTATGTTATAAGCTTAATAAAAAGCAACAGACCTTACGGAACACAATCCCTAAGGTCTGTTTTTATATAGCGAATTCAATAAAAAGGTAATACCGCCCAAAAGGACGGTACTGAACAAAAAATAATTAATCTTCCTTGCCCACAAGCCAGTTGATGGAAACGCCGAGAACATCAGCGATTGCAACAAGCTCATAGTCACAGACACTTCTGATCTGACCTTCAAGCTTTGAAAGGCCTGATGCAGTCAGTTCAACGCCTCTGATCTGAAGCTGTGTAAGAAGATCAATTTGTTTGATGCCAAGCTCTTTTCTCTTGGCTTCAATTCTTGCGCCTACGATGTTTCGGTCACCGAGGGCCTGTTTACGGATTCTCATTTTTTTCACACCTTCATTAATTTTTCCGAATTCATTGTTACAAATCCAATAATACTGTACCAATATATCATACACTTGTATATTTTGTCAAGTGAAATATAGTTATTTTATTTATATTTTCGGATACAAATTTGTTAACTTTTAACAAAATTATTTTTTAGAATTTTGAAACATGTTTTTTTACGAAAAACAGAAAAATACTTTTCTTTTAATAATAAAAGTAGTATAATTGTAAAAAAATAACACTTACAGATGGAAGGCGATTTTTATGAGCAATACGTTAGAGTCAAGAAATCTCACCATGCTTGTAGATTTTTATGAGCTGACAATGGCAAACGGATACTTTACCAACGGTATGAAGGACACGGTTGCCTATTTTGATATGTTCTTCAGAAAGGTGCCCGATAACGGCGGCTTTGCAATCATGGCAGGTGTCAGACAGCTTATTGATTATCTTAAAAATCTGAAGTTTACACAAAAGGATATTGAGCTTTTCAAAAGAAAGGGCTTTAATGAAGATTTTATAGAGTATATCAAGAATTTCCGATTTTCATGTGATGTATGGGCAATTCCTGAGGGCACACCTATTTTCCCCGGTGAGCCTATTATAACCGTAAAGGGCCCCGTTATTGAAGCACAGCTTATTGAAACAATGATTCTTCTGACAATCAACCATCAGAGCCTTATTGCAACAAAGGCTAACCGCATCAAGCGTGCCGCAGGGGATAGAACAATCATGGAATTCGGCTCACGCCGTGCTCAGGGCTATGACGGTGCGGTTTACGGCGCAAGAGCTGCTTATATCGGCGGCTGCGACGCTACAGCCTGCACAATTGACGACAGAGATTTCGGCGTTCCTGCAGTAGGCACTATGGCTCACTCATGGGTTCAGCTTTTTGGTGATGAGCTTGAGGCCTTCTGCGCTTATGCAAGGCAGTATCCCGACAACTGCACTCTGCTTGTTGACACATATAATGTTCTGAAATCAGGCATTCCCAATGCAATTGAGGCTTTCAACAGAGAGGTTCTTCCCCGTGGCTTCAGACCGAAGGGTATAAGAATCGACTCCGGCGATATTACCTATCTTTCCAAAAAAGCAAGAGAGATGCTTGACAAGGCAGGCTTCCCCGACTGCAAGATTGTTGCAAGTAACTCCCTTGATGAAATCATTATCCGTGACATGCTCATTCAGGGCGCAAAGGTTGATTCCTTCGGTGTCGGTGAAAGACTCATCACTGCCGCATCAAACCCTGTTTTCGGCGGCGTTTACAAAATCGTAGCCGTTGAAGAAGACGGAGTGGCTGTGCCCAGAATCAAGCTGAGCGAAAACGTGCAGAAAATCACCACTCCCTGCGCCAAGAAGGTTTATCGCTTCTTTGACAGAGATACAGGCAAGGCAATGGCAGACGTTATCACGTTGCTTGACGAGGAAATTGATGACAGCAAGGAATATGAGCTGTTTGATCCCAACTACACATGGAAAAGAAAAACCGTTTCTAACTTTATTGCGAAGCCCCTTCTTGTCAAGATTTTTGACAAGGGCGAGTGTTGCTACAACAGCCCCGATATCAAGGACATCAAGGTTTATTGCAACGAGCAGGTTGATACCCTCTGGGATGAAGTCAAGCGCTTTGAAAACCCCCACACCTATTATGTTGACCTTTCGCAGAAGCTCTGGGATGAAAAGAACAGACTGCTCGGCAGCTATTCAGCAAAGAATAAATGAGAAGCATAAGCTATACGGTTACAGACTATTTTGACGGAAAAAAGGTTTTCAACTTTTTAAGAGGCCATGTGAAAATTTCGGTGCGGCTGCTGCGCACACTCAAAACTGTGCCCGGAGGCATTATGCTCAACGGTGAACAGGCAAGAACAATTGATATCATCAGAAAAGGGGATACTGTGACAATCAATATCCCTGACGATAACACTATGTCCATTCCCATAGAGTACCCTCTGGACGTGGTATATGAGGATGATGATATACTTATAATCAACAAGCCGCCCATGCTGCCTATGCACGAAAGTCACAACCATCAGGGCGATACCCTTGCCAATGCAGTTGCGGGCTATCTCACCAAAAAGGGTAAGCCTGCCACCTTCAGAGCAATCGGGAGGCTCGATAAGGGTACATCGGGAATAGTGATATGTGCTCTCAACAGCCATGTTGCCGCACGCCTTTCGGGAAAAATCAAAAAGCAGTACCTTGCCGTTGTCACAGGCAGATATGATGAAGACGGCACAATAAATAAGCCGATATACAGACCAGACCCCATGAAAACCTACCGCACAGCCGACGACAGAGGCGACTATGCCGTAACTCACTATCACGTTGAGGAAAAGGGCGAGAATTATTCTCTTATGCGCATTGACCTTGAAACAGGCAGAACGCATCAGATAAGAGTGCATTTTGCTTATCTCGGCACCCCTCTTTACGGTGACAGAATGTACGGAAAAGAGGATGAAAGAATCTGCCATCAGGCACTGCACTGCGAAAACGTTGTTTTTAATCATCCGGTCACCGATGAGGTAATAAGCTGCAAAGCAGAAATGCCTGAGGAAATGACAAGGCTGCTTGAAGACCTGCGCATGCCGGAAAAACAGGAGCATATATAAAAATAATGCCTGTCACTTTGATGTGGCAGGCATTTTTATGCTTTGAGTTATTTGTTTTTCTTTGCTTTCTTTTCAGCAGCCTTTTGTTCCTTGAGCGCCCTCTTTTCTGCATTCTTGCGTTCCTTGTCAGCCTGCTTTTCAGCCTCGAGTCTCTTCTGCTCTTTGTCCTGTTCAGCCTTTTCTGCCTCTGCACGGGCCTTTGCTTCTTCATACTGAGCAGCTATATCCTCAAAGTGAGCAAAGTTTTCTTTCTGCTTGAAAAGCTTTTCGGCATCAACATAAGGCTTGGCAGCACGATTGAACTGAACGTGCTTATCTGTTTCTGCTTTCTGTTGCTTGTGAAGATCTTTTTTCTCTTTCTTGAGCTGATCGATTCGTGCCGAAATATCTGCATTTTCCTGAACATCTTCCGGTTCCGGTGTGATATCAGGCAATGAGTTGAAATCATTCTGCATGATTGCTAACGCAACAACATTTAATCCTAAAACAGAGAGAAGCAGAAGAACGATTCCGTTGCTGGAGGAGGAATATCCGTGAGCCTCGAACTCAGTTCTGATTGTATTGCCTCTGGTATAAAGCCAATACATATTATAGAAGGGAACAAAAAGGGTGAGTAACAGTTCAACAAGGCTGCTTCTGTCATCTTCTTTTATTGATTTGACGTTTTTGATAAGAAGATATCGCCAATATATTGAATATAAATCAAGGGTAAGAACGGAAAGTAGAATTGATACCCAGATTTTTCTTTTATAAATAGAAATCATACGGTGTAGTCCTTTCTGATTTTTACTGCTTGGAACGTAATGTCAATAATCATCGGATGATTACCATTTTACCAATACAGCATTCTTTTTTTGGTTCTTTTTCAGATAAAGCTCCTTCATTTCAGCATCGCACTCGTCCTCACGGCTGTAAAGAGCATTAAGAACCTTGAAATCGGGCTGAACAAGCTTTTGGTCAGCAAAGTGCTTTCTGATTGTCTTGTAAGCTATCTTTTTGTTTCTCGCCATTTCAATTGCAAAAGAGCGAACCTCTTTGTCTGAAGCAGTTTCTTTTGACAGTTTCTTTGCAGCCTTGAGTTCGGCTTTGATTTCAGCCGGATTCAGTGTCTTAAGACCGGAAAGACCTGCAGCATAAACGGGTCTGCAGATTTCAAGCATTCTGCGGCCCTTGTCGTTTGAGAACTTGTCAAGCTCATCACAGACGAACTTTGAAATTTCGATTTCATCGTTAACCTTAAGAGCATCTTTATATGTCTTCTTTGCAATGAAACGCTGAGCACTGTCTTTTATTGACTTATAATCCTTTTTAGAAGCCTTGATAGGTTCGAGAGCAGCGTATTCTCTTGAGGAACGGATGATGTCAATAGCTTCAACAAGCTCACTGTCCTTGAGAACACCGTTGCCGTAGTCTTCAAACAATGCACGCACCTGAAGAACACGGATAACTGATTTCTGCTTTTTTTCGTTAAAGTCGTACCAGAAGAATGGAATGACATTCATGGCTGCACCGACTGCAGAAACTATGATAAGAACATGAAGAAGATCAAGAAGGATAGAAGGGTCATAAAGTGCAGAGGCTGCGGCTGAATAGTTGTTCTGGCCGTTCAAGGCCTGCTCTGCAAGAATATCGCCGACGGTTTTTCCGTCACCTAACATACGGCCCAGAATTTCAGGGTTGCTTGTGACCTTTATTGCACCGGCTCTTGTCATACCCTTGACCTCGTTGATGTAGGGCAACACAGAGGAGGTTACAAGGGTGAGCACCGTACCTATGGTTGCGACAGCAGAGAACATACCGTCAATTCTTTCACCTGTTTTATACTGCTGATAATCTCTGATATCTGCCTGGATAGCGGGGTTGAAAACATGAGCGAAGGAGCCCATAAGAGCATTGAACCAAAGGCACATCATAACCAGCCAGATTGTTGAGTGCTTGAGCTCCTGTGTGAAGGGCAGCATCATAAGGATGAAAACAATATTAAAGAAGTTTGTAACAATGAGAACTGCTTTTTTGCCCCATTTTCTGATGCAGAAGGGAGCAAGAATCATACCCCAAAAAGATGCGTTGCCGTATAATGTGTTGATAATACCGTATTCGGGACCGGTGCATACGCCACCGTAATTATAGAGCCAATAGAGAATGTTCTGATATGCAATTTCAAGAAAGCCGATCCAGCCGGCAAGGGAGATGATCCAGAAATACTTGTTTTTTGAAACAGCTCTCAGAGCATCCATAAAGGAAATGGAAACAACATGGCTTCGTGCCTGAACAATCTTTTCTGTGGTGGATTTGTAAACGATGATCAACAGAAGGATACCGAGAATAGCGAGAATCGGGAAGAGAACACGGTAAACACGGATATCCGTCATGTTACTCTTGAATATAGTGCCTGCAACAAAGGGTGCTATGAGATTGTAAACAGTGGGTGCAAAGGAATAAACAACTGACTTGATTGCAACAACATCTGTTCTCTCCTGTGAGTTGGGAGAAAGAACGTGGAGGAGGTTTTCATATGAGTCATAGAAGAAGTAATAGAAGAAGTTGAGAAGGAGGTTGAATAACAGAATAAGTGCACATTTTATGATATATGCATATGTAACATCAACAGGACCGTCAACGGTGCTTTTCACGAAGGCAACACCGGGAGCGATAGAGTCAAGTATATTGTATGGGAACCATACCATCAGAATACATATAATGGCGGTGGGTACTGCCATTGTAAGTATATAAGGACGGTATTTACCTGCTTTATTTCGGGTGTTATCAATAATATTTGCTCTTATACCGGTCAGTGGCACATTTGCAAGAACTGCAATAACATACATTATGTACATATCCATCTGGTCAACACCCAGTGTGCCGGTAATAACAACATTACCTGTTCCGAGAATAAGAGTTGTCGCCATGGTAACAATGAAGTAAGCTCCGATGCCGCCGAAGGAATAGCCTGCAGTTTCCTTGAAGGGAATAAATCTTTTAGGCATTGGTGTGTTCCAATAGGTTCTGGCATCGGAGAGTGTGGATTTGATTTTGTTTGCCAAAATGGTTCCTCCTTTTTGTTTTCACCATGGAGTGAATATAGATTCCATGGCTATTATATACATTTATTAAGTATACCACAATGAAAATAGAATTGCTATAGTTTCATACCTTTTGAAGAAAAAATAGCGACATTAACAAGATTTTGACAATTTTTTAGGGCAGAATGTCAAAAGAGCTTTAATCGGGCAAAAAAAAGAGCCTTCTTTTAAGAGGCCCAACATATTCATTATATCAAAGGTACATATTAAAAGTCAAGCAAAATTCAGCGTTTTAAATAAAATCTATGCTTTGCATAAAGAAAAACCGTGAACTTTATACAAAATTACATATTGAAAAACTGAAAAAACTGTGGTATATTATAGTCACAGAAAGGAAATAGGTGATACCAATGTACAGGTAAAAAACTAGAAGCTCATAACTTAAAGCAAGGTCAGAAAATTAAAAATCATCCCAAAAACAAAAACTGAGAAAAAAGAAGAAAACAAAAATTCAAAAATCTCAAAACAAAAAAGATTAAACTAAAAAACAAAAAATTAAATGTGACAGAAAAAAGTCAATAACAGAGTTAATCATATAAAACGGAATGATTTTTAAATTTAAAAACCCGATAAGTTAAGAGCTGACACCGAGCCTTCAAAAAATGAAAACATTTCACCAATCAGGTAAATCCCACTTAGGGAAAAACAAAAATGAGTGTTGTGTAGGAAAATGAAAATCAAAAAAGAAGGCTGAAGATTCTGTAGAAAGAGAGGTAAACAAAAAGATGTTAGATATCAAGGAGAGCCTGAAATAACCCCCCGACCAGAAAAGATGTGTAAAGAAACATCGGTCCGGGGGTTATTTCATTTTTATAATACTTTTGCTTTGGTCGTCCCGAGGGGGCGTTTTTTTATTGCAAAAAAACAGGCAATTCCGATTTCTTGCCCCATTGGAATTGCCTGTATTAATTTAATTTTATACCTTGCTGCCCTTTGCACCCTTTGTGCCGCCGAGCTTTACACCCTGAAGCACGTTGGAATCAAAGGTGTAGGTGATGTTTTCTTCTTCTCTTTCTCTTTTAAGAGCATATGAAATCATTCTGTCAAGAAGCTCAGGGTATTTAACACCGAGGGGCTCCCAGAGATAGAAGGAAAGTGAGCCGGGGATGGTGTTGATTTCATTGAGCCAGATGCTGCCTGTGGTGGTATCCATCATAAAGTCAATTCTTGACACGCCGTTACAGCCCAGACACTTGAAGGCCTTTACTGCCATTTCACGGATTTCATTTCTCTGCTCGTCTGTGATGTCGGCAGGGATTTTTCTTTTGAGTGTTGCCATACCCTTGCTGCCTGAGGGTGAGCCCTTTACGCCGCC
>JAZSHL010000123.1:0-19494 GCA_045533205.1 Acutalibacteraceae bacterium | reverse complement strand
GCTTCGCAGTTTCGTAAGAACTGAAAATTTCTTGTATTGAAGCCATAAAACACAGCAAGGCTGTCGCCTTGCGAGGCTTTTGGCAATAATACAGGGAATTTTGTTCGAGAAACAAATACTGCCTTATCGGCTGTCGGCATACAAGTCGTTTTCTTTTTATTCAAGATCAAATACTTTTTACCAATGCTATTTAACGGCGTCCGAAGAGCCAATCGAAGAAATCCTTGATTGCTTTGAGAATTTTCTCAAACAGAGTGAGTGATTCTTCAACGTCAGGGACCTCGACATCCATTGAAAGTGCACCGATGAGCATATATCCGTCAACAACAACGGTGATTGTGTTGGCAGGATCCATCGCAACCTTTTTGCCGTTTACATAAAAATCAAATTCATCGTCGATCCACATATCCTGAACACGGACGACAAGAACTGATCCGTTTTCAACCTCAAGTGTTGAGTTGGGGCCTTGCGGGAAGAAGTCTCCGCCATTGACTGAAACCTCATACCAGCCGATACCGTCAGTTTTGCCGAAGCAGACATGATGCTTAACAGGTATTACGGGAGCTGCCGGAGCAGGCAGAACTACAACAGGGATAACCTTAACGGTGCCGTTGCCTAAGTCAAGCGTCACTGTTGTTGAGCCGACACCGACGGCAATAACATTACCGTTTTCATCAACCTTGACAATTGATTCATCGGCGGATGAGTATTTTATTGCAGGAGCACCCTCTGATGGCTCAACCCTTGCGCCGAGATTTTTCGCCTCATTCACATAAAGCGACAGCTTATCAGGAGCAATGATGTTATATTCAACCTCTCTTTTCACAACCGTAACTGTGACTGTATCTTTCTTTGAAGGGTCATCCTTTGATGTGACGGTGACAGTTGCTGTTCCCTCACCTACTGCGGTGATTTTTCCGTTTTCGTCAACCTTAACAACATTTTCATTGCTCGATTCAAATGTAAGCTCTTTATTGGTTGCGTTTTCGGGATTCACCCTGACATCAAGAACAGTGTTCTCATTTTCACCGAGAATGATATTGTCTTTTTCAATGACAACCTCGGTGACAGGAACCTTTACGGGTTCAGGCTTCCTGACTGTAATTTCAACAGTTTCCTTGATTGAGGGATCATCCTTTGATGTGACGGTGATTGTTGTTGTTCCTTCACCAACTGCAGTGATGTTGCCCTTTTCGTCTACCTTTACAACTGTTTCGTCACCTGACTCATATGTAACTTCCTTGTTTGTTGCGTCATCAGGAGTAACTGTGACTGTGATTTTATCGGTTTGGCCGATTTCAAGCTCAATTTCGTCTTTATCAATGATGATATCTTCAACATCAACAACAGGCTTCCTGACTGTAATTTCAACAGTTTCCTTGATTGAAGGATCATCCTTTGATGTGACAGTGATTGTTGTTGTTCCTTCACCAACTGCAGTGATGTTGCCCTTTTCGTCAACCTTTACAACTGTTTCATCGCCCGATTCATATGTAACTTCCTTGTTTGTTGCATTATCGGGAGTGACTGTAACTGTGATTTTATCGGTTTCACCAATTTCAAGCTCGATTTCGCTGTTGTCAACGATAATATCTTCAACAGGGCGCTTGACCGTTACTGTAACAGTTTCTTTCTTGGTCGGATCGTCCTTAGATGTAACGGTAATTGTTGCAGTTCCCTCACCGACAGCTATAACATTACCGTCACTGTCAACCTTTACAACACCGGGATTGTCGGATTCATAGATGAGCTCTTTGTTTGTTGCATCTTCATTCACAGAAGCATCAACATTCTTTTCTTCACCGATATTAAGGGTAAAGTCGTCACCTGCAGTAACTTCTGTTACAGGAATCTTGACTGTTACGGTAACCTCTTCTTTAACAGTCGGATCGTCCTTTGATGCGACTGTGATTGTTGTTGTGCCCTCGCCTACTGCTGTGATGTTGCCGTTTTCGTCAACCTTTACAACTGTTTCATCACCTGACTCATATGTAACTTCCTTGTTTGTTGCATCATCGGGAGTGACTGTGGCAGTGATTTTATCTGTTTCGCCCTTGTTGAGCAGGATATCATTTTTATCAACTTCCACGTCTGTTACAAAGGTCTTGACAGTAACAGTTACGGTGTCGGACTTTGTGGGATCATCCTTTGAATATACTGTAACTGTTGCTGTTCCCTCGCCCACTGCTTCGACATTGCCGTATTTATCAATGATTACAACACTTTCATCACTTGATTCATAGATAATGTCTTTTATCGTTGCATCCTCGGGCTTGACATATACATTTATCTTATCTTTTTCGCCCTTGTTAATCACAACATCACCGTTGTTGATGATTTCGACACTTTCAACGGGCTTTTTAAAGTATCCGTAAAGTGTGACATCATTATCCTGCATTGTGAATCCGTCACCGGCAACATCTGCATCATCGGTATACCAGCCCACAAAAATGTATCCGTGAACATAAGGCACGCCGTAAAGCGGCACATCCTCACCGGCCGCATACCAAAGCTCTGTGTCGGGAATTTCAGGAGCGCCTTCAGGAACAATAAAGTCCTCTGAATATTTATATTCGACCTTATAAAGTCTGGTCCATGAGCCAACAAAATGCACATCATTATTAATTACGAACTGACCGTTCTCCACAGTTGCATCCTGGGTTGACCAGCCTGAGAATATATAATGCTCTGCAGAAGAGTTGTCTGCAACTGTGACTGTTGCCCCCTCTGTATAGACAGCGGAATCGGGTGCAGTAACATTTTCAGGAAGCACATCACCGATAAATTCATATGTGACAGTGTATTTCTTTTCTTCCGGCTTCTGACTCACATTGGTAAGATAGCCGCCATCCTCCTTAAACTTTGCATATTCAACATTGGGAGGATAATATGCGCTGGGGTGCTTATCGTTATATATCTGCTCGTTTTCGGCCTGATCATCCGTGCCGCCGACAAGAGCATAGCAGCAGTTGAAAACACCGTCATTGATGTTTTTGATAGCTTCCGTTGTCCAGCCGTCACCGACATAAATGTTCTTAAGCTGCTTACAGTAGTAGAACATAAATCGCATTGATGTTACCTTTGAGGTGTCAAAGCTGCTCAGATCAAGCTCTGTGAGAGCTTCGCAGTTTTTAAACATATTTTCCATCGTGGTAACATTGCTTGTATCCCATCCTGTCAGGTCAACACTCTTAAGTGCATAGTCGGGAGATACATTTGTAGGCGGAGTCATTTCAAAAACGCCGAGCATATTGGTTATGTTGCTTGTGTCCCAACCGCTGAGGTCTGCACTTTCAAGAGCATAGCATCTGTAGAACATACGTTCAAGGGTTGTTATATTCGAAGTGTTCCATGTGCTTGCATTAATCTCTTTAAGCTTATAGCAAGCATAAAAGCAAAACCTTAATGTTGTTGCGGATGATGTGTCAAGATAACTCAGGTCAATGCTCTCAAGCTCATTGCAGTTACCGAACCAGTATAAGAAGCTCTTTACATTACCGGTGTGGAAGTTCTCCATACCCTTTACCTCTTTAAGGCTTGAGAACACATAAAACATATGTGTTGTGTTCTCATGTGCACAAACACCGCCGTCACCTGCAACATAAACATCATAGCGATCCTGACCTGCTGCAGCTGTTGCTTCTTCATTAAGATACATCCAGCTCATGACACTTCCGTCTGAATCTGCTGAAACGTCCCAGCTTTCGAGGGCTCCGTTCATGGCGTCAGTGTCTATTTCATCAAGAAACGTCACTGTGTAAACCTGCCTGTAATACTTGTGGAAATCATCACCCGATGCAGCATTAAAAGCCTTCATCACAGGATATATTTCCTCAGCACCGATATTGAATACCGTTGCCGGTATCATTGTAAATATCATCAGTATTGATAAAAACAATGACATCCCCTTTTTAAATTCTTTCTTCTTCATAGTCATTCTCCTTTTCACGGTGCTTCGATTTCGCACCTATACAAAGCATAGCATATAAAACAAATATATGCAAGATTAAATATATATGGTTTTTACACTGTTTCGTTCCAAATTATACACATCTGAAGAAAATGTTGCGTTTTAATTATAAATCTGATATAGAAAAATAATTTTTAATAATTCCAACACATATATTCATGAAGATAGCAAATTACATAACAATAAAACCACCGGTATGCGACAGCATTACCGATGGTTTTATCTTATTCACAAGAACTGAATTCTTCTTGCATTGAAGCAATGAAAAGCAGCAAATCCTGACACAATCAGTTCATTAATAATATTGTAATTTTTCTATTGTTTTTACTTGCCTGCTGATTTCTTTTTTGCAGCAATTTCTTCCCACTGTGCAATGGTCTGCTTCATCTTGTCATAGACTCCGTCCCATTCTTCGTCACAGTTTTCATCTTCTCTGCGATCAGGAAAATCATAATTTTCCTTCAGATATTCACCAAAAATTGAAGTGAATTTTTCCGCACCGTAGAAATTAGTGTGTCCGTCGTTATAGAAGTCCTGCTTAAAGCTGTAGACTTCAGGGTCAAATTCATAGTTAGCATAGGCATAACCCTCTTTGTCAAGTATATCGCAAAGCGTGTTAAGTCTTGCTGCCTCAGTTTTATCAAGATAATGAGGGGTATTAAGGAAAAGCACCTCATAATCCTTATCTTCCACATAATCAAGAAGCTCATAAAGAACCTGCTCACAAAGAGGATAAAGATCCATTCTTTCGTCAGTTTTTAAAATTTTCTTCTCTTCCTTCATTTTTGCAAGGCTCGCCTTCTGGTGCATCAGAAAGCCGAGATTTTCAGTTTCGCGGTCCTGAAGCTCATCAAAAGAAAAGTCATCCTCTTCCCACTTGCTGTGATATTTTATGAAGGTAAGGAAGAAGGAAAGATCGAATCTTGAAGAACCTTCAACCTCCTGATAAATAACCTTCTGAGTTCTGTTAATAGCATCAAATCTGCTCAATGAAAAGAAAGGAAGCGCATCTATAACCTTTCTTGAATAAGCATCATAACGGGCTGTCTGACCTTTATAGGTCAAAAGGAAAGGTCTCATATCAATGACGGCAAGCTTAAGGTCCTGATTTTTTTCCGCTTCCTTCAGCAGACTTATCATAACCCATGAGGGCATACCGTCAGAGGCAAAGGGATAAACCGTCAGGCCGTATTCGTCATAGCCTTTAGCACTGTTCCAATATCGGTCGATACCGCTTGTGCCGATGATAACGCCGTCAAGTGTGTCCTCTTCAAGATTTGAGAAGGTCTTGAAGCTTTCGGAAATATATGTGTTCTGGTATTCAAACAAATCGCACATTACATAAAGCAGACATGCAGCAACAAGCAGGAAGGCGATTGAACGAAGCAATTGTTTCTTTGTCATAATTTCTTCCTCCCCTATTAATATGCTTCATAAATGAAGCTTGCAGCACTGTAGTCCGGTCCGTAAATGCCGAAAACAAGAATAACAGCAATCGCAATAAGATATATTGCCCAACGGAACAACAGATTCTGCTTTGAAATTGTTTCACGGATTTTCATGCCGTTTTCCTGAAGTATACTTATAGTCAGAAGCACAAGCACACCGATGAAGGCAACAAACATATTTTTGCCGTCCACACCCAGCTCAAACATTCTTCCGTCAAGTCCGAACAGGAAATCAGGGTCAAAATCTGTGAGAATGCCCTTGATCATATGAAGTGCTGCACGCAGACCGGGTGCACAGACAAGAAGCTTAGAAACACCGAGAACGAGGAATGTTCTGACTATGCAGAACAGCTTCCAGCTGAAGGTTTCAGTGTTGATTTTAAGAAATGCAATGATTTTTTTGAACACGGGAGCAAGTGCCACGCTTGTTGAAACAATTATCGCATTATATAAGCCAAAGGCTACATACTGCCAGCTTGCGCCGTGCCATATGCCGATCAGGAAGAAAACGACAAAAGGAGTGACTGATGAGGGAACAATCTTTGCAAGATATTTCCAGCCTTTGTTACGGAATAATTTGCTGATTTTTGTAACAGGCTTTGAAAGCATGACAGGATAGAACACGTATTCACGCATCCATGCACCCAGTGTAATATGCCATCTTCTCCAGTATTCTGCAACAGACTGTGAGAAATAAGGTCTTTCGAAATTCTGCGGAAGATCAATACCCAATGTCTGTGCAGCACCTCTTGCAATGTCGATACCGCCTGAAAAGTCGCAGTATATCTGCACAGCATAAACAAGCATACCGAAGAAATATACCGTACCGGAATACTGCTCATAGCCTGAAGAGAAGATTTCACCGACAATCGGTGCAACCCTGTCTGCAATAACCATTTTTTTGAAGAAGCCCCAGAGCATAAGCTGAACACCGAACTTGACGGTTGTGTAATCAAACTTATGTTCTTTTGAAAGCTGCTTGCCAAGATCATCATACCTGTTGATAGGTCCCTGAACTATTGAAGGGAAGAAAGAAACAAAAAGTGCAAATCTTCCGAAGTGAGTTTCAGCCTTATATCTGCCTCTGCCTATATCTATCAGATAGCCGATTGACTGGAAGGTATAAAAAGAGATACCAAGGGGTATGATTATGTTTTTCAAGGGATTAAGCTCAATATCAAATCTGAAAAGGTTGAAAACCGTGTTGAGATTTTCAATTCCGAAGTTCAGATATTTGATCATTGCCAGAACAAAAAGATTAATAAGCACAGATGCAAACTGAATTCTTTTGATCTTTGAGTTAACAGCCTTTTTCATGCTCTGCTTCTGTTCTTTTGTTATGTCAGAACCAAGCTTTGCAAGCTCTGCCTTATAGGCATCCCTTTTCTTTTGCATGATACGGCCTGAAAGGTATGTGACCACAGTGGTGCCGATAATAAACGCCACCTGCTCAACACCGCTGAACAGATAAAACGAATAACTCGCAACAAGCAGAACTGCCCATTGAAAGCGTTTCGGAACAATGTAGTATAAAAGCACCACGATAGCAAGAAAGGCTAAAAAGCCAAATGAGGTGTATGCCATTTTAATACTCCTTAACAGCACCATAAGCAGCACAGATAAATCGGCTGCTTATGACGGATATTTTATTTGTTATAATCAGTCTTCGTCCTGAATTCTTGTAATCATTTCAAACATAGCTTCAGCACTGTTGAAGTTTTCAGCTGTCATATCGTCAATTGAAATGTCAATATCATATTCCATGCTGAGCTCACTTACGATTGAAACGATATCAAACGAGTCAAGAACACCGTCGTCAACGAGTGCCTTTTCATTGTCGAAATCAATATCTGATCTTATCTGGTTGAGAATTTCAAGTAATTTTTCCATTTCGCACCTCTTAATATATAATATTTTGTTGAAAAGCAGACAAATTCAGTCGCTCAATGCCGAGGGCTGTCAGCTGCTTAATACTTATTCAGTTTACATTATTATTTGTTTAAAGTCAATATTATTATTTCAAGAAATAAATATATACTCAGATTTTACTTCAAAACCTTACGGTTAATTTTTCCGTTTGCGGTTTTAGGAATTTCTTCAACCTTTTCAACGATCTTGGGAATTTTGAAAGCTTCAAGATAGCCTGCAAGGTGCTTTTTCAGCTCGTTAACATCAACATCTGCTCCTTTTTCAAGAACAATGTTAAGCTTGGGCACACAGCCACCCATTCTGTCCTCTTTTGCAAAGCATGCACATTCTGCAATGCCGGGGAATCTGAGAACGATGTTTTCAACCTCTGTGGGGGCAATTTTCAGTCCGCCGATGCTGATAACATCTCCTCGGCGGCCAACCATATATACAAAACCTTCTTCATCGATATATCCCATGTCGTTTGTATACACAACACCGTCAACAAGAACCTCTTGTGTAAGCTCGGGCTCGTTGTAGTATTCGGTCATGGTCATATCGCCCTTTATTGCAATAAGGCCCTGATTGCTCTGTGATGACTGAATTTCCTTGCGGTCATCATCAACGATGAAAATGTGTGCATTCTTGTTCGGCTTACCGACACAGCTGATAAGCCCCTTGTGCTGTGAATAGTCAAACATACTTACACAGCCTGCCTCTGATGAGCCGTAAGCAAAATACAGCTTTGTTTCGGGAAGAAGCTCGCAAAGAAGCTCTTTATCTGCTTCAGGGAATGCGGCTGAGCCTGTGTGGATATGGTGAAGCTGGCCCGAATATCTGGCAAGCTGTTTTTTCGAAAGCACAAGAAGCATACGCACTGCTGCAGGAGGCATAAGGATTGATGTTACGCCGTAATCCTCAATGTATTTATAGAATTTTTTGATATCTCTGAAGCCGTCAAGCAAAACAACGGTTGTGCCTGTAAGCATGCTCACATAAAGCTTTCTTATTGCTGAAGCATGGTTGATGGGAGCCGGAACAAGATAAATATTATTTTCAATGATACCTGCACCGTACTGCACATTTTCTGTAACCGCAACAACAGCTCTGTGAGAAACAACAACACCCTTTGACTTTCCTGTGGTGCCTGTTGTGAACATGATATCACATGTCATATCTGATGACGGGAAGGCCCACTGCAGATTGTCACTGTAATGCTCTTTGCCGGTTGCACGCACACATGCACTGTCAAGATATTCAAAGCTACCATCAGGCTTGACATCAGAAATAACCATTGATGCACCAAGCTGGCTGACAACATCTTCAATTCCGCCGACACCGATTGTCTTTTCAAGGGGAACATGCACATTGCCGCTCAGATGAATGGCAAAGCATGAGACAGCAAACCATATATCAGAGTCAGACTTGACAATGATTCGTGAGCCCTTTTCAAAGCCGAATGAGTTTATATATGTCGCAAGGCCCTGAACCTCTTTCCAGAGTTCAGCATATGTGATCTTCTCATCATTTGCAATAACTGCAACTGTGTCTGGCTTTGAAACGGCATATTCAGCAACTGCCGAAACTATTGAATCCATTATAGATTCCTCCTTTTTAACTAAAGCTTATATACTAAAATTAATAAATATTTATCGAATTCAGGCTTTCATAGCACTCAAGCTGATTAATGTTATCAACAAGACGGTTCTGCTGACTTTCGCTCAGCAGGCCTTCGGCGCAATCTCTGAGCTTGTTTCTGAGATTCTTCCACGAAAGCGGATTTGCCGCATCGCCGAGAGGAATAAGCACTGTTTTTTCCAGCTCTGTGCCATCCTCAAGAACAACAACAACCTTAGAGCCCCTGATTCCTGCATCTCTGTTTTCCATGGTGCTGTCTTCAATCAGCTCAATCATACCTATGGTTTTTATCATCTCTTCATCAATATCTGATATATCGAGATCAGAAAGGTTGAAATGACCTTTCAAAAGAGCACAGGCCAATGAATAGTGAACAGAGAACTTGGCATCATCAGAAACCTTCGGAACAGTGATTTGCCCTGCTATCTGAATTGCATTTCTGTAAATATAAACCTTTATCTCTTTAATTTTTGCGTTTTCAGGCATTCTCTGACGAATGTCAAGCGCACATTCAATTCCGCAGTGAGTGTGTCTGCATGAGGGGTAAGGCTTCATATAGCTTTCGCATATTGTAAATGTTTCGCCCAATCCGTCGGTTATCATTTTTTCATCCGTAATATCGCTCATGGCATGAAAAAAGCCCTTCTGACTTTCAAGAGGAAAAGCTGAGCTTTTCACACCCTTTGAAATCATTTTAGCTGATATGATACCTGTCTTTGCTGCATTTGCAGGGTTGATAGGCTTACAGCACTGTCCGCTTTCAGCAATGATAATTAGTCCGCTTGCCTGAACAGCACAAAGAGCCATTGTGTTATATATGCCCTCTGCGTCCATGCCCATAAGCTTTGCTGCAGCAGCACCGCAAGCAATTGCACCGGCTGTTCCTGTTGAATGAAAGCCTCTGTGCACAAGCCCCGGCTGAACAGCAGCAGCAACACGGTTATAAACCTCGTAGCCCACATTAATTGCAGTAATAACATCCTTTCCCGTCACATCAAGTGTCTGGGCAAGCGTCATAACGGTGGAAATCACATGTGCACCAACATGTCCCATAGCTTTTCGGTTTCCGTCGTCCATATCAGCACCGTGAACATAGCATGCGCTTAAAAATGCAGCGTTTGCACAAGGAATCCGCTTTTGAGAAAGAAGAAAGTCGCACTCATTCTTTCCGCCCATTTCGAGCATAACTTCTTCTGCTGCCTTATTAAAAACAGTGTTAACTCTATAACCGGCAAAGCCTGCCGCATAATAATCAAGAATATATTTTTTTGTTGTTTCAACAACTTCCTGTGAAAGATTTTCGTATTTCAGACAGAAAGCAAAATCGCTGAGTATCTTTGTGGCATGTATCATGCTGTTACCACCTTTTAAGTTTCAACTTTTTTCGACACAGATGATATAAATTTTATCACAGGAAGCCGTTAAAAGCAAGGCTTTGACCAATTTTAATCGTTTCTAATTTGTAACATTTTTTCTTATTATTTAACAAAGAAAAAAAACGGCAGCTCTCGCTGCCGTCAGAGTCAGATATAGTGCCTCAGTGCCTTCAGATGCTGCGTCTGATATATCTGCCACGTCCGCACTGTGCTTTTATTTCGCCGTCCTTCTGAATAATCTCGCCACGGCTGATTGTATATCTGGGCCAGCCCTTGAAGGTCATGCCCTCGTAAATTGAAAAATCACTGTAGCCGAAAAGCTCGGGAGTAATTGTACGCTCCCAGTCGAGGTCCACAATTGCAAGGTCTGCATGCTTGCCAATTGCAATTTCTCCCTTATCTTCAAGGCCGAAAACCCTTGCAGTGTTTATGCTGTTGACCTGTGAAAGTCTGTGAAGAGGTATTCCCCTTTTATGGTAACCCTCACTGATAAGCACAGGCAGAATCATGCCGGGACCTCCGAAGCCGACGAAGGTGGTCCAGATGTCGTCGCCACGTTCAAATCTCTTTGCCTTGTCAACGGGAACATTGTCTGTGCCCATGGTTTTAACACTGCCGTTTCTGATGCCTTCCCACAGTGCTTCTATATCACTCTGAGCATGAAGCGGCGGATTGACTTTTGCCAGCAGACCGCAGGGAGCTTCATCTGTGAGTGTAAGATACTGAGGGCAGGTTTCAAGCGTAACATTGCCGCCAAAGGCTTTTTTCAATGTTTCATACATCTTAACGGTTGAGCCGGCAGCTGTGTGAACAACATACATGTTACCATCAACAACGCTGTTTATCCACATTGAATCTGCCACGCAGGCAGTTTCAACAAATGTGGGACGTGTTTTGCCGAAATTGGCAAGTGAATATTTGTCGATATCCTGTGTTTTGAGCTCTCTTTCAAGAGCACGGAAGATATCAGGATCCTCACAGTGAACGCAAAGCAGAAGCTTGGGAGAAATCTCACGCAGCTGCTTTAAGATAAAGTATAAATCTGCTTTATCCAGCGTCAGAGCCTCTTCTTTGGGGATATCATAGAAAAGATGGGCTATATCCTGCTTGTCAAAGAAAAATTTGAATGATGTGATTCCAAGCTCTTCAACAAAGCCCTCAAGCTGCTGAAGGTGAACCTTTGCACAAAGACCAAGTGAAATTGCAAAGTCAACAAGGCTGTTTTTCTCTGCGTCATCAATGGCTTCACGCACAGTTTCAAAATAGTTGCCCTTGCCTCTGTGGTAATTGATAAGAGTAGTAAGTCCGCCGATTGCCTGACGGGGTGTGTCATAACGGAAAGCATCGCCAAGGTTTTTATAAAGGCCCATGTGCATATGGGGGTCAATAGTGCCGGGCATGACATACATGCCTTCAGCATCAATAACCTCTGCTTCGCCTTCGAATGTTCCGGGAGCAAGAATTGCTGCAATTCTTTCACCGTCAATAAGAAGATCGACCTTTTTCACCTCATGCTCAAAAACAACATTGCCGTTTTTAATAAGCTTTTTCATTTTTATTTCTCCTCTTTAAGTGAATAGAAATATTCCTTGACAGCATCACTGTTGACAACGTCACCGTACTTCATCCACACATCAAGAAGCGCTGCCTTGTGTGAAATTGTGATACGGTCGAAAAGGCAATCCTCAACATAACCGAGGTTGTAGTTTCTTGTAACTGCATCAACTGCAGTTGCACGGCAGCAGCCGCTTGTGGAGCCGCCGACAATAATTACTGTGTCGATGCCAAGCTTTACAAGGTAGCTCTGCAAGGGTGTGCCGTAAAAAGCACTTGCATAGCTCTTCGGAATGATGAGCTCAGTCGGAAGAGGCTTGACACAGGGAAGAAGGTCTGCTTCCGGTGCTCCGTCAATATATTTTGTCTGGTCACGCTTTGTTTTTGTTGCAAAGCTGTCAAAAGCATTTGTGGAGTTCTGCACATTTCTTGTGTAGAAAATGGGAACCCCGCATTCTCTTGCAACATCTCTTAATGAAAGAATTTTCCTCACACCTGCCCAGCTTTCAGAGCCACCGCCTGAGGGCCATTCATCAAGCTGATCTTCAATCGGCTTATCAGCACCGATATAATTCGGCTGAAGATCTATAATCAGCAGCAAAGGCTTCTTTCCGAAACCTCGGGGCTGACCGTAATGCCCTTTTTCAATAACAATTCTGTCAACATCTGTTAAACAATCTTCCCATGCATGCATAAGTTTGTCCTCCTTAATTATTTATAATCCAAGATAGATCTTTTTCAGTTCTTCATTCTGAGCAATTTCCTGAGCATTGCCGCTCATTGCGATTTTTCCCTGCTGCATAACATAAGCACGGTTCGCCATCTTTAAAACATCCTGAACATTCTGCTCAGTTATAAGTATGGAAATTCCGTTTTTATTGATAAGACGGATTGCCTCAAACATATTCTGTGTTGTGATAGGAGAAAGGCCGATAGACGGCTCGTCAAGAATAAGAAGCTTAGGACATGCCATTATGCTTCTTCCGATCGCAACCATCTGCTGCTGACCGCCACTGAGATTTCCGCATGCTCTCTTTTCCATGCTTTTGAGCTCGGGAAAAACCGAATAAACATATTCAAGGTTTTCTTTTTCCTTGCCTCTTGCACGTTTTGCATAGGCACCCATTTCAAGATTTTCACGTACACTCATCTGAGCAAAGAGCTTTCTTCCCTCAGGAACCTGAATAACACCGGCCTCAACAACCTTGTCGGCAGCAGCGTCAGTTATATCTTCACCGCAGAAAATAATCTTTCCGCCGCTTATGCTGTTAATTTTTGAAATAGCACGCACAAGTGTGGTTTTACCTGTGCCGTTTGCACCGATAAGGGCAACGATTTCAGCGTCTGCCACTGTCATTGAGACATCCTGAATAATCTTAAGAGCGCCGTAATTAACATATAAATTCTTAATTTCAAGCATGATTATGCCTCCGAATTCTTACCAAGATATGATTCAATAACCCGTTTGTTTTCAGACACCTCTTCAGGTGTTCCTTTGCAGATAAGCTTTCCCTGATCAAGAACATAAACCGTGTCAGACAACGACATAAGAGCCGGCATGATATGCTCAATCATAAGAATTGTCACACCGGATTGACGGATTTTTCTGATAAGCTCTACCATTTCAGATGACTCAGTCGGTGTCAGACCTGCCATTACCTCGTCAAGCAGCAGAAGTGTCGGCCTTGTTGCCAGCGCTCTTGCAAGCTCAAGCCGTCTTTTCTCGCCTGTGTTAAGGTCGCTTGCGTCAACATCTGATTTGTCAGTAAGACCGACAAAATCAACACATCTTTTAGCCTCGGCATATGCCTCATTCTTGTTTTTGAAGTGATTGTATGCACCGACAACAGTGTTATCAAGAACAGAAAGGTCACCGAAGGGCTTTGCAATCTGGAAGGTTCTTCCGATGCCCATACGGCAGATAAGATGAGATTTCATCTTTTCTATGCGCTTGCCCTTGAATTCAATGGTTCCCCCATCGGCTCTATAGTAGCCTGTGAGACAATTGAAAAGCGTTGTTTTTCCTGCTCCGTTGGCACCGATGAGACCTACAATTTCGCCTTCATTTATTTCAAGTGAAACATCGTCAACAGCTTTGTTGCCGTTGAAGTGTTTGCAAACACCTTTTACTGAAAGTAATATCATATTATTCACCCTTCTTTTTGTTAGCAAATTTGATTATACGGCCGAAAATTCCGTCAGGGCAGAAGATAATAAACGCAGCAATGAGAACACCGTATAAAATCATGTTGATGCCGCTTACAGAGGTGAAAACAGAGTTGCAGATTTCCTGCAAAGGAATAATCAGAAGTGCGCCGAGAATAGGACCGTATAAAGTGCCGCTTCCGCCGATAATACAGGGAACAATTGCTTCAACTGAGATTGTGGAAGCAAAAACAATCATGGGATCAATAAAGCCGTAATACTGAGAATAAAAGGTTCCCGCAAATGCCGCGAAAACTGCACTTGCAGAAATTGCAATAAGCTTATATTTCAGAACATTGACACCCAGCGCTGCTGCTGCCTCCTGATTTGCCTTGATGGCAACAAGGTTAAGGCCGAGCTTGCTGCGTGACATCAGAGCAATAAACACAGTTGCCGCAACAACAAGAAGCAGAATTATGCAGTAATATGTCTTGTCGCTGGAAAACTGGAATTCAGCAGGGTTCTGAACATAAGGAATAAGAATACCCGACGCACCGCCGAAAATTTTTGTGTTGTTGAAAATAATTCTGAAAATTTCTGCAAAGGCAAGGGTAGCAAGAGCAAAATAGTCGTCTCTGAGCTTATAGCGGAAGGAAAGAAAGCCTATGGCACAGCCGACAAGAGCAGCCACAATTGCGCCGATAAACATGCCTATCCACGGTGTGATGCCAAACATGGTGTAAAGAAGTGTTGATGTGTATGCACCTATGCCGAAAAACACCGCATGACCAAAGGAAAACTGACCTGCATAGCCGCTCATAATATTCCAGCTCTGACCGAGAAGCGCAGCGATAAGAACAGAAATACCTATGCAAAGAATATAACCGTCAGCAACAACAAGAAAAATCAGAGCAAAGCTCAGCAGTGATATTAAAGTAATTATATTTATCTTTTTAGTGTTCACGTCGATTACTCCTTCCGAAAAGTCCTGATGGTTTTACAAGAAGAATAAGTATAAACGCTGCATATACCGTCAGGTCACTCCAGCTGCCGCCTGCAAAATAACCTGTCAGGGATTCTACCACTCCAACTATAAGACCTGAAATGAGAGCACCCCACAGATTTCCCATACCACCGAGAATTGCAATTACAAAGCATTTAAGCTGAAATGTTTCACCAAGGGTGGGATAAATGCTGAGAATCGGTGTAAGAAGTGAACCTGCTATACCTGTGCACAAAGCACCGATACCAAAGGCGATGGCGCTTGTATTCTTAATGACAACGCCCATGAGCTGTGCTCCTTCACGGTTCTGTGAGCATGCTCTTATAGCCTTACCTATGCGTGTACGGTAAAGCACCACATATATAGCTGCGGTGACAACAAGAACAACTGCAAATGCAATAAGCTTTGCAGGATTTACAGAGATATCTCCAAGCTGAATTACACCGGGAAGACCTTCAACCTCAAGATTCTTATAGTTTGGTGTGAAAACTGCAAGAAGCGTGTTTTCGAGAATATAAGCAATACCAAGAGTCAACAAAAGCTGATTATGTGTCGGGCTGTCAGAAATTCTGTGAATAACAAATCTCTGAATAACATATCCCAGAGCGAACAATGTGATGGCAGAAAAAATCAATGCGATGTAAGGGCTTATACCGAGTCCTGTTGAAACAACATAGACAACATACATTCCCACGGTCATCATGGCACCGTGGGCAAAGTTTGTAATTTTCATTACACCGAAAATCAGTGTCAGACCCAATGCAGCCAGCGAATATACGCCGCCCATCAGAAGTCCGTCAAGAAGAGCCTGAAAAACCTGTGTATTCATTATTTTTTACCCTCCTTGTTGAAAATAATATCTCCTTCTGCATATTTTTCCGGATAAACAATCACATGCTTTCCGTTCTGAATCTGGATCATAACACCTGCTGAGTTGATGTTCTCCCCTGTTTCATCAAAAATGATTTCACCCTGAGGAAGAACATGATCGCTCATTTTTGTTTCTGCAAGTGCATTGCGTAAAGCTTCGGCTTCTGTTGTTCCCGCACGCTTGAGCGCATCTGCAAGAACCATAATCGACTCATAGCCGTATATAGCGCAGACAGGAATATCCTCGCCGAATTTTTCACGGTATTCGGAAAGAAGATATTCGGTTTCTTCACTGTAAGGATTATAGCGATAGTTGATATCAAAAAATCCATCCGCCTTATTGCCGAAGGTGTCAGTGAATTTTGCATCTGAAAACGCACCGTTTGCAACACCTATAACACAGGGGAACTCTACCTTACGGTCGATAATTTCTCTTGCAAAAAGGCTTTGGTCGGAATAGTAGCCGATCGGCACAACAATGTCGGGATCAAGTGAAATCAGCTTTGTCACTTCAGAGCTCAGTGTTGAGGCAGAGGCTGAGTATGATATCATGCCAACAATTTCAAGACCTGTTTCACTGATGTGCTCTTCAATATATTCTGCAATACCTGTGCCGTAGTTAGAGTCTTCATAAATAAATGCAACGGTTTTCATGTCGTCAGTTTTAATGCCTGAAAGATACTGAATAAAATTCTGACTGAAGGTTACCGTGCTGGGCTGAACTCTGAATGAATATTTGTAACCGTTTTTAAGAAGAGTGTCACTTGCCGCAACAGTCACAACAAAGGGAATACCTGCTTTTTCGGCAGTTCTTGAAACCACCTGAGCTGAACCACTTGTGTAGGTGCCTGTAAGAGCGCAGACATTCATATTAATCAGCTTCTGAGCAGCAGTTGCAGAGCCTCCTGCAGTGCCGAGACTGTCAACAACCTTCAATTCAAGCATTTTTCCGTTGATTCCGCCGTTTTCATTGATGTAATCAACCGCCACCTTCTGTGCATTCACAAGTGCCTGACCTTCATATGCCATGCTTCCTGTAAGAGGGTGAATTGATCCGATTTTTATTGTGTTTCCATCGTTATCGGTTGAACAACAGCTGAACGAAAACAACAAGGCAAAACAGAGGCTTAAACTTGTTAAAATGCTCAATATTCGCTTCATAACATTCTACTCCTTTGTGTATCGGTTTTATAAATCGCTACAATCGTTTTTTCTAATAACAAAGTATAACATATTCCTTTTTTAAAGTCAATACAACTTTTTACGGCAAAAACGGAATAAAAGTAAATTTATTGTTAAGGCATCTTCGAAAGTATATCTATAAGTGTTTTTGTCGGCTGGTTAAGATATTTGTCCTTACGGTATATCACTGAAATCTTTCTTTTCGATGAGCCTTGCTTAATTGAAAAAAAGTGCAAATCATGTTCAAGGCTTCCGTAGTAACGATAGCTTGACGGCAACAGCATTATACCAAGGCCCTTCCTGACAAAAGCGATTGCAGTTGAAATTTCGGAAACTGCAATAGAAACATCAGGCTTCACTGAGCAGTTTTTGCATAAACCGTAAAAATCATTTGTGAGAAGCTGATCATCCTCAAGCACAACAAAAGGCAAGCCACTAACATCACTGAAGTCAATTTCATCCTTCGGATTATTCTTCACCAGCTGTGAATTTTTTGCGCAAACAAGCATAATATCTTCATCCGCAATAGGGGTGACAAGAAACTCACCGTATTTTTCAACATCGCAATCAACCGTATATGCAAAGTCGATTGTTCCGTCAACAAGATTTTTAATTATATCTTTTGACTTGCTTTCAACGAATTTCAAAGTAATGTTCGGAAATGATGCTCTGAACTGTTCTACAATTCCGGGTAACAGAAAGGGCGCCCTTGAAGGAGAAATTCCGACACTTATTCTGCCGTAAAGCCCGGAGTCAGCATCAGCGATGTTGTCGAGCATTCCCGAATATTCATCGAGAATCTTTCTTGCGCCCTTAACATAAATTTCGCCGAATTGAGTAAGCTTGATTGAAGGTGTTGTTCTTTCGAAAAGCAACACTCCGATTTCTTTTTCTATTTTTTGTATATATTGGCTCAGGCTCGACTGAGAAATGCCGAGCTTATCTGCCGCCTGAGAAAAATTTTTATATTCTGCAAGAGCAAGCGCATATTCAAAACGTTTAAGATCAACCATGAATTAATCCCTCCAGACTTTTAATATAACCTAAAAAAAAGATATTTGTCAATAAAAAGACAAAATCTTTAATTTAAGATTAAAAATTACATTTTAGATGCAGATGTGTTAGGATGAAATCTGCTTCTCATATGAAGTTAAAGCCAACCATCCGCCGCCAAGACGGATCTCATCGTCAGATATGATTTCACCCACTTGACAGGGCAGGTTTAGTTGAAAAGAAACTCCTTTTGTTTTAGACAAAAGGAGTTTCTTTTCTGTGTTTACAGCTTAAAATGGCAACAAATTATTTTTGATTTGCTTTGGCGGTGTTTATTGACTTTATAAGCAATACTCGTATTGTTGAACATAACCTGTCAAGTTTTTTATACTCTGCTAAATCTATATATTCAGTTTTGTATAACATCTCTATCCATTTTCCTGTTTCATTTGCTTCTTTTAAGCGATCTGTAGTTTTGCAATAAAATCAGCTATACCGTGAGCATATTTACTTTCAGCTATGTTTGCGCATATACTCGAAGCGCTTCTTCCAATTTGATTAGAGATAACGGTTTCTTTTTGTGCTTTAAGTTTTTTACAAAGACTTAACACATCAACAGATAATTCCATTGATAAATCTCCAAGCTTATCTTCCTTCATAATATCACCTGAATTTATTTTATAACAACAAACCTTAAAAGTCAAATCCGTTTGCCCGAAGGGCAACTTCATTGTGCCGTCAGGCACACTTCATTGCGTAAGCACTTCATTTGCCACAAGGCAACTTCATTCGTTTATGTCCGCAAAATGAAGTACGGCTTGACAGCCGTAATGAAGTCAGCGGCTGGGATGCCGCTGAACGAAGTTATGTCCTGCGGACATAAATGAAAAATCCAAGTCCGAAGACTTGGATTTTTGGCAGGGATGGCAGGATTCGAACCTACGAATGCAACAGTCAAAGTGTTGTGTCTTACCGCTTGACGACATCCCTAAATATTAAGAATAAAAATAAAAATGGGGTGGATAATCGGATTCGAACCGACGACCTCCAGGGCCACAACCTGGCGCTCTAACCAACTGAGCTATATCCACCATAGATGGCACGCCAGAAGGGACTCGAACCCCTGACCTACTGCTTAGAAGGCAGTTGCTCTATCCTGCTGAGCTACTGGCGCATATTGGAGCGGGTGATGGGAATCGAACCCACGCGACCAGCTTGGAAGGCTGGGGTTCTACCATTGAACTACACCCGCATCGAATCAGCCCTTGTATGTTACCACACCTGATGGTATTTGTCAAGCAGAATTTCAAGTTTTTCCACAAAACAGACAGAGGGGAGGACGTACTGCGCCCTCCCCCGTTTGGGTTTATACCGTATGGGTCAGCTCGTCCAGCGATTTGCGCTTTT
>JAZSHL010000074.1:0-118353 GCA_045533205.1 Acutalibacteraceae bacterium | reverse complement strand
GGTTACCCGACGGCGTACGAAGGTTCTCCGAGGGCGAGGTTGGTTTATAGCACAAAGCACAAAAACGCAGTTTTTGTCTGTTTGTAATGATTTTTATACTTTTAAAGGGTTTCTTTGGCGGTTAAAACCGAAAGAAACCCTCTTTCTATACTTGCTTTATGCGGTCTGCACTTTTTTACAGCCCCTTTTTATGCTGTGTCATTAGAAAATTACATGTTTATCTGCCAGCCTGAAAAGAAGATAGCCGATTAAAGCACCCACAATGTTCAGAAGAAAATCGTCAATATCCATGCTGCCAAGAAGTGTGAAAAACTGAACTGCTTCAATAACAATAATAATCAGGGCAACAACAGAAAGATATTTAAAAACACTCTTCAGCTTTTCAAAAATAATGGGCAGAAGTCCGAGAGGAACAAACATCACAACATTTCCCAGAAGGTTTATGATAGCGTGTCTTATCCAGTAATGACTCGTGGAATTCTCCGTAAGCCGAACAAAAAGCATAATTGTTTTAAAGGGTATAAAGTTATAGTGCTCCTTCAACTGAACAAGATAGGGAGTTTCTGCATCCCAGCCGAAACGCTGACCGAATAAAAGCCAGAGCATAACAAGGGCATACAGTGCAAAAGCTATTTTTGACGCTGTTCTGATTCTTTTACTCAAAGCACTGCTCCTTTCTGCTATGCTTGCATTTGGGAATTATCAGAAAATGTATTCTTCAAGAAAAGCTCTGATGTCATCTTCTGTGCCGCAAAGTGTGCCCTGAATGATTTCAGGCTTGCCTCCGCCACGGCCGCAAAAAGCCTCGTTAAGAGTCTTTCCCATCGCACGAAGATCAATGCTGCTACTTGCTATACAATAGCGATATGAGCCATTTTCGCCACAAAAACAGGCTATGAATTCATCGGCACGGGACATGAGAGAAATTGTGAAGTCTGATAACAATTTCCCCTCAAGCTTTTCGTCAAAAACAATGATGCGTTTCTGCTGTGAGATGGATTCAGCCTTCGACATGAGAATCTGACGGTTGAGACCGATAATGTCATATTTGAGCTTTTCGTTTTCATTTTTAAGCCTTTCAACAGCTGCGGCAGTTTCGCCTTGCTTTGCGCAGGTGAGAACTGAAACCCTTCTGTTTTCATTCAGCTTGTGACGGATATCCTGAAGAGCTCTTTCACCGCAGAGGATGGAAACTCTTGTGCCACCCTTGTATTTTTCAAAATTCACAACCTCAACAATGCCGATTTCACCTGTGCATTTCACATGAGGTGCACAGCAGGCGCAAATATCAACACCGGGAATTTCAACAAGACGCACCTGACCTTCAATTTCAATTTTACTTCTGTATTTTATGTTCTCGAGCTCACTGTCTGATGGGAAAAGAATCTTTATTTCAAGGTTATCCCAGATGGCTTTGTTGACAAGGCTTTCAACTTTACAGATATCGGCTTCATTAAGAATACCGTCAAAATCGAGAGTGACTATCTCAGTGCCGAGGTGAAAGCCTACATTATTGTATCCATACAAAGAATTGACAATTCCTGAAAAGATATGCTCACCTGAATGCTGCTGCATGTCGGAAAATCGCTTTTTCATGTCAATTTTTCCACATAAATTCATGCCGATTTGGAATTTATTAACATTTTCCTCAAGGTTTTCCACGAAATGTAATATCCTATCGTCAATAATTTGTACATTTTCCACATATGTACCGTTAAGCCATCCTCGGTCAGAAGTCTGACCACCGCCCTCAGGGAAGAAGGCTGTGCGGTCAGTTTCGATGTAAATTATTATATCATCTTTGTAAAGGTTTGTGACTTTACACTCGAATTCTGAAAGATAGCTGTCATTGTCATATAATTTTTCTGTCATGACAGTTGCTCCTTAATTTTTATTTCAGCTTATGTATAAATAATCCGCTTAAAAGCTTGGGCTCAAACCATGTTGACTTCGGCGGCATAACCTTGCCTGCGTCTGCAATATCCATAAGCTCTGTCAGTGATGTCGGATACATTGAAAAGGCAATTCTCATATCAGCCTTGCAGCGTCTTTCAAGCTCGGAGAGACCTCTAATACCGCCGACAAAATCAATTCTTTTGTCTGTTCTCGGGTCAGATATTCCGAAAATTGGTGTGATGCAGTTGTTCTGCAGAATTGAAACATCAAGGCTGTCAACAGGATCATTTTCGTCAAAGGTGCCTTCTTTTGCTGTCAGCTTGTACCACTTTGAGTCAAGATACATTCCGAAGGTGTGTCTTTCTGTGGGCCTGTACTGACCTTCGCCCTGATATTCTTCGAGTGAGAATTTTTCACATAATTTTGCGAAAAATTCATCCTTTTCCATTCCGTTGAGATCTTTGATAACACGGTTGTAGTCCATGATTGAAAGCTCGTCCTTCGGGAAAGCTACTGCAAGGAAGAAATTGAATTCCTCTTCGCCTGTGAAGTCGGGATTTTCAATTCTCCTTTTTTCACCGACTCTGACAGCTGATGCACAACGGTGATGTCCGTCTGCGATATAAAGATAATCAATGTCAGAGAAAGCCTTGTTGAGTGAAAGATTGATTGCTTCATCATCAATAACCCAGACGGTGTTTGCAATTCCGTCATCGGTTACGAAATCATAGACAGGGCTGTGTTCTTCCTTCCATGAATTGATGAGAGATGAAATATAATCATTTTCACGGTAAGCAAGGAAGATCGGGCCGGTGTTTGCATCGCAATAATCAACATGACGGATTCTGTCAGCTTCCTTGTCAGCTCTTGTGAATTCGTGCTTTTTGATAATGTTGTTTTTATAGTCATCAATCGAAGCGCAACCTACAAGACCTGTCTGGCTTCTGCCGTCCATAATCTGACGGTAGATATAAAAGCAGGGAGCTTCATCGGTTTTGCAGATTCCCTTGTTTTCCAGTGCATCAAGGTTTTCCTTTGCTTTAAGATAAACCTTTTCGTCATAGATGTCTGTATCGGAAGGCAGATCGATTTCTGCCTTGTCAACATGAAGAAATGATAACGGCTTGTCTTTGACCATAATTCTTGCTTCTTCACTGTTCATAACATCGTATGGAAGTGCAGCGACCTGTGCTGCATGCTCCTTAACGGGGCGAAGGGCTCTGAAGGGCTTGAAAACTGCCATAATAAAAAAACTCCTTTAATATTTTCTCATACATATCTATTTTATATGCTGCGACGGAGTTTGTCAATGTATATTTTATGATATAGCGCAAATGATATGACAGTAAAAGGAGGGTTAATATGTCAATTTCAAATGAAGAATATTCACGTATGACAAAAAGGGCATCACCGTCCTCACATGCAATGCTGGATTGCCTTAAGGCATTTATTGCCGGGGGCACGATATGTGCAATCGCAGAGGGGATAAAGCAGTGGCTCACTATATACGGTATCGGCGAAAAGGACAGCCGGTCCTATGCGATGATTGCAATCATATTGATAACTGCAATTCTGACGGCTATCGGTATTTTTGACAATATTGCAAAGCATGCAGGTGCCGGTACGATTGTGCCTATTTCGGGCTTTGCCAATTCTGTTGTATCACCTGCCCTTGAATTCAAGGCAGAGGGAAGAATACTCGGCACAGCGGCACAGATGTTTTCCATAGCAGGCCCCGTTGTTGTTTTCGGCTGCTCGGCGGCCACAATTTACGGATTAATAATCTATATTTTCGGTTTATATTAAGAGGTGTTCCATGGCAACAAGAAAGGGTAAAACAATAACACTTGAAAAGAAGCCGAGAATTATCGCTAATGCTGCCGTTGTGGGCAGAAAGGAAGGAGAAGGCCCATTAGGCGAGGAATTTGATGAGGTTTATGAAGACACCACTCTTGGCGAGGAATGCTGGGAAAAAAGTGAAAGTGAGCTTTTGAAAAGGGCAATCGAGAAGGCGCTCAGCAAGGCGGCAATGTCAGGAAAAGAAATTGATGCAGTTTTTTCAGGTGACCTTCTTAACCAGTGCATTAGCACAACCTTTGCGATAAGGGGGATGGATATTCCCTCTGTGGGGCTTTACGGAGCCTGCTCAACCATGGCCTTGTCACTTGCACTCAGCTCTCTTGCAATTGAAAGCGGAGCGTGCACCTGCTGTATGGCTTCAACAAGCTCACATTTCTGCTCAGCAGAAAAGCAGTTCCGCTTTCCGCTTGAATACGGCGGTCAACGGACGCCTACTGCTCAGTGGACGGTTACAGGGGCGGGAGCAGCTGTTTTATCGCAGGAGGAGTCAGGAATCAGCCCATATATATCAAAGGTCCATATCGGCACAATTCAGGATTTCGGAATAACAGATGCAAACAACATGGGCGCAGCAATGGCACCTGCCGCAAGAAAGACAATAAGCGATTTTCTGAAGGATACCGGCACAAAGCCTGAGGATTATGACCTTATTCTGACGGGGGATTTAGGCAGTGTGGGCAGTGAGCTTCTCAGACAGCTGCTTTTGCGAGAGGATAATATTGACATTTCATCTGTGCATAACGACTGCGGACTTCTGATTTTTGACAGAGAGAAGCAGGATGTTCATGCAGGCGGCTCAGGCTGTGGCTGCAGTGCTTCGGTTTTGTGCTCATACATTCTCAATTCCATGAGAAACGGAAAATACAGAAACATTCTTTTCATCGCAACAGGTGCTCTGATGTCACCGGTATCCTCACGTGAGGGTGAGAGCATACCGGGAATTGCGCACCTTGTAAATATCAGGACAGGGGAGTGAGTTTATGAATTTAGTCAGAGAAATCAAATGTATCATGTGTCTTATCAAGTGCAGCAAGTATTTATACTATGCCAAAAAGGCGTTGTGTGTTGCAACTATACTTGTGACTGTTGCAACGGTTGCAGGTATGCTGATGGGCGGAAAGTGTGAAATCGGCAAAAAAATGAGGGAGATGATGTAAAATGGAAATTGTTCTCTCCATTCTGAAGGCCTTTCTTGTGGGAGGCATTATCTGTGTCATCGGTCAGCTTCTGATGGATTTCACAAGGCTTACTCCTGCAAAAATACTTGTCAGCTTTGTTATTATCGGCGTTTTTCTTGCCGCTATCGGCTTGTATCAGCCATTGGTTGACTGGGCAGGCGCAGGGGCCACAATCCCTCTGACAGGCTTTGGCTATGCTCTGGCAAAGGGAACAAAAGAGGCCATCGCCGAGGACGGTCTGCTGGGCATTTTAAGCGGCCCGTTGTCAGCGTCGGCAATCGGAATCATGACTGCCGTGATGTGCGGACTTATCTTTTCCGTATTCACAAGAAGCAAGGATAAAAAATAAATTCAGAGGCTGTATTTTTTTTACAGCTTCTTTCTTTTTCTGAAAAAGTGTGGTATAATTAATTAAAATTCTGAGGTGAAACGGGGTGATATTATCAGAAATAAGGCTGTTATACCTGCTTGTGCAGTTGCCTTTTCAGCCAATTTCATTCTGTTTTTACTAAAGCTTTATGTCGGTCTTGCGTCAAACAGTATAAGCATATACTCCGACGGAATAAACAATCTTTTTGACAGCCTGTCAGGGCTTCTGAGTGTGGCTTGCTTTTACTTCGCTCTCAAGCATTCCCGTGGCTTTGTCAAAGCCAGCTTCAGCAAAACCGAACAGCTGTTGTCATTAGTTCTTTCTGCTTTTGTTGGTGGTGCAGGCTTTGTTTTTGCCTATTCATCCCTTGAAAGGCTGATGTATCCCACGCCAATCTGGTTTCAGGTGAAATATCTGCTCATTCTTGCGGGCACTGCACTGATAAAGCTTCTGCTCTTTTTTTACTTCAGGCAGCAATGGAAAAAGACAGGCTCTGCAGTTGTGAAGGTGTTGTCCTTCGACTCGCTTCTTGATATGTTTGTCACTTCGGTGACCGTGCTGGGCTTTGGAATTTCAAAATACGGCACATATGCGGTTGATGCGCTATGCGGCATTGTAATCAGTGTTCTGATTATTGTATCTGCTGTGAAAATGGTGCTTTCAGTTATCAGACGGCTGATAAACTATGTTGATAAGGATAAAAAGCAGGCAATTGAAAAGCTGCTGCAGGAATACGGTGTTTCCGATGAAAATTCACAGATTGACTTTTCCTGTGAGGATGAAATCAAAGCATACCTTAAGACCGATGCAGTGACTGAAAATGAAAAGCTGGAAGAAATCAGAAGCATTATAAATGAAAAAACAGGTATACAATTATATATAGTGAAATGAGGAGGAAAAGAAAATGAACACACAAACACAGGTTAAAGAACCAAAAGAGAAGAAAAAGGGCAAGGGTAAGAAGGCGCTGAAGGTGCTTGGAATAATTCTTGCGGTTATCGTGGTGCTCGTCGGTGTTGTTGCAGTTGTGAATGTTATCAGCAGCAACGCAAACACAAAGAAGGCACAGACCTTTGATAAGGTTTCAATTGAAAATCAGCTTGTGCCCGAAAAGGATGAAAACGGTTTCTGGACCTTTACAACAGATGAGGACTTTAAAGTTGTTCAGCTGACGGACGTACATATCGGCGGCGGTTTCATGTCATCAAAAAAGGACTCCATGGCACTCAACGCCGTTGCAGCAATGCTCACAGCCGAAAAGCCTGACCTTGTTGTTGTCACAGGTGACGTTTCCTATCCGGTACCCTTCCAAGCAGGTACCTTCAACAACCTTTCATCTGCAAAGACCTTTGCAGCACTGATGGAAACACTCGGTATTTATTGGACAATCGGCTTTGGCAACCACGACACAGAGGCTTACAGCTATTACAGCAGAGAAGACATTTCCGATTTCTATTCCGATGAAAAATTCACATACTGCCTTTATCAGACAGGTCCTGATGATGTGGACGGCTTCGGCAATCAGGTCATCAATGTAAAGAACACGGATGGTATTATTACTCAGTCCCTTTTTGTTCTTGACAGCCACTCATATGTTGACGGCGATATTCTCGGCGTAATGTGGAAGTATGACAACATTCATCAGAATCAGGTTGAATGGTATAAGAACACAGTTACAGCTTTGAACGAACAAAACAACAAGCTGTTTAGGGAACTGGGTAAGGAAGAAAAGTCTGACATCAAATCTGCTGCCTTCTTCCATATCCCTCTGACAGAACAGAAGGATGCTTGGTATGAATATGCTGAAAACGGCTTCAAGGACACAGAAAATGTCAAGTTCCATTACGGCGTTGCAGGTGAGGGCAGCAAGGTTGTTTACTGCGGCATCGGACAGGACGAAATGTTTGAAACAATGCTTGAGCTCGGTTCAACAAAGGCTGTTTTCTGCGGACATGACCATTACAACAACTTCTCGGTTGAATATAAGGGAATCAGACTCACCTATGGCATGAGTGTTGACTACCTTGCATATCCGGGCATTTACAAGGAAGGCTCACAGCGTGGCTGCACAGTCATCACCTTCTCACCTGACGGAGCCTTTGATTGTGAGGCTCAGAGCTATTATCAGGATAAATACACCTCTCTTTATGAGAAGGAGCAGGTTGAGATGCAGGAAATCGTTGCAATTCCCTATGAGGAAATCAAAACAGAATAATTATAAAAAGGGGATGTAAAAAAACTCGTTTTTTTACATCCCCTTTTGTTTATCTTTTTTTATTGCACATTAAAATACATGCAAAAAGGGACTGTCATTGACAGTCCCTTTTTAAAGCTTTGTTATCTCTTATGCAACTGTTTCTGAAATAAAGTCAGCATCCATACATGAGCAAGAAACGAAGTTTTCTCTGTCGTCAGCATTCTTTGCCTTCTTCTTTTCGATGATCTTTGTAACTGCAAAATAGATACCTACGATTGCTGCTACAACAGCAAGAACAATAGCTACGATTTTTGCAACCTTCTTAAAAGTTTCCATGATACTACCTCCGCATGTTTTAATTTACGAATTAATTATATCACTTAGATATATTTAAGTCAATAATATTTTAGGTATAATTTGTGATAATTTTAACAAAAAGAAAGATTATGTGTAGCTCACATTATACTGACATGTATATTGACCGTGAAGCTCCATTGAAACTGTTACATTTGTAACAAGCACTTTCATTGAGCCGCTTCCGACAGCCTTGCTTACGGGAAGAACATGATAGATTGAAATGATTTTTCCATCCTTATTGAAGGTGGCTTCAATTCTTGCTCCGCTGTAAACAATGCTCAGGTCATTAACCGTTGCACCGTTGGGCAGAAGTGCAGCGATATCAATAACCTCAACTGTTGTGTCGTGATTAGGGGCAGGGGATGTGTGAGTCTGTGTTTCGTCAATGAGGTGAATTGTCAGCTTATATCCGCCACCGACAGTTCTTTCAACGTCAGCCTTTTTGATTGCGGCAGGGTCAAGCTCAGCGTATTTGCCTAAAGGGGCAATGGCTGTTACGGGCGTTTCACCTGTTGCACTGTCAACACCGTTGACAAAATTATATGTGGCTTCAACAGGTTTGTTTGCAGAAACAATGTTGCTTGCAAGATTTTCTACCATTGAGCCGCCTGTCATGCTGTCAACAACAATATCAAGAGTAGGTTTTTTGGATATTGTGAAATTCTTGGTTTTTTTCAGGTCGTTAAGGCCTTTGACATAGGCTTCAGCGATTCCCTTTTTGCCTTCGGGAAGCTTGATCTGATTCTTTTCTTTTTCTTCCTGCTTTTTCGATGCTTCAATGGATGCCTGCTGATCGATAAGCCACTGAGGGTCATCAACTGTTACTGTTGTGGAAACATTGTTGCCGCCCATAGGAAAGGTAACACCGGGTGTGGCTGTTGTGGGCAGTGTTGTTGTCGGCACCGTTGTGGAAGGACGGGTCGTTGAGGGAATGGTTGCAGGAGCAAGGGTTGATATCTGACCGCTTGTGGCAGTGGTAGTATCCTTTTCTGCTATTTTCGAGCTGACGATGAATGAAATGCAGAAAATCCAGACTGCTGCAATGAGAATAGATGATATCTGAAAAAACTTTTTTTGTTCCATAAGTTTTTTCCTTTCCGAGTTGGTTTAAACAAGGGATACCCGAAGGTATCCCTTGCGATGCTGAAAAATGAGATTATCTTGTGAAGACGTATTTGATGTTTGTTGTGCCTGTTGTCTTCATGCCGATTGCAAGATCACTGTCCTTAAGAGGTGATGTTACAATTGATGTTGAGAAGGGTGAAACAATCTGAAGTGATCTGAGTGTGCCGTCAGCATTGATTGATGCTGTGATCTTTGTTGCTCCGAGAGTGGAAAGTCTGTTTTCAACTCCGTCACCTTCGGCAAAGTTGAAAGCATCAAATGTTGATGAGAAGCCGGGATGATAGTATGCCTGATTCTTCTTTGTTGATGTTCCGTATTTTTCCTGCTTGAGGGTTGCAACGATGAGATATCTGCCGTCAGAATACTTCTTTGTTGCAACTGATGAGAATCCGTTCTTCCATGCAGCTGCATTGTGCTCATCATAAAGGTATGCGAGCTTGTTGCCGGTTGCAGTGGGCTCGATATAGGTCTTAAGAAGAACTGTCTTGTTTTTTTCGTTTGTTGCTGAACCGTTGTCGAATTCAAGTGTTTCACTGAAGGTTTCCTTTGTGTGTGTTGAAGCGGGCATATCAGAGCCTTCGCCTTCAAGCTTTGCAAGGAATTCTTCAAGATCTTCACCGTCGATAACATTGTCTGAACCGAGAGCTGACTTAAGAGCAAGCCAGAGGATAAGCTCTTCACCTGTCAGGTTGCCGCCGAGAATGTCAATGTTACCTTCAAGGAAGATGCTTTCAAGGTTCATTTCAACTGTTGAATTCATTGAAACAGAAACTTTGCCTTTTTCAAGCTTTGTCTTGTTGATTGAATTAGCGAGCATCTGAAGCTGTGCTGTCTTGCTTGCGTCTGTGCTGTTGATAACAAGGTCACCTGAAGTTACGGTGAATTCTGCAACCTTGACTGAGCTGGGTGTTGCTGTTTCTGACTTGGGGTAAGCATAAATCATATAGCTGTGATACTCGTTGGGAGTAAGGTTGAAGTTATATGAGGTTGCTGAAGTGTTTGCAATATCGAAGTCATGAATCTGATATGAAAGAGTTGAGTAGCCCTGAAGGGGTACCTTATACACTGCATAACGGCCGACTGCAACTGAAGCGCCGTTTTCTGTGAATGCAGGCTTTTTCCATGTAACCTTGACGTTGTTTGCGCCCTTGGAGAGTGTGATACCTGTTGTTGAAACTTCACCTGTTGCCTGGCCGACAACCTTTTCTCCGTTATAAGCAGTTACACGGTAAAGAGCTGCCTTGTTCTCTGTTAAGGTATCGGTGTAGCTTGTTTCGGTTGTGTTTTCAATGAGCTTAAGCCATGAATACTTGAGAGGCTCATATTTTTCAACAGTGTAGGCCTTTGCAGCGTAAACGGGAGTCCATGTTACGTTGACAGATGTTGCACCTGTGCCTTCACCGGCACTGATTTCCGGAGCAGCTGTTACATAAAGATATTTGAATGCGCTATAGGTGTAGCTCACATTCTTGCCGTATGCTCTGACGCCGATTCTGTATCTTGCACCGGGTGTGGGAACGCTGACATCGAAGCTTGTTGCAGTTGTTACTTTAACTCTCTTTGAGGTTTTTGCATTGTAGTCATAGAGATATACCTGATATCCCTTTGCACCTGAGGATGCTGCCCATGTTACAGAAATGGTGTCTGAGGTTACCTTTGTTGCAGTCACACTTGAAACTGCAGCAGGAGTTGTTGTGAAAGCATAGGTTGTTGCATTTTTGCCGTAATAGGTTTTTGAACCTACCTTCTGATATGCTCTGACAGTAACCTTATACTGAGTGCCTGCCTTAAGACTCTTGATGGTAAGATAGTTCTTTGAGCCTGTGGTTGTCCACTTCTTTGTTGAATAGTTATAAAGCTGATAGCCTGTAGCACCGCTTACAGTTTTCCATGTGATTTTTGCCTGTGTTGCAGTTTCGCCTGAAACTGCAAGCCCTGTGGGAGCTGCAACAGTGGGCGTGCCCTTGACGGTTGAACTGTAGGATGCACTGTAATGCTTTGTCTTGCTTACGGTTGTGTATGCTCTGACACGGAAGGAATAGGTTGTGCCGAGTGAAAGGGAACCGACTGTGTAGCTTGTTGAACTTGTGGTTTTAATGTTTACCCACTTGCCGCCCTTATACTGCTGAACAACATAGCCTGTTGCACCTGCAACCTTTGACCATGTGAGCTTAACTGTTTTTGCAGTTACACCGGTTGCCTTGAGGCCTGTTACCTTAGCGGGAAGAGGCTTAACGCTGATTGTTGAGGTGTAAGCACCGTAGGTTGTTCTGATAAGACCTTTGTCGTAAGCACGGATACGGTATTTATATGTAGTGCCGGTCTTGAGCTTTGTAAGCTTATAGCTTGTTGATGATGTTGTGGCAATCTTTGTCCATTTGCTGCTCTTATACTGATAGATTTCATATCCGTCAGCACTTGAGGCCTTTGACCATGTAAGTGTTGCCGAGTTATAGGTGATTGATGTTGCTTTGGCATTTGAAACCTTGCCAACAGCGGCAAAGGCAAATACCATGGTTGAAGCGATGATAGACATGCAGAAAATCAAAGCAACAACGGATTTTAATGTTTTTTTCATTTTGTTGTCCTCCATTCAAGTTATTTATAAAAATTGCATAGCAAATTTTTACCAGATAAACAGATATTCTCTTGTTACGGTTTCAGAAAACTCATAGGTTGTCTCGCCGATTGTGAAGTTGACCGTTACGGGAATTTCGATAACAATGTCATCAATTCTTCCGTTCTGAATCTTGGCAGAAACCTTTGTGCCTTTATACTTAAGCTCATTGAGAGTGAAATCATCGTTTTCAGAAGCGAATTTTTCAAAATCAAAGAGGTCTGTTATCAGCACATTGACTGCACCGTCGGTTTCTTCGGGAAGGGCGAATCTGATTCTGTAACCGTTTCCGTCATCGCTGAACTCAAGGGAATCTGCCTGCAGATTATCCATAGAAAGCGTACAGAAGGAATCCTTCGGTGCCAAAAGCGATGTTACGGGAAGCCTTTCGGTTCTTTCAATTCCGTCCGCAAAATAGAGAATGGAACTGCTTTCCTGAGCCAGTGCCTCAACCACAGAGGAATAAGCGTCGCTGTTTTCACCTGTAAAGTCTGTAACATAGGTGCCGCAAATGAGTGAAAAGCTTGCATTGCTGTTTTTCGATGTGTTGTAAGCTTCAACAAATCCTGCAAAAGCCTCTGCATTGTTTACGGGCCTTGAATTGGTTGTTACACTCAATGCTGTTTTTGAAAGGTATCCGTAAAGAACAGAGTCACCGCTTTTCACATATGACTGAATCTTGAAGGAATATTCTGTGCCGGCTGAAAGCTCATCAACAGTAAGCTCGTTGATGCTGTTGCTATCAATGGTTGAAAGAAGCTTGTAGGAAGCACTTTCCTTGTCATAAATGTGAACTCTGTATCCGCTGACGCCTTCAAGAACATCCCATTTCAGGGTAACTCTGCTGACATAAACTGAATCCGGCTTGATTGTGAAATTGCTTACATAATCAGGTCTTGTGGAAAAAGTGAAATGCTCTGAATAATCAGACCATACAGTCTTTTTGTCCACCTTCATGTAAGCTCTTACCATGAAGGTATATTTTGTGTTTGGCTCAAGAGAAGCAGCCTTCAGACTGTTCTTTTTGGTTGTGCCGAGAGAAGTATATTTTTTTGTTTCGGTGTTGTAGCGGTAAACCTTGTAGCCGACTGCATTCTTGCTCTTGCTCCATGAAAGGTTGATGTAGCTTGTGGCAGGCTTGCCTGAGATATTCACAACCTGTGCAGGAACAAGGGGGCGTGCTCTGAAGGAATCTGATGTGGGGGCCTTATAGTTAGTGCCGTCGACTGATGCGTAGGCAAGAACCTTATAGTAGTTGGTTGCACCCGGCGTGAGCTTTGTCACTTTGTAGCTGTTTGAGGTTGTGTATTTAACTGTATTCCATTTCTTTGTTGATGAATTGTAACGGTAAATTTTGTATCTTGTTGCACCTTCACATTTGTTCCATGAAAGGGTGTAGCCCGTTGTGGTAACAGATGACAGCTTGAAGGTTGTTACCTTCTCGGGCACAACCTTCACCTTGAAGGTTGCCTTCTTGCCGCTTGCATCGCCTGCTTTGCAGGTGATTGTGGCAGTTCCGGGTGCTACTGCAGTGACGGTTCCGTCAGAAGCAACTGTTGCAACCTTTTTGTTGCTTGAGGAGTAGCTTGCTTTTTTGTAATACACATTTTCAGGGGAAACCGTGTATGTAAGCTTTTCTTTTGCTCCCACCTGAACAGTTGCCGATGTTTTGTTGAGCTTGACTGAATCGACATATCTGTAAGCCAGGGCAATGCCGTCATTTTCCTTCACATAGGCTTCAGCATAAGAGCCTCTTTCAACATAGGCCGTAAGAGAGCTGCTGCAGCCTCTGAAGGCCTCGGCACCGATGCTTTTGACAGACTTGAAAATGACAACGGATTTAAGGTTTGTGCAATACCAGAAGGCACCATCATCAATTTTCGTCACCTTTGAGGGAATCTTGACCTTTGTCAGCCCGCTGCACTCGTTGAAGGCAGCCTTACCGATTGATGTGACTGTTGAGGGAATGGTAACTGACTTCATGGTTTTGACACACCAGAAGGCTTCGGGACCGATTGCGGTAACCGTTGCAGACTCCACCTTTGAGGGGATTGTAACATTTGCTGCGGAGCCTCTGTATTCCTTCACTGTTGCAACGGAGCCTTTGATGTCAAAAACAAAATCTTCCGACACAACATATTTTGCTGAAGCAAAGCACATAAGTGCCACTGTCAGACAGATGAAAGAACAAAGAAACACCGCCGTTCTGAAGACATTTCTTTTCATAGTATAATCCTCCAATATAATTCTGTGGATATAATAACATATAATATTAAAAAATACAATTATATAGGTGAAATTTTAATAAAAAAGTTGTCAATGTTAACTGTTAGTTTAATTTATCTTAACAGATGTGATTCCGGACACAAAGAAAAAGAGACGGGATATCCCGTCTCGTCGTTTTGCTGTTCAATTATTTTGAAGCATTGAGCTTTGTAACAAGAGCTGACTTCTTTCTTGCAGCGTTGTTCTTGTGAAGAAGACCCTTTGCAGTAGCCTGGTCAATTTTCTTTACTGCGAGAGTAACAAGAACTTCCTTGTCTGCAGCATTTGCTTCGATAGCAGCGTTAGCCTTCTTAAGAGCAGTCTTAAGTGCGGAATTAGCTGACTTGTTGCGGGCTTGCTTTGTTGCGTTAACGAGTACACGCTTCTTTGCTGATTTAATGTTAGCCACGATTTACACCTCCTCTAATCTTGTGTCATGCAGAGTATATCATATCATCTTTTGAAATAAATTTCAAGATATTTTTTCAAATTTGGATATACTTTTTTTAAAGCGACAACAATACTAACACATAATTGTGCATATTGCAATACTTTGAGGTGAAAAAATTGAATTTTCGTACAGATCTTGCCCTTGAACGTCATGAACTGACAAGAGAAAAGGACAGCGAGGGAATAAAAGTTGAAAAAATTTCAGATGAAGGAATCACAATTACACGAATTGAAGTAACAGACAGTGAGGGTGAAAGAAAGCTGCAGAAGCCGAAGGGGAAATATATCACTCTTGAAATACCTTTTCTCAAGGACATGGCAGATGTGCTGACGCCTGCGGCAGAAATACTTGCAAGGGAAATATCCTCACTGCTGCCCGAAAAGGGGAATGTTCTGGTTGCCGGCCTCGGCAATGACAAAATCACTCCCGATGCTCTCGGGCCCGTATGTGTCGGAAAGCTTCTGGCAACAAGGCATATCAGCCCCGAAATTGCACAGTCAATCGGCTTTTCGCATCTTCGCAGTGTGGCAGGGATTATTCCCGGAGTGCTTGGTAATACAGGAATTGAAACTGCGGAAATAATCGAGGGCGTCGCACAAAAGGTGAGTCCTTCGGCACTGATAGTCATTGATGCGCTGGCATCAAGAAGCCTTGCAAGGCTCGGCACAACGGTTCAGATGTGTGACACGGGCATTTCACCCGGTGCAGGAGTGGGAAACGCAAGAAGCCGTATCGACAAAAACACGATGGGTGTGCCTGTGATTGCAATCGGAGTGCCCACCGTTGTTGACGGTGCGACTATGGCTCTTGATATTCTCTCGAAGGCAGGCATAGACATCGGTGGCAGCATAAAGGGCAGTCAGCTCGACGAGGAAAGAAGAGTTATGGTTACACCAAAGGAAATTGACAATGTGATTTCCCGTGTGGCTGCTTTTATAGCTCTGGGTATCAATAAAGCACTTCAGCCTGATATTCCCTGCGAGGACCTTGTTGCGATTGTGGGGTAATTATTTTCCTGAAAAAGGAATAAGATGATATAAAAGCCGTAAAAGAGGGAAAGCCGATGAAGAAAAAAGAGATGCTGCTTATAAAAATTGCTGCATGGCTTGTTGCTGCAGCACTGACGGTGGGAATCTTTTCTGTTTTCAGAGAAGAAATGCTTATGCTGGGATCGGAAATAGTAGTCTTTGCTATCAGAAGCTATCTGCCTGCAAAGGGTATGTTCAGTGATGAAAAAGAAATGACGGTCAATGTGACTGCCGAAGCTACAAGTGAAACGAAAAAGGAAACCACAACCCGAAAAGAAACAACGAAGCCCACAGAGGCCCTCAAGACACTTTCACTGACGGATATTGACAGCGACATACAAAAGCTGATATCGGAAAGAAAAAAGACAGCCGACAAGGATAAAAAAGACGGTGACATCAAAGAATATAAGTACATCAATGACGGTGTTACTGATAAATACGGCCTTGTAAGAGTTAAAAATGTCAACAAAACACAGATAAATATTGAAGAAAAGCTGAAAGAAAAAATTGATTTAAGTGTAACAAAGGATAAGCCTGCCGTTCTGATTTTTCACACCCACACAACAGAAACCTATCAGATACTTGACCGCGGCTTTTATGAAGAAGGCTTCATGACAAGAAGCAATGACAAAGGCCGTAACATGGTCAGGGTGGGGGAAGCTATATGTGAGCAGATTGAAAAAGCAGGCTATAAGGTTATACACGACACCGAAATATATGACGGAAAATACTCGGGTGCTTATAACAGGTCGAGAAAGGGTGTTGAGGAATATCTGAAAAAATACCCCTCGATTCAGATTGTGCTTGACATTCACCGCGATGCGATTCAGCAGAATAACGGCACAAAAATCAAACCTGTTGCCGAAGTGAACGGAAAAAAGGCTGCCCAGATTATGATAATCAGCGGATGTCAGGAGCAAGGTAATTCCGTCACAAATCTGCCCGATTGGCAGTATAACCTGACCTTTGCCCTTCATCTGCAGAATCAGCTTGAAAAAATGTATGAGGGCATAACAAGGCCGCTTTACTTCTGCCCGAGAAGCTATAACATGAACCTGACACATTGCTCACTGCTTATTGAGGTGGGCTCAGACTCAAATACCCTTGACGAGGCAGTTTATACAGGCAAGTGCCTCGGCACGGCGGTTGCAGAAATACTTAAGGAATATGAGGAGCAGAAATGAACAGAGAAATGAAGCGTGTAACAGAAAAATATTTTTTCACCGTGGGAGTGATAAGCTGTATAATTCTTCTTTTCTGCGGATGCATAACCGCATCCCAGAGAAGTGCTTACAATGCTTATCTTACAGAGTATTCCGTCATAAGCATGAAAAGCGAGGGCGAAAAATTAAAGATGCAGGGACTCGAGAAGGATATCATTTTCCCGATGCCCGAAAAAGAACAAACGGAAAAGCTCAGAAGATATCTGAGGTTTTCTCCCTTGGCTTCGGTTGTGTTTTTCGGAGAATGTCTCGAAGAAATATTGCAATCTTTTTACGATTAACTTTTGTAATATGCTTGACATGGATATAAATTGGTGCTAAAATGACCTAAACCGAATATTTCAATTAAAGATAGAGGCGCAGTTGATCATCAGTAGCTTTTGAGTTTACGACCCTCGCAAGGTCTTGCTGATTGTGAAAGGGATGGCTGCCGAAGGCGTCAGGCGAAAGATGTCCTGGGCAGATGAAATAATATTCATCTGACTGTCGCGTAATTGCGGAGTGCTATTATAATTGTTTTAAGTTGTGGCGTAAGCTGTGATTTGATACGTAATAACACTCGAGTTTTCGGGTGTTTTGTTTTTATAGTAACAGATGGTAACAGATTGAATTTTCGGAAAAATATCATTTACATAAGGAGCAGAAAAACAATGAACAGAAAGCCTATTTTTGAAGGAGCAGCATCAGCTCTTGTAACACCGATGACCGCACAGGGAGTTGACTATCCCAAGTTCAGAGAGCTTATCGAATGGCAGATTGAAGAGGGTATCGATGCCCTTGTTATTGCAGGCACATCAGGTGAAGGCTCAACTCTTACCGACGAAGAGCATAAGGAGGTTCTCCGCTTCTCCGTTGAAGTTGTAAAGGGCAGAGTACCCGTTATCGCAGGCACAGGCTCAAACGATACAGCATACGCAATTGAGCTTACAAAATATGCTTGTGAGGTTGGCTGCGATGCAATGCTTGTTGTAACACCCTACTACAACAAGGCAACACAGAAAGGTCTTATCAAGATGTTCACAGAAATTGCCGATGCCAGCACAAAGCCTGTCATCCTCTATAATGTACCCTCAAGAACAGGTGTCAATATTGAGCCTGCTACATATGCAGTTCTTGCAGAGCATCCCATGATTCAGGGCATCAAGGAAGCAAACGGACAGATTGACAAGATTGTTGAAACAATGTCCCTTTGCGGCGATAAGCTCGACCTTTATTCAGGCAACGACGATCAGATCATTCCTGTTATGTCCGTCGGCGGAAAGGGCGTTATTTCCGTTCTTTCAAACGTACTTCCCAAGCAGACATCAGAAATGTGTCACAAATTCCTTGAGGGCGATGTCAAGGGTGCAGCACAGATGCAGTTTAAATATTTCCCTCTCGTGAAGGCTCTTTTCAGCGAGGTTAATCCTATTCCTGCGAAGGCTGCAATGGCTGCTATGGGCTTTTGTGAAGACTATGTAAGATCACCTCTCACTGTTATGGAGGACAACACAAAGGCTGTTCTTCTTTCCGAGATGCGCAAGCTTGGTCTTGATGTATAAGAGGGTGCAGAAATGAAAATAATCGTTAACGGCGCAGGCGGCGCAATGGGCAAGGTGCTTTGCGACATAATAAAGAACAGTGAAAAGCACGAAACCGTGGCCTTCTGCAGCCTTGAATTCACAACAGATAAGGACAACAGAATCTATCAGAGCATAAATGAATATGAGGGCGAGGCTGATTGTATTATCGACTTTTCCCACCACAGTGCAACAAAGGATGTGACGGAATATGCCGTTAAAAGGAATATTCCCCTTGTTGTTGCAACCACAGGTCAGACCGATGATGAAAAGGCAATGATCAAAGCTGCAAGTGAAAATATTCCTCTTTTCTGCAGTGCGAATATGTCCTTCGGTGTTGCAATTCTTTCATGCCTTGCAAAAATTGTTGCAAAGGCAATGCCTGACTGTGACATTGAAATTATCGAAAAGCATCACAACAGAAAGCTTGACGTACCGAGCGGCACTGCACTTTTGCTTGCAGACAGCATAAAGAGCGTCAAGGATGAGTGTGAATATAACATCGGCCGCCACGAAAACGGCAAAAGAACAAAAAATGAAATCGGTATTCATGCTGTCAGAATGGGCAATGAGGTTGGTACACACGAAGTCATTTTTGCCACAAATTCACAGGTTATTACTCTTAAGCATGAGGCTGAAAACAGAGGCCTTTTTGCCGAGGGAGCAGTAACTGCGGCTGAATTTCTTGTGGGCAAGGATGCAGGATATTATAACATGGACGATATCCTCAACTGATAAAAGCAATATACTTTCGGAGATGTTTACATGAGCATTAAAATAGGTATTTACGGTTACGGAAACCTTGGCAGAGGTGTTGAGGATTCCATTAAAAGAAACAGCGACATGGAGCTTGTTGCAGTTTTTACAAGGCGTGAGCCGCAGTCACTTAAAATCAAAACAGAAAATGTGCCGATTATAAACAGCAGTGAAATTGAGCAGTGGAAGGATAAGATTGATGTGCTTATCATCTGCGGCGGCAGTGCTACAGACCTTCCCACCATGACACCCACACTCGCACAGCACTTCAACGTTATTGATTCCTACGACAATCATTCACAGATTCCCGTGCATTTCAAAAATGTTGATGAGGCTGCAAAAAGCGGCAGAAAAACTGCTCTTATCTCCTGCGGCTGGGACCCCGGCATGTTCTCAGTCAACAGACTTTACGCCTCAGCAGTTCTCCCTGACGGAAAGGATTATACCTTCTGGGGTAAGGGCGTTTCACAGGGCCACTCAGATGCAATCAGAAGAATTGAGGGCGTTATTGACGCACGTCAGTACACAGTGCCTGTTGAAGATGCAATGAACTGTGTAAGGCAGGGCGAAACACCCGAATTCACCGCAAGACAAAAGCATAAAAGAGAGTGCTTTGTTGTGGCTGAGGATGGTGCAGACAAAGAAATAATCCGCAATGAGATTGTTACAATGCCTGCTTATTTTGAGCCTTATGACACAACAGTTACCTTCATTTCAATGGAAGAAATGAAAGAAAAGCACAGTGAGCTTCCCCATGGCGGCAGTGTTATCAGAACAGGTTTTTCAGGTGACAATGATTCACACTGTCAGGTTATTGAATATAGCCTTAAACTTGATTCAAACCCGGAATTTACAGGCAGTGTTCTTGCCTGCTATGCAAGAGCTGTTGCAAAAATGGCTGAAAGAGGTGACATTGGCTGCAAAACGGTTTTTGATGTTGCACCCATTGACCTGACTTCTCACAGCAAGGAAGAATTATTGGCACATATGCTGTAAAAAATAGTAACAATAAAACAAACGAAAGAATGATAAGATATGTTATGTGAAAATATAGGGATAAAGGATAATCACCTTACCTTTGCAGGCGTCGACGCAACTGAGCTTGCCGCCAAGCACGGCACACCTCTTTATCTTATGGATGAAGACAGAATCCGCCATAACTGCCGTGTGTATATAAAGGCAATGAAAGATTATTTCGGTGAAAGCAGCTTTCCTGCCTACGCAAGTAAGGCAGCTTCCTTCAGAAGAATATATGAAATCATGAAGGAAGAGGGAATGGGTATTGACCTTGTGTCACCGGGTGAAATCTATACTGCAAAGTCAACCTGCTTCCCTTTGGAAAAAGCCTTTTTTCACGGCAACAACAAAACCGATGCCGATGTGGAATATGCTGTGAATTGCGGTGTCGGCTATTTCGTTGCAGACAGCGTTTACGAGCTTGAGGCAATTGAACGCTGCAAGAAAAAAAGCGGTGATAGTGAAAAGCAGAAGGTTATTCTTCGTCTGACACCGGGCATTGATCCTCACACCTATGATGCGGTTGCGACGGGCAAGGTTGACTCAAAATTCGGCACTGCCATTGAAACAGGTCAGGCAGAGGAGCTTGTTAGCAAGGCTGTGAAAATGGAATATATCGACATTGAGGGTTATCACTGTCATGTGGGCTCTCAGGTTTTTGACAGCGAGGGCGATGTTTATCTCGATGCAGCAGATATTATGCTCAGCTTCGGTGCCGAAATGCAGAAAAAGTACGGTGTACAGTTCAGAATTTTCAACCTCGGCGGCGGCTTCGGTGTTCGTTATACAGACGCTGACCCTTACCTTGACATTGAAAAGAACATTGCAAAGCTCGGTGAGCACATCAAAGCAAAGTGCAAAGAGCTTGAAATTGATGTTCCTCAGATTATTATGGAGCCGGGCAGAAGCATTGTTGCAGATGCAGGCATGACTCTTTATTCTGTCGGCACCATAAAAGAAATCACAGGATACAAGAATTATGTGTCTGTTGACGGTGGTATGACAGATAACCCCCGATATGCGCTTTACGGCTCGAAATATACCGTTCTTGTTGCAAACAAAATGAATGAAAAAGCAGATTTTACAGCTGATGTTGTCGGTCGCTGTTGCGAAAGCGGAGATGTTATTCAGCCTGAAGTGACCATTACGAAGGCAGAAAGAGATGATATCATAGCTGTCTGCACCACAGGTGCATATAACTATTCAATGGCTTCAAACTATAACAGAATTCCCCGTCCGCCTATTGTAATGATAAGTGACGGCAAGGACTATGTTGCAGTGAAAAGAGAAACCTTTGAAGATCTTATCAGAAATGATGTGTAAGAAATGACAGATGAAAAAATAAAAGAGCTCTGTGAGGGTGCTTTTGGCGAAGTGGTTGAAATGCGCCGCAACCTTCATAAAAATCCTGAGCTCGGAAGACAGGAAGTCAACACAACAAAGCTTATCAGAGATTATCTGTCAAAGCTCGGCATAGAAAACACACAACCCCTTGAAACAGGGGTTGTTGCCACTATTTACGGCAAAGATAAAAAAAGAGCTGTTGCTCTCAGGGCAGACATTGACGCTCTGCCCATAATCGAAAAAACAGACTGTGAATTTATAAGCCGTAATGAAGGTGTTATGCACGCTTGCGGACATGACCTTCATGCTGCGGCCCTTCTCGGCGCAGCAAAGGTGCTCAAAGAAATCGAAGCGGAGCTGCCTTGCGATGTCCGTCTGATTTTTCAGCCTGATGAAGAGGGCGACGGCGGTGCTCAAAGACTCATAGAAAAGGGTGCCATGGATGGTGTTTCGGAAATTTACGGAATACATGTCACTCCCGAATATCCTGCCGACACCGTAGCTGTGAAATACGGCAAAAGCTATGCAGCCTCAGATGTTTTTGAAATCACCGTTATCGGCAAAAGCGGACACTGTGCCCAGCCTCACAAAAACATCGATGCTATCGTTGTTGCAGCGCAGATTGTCACAGCCCTGCAGACTATAGTTTCAAGAAGCATTGATCCTCTGGACTCTGCAGTGCTCACAATCGGCACAATAGAGGGCGGCATTTTCCGCAACACGATTGCAGGCTCTTGTGAAATCACAGGTGTTCTGCGCTCTTTGGGTAAAGAAACAAGAAGGTACCTTTCTGACAAGGTTGTTAAAACGGCACAAGGTATTGCCGAAGCCATGGGCGCAAGGGCAGAGGTGAAAATCATTGAAAGCTACCCGGGTATTGTCAATGACGATGAAAGAGTGACATACATCGAGAAATGTGCCACAGAGCTTTTCGGCAAAGACAAGGTAACAGTCATTCCCGCACCGGGAATGGTGTCCGAGGACTTCGGCTATTATCTTGACGAAGCACCGGGCTGCTTTTATCATGTCGGCTGCGACAGTGACCATGTGCTCCATTCTGACCGCTTCAATCCCGATGAAAAGGCACTGCTGACAATGATGCAGATGCACGTCAAGTCAGTGGTCATGGCTCGGTTTAAGGATTCAGGGAAAAAGAAGTCAGATGAATAAAACTGCTTTTGTCAGATTTATATCGTAGGAAAAAGTTGTATGCCGTTCTGCCAAAAAAATGACAGCACCCCGTGTGAGGTGCTGATTTTTTATCTGAACATTTTTATTTTGTCCACAGCCTTAAGCCCGAGCTTTGCCAGATTGTCATAACCTTTTTTGAAAAGCTCATGGTCAAGATACACATCGGGGGCGTGAGCATCAATGCCAACGGTGACGGGAGGCTTCATTTCGCTTATCATGTCCCAGAAATCAGGGTAGGGATAGCCCTGCTTGCCGTCAGCTATTGAATGGGAAAAGCCCAGAAGATTATATTCAAGGGGAGTGTTGGTTTCAATTGCCTTTTGGATGATTTCACGGGAAATTTTTTCGCAGTGCTCATCAAAAACAGGGTAGCCACGCATGAAAATGTCAGGGTGCGCAACATAGGCGAACATACCGGTTTCCATGGCTTCAACAATGTCGTCTCTGAAAGCATAAAGCTGTTCCGGTGTTTCCATGTTGCCGTTATAAATATGGCCCGGCTCGTCAACACAGAAATGGTGACCGAGAATAAGATAGTCAATGCCGTTTTCCTCAATCGCCTTTTTCAGCCACGGCATATATTTCGGAAAATACTCACATTCAAGGCCGAGCCTGATGCTGATTTTGTCTTTGTATTTTTCTTTCAGAGAATTGATGCTGTCACAATAATCCTTAAGCTTATCGGCGTGCATTCTCATTCCTGAAACATAATTTTCAAAAGGCCATGGAGAGTGGTCAGCAAAGCCGATTTCATCAAAGCCTGCCTCAATTGCTGCCTTGACATACTCTTCGTCTGTGCCCGTTGCATGAAAGCAGCGGAATGTGTGGGTGTGATAATTGTACTTCATTTGTATCATGTCCTTACAGGTGGTTTTGCGTAAAATTACGTATAATATATGATACCACAGCAATTTAATAATATCAAATGTTTTTTGCTGCCTTTTCTTGCAAAATATTGTTGGATATGTTATCATGATATTTGGTTAGTTGTCCCAAGAAAAGTAAAGGGAAAAAAGGAGAGTTTAAAATGAAAGTTATTATATTGAATGACGCAATCGAAATTTCAAAAGAGGCTGCTGATATAATCGTAAAGCAGATTAACAGCAACAAGGGAAGCGTGCTTGGCTTTGCAACAGGCGCTTCACCTGTTGAAACATACAAAAGAATTATCGAAAAGTATGAGGCAGGGGAAGTGAGCCTTAAGCATATTACAACCTTCAATCTTGACGAATATGTGGGCCTTTCAAGAGAAAATGTCAACAGCTATTTCTATTTCATGAAGGATAATCTCTTCGGCAAAACCGATGTTGACTTTGACAAGGTAAATTTCCTTTCAGGCGAAGCTGATGACAGCGAAGCAGAATGCAAGAGATACTGGAACAAAATCAAGGAAAGCGGCGGAATTGATATTCAGCTTTTAGGCATCGGCACCAACGGACATATCGGCTTTAATGAGCCCGGTGAAAAGTTTGCTGACGGTCCCTTTGTTGTCAGGCTCACACAGAGCACCATTGACTCGAACAAGAAATATTTTGAAGCAGTGGGCGACACAATGCCTGAATATGCCTTCACAATGGGCATCGGTGATATCATGAGAGCAAGAAAAATTATTCTTATCGCAACAGGCGAAAGCAAGGCAAAGGCTGTCAAGGCGCTTGTTGAGGGCGAGGTTACACCCTCATGCCCCGCTTCAATTCTCAAGCTTCATGCAGATGTAACAGTTTTCCTTGACAAGCAAAGCGCTGCTCTTTTGGGTGACAGATAATGGATGTTGTCACAAAGCTGAAAAAGTGCCCGAAAATCAAATCCATAACCGTAACAGAAGAAGGAGGACTTCTTCTCAAATGGACAAAGGTTGAGGGCGCAGAAAAATATGCAGTTAAAAGAGCTCTGTCCGACAAGGGCGAGTTTGAGCACATTGCATGGGCAAAAAAATGCGAATATGTTGACACTGAGGCTCCTAAGGACACAACCTGCCGTTATAAAATAATGGCACACAAAAAGCTCGAGGGAAAAAAGGCTTCAACAAAATTAAGCCCTGTTATGTCAGCTGTCGTGTCGGATATTCCCGCTGCAGAGAATGTTAAGATCATGGCAAATGCAAAGGGTGAAATTGAGCTTTCGTGGAAAAAGGTTGATTCTGCAGACGGATATATCGTCAACAGAAGAAACGAGTTTTATTCCCAGATTCTTCCTGTTGCAAGAACTGAAAAGTGCTCTTTTACCGACAGAAAAATAGTTTCAGGTCAGCCTTATTATTATTCAATTCAGGCCATCATTAAAACCGAAGAGGGCGAAAGGCAGGGCAATTTCAGCGAGTCTGTCAACTGTGTAAGCCTTGACAGAGGCGAAATTACCGAAGCAAAATCACGCTTCGGCAAAAAATCGGAGCTTAAGGTCAGAATCGTCGCAGGTGCTGACGGATATATTCTTGAAAGAAGCGATGAAAAAGACGGCGTTTTTTCCGAGGTTGCAAGAAGCGGTGCAGGAACAGAAATTCTTCTTACGGATAAGGTGTCCTCAAGGTTTAAAACCTATTATTACCGTGTAATTACATATAAAAACGTTGAAAAAACCGAGCACAGATCCCTTCCGTCAGATGTGATTCACATCAAAAGCAGATAGGGCTATATGTCTTAATACTGAAATTTTGTGTATTTGTAAAATTTTTGTTGACTAATTTATCGGAATAGTTTACAATATATTCAACCGAAAAGATTTAAAGGAGGTTACTTATATGAACAAAACAATCAAAAAGATGCTTGCCCTGGTTCTTGCTCTTATCATGATGATGTCTGTTGCTGCAGTTGGGTTTTCAGCTTCCGCAAACGACGGTGAGCAGGCAACAGTGGAAGTCACAGGTGAAACAACCGAAGAACCCGCAGAAGAAGAACACAGAATGTTCTATGAGATTTTCCTTGATTTCTTCAATGAAATCGCTGAATTCTTCAAATTTATCTTCTACGGTATTTTCCTTGGAGAAAAGGCATAATCAGAATTTAAAACTATAACGCAGAAAAGCTCCGATGTGCAAAGGCATAATCGGAGTTTTTTATTTCATATAACAGATTCATAAAAATAAAATATTGTAAACAACTCAGTATTATGATACAATAATTAAAGTAATATATCGGAGGTTACATATGAAGAAAAAACCAATGGACAGAAAAACGCTTAAATATTACGCGAGAATGGCTGCAGAAAGCTATATGAATGACCCTGTTCATTCATATGCAACAAAGTCAGAAAAATGGAGAAGGAAATATATCTACCATTTCATGATTGAAAGGCTTGCAACCTCCAACAGGGAGGACATCATATATTTTGACGAGCAGGGCAGAGGTCTGTGCGTCTGGAGAAAGGCCCACAACGAATACACCCTGTTTGACTTTCTTCTTTATCCCAACTGGGTTTTTCTTTCGTTATATTTTGTTTCAACCTTCAGGACTCTTAAGGCATACGGCCACCTTGATGTTAAGGTGTTTGACAAAAACACACTCATTATTTCGCCTGTTTTTGTTGATGTGAAGCATCAGGGCAAGGGTGTTGCAACAAAGCTTATAAAGCAGGGAATTGAAGACCTTGTTCCCAAGGGCTATAAGCTGGGCCTTGAAGCTCAGAATCCGGACAATGTTGCTTTTTATGAAAAATTAGGCTTCAAGGTTATAAAGCATGACTATTGGAAGAGCGAGAAGATTGATAACTATTACATGGTTTATGACGGCGAAAAAAGTGCTGAAAAATGATTCTGTATATTAAAAAGGATGGTAAGAAAATGAATAATATTTCTTTCGATCAGCTGAATTCTGCAGAATTCAGGCTCAATAAAAACAATCCGATCATTAAAAATCCGCTGAACAGCTTTGTTGTTGCCGATCCTAGTGTGCTCACTCCCGATATGTCCCACGACGGACGCTGGCATCTTTTTTGCCACACATTTTTCGGCGTTTATCAATATGACAGTGATGACGGAATGAATTTCACAAAAAAGGGCAGAATTGTCCAAAGAGCAATGCGCCCTGACATAAATTATATCGACGGAAGATATTATCTTTTTTATGAAAGAACAAGGCCTGTTCTGCTCAATGCCATGTCTTTGGTGGGTGTTAAATGGAAAAGTGAAATCTATTGCACCGAATCCGAAGACCTTACAGAATGGTCAGAGCCGAGAATTGTCATCGGCAACACAAGAGATTATGAAAGGGATAAGCACGGCCTTGCAATTTCAAACCCCTTTCTTATAAAAACACAGCAGGGCTATCGACTTTATTATTCCTGCGGTCAGACTTTTATCAAGGACTGCGGCTTTTGTGAGCCGACTCATATCAGCTTTGCTGAAAGCAGAAGAATCACAAACGGTTATCTTTCAAGGACCAAGCCCATTATCAGCCCCGACAAAAACACAAAGTATCTGAATCTTTGCTCGGGTTGCCTTAAGGTGTATAAGCTTGCAGATTGCTACATAGGTCTTCAGAACGGTCTGTTTGAGGAAAGCGGAAAGAGCCACTCTGCAATTATGCTTCTGCGTAGTGATGACGGAATCAATTTTGACTTCGTCAAGCCCTTTCTTGTGCCGCAGAAATGCGGTGACAGCAACTGGATGGCACAGTATGTCTATGCCTGCTGCCTGACTTATTATGAAGGAAAGTTGCGCCTTTATTTCAATGCACGCAATGTTTCCGATAATCTCAGAGGCAGAGAGAGCATAGGCGTTTATGAGGCAACCTTATAAACCCGGTTTCAGAAATAACGACATGCGGGCAAAGTGTGTCTTGTGAAAAAGGAGAAAACAAAAATGAAAACTATACTTTTTCAGGGCGACTCCATAACCGACTGCGACAGATTGCGCAATGAAAACTCAAAGGGTATCAGGGGATTTGCTCAGAAGCTGGCAAATAAAAGACCTCTGGGCAAAGGCTATCCTGCCATGGTTGCAGCTGCATTGGATGCTGAAAATGCAGGTGAATATGCTTTCATAAACAGAGGTGTCAGCGGTGACAGAGTGCCTGACATCTATGCGAGAATTGTCAGAGACATAATCAATATTAAGCCTGATTATATCAGCATTCTGGTGGGAGTGAATGACGTGTGGCACGGCTTCGACTGGGGCAACGGCACCGGCAAAGAAAGATTCGAAAAGGTGTATGACATTCTGATTGAAGAAATAAAGGCCGAGCTGCCCGGAACAAAAATCATGCTTCTTGAGCCCTTTGTGCTGGAAGGCTCTGCAACAGCTGACAGAGAAGACCAACCCGAAAGATATAAAAAATTCAGAAGCGGTGTTGAAAAAATGGCGGCTATTGCAGAAAAAATTGCAAAAAAGCATGAAATAAAATTTGTTCCTCTTCAGGCTATGCTTGAAGAAGCGGCAAAAAATACTTCTGCAGCATCCTTGCTGTCAGACGGTGTGCATCCCACAGCCGAAGGCCATGAGCTTATAAAAAGAGAGTGGATAAAGGCTTTTAATGAAATTAAATAAACTGATGATAAAAGTGAAGTGCTGACTGTAGAAAACACAGTCAGCACTTTTTTCACCAGTTATATATAACTTTTTTGCCGTCAATTTCCCACTCTGACGGTGTTCTTGTTTCAAGAATATCAAGGGGCTTTATGCTGTGGCTTTCATTGAATACCCGGTACGCCTTGATGATGTCGTTTTTCTGCTCACAGCTGATTTTATCTGTGCATGAAATGAAAAGGGGAGTGTTGCTGTAAGAAAGAAGGTGCAGCCACTGTCTGTTTTTCTCCCATGGTATATAGCTTTTCAGAATGCCCACACAGTCTGCATCGCACATATAAAAGATTTCATTCTGCGCAAGACGGAAAGCGAGAGTGTTGACACCCATTTTCTTTGTTCTTTCCCATTCTCGGCCGCTTGTGTCATCACCTGTTCTTGAAATATGCACAAGGCCTGCCGAAAGGTGTGAAACAGTGTTGCAGCCGATTATGAGCATATCACCTGCAGCATCTCTGATAAGACGGTAAAAATCAAGAACAATTTCAGCGTTTGTTTTTGTTTTATCATAAAAGTGCCAGCCATCAATTTTAGTTATGGTTGCATCAAGCTTCATGCCGAAGTCACCGAAAAGGTCGGCTGTTGAAAAGTCGTGCTTGATAAGCTCATAGCCCCAGCTCTTTATTCTTTCAATATCAGCTCTGATATATTTCTGCACATCAGGATGGGTCGGATCAAGATATGTTCTTTTGCCCTTGCGAAGAATACGCATATCCTGTCTGATTGCTTTGTCCCTGTTGCGCAGAAGCCTTACCCAAATACCTGGTCTGACTCCCATCTCCTTTATCTCATGAGCGAGCTTTTCCATATCTCTGAATTTTCTGTTGGGATACCATGGACCGCAGCACGAGTGCTTCTGCCAGCAGTCGTCAATAACCTGAAAGGGTCTGTTTTCGGTGCCTTCTGAAAGCTCTGCCTGAAGCCTTGCATCTGAAACAATCTGCTTATAGCTGCTTTTTCCGTAGGCATAGTACCAGTTGTTGCCGCCGTAAACTCTTTCCGTCGGAAGCAGGGGACTGTCACAGAGCTTTCTGCAGTAGTCCTTAAGGCACATGAAGACATCGTCGCTGTCATATTCTTCACAGACAAAGGTTGCAAGATGTATTTTTCTGCCGCCAAGATGCACTCCGTTGCCGCCGTTTCTGCAGTCAACCAGAGCAGTAATGCCCTTTTTGTCATATCTCAGGCTGACAAAGGAGCTTGCACCTGTTTTCACGCCGAAGCAGAAGCATTTTTTCTTGTCTGTTGCTATAAAATACCACGGCATATATCGGTTATTATCGGATAATTTCAGAAATTCCAGATTGCCGTAGCTTCTTTCCCATGCGTCACCGAGAACAAGGGTTTCGTCTGATGATGCGAAATTCCAGTGAAGCTCAACAAATTTTGGTCTGTCATTTTTTGCAGTCAGGTACAGATTGAGCCGGTTATTTTCAGCTGTTGTTTCAACGATAGCATCAGATACCTTGCCGTCGCAGATGATGCTGTAAGTGAAGTCAGTGATAAAAAAATTCATAATATTTCCCCTGAAAAATAAGATGAAAGAAAAATCTGACTTTATAATAACATCAGCAGATAAATTTGTAAAGGGTGGCTGCGGTGATAATTATTTTCAGGAAAAATCCGGCAAAAGATTTACAAAAGCAAAATAATGTGCTAAACTGAAAAAGCAGATATTATTTATTAAAAAAGGAGAAAAGCATGGATATTTCAACAGTACTCGAATTTATCAAGCAGGTTCTGGCAAGCGTCATGATTCTTCTGACAATGATGTCGCCTGCATTCGGCGGCAAGGGAGCAACCTATGAGGCAGAGAATCCCGATGAGCTTATCATGAGCTTTTCAGCGGTTTCCGACACTCACGTTGAAACAAACAACCCGGATTCATACAAGGCATTCAAGGATCTTCTTGATGGTGTGAAGGCAGGCGAAAACATTGATGCAGCTGTTTTCACAGGCGACAATGTTATGAACGGACAGATTCTTGAAAACTTCCTTTTCTATTCAGGTGTACGTGCAGTGAACCCTGCAGAAAACAATTTTGTTGTGATGGGTAACCATGACATCGGCAACGGTGAGGGAGATTATGACGGATTTTATCAGAGCTTCCTTGCAAATAACAGAATGTTCCTGGGTAATGAGATTGACAAGGGATACTATTACAGAGTAGTAAACGGCTGCTATATGATATTCCTTGCATCAGAGGATCTCACCGTCAACACCTGCATCATGAGTGAAGAGCAGCTCAGCTGGCTTGAGGGTGTTCTCGATGAAGCTGAAGCAGCAGGTGCAGTAGCATTCGTTTTCAACCATCATCCTCTTTACAGTCTTGAGGGCGTTGCATGGGATGCACTCGCAAACCTTCTTGACGATTATGACAATCTGTTATACATATACGGTCACACACATGATGAGCTTGGCGCAGACAATTTCAGAAACGAAGGCGGAATTGACACAATCAATCTTCCCCGTTCAACAGAGATTGTTGATTACGAGCCCGGTGACGGTATTGTTGTTGAGGTTTATGAAGATGAAATTCTCGTAAGAGGCAGAGACTTCATCACCGGCGAATGGATTGACAGCCTTGAATACAGATACGCTGTAGGCTGATAAATTTAAAAGTCAATAATTAAAATTAAGGGGCAGCACCTGATTTCAGTGCTGCCCCGACAGTCCGGATTGACCATAATCGGTCAATCTTTTTTAGTTAAATCAATTATATTATCTGCATTTTATTTTTCAAGTTTTTTCTTGTCATGAGTTTTAAGCAACAAATATATTGCTAAAGGAATTATAAACGTCATCACCAAAACAACTAAATAAACCAACCACTCATCGGCATAATCAAAAAAATAACAGGTAACACCCGAAAATGATCCTTCAAAAACAAACGCAAAAGGATAAAAAACAATTGAAATAGGTATAAATAACAAAAGCAACGGATTGCTGTCACTTGGAGTAAGACGAAAAATTATAAATGAACATAAAGAAAGACAAGTTGTTATAATAGCTGACTGGAACAACACTTTGCGGTTTTTAATATTTGCAATTATAGCAAAAGAAATATTTGTGATGATAATTCCTATAAAGGGTACTAACACTATAAAATCAGGCAAACTCAACATTAAATCTTCAATTTTTGTGTTATAAAAAATACAAAAAGGATCTTCTATAAGGGTGCCGAAGCCTAAAATTATCATAGTAATAAATGAACCGAGAAAAATATCCTTTTTTCTCCTCTTTGATGATTTCATATTTTATGTGAACCTCCGAACCTGATTATATCAACTGATTAATACATATCATAATTCAAAATAAAAGTCAATGAAACTTTAGATAAAACAAGATAAAAAACAACTCAGCAGCCTTCTGGCTACTGAGTCTTGGTGCGAGAGACGGGACTTGAACCCGTACGAGCTGCCCCACACGCCCCTCAAACGTGCGCGTCTGCCGATTCCGCCACTCTCGCATATTTTGTTGTCGCTCTCTCGAGTGCTTGTATACTATACCACCACAAAAACAAAAAGTCAAGGGTTTTTTCAAAAAAAAACAAAAAATTTTTTATTTCTTTTTTTATCCCTTTTTAATGCCGGAAAGTAAATTTGACATTGTCCCTTTTTTATGGTAGTATGCCTATGAAATGCAATCGGAAAGTATGAGAATTATTATGTAATAAGGAGTAATGTTTATGAAGCCTGTTAAAATCAACCCCGAGCTTTGCGTTGGCTGTGCAAAGTGTGTTAAGGACTGTGTATCTGAAAAATTAAGGATAGTCGACGGTAAGGCGCAGTTTATGTTTGAAAGATGTATCCGTTGCGGTCACTGCTATGCAATCTGTCCCACAGGTGCAGTTGAAATGACAGGCTATGAAGGCTACGAAGGGGAAAAGCCTTTGTCAATGACAGAGTTTGACAGTGAAAAGCTTCTGCTTGCAATGAAGAGCAGAAGAACGATCCGTCAGTTTAAAAAAGACATCGTCAGTGATGAGCAGATTGAAAAGATAATTGAAGCAGGCCGTTATTGCCCGACGGCAACCAATTCACAGGATTTCACTTTCACTGTTTTGAAGCAGAAACTTCCCGAAGCTGAAAAGGAAGCTGTCAGATTCTTCAGATGGGCACAGAAAACAGCAACACCGTTTTCTTCATATATCAAAAATGCAACAATCGACGATAACTTCTTTTTCAAGGGTGCGCCCGTTGCAATCATTGTTAACGGAAAAAGCAAAACCAATGCCTGCCTCGCATCGTCATATATGGAGCTTATGGCAGAAAGCATGGGCCTTGGTGTGCTTTACAGCGGCTTTTTCATTGCTGCTGCAGCCTTTGACAGAAAAATTTCTTCCATGCTGAAAACGGAAAAGAGCTATAAGCCTATAACCTGTCTTATTATCGGTTATCCCGATGTTGATTATCAGAGAATACCGCCAAGAGAAAAAGCGAAGGTTAAATACTTATAAATACACAGACAGGTCGTTGCAGAATTTGCAGCGGCCTTTGTTTAAATCGTGAATTTATTGCTGTTTTGCGAAATAACCTTTGACATTGAGTTTTCAGTGTGGTATTATAACTATGTATAAATGTTTAATTCAATCGGGAGGTAACATTATGAAAAGATTTGCTCAGAAGGCGCTCTCTCTGCTTCTTGTTGTGCTGATGATTGCCGGCGCTTGCCCCATGGCATTTGCAGCAGGCGGCAAGGGCGTAGTTATGCAGAGCTATGCTCCGAATTCACAGGAGGACTTCCACAGTGAAGAATATGAAAGCAGAATAGGCCGTATTATTTTCCTCGACCTTGCTGAAGAAAGCTTTCCTGAAAATGTGACTTACATTGCAACCTTTGATATGACAGCAGAAAACCAGACAGAAACCGTAACCGGCAAAATTGCTCTTGGCAACACTGTTGCAGGTCTTAATAACTATGACCTTTATATCGGTGCAAAGGACGGTGTTATTGCCCCTGAGGACAGCTCATATCTTTTTGCTGACACAGGTGTAAGAGATCTTGTGGGAACAGAGAATTTTGACACATCAAAGGTTACCTCTATGAAGGGTATGTTCAGCGACACAGGCCTTATCGAGTTTGATTTTGATAAGTTCAACACATCAAAGGTAACCGATATGTCATACATGTTCTCTGAATGTGATGTGCTTGAAACAATCAGCGGCAGCAGCTTCAACACAGCAAGCGTAAGAGATTTTTCAAGCATGTTCAATGACTGCGTTGCACTTAAAAACTTTGAAATCAAGAACATGGATCTTTCCTCGGCACAGAATCTTAACTATATGTTCTACGGTTGCACTTCTCTTGAAAAGATTGATCTTTCCACCTGCAAAAACACTTCAGGCGTAAAGAGCATCAATTCCTTCAAGGCATGCACAGCCCTTCGTGAAATCGATTTCAGCGGCTGGAATTTCACATCTATTGCAACCTTTGACGACGTTTTCGGATATCTCACTGCTCTGACTGATGTCACACTCATCGGAGTAACAGATGCAGTCAATGCTTCAAACTCAATGAAAAATCCTGTTCAGGGTATCCAGAACCTTACAGTACATACCGACAACATTGACTTTACAGATACAGTAATCTGGACACAGTGCCTTTCAAAGGTGCCGGTTGTCAAGGTTGACTATGTTGTACCCGGCGGTGTGGATCTTGCTTATATTGATTTCGAAAGCAACGATGCGATTGAATATTACAATGTTACAATCGGCGGCAGCGTAAAGAACATCTATCCTCCCTCAAGAATTTATCTTGAAAGAGGCACTGAAATCAAAATTGATATTCAGGCGGTTGAAGGGGATACATCAAGAAAGAACCTGAACATCAACGGCGAAATTGTTGACATAGGCGTCAGCGCTGTTATTTCAGACAACACAACGATCGGCATCCAGAAGTATTACGACAATGCACCTCAGGAGCCGGACAAGGTTGTTGTGACTCTCAGCAAGGCTGTTGAGTCAATCACAAACTTCTTCCAGAGTATTTCTCAGTTGCTTCAGGACTTCTTCGGAAAAATCTTCCCGTTCATTGAAAGATGGTAATATTAAAGGGCCAGAGGGGTTAAAAGCCTTCTGACCTTTGTGTTAATATATAAATGCAATATAAAAGGAGGAAATCTTATGAAAAAGAAGGCTTTGTTATTAACCGTTTCGGTGATTCTGCTTATTCTGACTGTTTTTTCAGCGTCTGCAGCAGATATCAAAATTCCCGAATTCACCAGTGACAGCACCTTCAGCCCTGTCGACTGCAATTCACACAGCGCGACTTCAACCGTAAAGCTTTACGGAAACATAGACTACATATGCATGAAAGCTGTTGTTGAAAAAAGCTATTATGTCGGCTATGCTTACTATGATAACTTCTATCTCAAGATTTACAGTGATTCATCATACAAAAACTTAAAATACAGTTATGCCAACAATTTCAGTGACGGAACCCGCTATGTTAATATTCCCTTTGACTTTTCGGGTGTCAAAGACGGAACAACCTTTTATGCAGTTTCATATGTTGAAAAAGTCAACTTTAAGGGTGTCCGTAAGAAAGACGAAAGCACTGTTAAAAAGTTTAAGATAGTAATTGACAGAGATGCAACCTCAATGAGCAAGATGCACACGGTTATGTATGGCTATGCCAACACATATTACGGTCCGCAGGTTTATTGGTACTCTGTTCCCGGGGCAACCGGATATTATGTTTACCGTTATCAGAATAAGGAATATCAGAAGATAGCCACGGTCAAAGCCGGCAGTGATGCTGTGACAAGCTATATTGATAAAGAATCCAAGACAAAGAATGCATCCCTTAAATATAAGGTTGTGGCATATAACAGTGGGGGGAAGACGACCCTTTCACAAATTCCTCTGGAGCTTTATTATGTGGTTGCTCCCACCGTGTCGGTTTCGCATGGCACAGACAGTTATGTAAAAGTCAAATGGAACAGTGTGGGAAGTGATTATTACTACGCTGTTTTAAGACGTACGGCAAACACAGATTGGGAAATTGTTGATGAAGAAGTAAGAACAACCACTTATAGTGAAAAACCTGATAAGAATGATACGGATTACTATTATTCTGTTATGGCTTACAGCGAAAGGACTATGGGAGCATTTCATCCCACAGGCAAAAAAATCCATTATATGCAGGCTCCCGACGGACTGAATGCAGCCGCAGAAGGTGATGCAATCAGATTTTCATGGAATGCAGTGGGCGGTGCTGACAGATATGTTGTATACAGAAAAGCAGGCTCAGCATCAGCAGATTGGGTAAATATGGGAGCTGTTACCGGAACAAGCTTCCTTGACACATCAATTGAAAAGAATAAACAGTATATTTATACTGTCCGCAGCTGCAAAGCAACAACAAACGGTTCATATGATTACGACGGTGTGAGATGTGCCAATGTTGAAAAGGCGGTTATGAAAAGTGCCGGCATTAATTCAGATTTCTGTCCGCTTATAAAGTGGACTCATAACGGCAGCGGTTTGACCTATTATGTTTACCGTAAAGGCCCCTCCGATGCTTCATGGGTATATGTAGGCTCAACATCGTCGAAGCATTATATTGACAGAAGCCAGACTCTGAAGGTAGGAAATGAATACAGCTATATTGTCAACACAAAGTTCAGCACCTTCGGCGAGTCAGGTTATTCGGATAACGAAGTGAAGTGTACCTATTATAAGAAGATAACAGAGATATCTTTTATGCCCGAAACCGACAGCAGCATCAGACTTAACTGGACAAAAATCAACGGAGCAAGCAAATATAATGTTTACAGAAAAAGTGCTGACAGTGAATATCAGCTCATAGGTGAAGCAACTTCAAACTCATTTTCAGACAGTTCAGTTATTGTCGGAGTTGACTACACCTATAAGGTAACCTTTGTTATCGGTGAAAAAGAATATGACAAATACGGCTGTGAAAAGACATGCTCTGTTTTTGAATCCTCGGCTACAATTTCACCTGCGACCATCATCGAAGATAATGTTGGCAGATTCATTGTTAAGCTTCAGAATACAGAAGATGCAGCCAGATACGATCTGTATGAAATAACTGAAAAAGGATATATCAATGTTGAAATGGCAACCGCTGATTCTCCCTCGTTTACGGTCAGAAATGAGAAAAACGGAAAGATCGCTGAATACGCCATTGCACAAAGACGTACAGACGGGTCAGGTGTTACATTTATAAAGGATGCAGGTCTTACCATTGAGCATATCAGGCTTTCTGCACCCGAGGTCAAAGCCAACCACTCAAACGGCACCGTAACCGTATCAATCCCTCCTGTTGAAGGCGCTCAGGAGTATTATATCTATCGTACGATTAATCATAACGAAACTTCTGCAACGGTAACCGAGCCTGTTTATAATGACACGAGTGCACAGGCAGGTGCTGATATTTATTATAATTACGGATGTCTTAAGAATAATGTGGTGTATAACTACAATTCATCTGTAGGCACATATCTTATTCCCGTTCCCGCAGTTAAGGCTGCTAACGGAAAAACGGGTGTTACAGTGTCATGGAACAGCTGCGGACAGAAATATGTTGTTTACAGAAAAGCTGAAGGCGACACTTCATGGACAAAGCTTAAAACTGTGCCGGGAAAAACCGAGTATACCGACACAAGCGCCGTCGGAGGAACAACCTATTATTATACTGTCAGACCGTATCATTCAAACTACGGCTACGGAGGATATGACAAGGTCGGTGCAAAGGTCTTACGCCTCAAGGCTCCGAAAATAACAAAGGTTACACTTTACTCCACAGGTGTGTCAATCAATTGGGAAAAGACCGAAGGAGCTGAACGCTATCAGGTTTACCGCAAGACATCATCTTCAGGCTGGAAGGTTATTTACACAACCAAAAATGCAAAGGTTCTTAAATATACCGACAAAACAGTAACTGCCGGAGTTAAATATTACTATGCGGTAAGAGCTGTCGGTTCAGACACAAGAAGCACCTATATTTCCAAAACAGTTCCCTTCATGTCTGCACCAAAGCTTGTTTCAGCCACAAGCACAAGCAGCGGAATCAAGGTCACCTTCAAAAGCTCTCCTCTTGCAACATATTATTATGTTTACCGTAAGCAGGGCACAGGTGAGTTCACTCTCGTCGGTAAGGTCAGCAAAAATGCAACCTCATATGTTGATAAGACCGCAGAGAAGGGGGTTCAGTATACCTACACGGTAAGAGCTTATAGCAGTGGTGTTTTAAGCAGCCGCTACAGCGGTGTCAGGGCTACAAGAAAATAACAGGGCTTACGGTGTATAATACTGACGGCAAAGTCAGAAAAGCATATATCTTAAAGCTGATAATGAAATGTCGGCGGAGTATTCGGACTCTGCCGGCTTTTTTGTTGTTCGGTTAAGCATCATTTGTGATTTCGGATAAAGACCGATATATCGGTTCTTTCTGAATTATAACAAAATCTTAACTTGACAGTCATGGGAGTTGCAATTATAATACATATTGTCGTTTTATGGCATTTTTCTTTTTACGACATTAAGCAGCTTTAGCTGAGTTTTTGAATTTATAAACGGAGAATGATTTATGCCCACACTCAGTGACCGTAAACAACAGGTCAGTCAGGATAAGTGGACCACCCTGCAGAAAGCCGTAAAGATTTTTCTTGTGGTAATACTGACAGGCCTCCCTCTTATTGTGACTGACGGATATACGAACATCACAGAAACAAAAAGTGTGTTCTTTTTTACATCAGGCCTGACCTTTTTAGGTGTGGCTTTGTTTTTCGTTGTCAGAAACAAAGAGAAAAATGAAAAAAACGGACAGGAGAAGGAAAAATTCAGGCTTATGCCAATTGATATTGCACTGCTGTGCTTTGGCGGCTTTGTTTTGCTCTCAGGTCTTTTTTCAAGCTATCAGGCTGATGTGTGGCTGGGCATTTATTCCCGCTATCAGGGTATACTTACGCTGGCTGTGTATATTCTGATATATTTTGTTGTGTCGAGAAATTATAAATATTCTGACATTATTCTCTTCACCGCGGTTCTTGCTTTTGCAGTGGTGAGCCTGCTCGGTGTGCTCAATTGCTTCGATATTGATTTTATCGGCTTTTATTCAAGGCTTGCAGCTAAATACAAAACAAGCTTTGTTTCCACTATCGGAAATATAAATTTTTACAGCAGCTATATGTGCCTTCTTCTGCCGCTTGTAATAAGCGGGTTTTGTCAGACAACCGGCAAAGTGAGCAGACTTGTGTACACCGCCGGCCTTGTTGTAGGCTCCTTCGGTATGATGGTAACCTCAAGTGAAAGCTTCGCTCTCGGGCTTGGCGCATCTCTTGTTGTTATGCCTCTTTTCTTTATTGCAGATCTTAAAAAGCTCAAAAGGTTTCTTTTAAGTGTTGTTATAATTGTTCTGTCAAGTCAGATTTACTGCGTTTTATACCGTATGGCAGATAAGACAAATGTACCCTTATCAAAAACGCTTTCTGTTTTCACTGAGCCGACGGTCGCTTTGGGTATAACTTTGCTGTGTGCATTATCATATCTTTTGGTGACTAAGTTTCCCGGTGAATTGCGCTTCCTGCGAAAGGTATATACAGCAGGAGTTGCCCTTATTGTTGTTTATATCGTGGTCTGCTTTGTCATTTCGAACACCATAGGCTTCGGTAAATTGGACGATTATTTCAAAATCACCTCAGAATGGGGAACATACAGAGGCAGAATATGGCGCTTCTGTCTTGAGGCCTTCAAGGATTTCAGCCTGAAAGAGAAGCTGTTCGGTGTGGGACCCGAAGCGCTGCACAGAATCACGGCGTCGGCAAATCTGTTTGACGGCAAAAGTGTTGACCAGGCACATAACGAATATCTCCAATATCTTATGACAAGCGGTGTTTTCGGGCTCATGTCATATCTTGCCGTTATTGTTGCAGTGTCTGTTTCGGTTGTCAGAACTCTCAAGGGCAGCACCCTTGCAGTCGGCATTTTTTCTGCACTGGTGTCCTATTGGATTCAGGCGGGAGTCAACATTGCCCAACCCTTCACAACACCGATTATGTATATTTATATTGCGATTATCGGTGGTAAAGTTGTGAATGAGATGAGAAAAAAACAACCTGACATTGACAAACAGCGACAATTGTTGTAGAATTATTAACATAACAAAATTGGAGGTTTTTTTATGAAGAAATTTATTGCATTATTTCTGGCTGCTTTAATGTGTATCACACTTATGGCTCCCATGGCTGCGGCAGCAGAGGCAGAAGAAGAAATCTATCCCTTGGTCGTTGTCCCCGGCTACAGCTCATCAAGCATGTATAAATACAATGCAGATGGCGAAAAGGAACACGTGTGGGGCGTTGACATGAACGAGATTCTCGAGCGTGTTATCGCAAGAGCTGTTTCACTCGGCATTGATATCGGCGCTTTGGCTCAGGGAGACGCAAAAAGACTTGCTGATGATGTCGGTGAGGAGTTCGTCAATCTTTACGGTGACATGGCCTATGATGATAACGGCAAGCCTGTAGAGCAGCTTTATCGCTATCATAAGGATGCTGAAGACACAAGCACAGCATGGCTCAATGAAAATGAAAACGGCATGCACGTTCACGAAACAAGCATTATACCCTATGTTTCCGAATATCTCGGTGACAAGGCAGAGGAATGGACCTTCAACTTTGCTACAGACTTCAGACAGAACACTGTTGACTGCGCAAAGGACCTTGACGTTTATATTGACGATGTTCTCGAATACACAGGTGCAAAAAAGGTAAATATTTTTGCAATCAGCCACGGCGGACAGACAAGCGCAACATATCTTGCACTTTACGGTGACAAGCAGAAGGTGAACAACGCTGTTCTCACTGTTCCTGCAATCGGCGGTGCTCTTCTTGCTTATGACATTTTAACCGATCAGATCAGATTTGACGAAGAAACACTTATGCAGTTCCTCCAGAACGGCTTTATGCTTGACGAGGATATCGACTGGCTCATGAAGGCACACGCTCTCGGCTTCCTTGATGAAGTTCTTCATTATCTGGCACCTCATCTTCTTGATGTGCTCGGAAAATGGGGCAGCATCTGGGACTTTATCCCCGCTGAGCATTACAGTGACATCAGAGCAAACTATGATGTGCCCGAGTCCTTCCTTAATTCAGAAGTAATTGCAAAGAGTGACCGTTTCCACAACGAAATTCTTCCCAATATGTCAAAGCTTCTTCACAGCGCACAGGCAAAGGGCGCAAACATTTACATCATCTCCGGCTACGGTGCTCCCAGTGTTGTTGGCTCGCAGGAAGAGTCAGACGCAATTATTTCACTCAACGCTTCAAGCGGTGCAACCTGTGCACCCTTCGGCAAGAGATTCAATGACGGCTATCAGACACTCGGCACAATCTGCAGCAACCCTGCACATAATCATCTTTCACCTAAGATGAACATTGATGCAACAACTGCATATTTGCCCGAAACAACATGGATGGTGGACGGACTGTTCCACGGCATGACTTTAAGTGATAACTACTCAAAGACTCTTATGAAGTCACTTCTTGAGTCAGACGAAAAGGTAACAGTACATACCTATGCAGAATATCCCCAGTTCCACGAGGCAACAAATGTATGCGAATCAGTTTATGCTGAGTTTGATTCATCTGTACCCGGATATCTCTCTTCAGACGACACAAAGCTTATCATCAAAAATCTTTCTGAGAAAAAGAGTATGCAGATAGCTTCTATTGCTGTCAACGGATCAGATATCAGCTTTGACGCAATGGATTATCTTTTCAAGGAAATTGCACCTCAGGGCACATTAGAGGTTCCCTTTAGCGGTGAAGTTCCTAAGGAAAGCCTTACAGTTGCTGAAATCAGAATTTCCTATGTTCTTCTTGAATCTGTGACACCTGTCAACGATAAGGAATTCTATTTCACACATCTTAACGGTGAAGCTCCCGCATATGATGCAGAAAATCCCTATGTTGATATTGAGTCAGAAGATCAGTTCTCTGACCTCATCGATGGCACAGAGCAGAAGGATTGGTTCGAGAAGCTCGGCCTTATGGAATTCCTTAAGGTTATCTTTGACATCTTCATGAACCTTATCGGAAAGTACTTCATCGGTTTTATAAAATAAGCATAGCAGGGGCCCATTGAATACTGAAAACAGAATAAAAAAAGGCTGTATCAATTTCTGATACAGCCTTGATTTTTGTTTTATTATTCCTCTTCGAATACGTCCTTACCTAAGCCGCAGACGGGGCATTCCCAATCCTCAGGAACATCTTCCCATGCTGTGCCGGGAGCGATGCCGTTATCGGGATCACCAAGCTCGGGATCGTAAACATATCCGCAGGGACAAGCGTATTTTGCCATAGTATTTTCCTCCAATTTTATTTGTAATATTTTTGTCAATAGGGGAGCTTTTTACTCATGATTTCAGAAATTGCATCAAGAATTTTATCGTGGCAACCGCCGCAGCCTGTTGAGCAGTTGGTAATTTTCTGAACTTCCTCGAAGTTCTTTTCAATATCTTCAAATTTATCAAACCTGTTCAGAGCATCTTCCACGTCAAAGAAAGATACCTGCTTACATTTGCAGATTGTGTAATCAAACATAATTTTCTCTCCTTTGATGCAATATATTTAGCAGGGGAGGATTTTATCCTCCTCGAAGTATTAACCAAAATATCTCTTAAGAAGACCCTCAAATGCCTTGCAGTGTCTTGCTTCGAGAACTGATTATTCTTTTGAAATAATCAGTTCAAGCGAGCCTTCTTTGAAAAAGTTGAATTCATCAAGGTGAAGGTGACTGCCATTTGGTGCTGCATCTTGAGCCAATGTTAAGCAAATACTTGCCAGTAAATTCAAACCTTCTGCATTAGCTTTGACTACAACTGTATCATAACTTTTATAGCAGTCGATTTTTGAACCGTTAACATAATTTATAGATATGCCGTCGTCGTAAGGTTCAATTTCAACTTCCACTTTCATGACGAGTCACCTTAACCGAAATATCTGTTAAGAAGACCTTCAAACGCCTTACCGTGTCTTGCTTCATCACGAGCCATTTCGTGAACGGTGTCATGGATAGCGTCAAGGCCGTGCTCCTTAGCCATCTTTGCAAGGTCGAATTTGCCCTGTGTTGCGCCGTTTTCAGCAGCAACTCTCATTTCAAGATTCTTCTTTGTGCTTGCAGTTACAACTTCACCAAGAAGCTCAGCAAACTTTGCTGCGTGTTCTGCTTCTTCGTAAGCTGCCTTTTCCCAGTAAAGACCGATTTCGGGGTAGCCTTCTCTGTGAGCAACGCGAGCCATTGCAAGGTACATACCAACCTCTGAGCATTCGCCGTTGAAGTTGTCACGAAGACCCATGATGATTTCTTCGGGAACATTAGCTTCCTTGCCTACGCCAAGGATGTGTTCTGCAGCCCAGACCATGCCTGCGCCCTCTTCTCTTTCCTTCATCTTTGCTTTGCAGATGGGGCAATTGTCGATCTTTTCGTCACTTTCGTAACCGCATACGGGGCAATAATACTTTTTCATGATTTTTTCCTCCAGTTAAATAAAAATTTTTTTGTTTTTCTTTTTAAATTGCTTTGCAATCGGGGCAGACACCGTAAAACATAAGTGCATGACTCATAATTTTTCCGCCGAAGTCCTTTGTCAGGTTGTTGATGTTTGTGCCGTCCTTGAGCTGAAGATCAAGAACACGCTTGCAGTCTTTGCAGGTGAAATGATAATGCTCATGGGTATGGCCGTCAAACCTGTCACTGTCATCGGTGGTAATCTTAAGAATCAGACCTTCACTTTCAAGAAGCTTCAGGTTGCGATAGACCGTTGCCAGACTGATTGAGGGAATCTCTTTTTTTAAATCGAGATAAACATCCTCCGCTGTCGGGTGGTCATACCTTTCACTTAAGTTCCGGAGCACTGCGTCCCTCTGCTTTGAGTTTCGCAGAGTTGACATTTTCATCACTCCGTTCATGTCTTATTGATAATGATTATCATTATCATGGTTTTATTATAGCGGACATAAACAGGTTTGTCAATAGTTTTTTTAATTTTTTGAAAAAATTTTTACGGTTATTTTCTGAATCATGTTTAAAAAAACAACCCTTGTTCACTTAGCAACGGGGTCGTAAGGAAGTAATTTATGTAGAGTATGGTGTAACTCCCAAAAGGAGTTGCACCATTTCTGCTTTTAAGCAGTTTGAAGGCTATCAGACTCACTTCTGATTTCCTCCATAAGTGTTAATATTTCCTGTTCGGTAGGAATATCTATCATTCCTACACCTGTAAAGTAAATATCAACTTTAACATGACAATGACCGTCATATTTATCATTGTTGTGAATTTCTATTCTGCGTATCAGTTTATTGACTATAGTTCTGTCGAGCTCTTGTATATCAGTACACTCACGAAGTGTGTTATGGAGAAGTCTTAAATCTACTTTGTTTTGCCTGTTTTCTGAAAGTCTCTTTTCGGAAAACTCAACTTTTTGAATAAGCTCTGCCTGTTCCGCTTCATATCCGGTTACAAGTTTAATATAGCGTTCATCAGTAACTTTTCCCGTTACATTATCTTCGTACAAACGAGCAATTATAGTATCGATATCCTCAATACGCTTTTTGCCGTTTTTAATTATTGATTCCAATTCAGCTATTTCCTTTTTGTGAGCATATCCGTTCTCTCTTGCGAGAAGATATAAAAACACAGGCTCAAAGTTCTGAACAAAAGCTGCTAAATCCTGTACTGCTTTCAAAACAATTTTCTGCAAGGAAACTTCTCTGATATAATGAACCTGACACTCACCACGATTGCTTTTATACTTTGAACAACGATAATGCTCTTGATTAGGTTTTAAACTCTTTGCTGCAGCAAAGCTTAATTTTGAACCGCAATCATAGCAATACACTAATCCCGAAAACATACCAATACGACCTGTTGCTGTAGGTCGCACTCTGTTTTCTCGGATTTCTTGAACTCTCAGCCACATTTCTTCAGAAATTATAGCTTCTTGAGTATTGGGAATAATCTGCCATTTATCTTGCTCATTATATATAGTTTTGTGCACCTTATAGCTGACGGTTGTAGTTTTGAAATTTACAGTACAACCCGTATATTGTCTATTCTCCAAAACATGCACAACAGAACTGTCTTTCCAACGGTAAGGATTGACAATTTTCTTGTTTCCTCTTGGGTCGCCGATTTCTCTGTAATAGGCACTTGTTGTTAAGACCTTTTCCCTTTCAAGTTGTCTTGCTATCTGTTCAGGACCTTTTCCGCCAAGACATAATGAGAAAATATATCTTACAATTTTTGCGGCAGGTTCATCAACAATCCATTGTTTTGGATTTTCCTTGCTTTTAACATAGCCAAACGGAACGGCAGAAGAAACTCTTTCACCTCTATCGGCTTTTGACTGCCATACAGCACGGATTTTCTTTGAGGTCTGAGCTGCATACCATTCATTAAATATATTAGAGAACGGCATCAACTCTGTGCCCGTATTGCTGAAAGTATCAACATTTTCCTGAATTGCAATAAATCTGACACCCAAGGTGGGATACTGTATTTCAAGATACTTACCGACCTCAAGATAGTTTCTTCCGAAACGAGATAAGTCCTTTACAATAATCGTGCCGATTTCACCGTTTTCAGCCATCCTTTGCATACGCTGAAAGTCAGGTCTGTCAAAAGTAGTACCTGAAATGCCGTCATCAACAAAGAACATTGTATTTCTGTATCCCTGTTTTTTACAGTAATCAAGCAAAATCTGTTTTTGATTAGATATACTGTTACTCTCGTCTTCGTTGCGGTTTTTCTTCTTATTTTTGTCATCTTTAATATCTTCTACAGACAAACGGCAGTACAAAGCCGTTATTTTTTCGTTTTGTTGCCCGTTATTATTTACTGTTGTCATAATATTTCGCTCCTTTCTGACAACAAGGCACGGTAAAGACATTCATACTTTACCGTGTCCTGTTGAATATTTCAAATGTGTGACAATTAAACAGCCTGTGTCAATAATATCAAATCTTTAAATTGCTGTAAGACGGATTGTCTGCCGGTTGTATCAAAATGAGTTGATACATCGAAATACGTTCCTCCCACTTTTAGTGAAAATTCATTTGTAGGCTGATGCACTATATTTCTTTTCTCTTTAACCGCTGTACTATAAAGTAAAATTTCATCAGACAGATTTATTTCATCTGGATTTTCAATGGGACAAAATCCCTGAACAATGCCGATGTTGTTTGTTAAATCAAGTTCCTTCATCCGCATCACCTCACATCCCTATCACTGCTTCGCTGTCTTTGTAAAACCTTGTAATAATACTCACACGCTTTGATAACAAAGTTCTCAAAGTCCTTATCTCTGATTTTCGGTGCAACTCTCTTCAAACGCTCCATCGGTACTTTAAAGAATTCTTGCTGATTAGGCTTGTCGCGGGACATAATTTCTGTGATGACACTTTCGTTAAGATTACCCTCCGAGGAAAGATTTTTAAGCTCTACCGCCTGAGAATATGAAGGTGTAACCTCCATTTCGTCATAAAACTTGTAAATCATACATTGCTCCTCGGGTGATAAATAAGACAATGCAACAGCAGGGGTAAATGCAATTCTTTCGCTATCCACAAGCTTTAAGATTTCAGGAATAAGAAAAGTCAGACGAATATATCGCCTGACCTGTGTTTTACTGTCATCCGATTCATTTGCAATAATTTCTGCCGATTCACACTTCCGACCAGCTTGGTCGGAGGTTAAATCTGAACGGAAGCCTTGTCTTTTCATTGCTTCAAGCTTCATTTTGTAACCGTAAGCCTTTTCGCTCGGTAAAACCTTGTCACGCTGAAGATTGGAATCAACGTGCATAACAATAGCTTCTTCCCTTGTAAGGTCTTTGATGATTGCAGGGATAACATCAATATGAAGCCTTTTGCACGCTTCAACTCTGCGATATCCGCTTACAATTTCAAACTTTCCGTCTCTTTCACATACAACAATCGGTGAAAACACACCGCTTTCAGCTATGCTGTCAAAAAGCTGTGTGAAGCCTTCGTCCTCCCTGAATTCAAAGGGACTGCCCTCAAAGGAAATTAAATCTTTAATCTGTACTTCTTTAATATTAATCATAATAAAATATTCCTCCTAATTATCTTTCAAAATTTCTTTCTTGTGTTTTGTTTGTATTTGTTTTAGGCTTGATAACATCACGGGCATAACGCTCATACATTCTTGAATGCTCGTTGATGCTGTCCATTCTGTTTACTACATCCTCAGCCCTGTATTTAACTCTGTTTAAAATTTTCAGATTCTTTCTTGCAACTCTCATAGCGGCGGTAAGAGTTGCAATATCCTCACGGATTTCCTTCTGCAGATTTTCATCACCTGAACGGACAGCACACTTTAGTTTGTTTCTGAATATATTTCTTGCTTCATCCATTTCCTGTAATTCTTTTTCGGTGTTTGCAATTAGTGCTTCAAGGTCCTCATAGCTTTCAACATTGTTATCAAGCAATAAGTTCTGTTCTTCACAAAGCTGGTCAAATTTCAAAAGCTCCTGTTCAAGATAAATTTCGACATCATTGCAATGTGGATGCTCCTTAAACATAAGCAGCCCTTTACACAAGCAAGTGTAAGAGCTGCTGATTCCGCTTTTGTAATTGTATGGGTTGCCGTCAAAGAATAAGGTTTTGAAAGTAATTGAATCGTGAGTAACTCTTCTCGTGTAATGTCTTTTAGTCAGTATTACTTCTTCAATATCGTTAATGGTATAACTGTCTCCAAGGTCGCAAAGCCATACGGGACGGTTAAATCTTTTGTGATAAACTGTCGGCTCGGGTCTGTTGAAATCAAAAGTATATCCCTTCTTCTCCATTAACCAAATGAAGATTCTGATGTTTGAACTTCGTGATAAACAATCATCTATATGGAATTTCAATAAATCATACTGATGATTTTCACCGTTCTTCTCTGCAAGATAGGTCATTCTTCTCGGAGACTTATGTGGCTTTTCAACAATTGATAATCCGTATTTAATGCAAAGCTCGTCAGAAACTTTTCTCATAAGTGCATAGCTTTGTTTGCAGGCATTGAACTTTTTTCCGTCAACCATTGAAACACTGTTCACAACAAAATGATTATGAATGTGACCTCTGTCAAGATGTGTTGCAACAATAACCTCGTGTCGGTCTCCCCATAATTTCTGTGCAATCTCTTTTCCGATTTCGTGAGCAAGCTCAGGTGTAACCTCTCCCGGCTTAAAGCTCTGATAACCATGGAATGCAATTATCCCGTTCTGCTTATGAAACAGCTTTTTTGTTTCTGTCATCTGGTCACGGGCAAACTCAGGATTGCAATTTATTCCGCTTACAAAATATTGCATTTCAGTTTTTTCGCTTTCAACTGCGTAATCAATTACATCTTTAAGTGATTGCAATTCGCTGTTAGTGTAATAATCATTAAGCGTTTTATCGGGATTCATTGCGTAATCAACAACACTTTTAAGTGTACCTTTAACCGACCATATTTTTGTTACTGCCAATATTCATCCTCCTTGCTCAACTGAAACTGTGCCGATATTTTCTTTTCAAGTTCACGAAGAGAAAGAATAACGGCACGTAATTCCTTTTCATTAATCCAACCTTTTGCATTTGCAACCATAGCAATTTGATTCAAGCTATTTCCGACTGCTCGCATTTCTCTGATTAAAACTGTGTAATCAACAGGCGGAGCTTCTTTAATGTTCTTGTAATAAAGCAGAAACCGAATCATTTTTGATTTTGAAATCTTCATTATGCTGCAAAGATAATTGAGCCTTTCGTAATCTTCTTCGGTAAAATATGCTTTTACAAGTTTCGTCTTTTTGTTTTCTTTCAAAAAATTTCACCTCTTTTCTGTTTTGTTTTTCGGGGTGGCTTCCCCCGAAACGGATTTTGTGGTACCAAAATCCAATGCTCGTTAAAGTAATACCGCTGTTTTAAATGAAAAAAGCACCCGATTATTCGGGTGCAAAAGAGTTGACATTACAGGGGTGGCTGTAGTATCCTTTATACAGAATAAGTGCATCAGAGGTGAAACAATGGCACATATTACTTATGAAATACCGATGCTTTTGGCGAGAGGAATTATCTCTTATGCCGAAAAGCAGGATGATGAAAAATATGTTTTTAATTTGAATAACAGCGCAACTGCAAAGTGTTTAATGAATAAAGAAAACAGTTTGCAGGAAGACTGTGCAATGTTTTATCAGTTGATGAGTGTTTTAACTTCGGATAAATTTACTCAGCCAAAAGACGATACAAAAATTTCTGACCTTTCCGATGTGATAGTTTACATTGACTTCAGCGGAATTTTTGACAGAGAGGCAAAGAGTGAACGCATCCGTTTAAGACAGTTAAAAGCAAAATCAATGTTCCGTCCCGAAGGAATAAATATTGATTTAGGAACGGGTATGAAAAACTTTGTTGCCTTTGAACGCTCTGCAAGTATGAGCAGAAACGCTCGTTTATCTTTCATAAGAAGTGATGTTTATGAAAAAGTCAAAGCAAGAATTGAGCTTGATATGAACATCGGTTTCTGTCAGTTAAGTAAGCTTTACGCTTACAACGGACTTATGTTTTCGGGCGGTACAAGAATTGAAAGTAAAAATCTTTTTGATAAAGACAGCATTGTTATCATAAAAACATGGGAAAGATTTATTAAAACTCACGCAGTAACTGTTACATCAAAAGATAAAAACACGGCAGTAAAAAAATACAAACGCACCGAAAAGGATATTGAATTTTCTTTTGATTCATTTGACGGTGAAGGTTTTATCACACCATCATTCGCAAAAGAAATTGATAAACAGTTTTCTGGGAAGCATATACATTCTTCTTTTCAGATTCGTTTGCCTTACATAAAAGGTATGGTACATGAGGTTGATTTCAAATCTTTTCTTAAAAGTTTAGGTATATATTCTGTTAAAGATATGTGGGGTGTTGAACATCCTGTTGATAAGATAAACCTTATTCTTACCGATACAATGTTCAAAGGTAAAGGTTGGTTAAGTGAAAACAATTTAACCTTTAACGATTATCTTGAACGCTGTAAAAAGTACAGACACTCGTTATACATTTCAAATGTAGGTAAAGGTGAAAATGAAAATTTAACTGAACTTAACTTTCAGTTTTTAAATACCGTTGCAATACCTGAAGAAAAATTCAGACCGAAAGATTTACCTTTGGGTTGGGAAGAAAGTCCTTCACGTGATAAAAGAGAGTGGCTGACAAAAGTAACGGAGCAGTCTTATTACGATTACTGTAACAACAGAAAATACAGAATAGATTATTATGCAAAGCATTTAGATGACAGTGATGAAGATTTAAAAATCAAAGCAAGGCTTATAACTAAAAACTCATTGCTTATTGATGAGCCATTCTTCTCTAAAGACATAGATGATATTGCAGAAAACATTTTAAGGAAATATGCAATAGGACAGCTTTTTGTAGAGGGTGATAACAGATATTTGTCTGCTGACTTAATGTCACTTTTTACTTTTCTTGCTGATGGCAGCAGAAAATTTGCTGACATCAGTAACGAAGAATTGTCCGGTAATTTTGTTTATGCACCCGGCAACAGCCACGGCACAAACTACAAATATTCTCTTCTTCGCAATCCGCACATATCTAAAAATGAAAGTGTTCAGGTGCGACCTTTGAAAGATGTCGGATATTACAGAGATAAATACTTCAGCCATTTAACCGATGTAATTATGGTGCCTGATAATTCTGATATTCCTATGCATCTTGGCGGTGCAGATTTTGACGGTGATATGGTAAAGACTATTGCTGACCGTATTATCATTTCTTATCTCTATACAAAGGAAACCGAACCTGAGTATTACGGCAAAAGTGATAACCCGTTGCCTTTGTTATTTATACCAACAGAAGAACCAATTGTATCCGATTCACAGTATTGGGAAGCAAGATTTGAAACTGTTAAGAATACTTTTTCTTCCCGTGTGGGACAAATATCAAATGCCGCACTTAACAGAAGTATTTTAGCTTATGACGAAAATGCAAAAGGCAAGAAAGCACAGTACAGAAAGGAAACGGAAATCCTTGCGATTCTTACAGGCTTGGAAATTGACTCTGCAAAAAGCGGTGTAAAGCCTGACCTTTCGGAATATCTTGTAACAAACAAAGCACCGAAAAGTCTGTTTCTTAAATACAAATCCCTTATCGAAAAGCAGAACGAACGCAGGTCTTGGTATGAAAAGACTTATGACCAACAATTCAGAGAATTCTTCAAAAACACCGATTGGTCGGATGTCAGCTCAAACCTTGAAAGACTGCCGTATTATGCATATGAACTGAAAAGAAACACACCGAAAGCAAAAGAAAAAACTGCACCTGACAGTGAAATTTTTACCTTTGCTCAGAATCCTGATTGGAAATCAGGTCTTGATAAAAAGAAGCTTGCCCGTGTTTCTGCTTTAATGAATGATTATGAGCATTGCTTAAGAAGAATCCGCAACAACAGAAACCGGTCTGATATCCCTGAAAGAAAATCCGACATTGAGCGTATTCTCTTTATGCGTGGTCAGGAAAACGATTATGACACAGACGAGCTGTATTCACTCTTCACCGATTTCACTCCCGAAGAGATTGAAGAAATCTATACTCAGATGCAGGAGCGCAAATGGCAATTTATGCTGCCCGAAGAAAGAAAGCAATTTTTAAGGATATATCTTGCAGGTGAACGCTTTGAAAGCTATATTGAGTTATTCTGTGATTTCAGGCATAACGGAGACAGGGTGTTTTCTGATATTATCTGTGACAGGTATGCCGAGAACAAATTGCGTAACCTCACTTCACTTCATTTTGAAAATGACAGTGAAGAAATGACTGCAATGATGCTCGCATACAGAAACAAATCTAAAACCTACGATTACAAGGAAGCAGTAACAGCAGAATGCAGAAAACTACTTTCAAAAATCATAAGGTTAAGTGATGCAGTACCCTATGTTGTTGCGGCAGGCTACAGAAGATTTATCTTTGATATTTTGCTGACCGAAACAGAGAAACACATTATTGATAGGAGCAAGTCTTATGTTGAACGAGATAGTCGAGTTTAAGTCTTACACGAAAACACCTATATACAAGCGTGACAACAAAAATGATAATTCATTTCTCGGCAGATTCACCCGTGAGGGCATACAAGGCTTTGAGGGATTTCCGAGGGTACTGACCATAATCGCAAGAGGATATATGTTCAAAAACGGCAGTGCTGACATTGAATATGCAAGACGGGCAATTTCTGCTTGGTGCAGTATTCCCGACAAGGATAATGCAAAAGAAAAGGAAGAGTGGCGTTTTACAACAGATTTCAGGGAGTATCACAACGAATTTCCCGAACTTGTATCAGAAAACGGTGAAGGTTGGTTTTACAGACATTTTCACAATGCTATGAATTTTGTTAAAAACAATCTGGACAAGTTCACAACCAAAGAGTATGAGAAATATATGATTATGGATAAGAACATTGATACCGCTTGGCGTGACAAGGTTACCCGTATGCATTTCAGCACATATTACCTAAAAACCAAAGGTGCATGGATATTGAGGTTTGATGATATTCTTTCATCTGCTTTAGAGCTTGGTGAGCTTAAAAACAAGGATTTTGAACTGCCTGAAGAAACAAAAGCAAAGATAACTGATTTTACAACAGCACCGAGCACAGCTAATGCACTTGAAATTCTCATAAAATATTACTATGCCAACCGACAAGAGGACACTGATTGGGTTGTGCTTCCCGTTGCAAATTTTGATGCCTTTTTCGGATCAACTTCATTTTCAAAGAAACGCCTGACCGACCTCGTCAAATCCGGTGCCATTGAGCGTGAGAATAGCTACAATGTCAGTAGGTATAGGTTGAATGAGGTGTTTATTTAAAAAATGTTTTCTTTTCAATAGGGCTGTTTTTAGCACATTTTTGTCCTTAGTACAACGGGCAGAATGCACCAATTGTAAAATAGAAATCGCTTTAATGATGTATTGTATGTTTCAGATGTTTCTATCGAACAATCTCAATTTAAATTTATGATATATTACAAAATATAGAAATATACAATTTGTTTAAACGAAAACCAAATATCACTTTATCAGAGAAAACAAAAAAGCCCCGTTGGGAAAGCAAAAAATCTGCAGTCTTAACGGGGTAGTATTGTATTTGAAAGTCCGTGCAAAATATTTGATTAATAAAATAGATTTATAGTGTTGCAGTAACTGTAGTTTAAAATAATCACTGTGGTTATTATGAAAGATTAAACACGATGACACTTACTCAACTCTTTATGCTCATTGTTCTGCTCTTCACGTATCTGCCGGACAGACGGTAAAGCAAGGACAGGTGATAGCAGATTGTGGTTCAACCGGATATTCAACGGGACCGCATCTTCATTTTGAGGTAATTCAGAACGGTGTAAGAGTTAATGCATTGTTGTTTTATAAGAGTAAATAAAATTAAGTAACGCTCCTTTTGGCAAGTAAATACTGCTGAAGAGAGCAATTTTTTATTGTGCTTTTGAAATTTAAAAGATTTGAAATATAGAACACCAATGGTTTAACTAAATTGAGGATGCATTAAGGCCATATTCTTGTTTATATCCATTGAAAATTTTTATAGTTTGTGATAAAATAAAATTACTTGTATTTTGTCGTATAAACTTGAAAGGGGTACAAAAAATATGGAAGCATTTACACCAAAAAAAATTGATGATAATTTTAGATCTTTAATACAAAATTTGGCGAGAAAATTTTTTTCAGATAAAGATTATAGTGTTGATATAACAAAATTTAATATTGAAGTTTTAATAAAAAATAATATTGATTATAAAGAATATGTTTCTCAGGGTAAATCAAGATTAAGGCGTTTTTTAGAATATTTTCCTGAAAGCTTCATTTTGGAAGATGTGAAACATGAAAGTGGAGGAACAATTATCCAATGTCGTTTGGTAAACACAATTCCAGAAAACATATTGTACATACTAGAAGAAATTCTCAATAAAAATGAAGGAAAGATATTGTTATCTAGCATTGCACCAATACTAAAAACAGATTATGATATCGATTATAAAGAGTATTCTAATGGTAAAGGTTTGTTAGCATGGTTAAAGAGTGATTTCAATGATAAATTCGAATTTGAAGGGGATTTTTGCTGCCTAAAAGGGAAAAATCATAATTTGATTATAAGAATTCTGACCGACCTTATTCAGAAAAATGATGGTAAATATCTTTTAGCTAGCATAGGACCTAAGTTAGCCACAGATTATGGAATCAATTACAAAGAGTTTTCAGGAGGAAGAACACTTCAAACATGGATAAAAAATGATTTTAGTGAGAACTTTTTAATTGATGGGCTTAACCTAGTGCTCTTAGAAAATTCTGAAGTTGATAAAGTTACAACATCCAAAGAAGTTGAGCAAATGCACGCTGTTGCATTTATGTCATGGTGGGTAAATAATTCAAAAACGTTAAACAAATATACTGGACAAAAAAGAGATGCTGATGTATGGAGTGCTAAAATTGCATATGCATTTTCACGCTCACTGGTAGGTTTAAATCCTATATATTATTACGAATTTCAAGACAACTCTAAAATTGTTTTTAATACGAATATTAAGTCTATTAATGGGAATGATTTATACTGCGTATTGAAAACTAATCCTGCCAATACATCTGGTCACTTACAACCTTATGCTTTAGATGGATTTTGTTGTATTATAGAAGAAGATAGTGAACTGTGTAATGAAATAAAGGAAAATGTCCCGGATGTTTTAAAATTTGATAGTGTTATTGATGAGAAGTATGAAGAGCTACATAATGATTTAGATTACCTGATTAAGTTGCAAAAAAAATCGGTTCAAGTTATTCCTGAAATCTCAAAAAAATTAAACGATGGTGAACAAATTGATAAAGACACCTTTTCAATACTAAAGTCTTATTATGATAGATGGAATCATGCAAGAGAAATAATTGAATATTTAGGATGGACTGAGCAAGATGGTATTATGCCAACATCTGTTGCCTTGTTGGAAGAAAAATTAAAATATAATAATAGAAAAAATGATGTGTTAAATAAAGCAAAAGAAGATTTTATTGATTTTGCACAAAAAATTGCAAACTACTGTAGCGATAATCTTTTTATGCATATGAAATCTATTGTTGAAAAAGACATTTTGTTTGTTAAGAATATTAATGTAGAGCAAATAATGCAGTTTAAAGAAATAATTTACTATTATGAAAAGCTGATGTCAGTCTCTGAGTTTAGCAGCTTAACAGATGAGTTTGCAGATACATTAATTATTTTAAATGAGCATTTTGAATCGACCATATCCTTGAAAATATGCATGTTGTTGTTTTGCGGAAAAACAGCAGAGGATTTCGGTATAAATAGTAAGAAAATACCATCAGAAATTCGCTCAAACTTATCATCGATTGATAATATTTTGAACTTAGAGGAAAATGATGATATTTATGAGATTGATATAAATGAATCAATTGATAATTTGATTAGGTGTTATGAACTTGATAATTATACTGAAATTTTCCCTATTTTTTCTAAAATAAAAAAAGAAAAGTTTGAGCAAGCTATTGTTGAATGTGATTATAATGCATGTAAAAATATGATGCAAAGTGGAGAACTTTTAGGAGTTTCTCAAGAATCTTCAGAAAAATTACAAGTAAAAATCCAAGAACTTGAATTAGGTGATAAGAGTTTCACTTTTTATGAATGTGGTAAGAGATTGTTTGAATTAGCTGGAAATTATCATCGAATTGCTGAAAAATACTTTGTTATGGGTTTGTTGACCGATAGCGACAAATGTATCGAAAACTTATTTGATATTTATATAGCTGAAAATAACACGGAAGATTTTTATATTGTTTGGAAAAAATTTGGAAAAAACAATGTAATGTCAATTCGAAATACAAAATTTTTATTATCTGTTTTAAGTGCAAAGAGTGAACAAGAATTATATGATTATTTAAATGATAATATTTATGTTTTTTACGATTTAAATTATGCACAATGTTTAGTAGAAGTTTTAAATGAGTTTAACTATGTAGAGTTAGAAGAACGCTGCAAAGAAATAATTAAGTATTTAACTTCTATATCAAACATAAATAACTTTGAACAGCAGATACTTGAAATTAACAGCAATAAAGAACAGAAAAGAATAGTCGATTATGTATATTCGTTTTCTCCGTTTATGGAGTCTATTGGATATTTAGAAGATGAAATAAAATACGCTATTAATCAGTTAGAAACCACAATTGAAGGAGAAGAACAATATACTCCAATTACACGATTGTATAATATTCAAAGAAATAAAAACGGAACAGTTGAATTTCTTTTGTGGGAAAGCTTGAAGCGAGGATTTAACGAGGAGGAACATCCATTACTATTAAATATTCTTTATGACTCTCATAGGTATAAGGAGTTAATAAGTGTATTTAAATGTTACGAAAATATTTTTATTAAAATACGAGAGTCAAGAGAATTATATATATTATCTTTGCTCAATATGCGTGATTCTGAATTTTACACATTTGCATGTAATAACTTTCAGGATATGATTCAAATGATTAGAGAGTCATCACTGACAGTTGAAATGTTAAATAAAGCTTCTGAGGCCTTTTATCAAAATGGAGATGAAAGGTCAAGTTTACTGTGCAAAAAAACGGTTGAGTTTGATGAAAGTATGAATAATGAAGTAATATATGAGATAATCTTACTTTCAGAGAATCTTCGCGAAACAGCTATTAGTGGAGAGAAGTTAATGGATTTGGGTCTTGAAAATAGGCAGATCGAATCATTTGCTTCAATATATAAAACGGGAGCTTTTTCTAGGGAGCGAGATATTCTTAGTGTTGCAGAAAGATTGTATTCGTTTATCGGCGTGAAAAATGACATTACACTGATTTTGGCGAATTTGGCATTGGAATGTGGATATGATGCGTCTTCTTTTCTTTACAAAATATATACTGAAACAAATGATGATGTATCAAAACTTCAATTGTTTAAACAATATGAACAAAGTCGCAGAGGCAGAGAAGTAGAATTTTGCTCATTGCTTTTAAAGCAAAAAGAATATGAACAGTTTTTGTGCGAAGTTGATGGTATTTCAGATAAATCTGCTCAGGTAATAGCAGAAACAATTATTGCTAAATGTCGCTTAAATAAAGATGTAGCAAACGAATTAAGTGAATTGCGGACAAATATTGATAACATTCCCTCGTCTTGTCTTGTTGAGATGCTTTCTTCTTTGTTTGATTCCATGATAATAGACGCTATTGAAAACTTTTTAATTTATCATTTTGAAGAAATGTTATCAGAGTACTCTGTTGATGAATTGGAAAAAATAGTAAGTATTAATGGAAAATTTCCATCTGAAAATTTAAAACATTTACAAAAAGAAGCTGCAAGTCAGAACAAAAGGAAATTAGTTTATTACATATTTGAATACTTTGGTGTGGGGAGATTTAAAGGTGCATCAAAAGAGTTCTTTGATGAGTCACTGAATAATACGACATGTAGCAATGAAGAGTATAAAACTTTGTTGTGCCATTTAAGAAAAATTTATGCTAAGAATAAGGAGTGTTCTGTAAAAATAGTTTTACATGAGATAACACATATTCTTAATTCAACCGAGGACAAGTATATCATTTGTCATAACATTGAAAACCTAATTGATGGTGTAGACTTTTCTCCTATAGGAATTGCATCATTTATTAACTTATTCAAAACATATAGTTTACCCATCACTAAAAGTATATGCTTTTCACTTATCAATATGTGCGAGTCCAATGGAATGCAAAAAGTTTTTCTTTCATTTATCAATGATATCTCTATCAGTTCAAAAGATAAAAATTTCCCTGAAATTGCTATTCTTTTGTGCAACCAGTACATTAAAGCAATAAAAAACGATTATTTTGATAATGAATGGTTTGAGAGAGCAATAAAAATTTGTATCGAGCTAAATAGAGAAAAAAAATCTTATGAGGCAATTTTATGTGCATATTATTTGCAGAAAAGAAACGAAAATATTGAGCTCGCAAAATATAATCTGTTTTTGCTTCTCGAAAACGAGTATATTGTTCCTGATGAAGTATTAGCAGAATTAAAAATTGATGCACAAGAACTGAATATTACTGAAAATATTATCTTATTGGATTTGTTTGTTGAGATGACTGTAAAAGCATCAATGAAAGAAATAAATGATTACTGCATTTATTGCGGTGAGTTCATTGAAGATAAGGATTCATTAAAAAGATATTATTATGAGATGAATGAAGAGACTTTTGATTCAGCTGAGACAACAACGATTATTTTGAAAATGTTGTATATAGAACCAGAGAATGGAACAAATTGGGCTAATGTAGCACAGAAAATCTCTCTTGAAAAATACCCGATTGGTTCGATAAAGTTGATGTTTCAAGCCAGTATGCTTAACAACAAAGAGAATCTTTGGAAGAAATGTGTGGACATGTGTGAGAGATATTCACAGGATGGAATCTTAGCAGATGTTTTAATTGAATATGCTAGAAACATTCCAGCACCTTTCGGGTTGCAACATTTTAGAGCAGAGTTGGCTGAAAAAGTAAATAAGAACTCCTTATATTTTTCACAAATAGATGAAGAAAAGTTGGTGAGTCTTATTACTATCCTTTGTGAAAGAACCGAAAAAACATTGGTTACACAAAATAATCATAGTGCTATAAGAGACTTATCAATAATTGCTATATCTACTAATACAGAAATAGCATATGAAGTTATGCTTACAAGTGTTGAAAAATATATTTACAGCGAAAATAGTAATGTAGGACTTGCTATAGCTTGTAGATTTATAAAAATAAAACAGTTTAATAAAGCAAAATCTATTTTGGATCGTTTGGCAACGATTGCCTCAGTAAAATTTAAAAACTTGATACAAAAATTAGCTGAGATGAATATTGAAGAATTGTCAGATTGGAGTTTTGATGAAGTTAATTCACAAGTTATAGAATTGATTCTTCCGGACGGAAACTATCCTGATATTTATAAAATAAACGAATTGACTTTAAAATATAGTGATAAAACAAAGGCTGAAATAGGAGCAGGTGTAATTTGCGAAATTATTGATAACAAACCTGATGACTACGGATGTTATATGGCGCTTTATATCTTATGTAAATATCTTCCAAATAGAATAGAACTGTTGCATATGGCTCTATGTGGATTAGTAAGATATAAACCAGTTGGTAACTCTAAATCATATTATTCGAAAAGCAGAAAAGATTATGCTATTCTTTTATCAAACATTAATGCACTAATAATTTCTCTACAAAAGAATGACGAAATTTCAAGATTTGATGGTTATAATTTTAATGTAAGTGCTAGTGAGTATTATCAAAACTTCTCAGACAATATTGACGAACTAAGTGAATTAAAGGAGATACAAGATGCATATGATAATGTTCATAATGCGTTAATGAATCAATCTGAGGAAAGCTCAAAAATCATTTATTACCTAGTTTTTGGATATATAACTGGAAACTGGTGTGAATTCTTTGAGGTGTGCTGGAGAAATAAAGTTGATATATCAAACTATTTAGATTATTATGCTGATTTCAGCAAAGGGTTGGTAAGAAGTCTTTTAGTTTTGGCTTATTCTTTAGACGAGAATGAACATCAAGAGTATGTTGAATGGTTAAGAAATAATGATTTTACCTCTGCACATAAACAAGTGAAAACAGCCCTGAATTTATTCGATGGAGGTTATTATCATAAAATTCCGTCTACTGCATTTGAAGGAAATATTTTATCATATCCGTTTGAGGAAAACTCTATAATTGAATCTATTTTGAATAGCACGGTATTACAGATAATATCAAAAGCCCCTAGTGCTGTGTATCCATGTGTAAAGTTAGTAGCGTATTTATCTTGCACCAACAACTTTATGAGTCAATTGTGGAAAATTGCAATGGAGCAATTCGAAGTTAACAAGAATGATATAGCCAGTAAAATATTTGCTGTTATGCTTGAAATTTCCAAAAGCGAAAGGATATATCATGGATATATCAAGAATTCTTATCAACCTGCGGAAATGTACGAATCCATGATGAGAGTGTCAGGTGTATTTTCGAATGATGAAGAAATCATCAAGAAAATTAGTAGCACTAATTTCCATCCTTGGAGTTGTATCAACATGATATTTGCTCTTATATATACCACTAGAGCTAATGAGGCTAATACCCTTAAGCAAGTGTTTTCAAAAAATAATCAGCAATTGGTTGAAACATTGCTTTTTGTGATAAACGGAAGCATTTCTGATGACCAAAAAATAGAAGTTGTTAAAGCCATAAGTGATGAAAAGAGTAAAGGTTTGATATGCTATATTCTTAAAACTCCGGGCAGCACTTGGGGAAAGTATGCATTTCTTAATGATTCCAAAAGTGTAGCAATAATTAATGGAATGTTAGAAGAAGTAGCTGATATTACATCGGGTGTATTTGGTCCTGCTCCTAAGTATGCACCTCGCCATTTTATATGGGTAGAACCTACTAAGATAAATGATAAGATGTACGAGCAGTTGGATGTGGTGCTTGGAAGTTTAAATGAAGAGTTTGTAGAACAAACAATAGAAGATAATGAAAATTTTGAACACAGGTTAACTTTTGTTGATGAACTTGAGCCCGTCAGTGCACTTGCAGAAGAAATAGAAGCATTGTGGAAAGAACATCAAGAAATACACTCTTTTGGCATTGAAAATTATCAAAAGAGACAGTTGCTTACCCGACAAATGTATAGGATTGCGCTTAGCTGCGAATCACAGATAGACAAACTTAATGATTATGCATTAAGGTACGGCATTGACTGTTATTATATCCATATGTATAACAAGAACTATGTAGAAGCAAATAATATTTTAAAAGAAATGGTTAATGCATATGAGTATAGTAGTGATGAGGGTGCCCGCACATTAAGAGATGTTATTTCAAATACCGCTTTACATGAATTGTTGCATAGGGGTTATTCGTCTATTCAAAAAATGGCTGTAGATTATACAAAAAATAAAAACATATTTATGAAAATGAGAAATATGTTGCCTGTTAGTACAATGTCAGCAGAAATTAGTGATGTGAATAAGATCTTTTCTGCTTTAGAAACAATAGCAAAATGTCTTAAAGAAGCTACATCAGAAAATACCGATGCATATAGAGCTGCTCTGCAAAAAGCAGGAAAGCAATTGGGAGTTGCAGATCTTCAAGGCTGGAGTAGCGTGCGATTGTCAGTTCTGCAGATGATTAGAGAAGAAATCAACAGAGTAAATCAACGTCCTATTATGGATGTTAAGATTCTCAACACATCCGCAACAAACATATTTGGTTATATTTTCGGTCAGGTAAAAAATATAGGAAATGATACTGCAGAAAATATTTCAATTCAGCTTGCTTATAGTAACAAAACTGAAAGTGCTGTATATGTTTTACCTAGGTTAGAAAAAGGTGCAGTTGCAGCGTTTGAAATAAATTATTCTGCTCCTGAAGGTGTATCCCACATTGAATATGATATCATTGTTTCTTATGAAAATCAGGGCGAAAAATATAATGATGTTGCTAAATCTTCTTTAACTATAAAAGAAGAAGATTTCGAAGAATATCCTACGGGATTATATCTTGTTGATAGACCAATTATGGATTTCGCGTTAAAAGATGATGGTAATATTGTCAGTGAAAACTTTTTTGGTAGAGAAGAAGAAAAGAAAAAAATTAATTCTGTCTTTATTGGAAAAAGTTTTATTGACTACAAAAATGTTATTATCAAAGGCATCAGACGAGCAGGTAAAACATCGATTTTGAATTACTTGTTAAAGTACGCAAATTTGAAATGTGAGGACACTATTGCTGTCTATATAGATTGCGCAGGAGAAAAAAAGGGTTGTCCGATTCAATATACTCTTATTGATATGGTAATACTTGAGTGCGAAGCTGCTAATGTAGGTGGTCTATCAAAAACGCAATGGGATGAATTCAAACAAAAATGGTCATTGCCAGTAGGAAATGAATATCGAAATGCCGGTGATTTGCAATTCTTTTACCGTGAGTTAAAAGAAATGAATGGCGGAAAGGGATTAATGCTAATTCTTGATGAGTTTGATGTTCTTATTGAAGAAGTACAAAGTAATCAAAGTGTTGACAGTACACTTCTTCCCTCTTTGAGAGCTATTCTTAACAGTCCATATTGCCAAGATGCTGTTCACATTGTTATCTGTGGGTCAACTAAATTAATTAGATATATGGATGGCGGAACATTTAATCAGCTTTTCCAACAATTTGGTGATAATATTATTGAAATTGGCAGATTGCTTGAAAAAGAGATGGAAAAGATGCTAACAGCTCCATATAACGAGTATCCTTCTGTTGATATAACATCATCCGCTTTGGATTGGATTTGGAAATATACAAGTGGTTTGGTTTGGTATTCAAAACTTGTTGCTAACTGTGCTTTAAAAAGAGCCCATTCTCAAAAAAGAAGTGTAGTGTATCCATCAGACATTGTGGATGCCGTCACAACAGTAACCAGCCAAGATGACTATTTTAAAAGTTTGGTTACAAGCTGTCGACCTAACGACGAATTAAAAGTATTAGATGCAATACAAAGTGTAACAGCAAAAGCAACTGAATATGTTTCGATAGCAAAACTGATAACACTCCTTTCTGATTCATTTTCTCAGAAGGATATTGAAGAAATTGTAAATACATTAGAAAGGATGCAAGTGTTAGCAAGAAATCCATTAGATAGATACTCGTATAGATTTGCTGTAGAATTATATTGGCATTATTTTAGAGCGTGCCCATCGAATCGTATCAGATGTGACGAAACGCCACTTATTTTTAAAGAGGAAAAGAAGAATATTAATGCTCCATATGATGATGATTTTGAGCTCTAAGGAAAAGGTCAACACGAGTTTTATCTCGTGTTGACTATATCAAAAATAAGTACAAGGAGAAAGTTTAATGAATCCGTTTAAAACTAATACAATGCCCGTAGACAGAATGCCTCAATTATTGTATCGAGAAAAAGAAATTCAACAAATAAAAGAGAATATTACGGACCGTAAGCAAACCGTTATTTTAGGAGTCGAAGGTGTAGGAAAAACTTCATTATTAAAATGCACTTTTAATAGAGCATATAGAATTGAGAAAGCTTGTGAAGGGACTTTAATTTCGGCGGTAACTGAGTTTCCAAGTGATTTAAAAAGCGATGATATATATTTACATTTTGCAGAAATGATAATAAGCTCTGTAGGTATTTTATCTCAATGCAAAAAAGTAGATGAGATGAATGAAATTTTAAAAAGATGTAAGGAAATCCGTGAAGAACGACATTCGGCAGAACTGTACTTTGAAAAAATAGTAAAACTTATATATAATGACTATGAGTATCATATTGTCATGGTTGTTGATAATTTTGAGAGATTTACTTCATCAAAAGAAGTTACAATGAAGCATCATGAAACATTACGAAAACTTTTAAGTTATTCACAGTATATTGTTGCCACGAATTATGATTTGAACGAGGACTCCTTGCCAGATGGAGTTAGCGGTTCACTTCTTTTAATGAACTTTGCTGGTAATGAAATACGTATTGGTGGTTGGCCAGAGTGTCAGTCGAAAAATTATTTAGATGATTGCTTAAAAGAAAATACATTTATGTTTAGTGAGGAATTAAAAGATAAAATATTTAACTTAACAGGCGGTATACCTTTATTGTTGAATTTGGCGGCTAATTTTGCGTTTGAACATTTAGAATTAAATAAAACTGAGGCTAATTTAACATTTAATGCGTTATATGAAAAAGAACTAGTTCAAACTTTGTTTTTTCATTGGTGTAAAATGATTACATCAATGCAGGTCACAGCGATTAGGCATTTATTAGAAGGAACATTTGATAATGAATTAGATGAAAAAAAATTGCGCTGTTTATATTTAAGGGGTATATTAAATTACAATACTCGTAGAGATGAATTCGGGAATATAATTATTTATGACAAGGAATATCGTTTTTGTTGTCGTATGTTTGGCAAATTTTGTAAGGAAAAAGGAAAGTTAGAACTAGCTTCATCGGAAAATCCGTTAAAAAGAATATCTGGAGAAAAAATGGTTGAAGTAGAAACTAATAAAATGAGTGTGGAAGATTTACTTGAATTGTTAAACTCAAAAATCGAAGAAGGAAATGCTAGTAAAGAACAAATAATTAATATGACAAAAGCATTAGGACAATATTTGCCTAATGTTACAAGTACCATTGATTTGAATGAAGAATTAACTAATGAAGTGTTACAAAAATACTTCCTCACAAGAGAAATATTTACAAAATTTGATTCTAAGGTTCAAGATTTTTTGTATGTTGGTATACAGATGGATAGATGTTTTGAAAATGTTTCTATATGTAATTTTGACTATAGTACAGTCTATTTATCATTTTTTAAAGCCCTTGAAACACATTTAAATTTGACTCTTGTTCCAGTTATGAAAAAAGTTTCACCTGATGCTACAGATGATAAAGGCAGAACATTATCCTCTTTGGATAGTTCAAAAACTTTAATGTTGGGAACGACGGCAACAATATTGACCAAAAGACAATCTGGTGCAAAAAGTAGAGTTGTTGATTTAATAAAACAACGTTGTAGATCAAAAAATCTAACTCGGTATGCTAACGACGAAATGTGGGATAAATATGAAGATATGTTGCCTAAAATAGCGATAACAAGAAATCATTGTCCGCATACAAGTATGCTACGAGATGATCAAGGTAAAAAATTCTTACAAGAAATTTTTGGACATAACGGTAATCCGGAAAAATCGTTTATGATGAGGATGCTAAATATGCACAAAGATATTATGGCTACATATAATACAAAATAATATGCAGGTTAGAAATATAACCGATAGAAAGGAACGAATTATTTGAATGCGAGGTAATATTGAATCCATAATAGGTATAATCAATGAAAATACCGATTTTTGTATTTATACTCATATAAAACCTGATGGTGATGCTGTTGGGTCAGCTTTTGGTCTCGCCATTGCTTTGCAAAAATTAGGTAAAAAGGTATGTGTGAAATGTCAGGATCCATGGCCAAAGGCATTCGAGGAATTGATAGACACATTTGTTCCTGACCTAGTAGACAACGAGATTGGGATAGCGGTAGATGTTTCCTCTGCCTCCCGTCTCGGAATATATGAAGAGTCAAGTGTTTATCTTTGTATTGATCATCATAAGAGCAATTCATGTTGTTTTCCTGTAACATATCTTGAGGAGGATGCAATATCTTGCACATCAATCATTTTTAGGTTGTTAGAAAGGCTTTTCACTTATATCCCCAAAGAAATAAGAGAATTATTATTTATCGGATTACTGACTGATTCGGATGGCTTCAGAAACTCGGCGGTAACAAAAAAGGTTTTTGCAGATGCTTCTGATATGTTATCAAATGATATTTGTCCCTCTGAGTTAATCAAAAAGTATTACTCTAATAAGACGATTATTGAAATAGAATGTGAAAAAGCTCTTTTGGAAAATCTTTCCTATAGTTATAGCAATCTAATTGCTGTATCCTTTCTGCCTAAGGATATGGTCCAAAAAATTGGTATAGGGAATACGGATTTTCTTGCGGGAATCCCAGCAAGAATTAAGGGTGTTGAAATTGGAATAACGATATTTGAAAAATCAGAAAACGAATATTCGATATCTCTCCGTTCAAATGGCATCTGGGATGTTTCTTTACTTGCAAAATCATTGGGCGGTGGTGGACATAGGAGTGCAGCAGGTGCTAATGTTGTTGGTTATTACAAAAGCGAATTATATGAACTGATAATCAAACTTGTTGAAGAACTTTTTACGTTTTAATATAATAAAAAGGATGAAGAATAATGGCAATTGATACAGAATATATTAGCGAAAAAGATTTTAACTCTAAATTTAAAAACTATTTTCGTGATATGTATGTTTTTCAATTTAAAAATAAGGAAGTAGATTTCTATAATAAAGGAAGTTTCTTGAAAGCAAGAATGGTTGCAATCTCAATATTAAGTTTTATTTCTGATTGCGATTTAGAAAAACTATCGCAATTAAGAATGAAAGACATTGAATTTGAAGATGAGTCTGTAAGTCTTTTTATAGATGGATGCGTAGAAGCAAACAAATGCAAAAAATATGTTTTAGAAAAGCCGTTATGTGAGATGTTCAAATATCTTCACACTACTAATAATTTGGCATTTTTTTTAACAGGCAATACAGGGACGCCTAACTTAGAAAAACTAAAATTGGAATACGAAAAATTTGTCAAGAACTGCGGTTATCCCAAAACAGTTGAAAAAATGTATCGATATTGGGGACAAATATACATAGAAGAAGCTAATGAAACAGTTAAAGCAGGTACATATAGGAATGATTCCTTGCGTATTCAGGCATTGGTAAATAAAATGGCGGGTGTAACTTGGAAATATGGTCAAGCACCAGATTATAAAACCAACTCATTGACGGAAAATGATAATTCAAGTGTTGAATGTATAACGGTCGATGCCCGAACATTAAAGGATAATCCATTCCATTCGTTGTATAATTATTGTAATCGTTACGCTAGTGATAGTGAGGCTTCTCGCGGAGAGCATTTCTCTTTAATTTATTTACTTGTTTTATATTTTAATTTAGGTGTTAATATATCCAAGACTGAGAGTTCAAAATTAGAAGAAGATGAATTAAACTTATTGATTGAGTGTTTGCTATTAATTGCCGTAGCCTTGGAAGGCGAAGATCGCCGCCATAGCGGTAGCGGTTGCTGGGATGATTTTTCTGATGATGATAAAGCGCTTTATGTCTATAAAGCCATAGATGTGTTTATGTCATCAAAGGGCTATGCGAAAAAATATGTCGATAGAGACTCCAAATTAATAAATATCTATTTATATTTAGTTAAGAACAAAAAAAGAATAATCTATTCCAAAGATACATTTTTTATTGAGGATGATACGAATGACACTTTAGAGTTGGACATACTGTATGATTTTTATTCAAATTTAGTGCAGCAAACTTATTGTATTCAAAAACGTCAATTTTCAAATGTAATTAAATCTTTGGTGAAAAATCATTTGCTTGAAGAAAAAAAAGAACTTGTTTTAAATTACAATAGAAAGAAAAACTATACAGGAAACTTTAATGAACAAGTAGAAAAGATTCTCAATAATTCTAAATATCAAGACTGTGAATTAATTGAAAATGTTAAAAATCGCTCTTATTGTATTCGTTATAGCAGCAGATTAAATGATGCATTAATTAAAGATATTAAAGAAGAAATCGAAGAAGCATGCAAAGGTTGGGAAGTGAAATCAAATAAAAAAATATATTATAAACTTTCTCCGATGATTTTATCTAAATTTTTTAATGAAAATAATGATTTAGAACAAAGGTTTTCTAATATGATTTCCTTTTTTTCTCAAGTATTGCCGTTAGGTGAGATAGGTACATTTATAAATAAACGTATAGTTGCTTCGGAAAAAAATTTTTATTATAAGCACAACTACATTATAAGAGCACTTAATGATTACAATTTAATTAACTTGCTTAATGCCATAAAAAATGAGAAATGGGTAGATATTGAATGTAGAGATGCTATAAATAAACATCAATATCAGCGGTTTGTTTGTTATCCTATTCAAGTAAGAGAAAACGTTTCAAACGGGACCCAACTTCTTATATATTATCATCCTGCCTATAGAAGCATTGCTTCTGTTCGGCTTGATTTTATTGATAGCATTCGTGTTGGAGAATATCCAAAAAGATACTATTTTGATGAGGATATCAGGCGTGCAAAAAGATTAATTGAATTTACTTGGGGCGAAAGTTTTGATACTTTTTTTGAGGGAAATGTAAAGGCTGATGTCAAACCAAGTAAAGTCAAGTTGGTTATTGCTTTTGATGACAAAAACGAGAGCTTTATCAGAAACAGATTAAAAAAAGAATTACCCAATGGGTGTTATACTGAAAAGAACCAAGATAAAAATTTGATACATGCTGAAATTGTCGCAAATATTATAAATCCCAGTGATATGCTGCAATGGATACGTAGTTATACTACAAGAATAGTAAGCGTTGAAGTGCAGTATAATGGATTTGTTGATGATATTATGCGAAATTACAAGACTTATCAAGTTCCTTCAAAAAAAACAATTTCTTCGTCAATAAGCGGTACTCCTAAAGCGATAATTGAGAGTTTTAGCAAGGATTTTACAGAAAATGATAATTTGAGTGAAGAATTGTTTAATGAGTTTTATTGTGTATCATTTTACAAACTCGGTGAAATATTGTTTGACCTTTTACAGAAACAGCAATTGAATAATGAGCTAATAGAAGCGAAAGTACAAGAATATATTGATGCTTTTATATTTGATGATACTAAAGCAGCTAATAAAGTTAAGGCAAAAAGAAAGCAACAGGTTGAAAGCTTTATCAACAATTTTCTTATTGAAGATGATTCTATATTTTTATTCGATAAGCAAAAGAAAATAAGAACAATGAATCAATTGATGCCTTTAACAAGAATAGAAAAACAATGGTTGCAAAATGTGTTAAAGCATCCTTTTGCATATTGCTTTTTAGAAAAAAATGAGATTGAAAAATTGCTAGCGTATCTACCGGCTGACAATCTGTTTGATATAAACGATGTTAATTTAGTTGCCCAAGCTTTTGATATGAAAGGTCATTATGAACAAAATAATTATTTGCAACATATGATAACGATTAATAAGGCTGTTTCAAACAATATCTATCTTAACATCACCAGTATAAACCAATACGGCAAGAAAAAAACATATGAAGAATTTGCCCCGGTATATATCGAATATTCAAAGAAAGACAATCGATTTAGAATACGAGGTTCTTCTAAGAACGGAAAGTGTGAAACAATCAATCTGGAAAGAATAAAACATATAGTGAAATCTGATATAAACTATAATTTTGAAAATGTCTCGAAGGATGTTTTAGATAATGACAAAAATAAAGAAAAACATTTAGTGATATTTTTTGACGACAGTGAAGATGTTCCGAACAGAATTCTTTCAGAGTTTTCCTGCTATAGGAAGGAGTGTATCAGATGGGGAGACGGTACATACAGAATGTTATTGTATTATAATGAAGACGATTCTAAAGAAATAGTTATTCGTCTTTTAGGATATGGTTCATTAATAACAGTTGATGAAGATTCGGGAGATGTTTTAAAAGAGATGAAAGAGAGATTGGAAAATCAATTGGTTCTTTCAAAAATGGTAAAGAAAAACAAAGATAATGTTATTGAGGATGTTGAGAGCGAATATGAAATATAATGAACTAAAACATTTTCTTGAAACGCCTGAAAAAATACTATCAATGGATAAAGAAGAACTAAAACGCATTTTTGGTTCTAATTTTGCAATGATGAACGGCTATTTGCAGAATAACCCTCATCATTGCTATGATTTGTTGGAACACACACTCAAAACTGTTGAGTCCATAGATTGCACCGAGCTATCAAAAGATGAAATAACTGAACTTAAAATAGCGGCATTGTATCACGATGTTGGTAAACCAATAGTTGCTTTTGAGAAAAACGGAAAAACAGTTTTTTACAATCACGCCATTGAATCAAGACAAATTGCTGAAAAAGAGTTTGAAAACTCGGGTCTAGAGGATAATGTTATAAACAGAATTTTGTTTTTTATCGAATGCCACGATGCTTTTATTTCGCTTAAATGTCTTGATGAGATAAAAGACAAAAACAATAAGTTTATTATTCCTATACAAAAAAAGACAGTTGAAAGTAAAATTATTTCGATTCAAAATGATTGCAAAGTCAAAGGTTCTTATGTTCCCACAAAAAAAGATTTTGTTCTTCTATTAAGATTGTGTTTAGCCGATGCTAAAGCACAAAGTAACGAAGCGCTTCAAAATGGAACTCTTATCGATTCAAAAAAGAACAAAATCAAAAGATTTGAAACAATAAAAAAGTATATAGAGGAACTTTAATGCTTTAGAAAGTTACAAAGGATAAAGATTAAAGTTAAATATGATGTAAAAGCGTTTGATGATTTCATCGAACGCTTTTTTAATTTTTATTTCCTCATCTATTGATTACTTTACATTCCTAAAAATTTATACTATATAAAAACGAAAGGAAATATTAACTTTATGAAATCAAGAAGACCTATCAGCGAATTATATATTGAAGCAAATTTAAGTCCAACAGGAATAAGTTTATATAGTTTCAAGGAAAGATCAGCCGTTAACGCGGTGTCAATTGTCACTAGAGTCCAGTGGGAAACAGTAGTAAAAAGCTTAATGGAACAAGTGCATTTCAGATGCAATATGCCGTCATATCAAACTTGTATTTCTGATTTGTTCCGAGCGAATGGTTTTTTGCCAGACAATCATTATGTAAAACTGAGCGAGTTGCTTGCTTCATTAGATGTCTTCGGTGTTAATGAGAAATATATTGTGAAATTACCTTTTGGATATTTTGCAGTTGTTAAAGACATAGACAGAAATGAATATGTTTTTAAAGGTAATTGGCCACACAAATATATAATTCGTGATTGTTTTGTTGATGAAATATGGCTATATATTCCCGGTACGGATAACAGAACCGGAATCAAAAGGGATACATTAACACGAAAGCCAACAGAAGAAAACAAAAGATTAAAGGTTAAAAATATGAATCCAGATAACAAGAATATAGGAGATTGCGTTATTAGAGGATTTAGTGCTGCTTACGGTTGTACTTGGCATGAGGCTATCGACTATATTGCAGAATCAATCCGACACTCAGATCCTGTTCTTAATATAAGGCCTAATACGCAACAAGCGTTAATTAATCTTGGCTTTGAGAGACACAATGAAATAAAGCGAAATAAGAAGCTTTTAACCGGGAAACAATTTTGCGAACTGATGGAACATACATTTTTTCAAGGAGAGAGAATCTTTGCTTATGTAGGAAAGCATCATTGTGCGGCAATACTACCTGAAAAGCAATCGGATGGAAGTACAAAGTATGTTATACAAGATACTTGGGACAGCACAGACAAACGTGTTTATGAGTATTTCGTGTATAAGGAAGAAACTATGGGTGTTAAAAAAGAAAATCAAGCTGTTTTGTCAGATATTAAAATCGGTGAAAACCTAAGACATCCTCAATACGGTATGGGAAAAATTATTGATGTTAAAAGTAATAATTCGGACAGAATTCTTTTTGTTGATTTTGAAGAATTAGGTATAAAAAGAATTTCAGAGAAATGGATTTTAAGCAAGTTAAAAAATCTTAATTATTAACTTTGATTTCCCGAAACAATGTATTTATAAGTTTAATGATATGGCATTATATAGGTAAGATAAATCAATGAGGTGATAGAAATGAAGGATTTTGTAACATACGACAAACTGTCAAAAAAGGAAAAGAAGAAGACTAATATTGCCAAAAGAAGAACATGGAGTGACTATGGTTGTCAATCTCCGGTTACAAAGGTTGTGAAGGACAAAAGGAAAGAAGAAAAGAAAAATATGTGCAGAGGACAAGTAAGGGAGTATTGATATGGCTATTGAAATTGTACAGGGTAAATTTAATGAAGCTATGGAATATAGTGAAAGCAAAACAAAGGAAAATATTTTTTTCGAGCTTTCACATATTGAATCGGATGAAAAAGCTATATTTGAATTTAACAGATTTCTGCAAGAATTAAATATGAGTGACGTAATTGGTGAAAATAAACCTAAAAGAGTAATCATTAATCTATCTGCATGGAATGAAAGTTACCAATATAATAAATATCTGGAAAGTTTTTTATATTTGCTTTCAGATAAACAAGAAGATTTGGATTTTAAATTCATATACGAGAAAGAAATGAACAAAGAAATATTTAAGAAAATCAGTAATCTTAAAATATTTTCGTTTTTTTTAACGCCATTGCCTTCAATGATTAAGAAGAAAGAAACAACCAAAATAGGTTTTCATGATAATGGAAATGGAACAGGAGTAGAACGAAATGTATGAGTCCAAATATTCGAAATATTTAATTCAAAATACAAACAGGTTTGCTACAAAAGAGGAAGTTATTAGTTTTTGTAAACCCAATAATAAATTTAACAAAACATACTGTGCAGGAATTCCGATATTTTATGATGGAAAAAACCTTTATGTGGATAGTTCGGATGCTCATTTTATGGGTGATGGACAAACAGGAAGTAAAAAAAGTCGAACATCTGTAATTCCTACAATTCAGGCAATTCTTACTGCAGGAGAGCATGCTGTTATTTTAGATCCTAAAGGTGAATTGTATAGAAAGACCGGCGGACAAGCTCAAGATTTAGGGTACAATGTTAAAACTTTTAATATTAGAAACCCTAAAAGATCTGATTGCTGGAATCCTATGTATTTACCTTATATGCTAAGTATCAAAGGTAAAAATGAAGAGTCTGAAGAAATGCTTAACGATTACATTGAATCTTTAACAGCTCCTATAAAGGCTAATACCAAAGATGACTATTGGCCTGTAAGAGTTAATTCATATCTATATGCTTTAGCAGCACTTCTGATGGATTCAGTTTCTTCAGATGTATTTAATGTGTCAACATTAATGAAGATTGCAAGTAAAAAAAACAGGTATTCATTGGAAGAATTAATAAAGGATTGTGATGAAAAACAACCATTTATTAGTTCTTTAGAAAGTTTTTTAAATATGTCAGCTGAAAAAACGTCAGATTGTTTATATGACACTGTGGAACAAGCTTTTGGTCCATATTCAAAAAAGACCGCATTATTGAATATATTATCTGAAAATGAAATTGATTTTGCCGATTTAGTGTCTATAGATAAGAAAACAGTTATATACATAATCTATCCTGATGAAAAACTGACAATGTCATTTATTGTAAATCTTTTTATGACTCAATGTTATTTTTATTTAATGCTACATATTGACGAACACAGATTGTCAAGGTTAGAAAAAAGAGTGAATTTCGTATGTGAGGAATTCGGAAATCTGCCGAGAATTGATGGCTTCTCAAATAGAATATCTGAAGCACGTGGATACAATATCAGATACTTTCTTTATGTTCAGTCTTATGGGCAAATAGAAAATACATATAAAGAAGATGCAAAAACGATAAAAGGAAATTGTGATTGGATTATTTATCCATCTAAAGAATTATCTTTTTTAAAAGAAGTTTCTGATATTTGTGGCACTATAAAAGATCATAATGGTAGCACACAGCCACTATTAAGTGTAGATAGAATACAACATATGAAAAAGTATCAAGATGGAGCTGAAGCTGTAATTATAAAAAGCGGACAGTATCCTTTTATAGTAAAGCTTCCTGATTATGAATACATAGATGTTTTTGGTAAAAGCAAAGAAGTTGAACTTGAAGACAAAAAAAGAAATTATATCGATCACACACTGACTATGAATGAATGGTTAAGAGGTATAAATGAAGAAGCATTTAACTTTCCGTTTCCGAAAGTCAAAAGAACTATTGATCGAAGAATAACTAAATCAAAACATCCTAAAGAATCAATGTCATCAAGAAAATCTAAAAAGTCGAAAAATAAAGATGACGTTATAAGTGACGAAGTAATGAAAGAGCTTGAAGCCAAGTTTGATGAGCTTTTTGGGCCGATAGACGGAGAAGAAGAATAACTTTTTTAATTTTGATTTCCTGAATAGCTGAATATTATTATGAACAAATATGATTTAATATACTTGTAAAGTTTAAGAGTACTTTGCAAACAAAGAATGAAAATAAAATGAAAGGTAGTCGAGTGCTTATGAAAAACAAATCATTAAAAAATTCTCGCGTTTCTCATCTTAATAAGGGTAAAGTCAAAGGAGTTGGTTTCTTTGAAAGTATTCCTTTAAAAATTGCCGGTCGAAGCGATGGGAAACACGGACTTCCTCGTGAAGCTGATGGTAAGTGGACTTCTCCTCATATTGAAAGAGAGATGCGTTCATATGATGAATTTGCATCTCGTATGTGGGGTAAGCTTCAGATTGAAGAAGAAAAGGATTATGCTCGTCTTGAAGAACTGATGAACTCTGTTGTACATATTAAAACTCAGCTTGATAGCGCTAAAAACGAATTCACAAAAGCGAAAGCATCAGAAAATGTTGTAGATAATACACGTAAAAACGGTGAGAGTAAGCTGACAGAAGCTCAGGTAACAGCACGTAGAGCCAAAGAGAGTGAAAAAAGATTAACTCCTGTTAAGAATAAGGTTTCTTCACTTGAAATAAAGCTTACTTCTGAAATTGATGAATTTTCAGCTGTGAGAGCAAAAATTATCGAGGATAATAATTCAACCAGAATGATTTGCAATAGAGTAAGAGACCATCTTTATCAGCGTCTTGCTGTATACTGGAATTCCGCTTTACATAATCATTCCGAGAGCACAAAAATGCCTGTTCTTCCTTGTGTAGATATTATATTTCATTCTGAAGATATTTATATGAAACCACATTATAAGGTGCTTATGGAAAAGGCAGAACTTTTAAGTGAAATAACATCTATTAACAAACAGGAGGTAGCATAATGTTTGGTAAGAAAAAACAGCAGCCGTTATTTAATTCTATTGACGATAGTAGAACATTATCATATGATTTTCGCTTACGCTCTACTATGTTGGGTTTTGAATCCTTTAGGGCATTGGAATACCCTCTTTATTATAAACTTGAAGAAAGTGAAATGATTCCTAAACTTGATGACCACTTGAGTAAGATGTTTTCCGGTGAGATAGATGATGCCAATGGTGATATGCTTGACAGCATTATCTTTGGTGCAGCTAGAGAAGCACTGCCGGAACTTAATCGTCAGCGCTACAATCATATTGATACATTAAGACGATTGATTGTTCGAGGAACAGTAGACTGTAAAGATATTGAAAGAATTAAGCAAGAAAGAGAAATTGAATGCGAGCAATTGCAGATTGAACGTAATGAACTTTCAAAATACGAGGAGGTTTAATTTATGAACAGAAGAAATGATGTTTTAACCAAAAATCGCAATGGTGAATTTGTCTACGAAGGACTTAACGAACATGTAAAAAAGCAATACAAAGCCGATACACCGTTGGACAACCCGGTTGTACCATATATTATAATGTTGTTTTGTGAAATTGTTGATGCTGCCTGTTTTATAAGCTTGTTCAAGATGATTTCCTATGACAGTATGTTTATGCTCGGAATTCAGGTTGCCGGATTTTTGTTTGCCTTTGATGTAGTACCCATTTATTTGGGTATTCAGCACAGAAGAATCAAGCAGAATCTTACAAAAGACCGTATTGTACTTTATCTTGCTTTAGGTGTATGTGCAACTGCATTTATCATAAACATTATTCTTAATGTGATGACGATTGAACTTATGAACCCCGATCTTTCATCAGCAGCTACAAACTATTTCGGCACAGCAACTGAACAAGTTGTATCAGAGAGTATTGACCCTTCAGCTATTGCTTTAACTATATTCCGCATAGGCTGTCCGGTGCTTACCTCTGTAGGTTCTTATTTCATTTCATATTCTACATACGACCCGATTAAAACCAGAAAGCGTACTATCGATGAAACGATTGTAGAAAAGAAAGATGAAATTCGTCGAATGGAAGCTCTTATTGACGAGTACAAAGCAGACCCTGATTTTGCTGAAAATCTTCGCAATGATGATGAAAGAAAGTATGAAGAAATGAAGAATATGCACCGTGCCTTGGTTATCAATTATTGCATTTATGTTCGTCAGCGTCTGAAAGAACATCTTGCTAACCCTACATCTACAAATGCACTTTCTGAAGAGGATTGTATAGCAGTTCTTCAACGCTTAGATCGTGAACTTGAAGCATTGAATCAGAGTGAAAACTCACAGGGTTCAAATGAAGATAGTCCAAACGAAGAAAGATTTATTAAAAATTACGTTGCAGTATAAAAGGAGATTTTAATTATGAAGAAAGTTATTCCTCTTATTTTAACATTTGCACTTATTATTACCCTTTCAACTGTTTTTACAGGATGTACCAAAAACGAGGAACCTATTGAAAAAAATGCCGTATGCTATGTGATTGCTAACACGGCAAACTCACAGGGATTAAATCTTCAGAGCCCTTTAGTTCAGGACACAATTAATTCTACAATCCTTAATTACGGATATATTTCCGTTATAAATGCCGACGGTGTTCCCGAAGTAATTCTTGCTCAGAGCTTTGATATTGATGCTAAATACAAAAACGCATCAAAGGACAAACTGGCAATGGATGCGCGTTCTAAAGCAACAAACCTTATCAACGGTATGAATACTGTCATTGCAGATGACCCCGAAGTTGACTACCTTGAAGCACTTAGACTTGCAGTAAGGAGCTTATCTTCACTTGAAGGCTATGACTCAAAGACGATTGTTGTTCTCGGTACAGGTCTTAGCACTACAGGTGTGCTCAATTTCAACAACAATCTTATTTCAGCAGAACCTGATGTTATCGTAGATTTACTTAAAGATAAATCAGAAATCCCTGATTTTACAGGTATTACTGTATACTGGCAGCAGCTTGGAGATGTTGCAGCTCCTCAGAAATCTTTAACAAGTGCACAGAAGAATAAGCTTCAGCAAATATACGGTTCACTCGTTGAAACAGGTAATGGAACTTTTAAATATAACGATATTATGTCTAACCCTGTGAACACGACTGTAGAGTATCCTACTGTCACTCCTGTAGAACTTCCTGAGGATACCCCAATTGCATTTGATGCGGATGCACTTAAAACGGATGATAAAGCATTTCAGGAACCTCAGATTCTCACCGAAAGTAAAGTTGAGTTCGTTGCTGACAAAGCAAGCTACTTACATCCGGATAAAGCCATTGAAAATATCCGTCCGATTGCGGAATATTTGCTTAAACATGACACTGTAAAATTATTGCTTGTCGGCTCTACTGCCGGCGATTCAACTAATAATGCTTCGATTAAGCTCTCTCAGGATAGAGCAGAAGCCGTAAAGCAAACACTGGTAGACTTAGGTGTTAGTTCTGATCGTATTACAGCTAAGGGTATGGGCTCAAGTGACCCCTGGCATGTGCCTAATGTTGGGTATGAAGGTGCAGCTGCAGCAGGTAATCGCAAAGTTGTACTGTTAGATATTCGTACAGCAACAGCACAGTCAATAATCGAAGGCACGATTTAATTCATAAATCAATTACATATTACGAGGTGAGCAAAGAAGTGTATGCTGCAGTTTTGCTAATTCTATATTTACTTATATTAATACCGTCACTAATACATTTAATTCGTTATCGTGACATACCCGGATCAAGACGATTGAGTGCCGGACTTGGAGTTGCAGGAGTACTGCTTGCTCCATCAGTAGCGACATTCCTTTGTGAACTGCTTGTTTCTGTTTTCAGCATAGGTCTTTTTCTTCTTATATTCTTGGGTGGAGTAGGCCTTATGTTCAAATCACTGTTTCGATAGGAGAATGTTATGGATTATTTAAGTGTATTGCCATATGGTGGAATTGCTGTATTGATATTACTTCTTCTTATATTTGAAATAAGAAACTTTCAGGGCAACGGTTATGCCAACAATTACAGTTATGTTTATTATACGTGTAACAACATAGCTGTAAGAATCAAACATATAGTTGCATCTCGTTACAAGGTATATATTTCGGAACATGATTCTTGTCCGGTTCAAACGAAGAAAGATCGTTACGGTACCTATTTTATATTAAAGGCAAGAACTGCTCAGGATGCTGAATATCGAATTGATGAACTGTATAGATTCAGATAGGAGGTTTTAACTTTGAGTAAAGACCACATTCCAAGTGATTTTGGTCGCACCAGCGGATATAAATCTGACCTTGAAGTTGCTGAAACAGGTCAGATGGTAAAATCAATTAACACCTCATTCGGGAGCAAGAATCATAACGCATATATTATGCGAAAAGACGGTACTCATGAGCATTTCTACTATAACCCCAAGAATCAGAAAAGCGGATGGCACGGGCATCTGTATGAAACTCGAAATAATAAGATTCCTCAAAATATAAAAAAGAACGGAGATAATAATATGCAAAAATCAAACTCGTTTCTTGAAAGCTTAAAGGTAGACCAGGCAACAATAGATCGTTGCAATGAGGCTTCTAAAAATGCAGCAAAAAACAATAATAATCACGCTTCCAAAAATACTAGTAGCGAAGGCGGAAGAGAACGTGGAGACACAGGTCCTGCAAGTCACGGAAGAGAAGGCGGAGCGTATAAACATGGTGACAGCAATTCAAGCCACAATGGTTCTGATTCAAGTCACTCATCTGCCTCAAATACATCGTCAGGACATAATTCTTCCGGTGGACACGGAATTTCCGGTCAAGGCAGCGGTGGACAAGGTTCCGGCGGACATGGCTCATCAGGAGGAGGTCATTGATATGATAAAAACAGTGCTTGAAGGTTCAGATATTCTGTCTTTTCCTCCTAAAGCAGAAGGTATCCCCGTTGCTCCTGTTGTTAGTCTTGAACATGGATTAATGTTGGACGACCGTGTGTTTGAGTCACCAACATTGATTATGGGAAGCGTCGGTTCAGGCAAGAGTTTTCTTTTAGATAAAATAATGAATCCTATTTTTCAACATGCTAAAAAGAATAAAGATAATGTTATTGTGTTCTGTGCAAAAAAGGAATTCCTTAAATATAAGGAACTTGATGATATTGTTATTTCAGTTGACACAAAAGATCCTAAAGGCTGTTGGAACATATTCAAGGAATTAAAAGCCAGCAACAATCCTGAATTGACCGCCAGAGATATTGCAAAATCTCTTACGAAAGATCAACGAAGTGAAACCCAGCCCTTTTTTGAAAATGCCTGTAATGACCTGGTTTTTAATACTTTAATGAGTATGCATGAAGACGGTTGCAAGAAAAACATTACATATACAAATCACGACTTGAAAGATTTTTTAACAAATACAAAAGTCGCGGGTGAAGGTGACTAGATGACGTGGAAAAAGGTTGCCAAACTCCATCCTGAAAGGTTCGGGCATATTGATGATTATCTTGGTGACAATTTAGGGCAAGGTTACGGGATCGTCTCAGAAATCAGAACCCTTATCCATGATTGCTTTTGGGATTCCTTTGCATCTGATAGCGGAGAGTTTTCTGCTATTGAATCTTTAAAAGAAGGTGGCAAAAAAATATTTTTATACTATGATTTTGCTAACAGCTCTGAAGCAAGTATAAAAATTTTCAGCACAATTCTTAACCTTTTGCTCAAGCATTCTGTTGACGAGAATAATAATCATAAAACATGGTTCTTCCTTGATGAAGCAAGTCTTCTTCCTAAGACTTGCATAGCAGATGCCATGTCATTAGGTAGAGAAGCAGGTTTTCGTTTGATAATGTGTCTTCAGTCAGCAGAATTAATGACAAGACATTACTCAGAAAATGAAGCAAAAACCTTGTTAAGCCTGTTTCCTAATCTGATATGTATGAGGGTTCAGGATTCATTTTCACGTTCTGTTCTTGCAGACAGATACGGAAAAAGCCTATGTTCATATAGTTTTACTGCTCCTATGCAGAAAACTGTTCATCATGCAGAATTTCGTCCTGTGGTTGCTGATTCTGATTTTTCTAAGATTCAAAGAAAAGGTGATGCCATTTGCAGTATTCCGGCTTTAAGCAGCACATCTCCGTTCTTTTACTATGGACATAAAGAAGGAGTTTAAATATGAATAATCGATATAAACCCAGAGATATTTCAGTTGTCAGTTTTCCTGTTACATCTAAGAATACGCGAAACGCCCAAAATCATCCGTCCGTTGAACTTGGCACGTGTACACCTTCGCAACTGATAAACTATGCAGGAATCAATACAACAGGAAACTTATGTGTTATCGGGAATCATTCAAGGGGCATTTTATTTTTGACTCCAATGATTCGCCGTTCTATGAAACCATTTTTAATCATAGGTCCTGAATCAGACAAAAACTCCGCTTTTTTGACACTACAACCTGAATGGGTATTGGAATCGGCTCAAGCTGAGTTGCCCTCAGGCAGTGGAGCTATTTTTTTATCTAACCCATATTCTTCATATATGGAATTGTGTGAATATTTTGAGGCTTGGAGCAAAAAGTATTTTATCATTATTCATTTAAGCGGCGGAGTTCAGGTTGGTCCTGAATTGTTAAATTTACTTAATGCAACAGAGCAAAGCGTAATTTTATGTGATTCTATTCCTCATGCTATCAGGAACAATGAATCTCGAACGATTACACCGAAAGAATTTATGTCTCAAATGACTTATCTTTTAGTGAATTCTTCAGGTGTGGCAACAAAAGACCTGATTGAAATATTACCAACATATCAGTATGAAAAGGTTTCAAATACGATGAATGTCAACAGCTATACGGGAAGAGCTTTCTTCCATCCTTTTCGAGGTCATAAAGGCTTTGGCAGTTCTATAGGGCAGACCAGAACGATGGACTATAAAAAAAGTCTTTTTGAAATGGATGAACTACAAAGGATTTTTAATGACGGTACATTACTTCTATATGATGCAAATAATAATGTGGTCTTTCTTGCACAAATAACATAAACATAGTTAATTATTCTTTAGCAGTTTATTGAGCGCTATTTTTGTGTTTGTTGACTAAAATAACAAAATATTAAAACAGGAATTGATGAGAAATCATTGGTTCCTGTTTTTAACTTTTATTTCCTCATAAGCAGATTTTTTTGAACTAGCAATAATTTATAATTACAGTTGTAAAGACGAACAAGAAAGGATGAGAATCTTGAATATCTGTATGAGTTGTAAAGATTTTTTTAAAGAATCTAAAGAGGTACAAAAAGCTATCGTTAGTGGTATGGAAACACTTTATGGGCGGATTAAGAATTACGAAGAACAAAACATAGATTTTAATCGGATTTTTAATGATGACAAGGTTAAGTATGATAAGCACGGTCACTTTTATACTTTTAAATTTCAGAAATCTAATATGCAGTTAAGAGTTTTGTATGCTTACATAGTAATTGATAGTATCCCTGTTATCGTAGTCGCCGATTTTTTTATTAAGAAGAGAAATTCAAAAAACTACATCGATAGATTTGATGTGGTAAATAAGGTAAACCCTTTAGATTTATATAACAAATCTAAAGTAGTATATTCAATTTAAATTCAAAGGAGAAATAATTATGAAAAACAAAGTTGTAATTGAAAAAGTTAATGATGAGATGAAATTCTATCTTAAGAATGGTGAGGGCAAATTTTGGCTGTTTACACAGCCTTTCTCGAAAGGTGTTTATGAGTGGTTTAAAGACGGACGCGCCGAAAGAGAAATTTTGAATTTTGACAAGTGGAAGAAAAACAAAAGACTTGTTGACACTGTACAAAGAATCCCTCGTGAAATCAAGTATGTTACTAAATATGTAATTCCGGATGAAATAGTAGCTTGATTTTGTTTAAAAAGATATTCTGAGTTTATATCATTAAAGTAAGAATTTTTAGAGTGAGGTAAGTTTGATGAAAGAACAGGAAGAAAGAAAACTAAACATATTCAGAATCTTTTTCCAAACCGTACCTATTCTTTTTGCGTTCGGGATAATCATTGCATTTGAAGGATATGATTTGTATTTTGCTGATTTTGATTTGTCTTTTGGATATGTAGGTTCTTTTCTTGTTGCAATATTGGTTTGCTTTCTAATGCAATTGTTTATAAACAGAAACCCTATGTTGAATAACACAAAAACAGGAATTGTTGCAGGAGCTATATTAACAATAGAACTTTTATTGGTTTTGTTATTTGCCCAATATCATTTGTTGTTTACAGGAGTATTGGTTGTTGCAATTATATTATTCTCATCTTGGTTAACTGAAAAAATCATTTGTGTTAACAAAGAAAAAAGAAGAATCACCAAAAGATTAAAGAGATGGTGTATAAATCGTTCTCGTTCATTACTTACATATGTGCTTTGTATTGTGTTGATGATACCTGCCGGTATAGGCTTCTATGAAGAATATTATAAGTATTCTTTATCTTCTGAAGAGTGGGCAGCATTCGTTGAATGGTTCAACGAAGATAGCGAAGAAGTAGAAAAAGAAGAAAAAGTTGTTATTCCACACGAGGATAAAATTGCCGATTTGCTTAAATGGGATAAGTTGAATGTTGCAGAAAAGGAAAGAGTAATAAGAAGCATAGCTCTTATTGAAAAAGATGAGCTTGGAATAAGTAATGATGTTGAAATTACTGTCTCAACTGAAAAAATGTCTGACTACACTTGCGGATATTATATTGATACATCTAAAGAAATATTCATTAATTATAAATATTTGAATGAAGGAGAACTCGATGATGTCTTGCAGACCATGCTACATGAAATGCATCACGCTTTCGTTCATTATACAGTTGAAAATATTGATTATGAATCTGAATTAGTGCAAGACAATTACTATTACAAACAGGCACGAGAATGGAAGTCAAATACCGAAAACTACATATCTTCAAGTTTAAACTATGATGAATACAGAAACCAACCAATTGAAGCCGATGCGAGAGCTTATGCTGAAGAGAGAGTGGTGTTCTATTTAAAGTATGTGGAGAATAATTCTGTCTAAAAAGAGGAGAGCAACAATGGCATATCCTATCACCGCAAACTGGATACGCTTTAAACGAATATCAGAGAACGAATATAAGATTATTAACCTACTTCACGATGAAGAAATTGTTACAGATGCATATACAGTGTGGTTTGCTCGCCAATTGAACGGAAAAAGAAATCCCTATCTGATTGACAACAGCAAATCAAAAGAAGATGTTGATTTACTTTTGGAAGAACTTGAAGCAGAAAATGTAATAAGAGACAAAAGATTCTTTTCAAAATTCTTTTTGTTTTTACTTGTTACGGTTTGGAAACCTAAAATCACAGAAAATTTTCGCATAGCATCATTTATCATAAACGGATTACTATTGATATCTTTTTTACCGTTATTAGCATTTTCTATATTTTATTTTTTGTATTACACATATGATATAAACTTTGACTATGTAATTGTCGGAAGTGTTGCAGGTATGTTAATTGGGTTAGTAATGTATGAGTTAGGACATATGTTTGCTTGTTTGGCTTATGGCGGTAGGGTTTTTGAGGTTGGTGTAATGCTTCAGTTTCTGTTGATGCCCGGAGCTTATGTATTGATGAATGAAAGTAAAATAAAAAAGTGAATGAGACGAGTTCAGGTTAGTGCTGCAGGAATAGAAATGAATTTATTGTTGACAGCAATATTCTTAATTATTTCAGCAAGATTTGAGTCTTTAAGTGGTTTCTTTCTTGGTGCAGCCATACAAAATGTTTTCCTTGCTCTTTTGAATCTAACACTTGTAGATGGTTTTGATGGAATGGCCATAATGGGTGAGTTGTTAGGTGTTGAAAATGTTATAAGTAAAGCAAGAAGAATAACGAGATTTAAATTTAAGAGGAAAAACTTGAAAAAGACGGTATATCAGGTAAGGCTACTATTGCGGTTTGTTATATACTCAGAGGTATTCAGATTGCTCTACCGTTAATTTTTGCTCTTAATATTGTTGGGGTGATTACATGGTTTCTATAAATAAAAGAACAAATAGAATTCAAATAGCATTAGGAGCTTTATCTGCAGTGTTATCAGTAGGCTTTTTGGTGAATCAGTCCTGGTTATTTCTTCTGATTTGTGTCTTATCATTGTTTATTATAGTGGGTATCGTTCCTGTGTTCAAAAGAAGAGAGAGCTTATATATGTTCATTCTTGTGGGAATAGCCGGTCTACCGATAAATATTAGGTTATCATATTGGCTTGTTTCAGAAGAGTTTATTAGTTCGGGGGTTTTGTTAGGTAATATTTTGTGGGTAGCTTTACTCTGTTGTATTTTCTTCAGCGTAGAAGAAATAGTTTTTGGCGTTCTCACAAGGCTTATATGGAAGAAACAATATAAGCTCAAACTATAAACCAAAAATGTATTCCTATGTAATTTTAAAATACATTTTTAATTTTCATTTCTCGAGAATATGCATTTTTTACTTGTTAAATCACCTATAATCAAAAATGTCAAAAGAACAAAACATAAATACATCAACCGATGCAGGAAGGAGCAAAACATTATGGTACACTCAAGAGATCGGCCTTTAGCTATTAACTGTTACAAGAATTTCAAGAAAGAAAAATTAGAAGTCGAAAAATAAAACTTTGGAGGAAAAAGTTATGACAAAGAAAGTTATATCAATTGTATTAGTCGTTATTACAATTTTCAGTACTCTTGCAATTACTGCAAGTGCAGCTTCGTATTCTACCGGTAACTATGCAATCGCAGCAAGTAACGGTTCTAACGTCAGAACAGGAGCAGGAACAAATTATTCAAAAGTCGGTGCAGCATCAAAGGGTGTTACATTTTATGTTTCTAAGGTTAATGGGAACTGGGGATATACCTCTTCGATTAAGTGTACAAATGGTACTAAATCAGGTTGGGTGTGCTTGGATTATTGTTCTTATAAAGGTTCATCAAACAGTAGTTCAAGAGCAACATATAATGATGTTTTTGCATCGCTAAAAGGCTCGGGATATTCACTCTCTCAGGCAAGAAATTCCGAAGCAACAAGCTTTAAAAAAGGTGATTTTGTTTATGTATGGGCTTGGCTTCATGATGCAAACAACAACCTTTATAAGACCTATAGTGGTTCAGGAAAGACTTGTAATATGACACTTTCAATTTATCGTCCGGACGGTTCCTGTGCGTATACATATACATATAAGAATAGTGACAATAACTGGATTGGATGCAAACTCGACCGCACAGGCACATGGAAGATACAGTCAAAGATTACAGGCTCACTTTCAGGTACAAATACAAGAACAATTACAGTAAAAGAAAAATCTACAACCACATATTATACTCTTTCTTACAATGCTAACGGAGGTAGTGGAGCGCCTTCATCACAGAGAGTTAAGGCAAATACAGGGTTCTATCTTAGTTCAACCAAACCTACTCGTTCAGGGTATACATTCCTTGGATGGAGTACAAACAAAAATGCAACCTCTGCATCATACTCTGCAGGTGCAGGTGTAAGAATCAGCAGTAACATCACTTTGTATGCGGTTTGGAAGAAGAACGCTACTGTTAATCCTACAAGTGTAAGCCTTAACTATACCTCTTGTACGATGAATGTAGGTAACACAAAGTACTTGACTGCAACAGTTTATCCCTCAAATGCAAGCAATAAAACTGTTTACTGGTCATCAAGTGACAGTCAGGTAGTCTCTGTTTCAAGTAGCGGTAAGCTTACAGCCAAAGGTCCCGGTGTGGCAACAATTACAGCAAAAACATGTAATGGCAAAACAAAGACTTGTAAAGTTACTGTTAGAGGTATAGAGATTACAGGTGGCTTTTTCTATTACTACCCTACAGTAGGTGATGTTTATTATCTTAGTGCGAAAGCATATCCTTCTGATACAACAAAGTTTACTTGGTCTACATCAAACAGCAAGATTGTAAGTATCAGTTCCAGCGGTAAAATGACCGCAAAATCCGCAGGTACTGCGACTATTACCGTAAAGACATCTGACGGACGTAGTGAAAGTGTTAAAATTACTGTAGATCCTGCGAATAAGTGGAAAACCGGCAATTTTGACTCAGGCTATACAGCAAAGGGTTATACCACAGTTACTCTTAACAAGAATGCTGGTGATGCTTATATTAAGATATACTCCTATGATGATTGGGGAAAGAAAACAAGCGGACAGATGCATGTTGTTCTCAGAGATTACAAAGGAAATTATATATGGGAAGGCGATATCTCTAGTGGCGATAAGTTAAGATTAGGTGACGATAACTCAGAGTATCGAGTTTACATTTCTAAAAAGAAATATCCCGACGGAATTATAGGAGATGGTGATGACTTTATAAATGTAGGTAAATGCCATTCCTGGGCGATTGAGTGTACAAAAAATTGCTATATATGATTTGTAAATTATAACAACTAAAAGACGGTGCTCCCAACAAAGGGAGCATCGCAAAAAAAAGGAAAGGAGTAGAAGAATATGGCAGAAGAAAGAAAATGTTTTAAATGCATCTATTGCGAAAGAGATTGGGGCTCAAATTGGGGTTGGTACTGCAACCGAAAACGCACCCATGTAAGGCCTGATGATTATTGTGGTTATTTTGAGTTGAAATAAAAGATTAAATTTTAACTTTCATTTCAACTACCCTTATATTTTTTAATCTTCGAATAATTTATAATTATACTTGTCAATTGGCGAAATAAAAGAAAGGTATTGATGTCTTATGATATATTCTCGTGATCGGCCTTTTACTTGGTATATAAAAAATAGGAGGAGAAGGAATTGAGATATTTAGAAAACGAAGAAATAACTTTAATGTCAACGGAAGAATATATGCGTTTGCGAAATAAAGCAATCAAGAAATTGAAAAATAGCTCTGATTTCGATGAAAGCAGATGCATAATAGGAGGGATAAAAGTTTTAATTGAAGAAAAGGATCTTTTGCTTAATCAACTAATAAGTGGTTATGAATACTTGAAAGTTCCAATTTCACTTTACCTAACCAATGAGTTTTGGCGAATTCTCAAAGTAGAATCAAATAGGCGTATTCGTCTAATTAAAATACAAGATATAAAGGAGTAAATAATTTATGAAAAAATCAGTAGTAACAAAAATTCTTTCAGTTGTTCTTGTATTAACAACAATTTTTTCAACAGGTGCTCTTTGTATGAGTGCATCAGCGGCATCTTCAGACACTATCGTTGTGGTATTGAATGATGAAAGCTCCACAAGACGATATACAACTGCAAATCTTAATCTACGTTCTTCTGCATCAATGTCATCTAAGGTAAAGGTTGTTCTTCCTAAAGGACTTCCTGTATATGTGCAGAAAACATCGGGTAGTTGGTGTTATGTGACAGCTTATCCTAAAGGCGATTGTTATAAAGGCTGGGTGTCTAAGAAGTATCTTACAGAATGGAATACACTTGGTGCATATCGAGTAGAAGCAACTGCAGGTTTAAATGTTCGTGCATCCGCTTCCGCTGGTGCAAAGAAACTTGGTGCATTGAAGTATAACACAAAGATTAATGTCATTGGTATGACCGGGGATTGGGCAATGATTAAGTATAACGGCAGAACTGCTTATATTGCACTTAAATATATTCGCTGCGTTGCCTGAATATAAAAAGTTGTGTCTTAAATAATAATGCCGTAGCATCCAATTTTTACTGGATGTTGCGGCATTCAAAAAGGAGATTTTTCAAATGAGTAAATGGTCAGTTGAAAAGATACAGGAATTCTACACATATCTTAATGAATATTTCGGTCTGTCGGTTAATCCTGTAATTAAATTTGGTGAAAGCAACAGACTTCCTGTTCAGTGGGATAATGGAAAGATATTGTTTATATCGGATTTTTTCAATGATGAAGAAATTAAAGAGGATGTGAGAATAAACCTTCTTCTTATTATGTATAGCGGTTTTTATCAAACTAAATTTAACGACAATCATGTTGGCATAAATCCTATGTTTATGGTAAAAGGAATATGTAATGAGCTTGGATACAGATTCTTATCTGATAGTGAGATTGAAAATAATCTGAGAAGTGTTAGAAGAAAATTATATCAGGATGAAAACGCCTTTTTCTTTGAGGTAGGCTATGACCTTCGTGAAAGTGCATGGATGCGTTATGAGGTAACAAAAATAGAAAGAACGGAAGATGATATATTCGTAACAGTAAAACCAATTGGTTGCCGTCTTGGAGAACCTGAAAAAGTCTTTACAGAGGAAGAACTTTATAACAGAACTTGTGTATATGAATCTATAGATGAAGTTAAAGTTGATATGCGAAAAAATCTTGTTGTTATTTCTGGTCCGTCGGGTGTAGGAAAAAATACAGTTGTGGAAGAAATATTAAAGCAACCCCCGAAGCTAAATAAGACGATTTCAGTAACAACACGAAAACCTCGAAGTGAAGAAACAGACGGGAAGGATTATTACTTTGTTTCCACAGAGGAATTCTATGATTATCAGTTTGACGGAAAACTCCTTGAACATAACATTTATAACCATAATCATTATGGTACTCTTTACTCGGAAATTGACAAATATCCGAAAGATAAACCTCTTATCTTGGTTATTGATACAACCGGTCGCAGAAGCGTGTTGAGACATTTTCCTCTTTCTACAACAATATTCATCCAAGCACCATCTTCTGATGAGCTGAGAAAGAGAATAGAAATTCGTGGTGAAAATTCTGCAGAAGAAGTAGAAGAACGCATGGAAAGAGCTATCAAAGAGATGGAAGAAGTAAAATATTACGATTATGTGCTTGTAAATGATGATTTGCAAGAGTGTGCAAAACAAATCAAAGAAATTATAAATCGCAATGTGATGCTTTAGTCAGTTGATTATTTTGGCTTTTTGTTGTAAAATTATGTAGAAAAGAGGTTTTTAAGGTATGGCTATTTTCGTTACATCGGACCTTCATGGTTACTCATTAGATAAGTTTAAAGATTTTCTTGATAAAGTAGGCTTTTGTGGTGAAGACTTTTTGTATATTCTCGGAGATGTTATTGATCGCGGTCCAGATGGAGTTAAAATTTTAAAATGGCTTATGCTTCAGCCTAATGTTGAACTGCTTCTTGGTAATCACGAGGCAATGCTGCTTGCCTGTGATTTCCTATTTGATGAGATTACGGAAGATTCAATTTCAAAGTTGACAGGTACAAAACTGAATACATATAGGACATGGGTTTCTAATAGTGGACAAGTTACGCTTGACGCTCTTTCGGGAGTAAGGAACAAAGAAATTCAGTATATTCTTGAGTATTTGCGAGAAAGACCATTGTATGAAACTTTGACTGTTAACAACAGGGATTTTGTGCTTGTCCACAGCGGATTGGGTGGTTTCAGGAAAGGAAAAAAATTATCAGAGTATTCTCCTACTGATTTGCTTTGGACTAGACCGAGCCTAAATACACAATATTTTGATGATGTCAAAGTTGTGTTGGGTCACACACCTACTGTGTGTTACGGTAATGAATATCTTGGGAAAATTGTTAAAACAAATTTCTTTATTAACGTTGATGTCGGCGTAGGCATTGGTCAGGAGCCTTGCTTGCTAAGGCTTGATGATATGAAAGAGTTTTATTATAAGGATTTAAAATAAGAGGGATTGTGTTTTATGGATATTTTACAAAGTGGCGTTTGGAGTTATGTAATAACGGAAAATGGAGTTGGTGTGTGTGGTTTTTCTGAAGAGAGTGAAAACATTATAATACCTGAAACAATAGACGGAAAGATTGTAGAGACGGTGTACTTTGGAATTGTAGATACTGAAACGAAATCAATCTTTATCCCTAAAACTGTTAAAGAAATTGTGATGTGGGGTTATTTAATATCTCTTAAAAAAATTATTGTTGACGAAGATAATCAGTGGTTTTCTTCAAAAGATGGTGTATTGTACAATAAGGAGTATACCATTCTTGTTAGATATCCTTGTGCAATGACATATGACAACAAATATCTTAATGGTGTTGTAGAGATTGCAGATTATGCATTTGCTGATGTTCAGAATATTGATAATGTAGTTATTCCTGATACTATTACAAAAATCGGGTTGGAAGCTTTTTCTTCTTGTGAAACACTAAATTCGATAAAAATGACAAATAGTGTAAAGCAAATAGGAGCCGGTGCGTTTTGTGGTTGCAGTTTTAAAGATATTGAGTTAACAGAAAATATTTGTGAATATGAAATGTCAGAATATGATGAAGGATTAGGGTTCTTCAGTGGTAATAAATTTGTTGAATTTTCTGTTCCTGAAAATATAAAAAGAATAGGTGATAAAACATTTGAGTACTGTAGAGAGTTGAAGAAAATATACATATCCTCTTCTGTTGAAGAGATTGGAAAGTTTGTTTTTTATGAATGTAATTCCTTGGAAGAAATTGTTGTATCAAAAGATAACAAGTTTTATTATAGTGAAGATGGTGTGCTTTATTCTAGAGATGGTACTCTTTTACATTATCCTAAAAGCAAGAAAGATACGTCTTTTATAGTTCCTGATAACATAATAAGAATTAATACATATGCTTTCTATGAGAACAAAAAACTTAAAAATCTTACGATTGGAAAAAATGTTTTTGAAATTGGTCGTCGAGCTTTTGCTTGTTCTCATATTGAATCAATCAATATTCCCTCAAAAGTAAAAATTATAGAAAAGGATGTCTTTTTGTACACATCAATCAAAGAATTGTATATGCCTAAATCGATTGAATATATTGTAATGGATAGCGGTACAGCTGGTAACATCAATCCTTTTAAAGATATGCAAATTTTAGTAGATAAAGGAAGCTATGCCGAAAAGATGTGTATTGAATATGGTTTGAATTATAAAACAATTAATAACTAAATAAGGAGATTTGTAAAATGACTAACGATTTAGATAATATTATTGTTCTCAACGATGAAAATGGAGAAGAAGCACAATTCGAATTTCTCGATTTGATTGCTTATGAAGGTGAAGAATATGTAGTCCTTCTTCCGATTGAAGAAAGCGATGAAGCTGGCGAAGTTGTGATTCTTAAACTCGAAGAAACTGAAAATTACGATGAAGAATCCTATGTAAGCGTTGATGATGACGATACACTTATGGCTGTGTTCAATATCTTCAAAGATAAATTCAAAGACGAATTCAACTTTGTTGATTAACAAAAATATAATTTTTAAAATTTAAGGAGTGCTCAGTATGAAATTTAGTTTAGATACGAACAACTGTGAAAAAATTCATATAGAAATCGAAGAGAATGAAGCTAATGATTTATCATCAGCTATTCAGGAGTTTGCCTTTGGGCTTGCCTCATTCTTTATTAATTTTATGGCAAAATTAAATTGTGATACAAAAGAAAAAGCTACTGAGGTTCGAAATATTTGTATGTCTTGTATAAATAATAACTTAGATTTTATGATTAAAGAGATTCTTGTAGATGATATAGATGAAGACCTTGAAATGGAAATTGAAGGACTCTTAAAAGCAATGAGCGAGAAAGGCTTCTCAGAAAAAGAATGCTCAAATATTGCTGATATAGTACGAGGCAGTGGCTCTATGAGTGCAGCAATTGATTACTTGAAAAGGGTTGGTGAAGATAACGGTATTGTGTGGGATGAGGAAGAAGAACAATAAAAATTGTATGAGTTATTAATATATTAGAGTGTGTTCAATGAAATATTTAAAAGAACCAATTACAGCAAAAGAGTACATTGATACTGCTTTACTTTATCGTAAATTTAAGTTTTATAGTAAAGCGAGAGCTGTTTTTTAAAAGCTATAAATATATATGAGCATCAAATAAGTGATGAAAAAAATGAAGATATTTGGGTACGCTTAGTAGATGCCTATGGAAATTTAGCTTTGATGTTTGATGGAAATCAAAACATAGGCAAAGCAGAAACATATTATCGTTTTGCAGTAAAAATAATGGAAGATCGCATTGCAAAAGACAAATATGAATATGTTTCAGGTCTTGTTACTTGTCTTAGTTGCTTAGGTGCCTTGATTGAAAGTGAAGATTGCTTTAGAAAAGCATATGTATATGCAAAATTTCTTCCTGAAGATGCTATTTGCAAAGATGTAATAGAAACTTGGGAGGATATTTTTCAATGAGTCCTATTATCGATATTCACAGTAAAGGTGAATACCCATCCTACGCCTTATCAAACTTTGCAGTATACGAGTTTTATATTGACAATGAAAAATGTTCAAGTATGGAAGGTTTCCTGCAATCATTGAAATTCAAAAATATCAATAAGCAAAAGCAAGTACGCTTGTTATCAGGAAAAGAAGCTAAGAATTCTGCAAGACACAGTCTTGCTCAGACAAGATGGAGAATAACCCATAATCTGTATTGGCAAGGAAAAAGAATAAATCGCTTTTCTGATGAATATCAAAAGTTACTTGACAAAGCTTATGAAGCACTTTCTCAAAATTCTGATTTTGAAAAGGCGTTAAAGGATTCTTCGTCATATACTCTTACACATTCTATTGGTAAAACAGATGTGAGAAAAACAGTTCTTACCGAATATGAGTTTATCTCCAGATTGGAAAGGATGAGGATTACCTATGAGTGAAGAACTTAAATGTAAGGTTTATGATAAAAACACTCTTGATGATTTGAAGTATGTAGTTGTATGTTCTTTGTATGAGGATAAGCTATTGTTGAGCAGGCACAAGCAACGAGATACATGGGAAACTCAGGGTGGTCACATTGAAGAAGGAGAAACATCTTTTCAAGCAGCTAAACGAGAACTTTATGAAGAAAGCGGAGTAACAGATGCTGAACTTTTGTATTTGTGCGATTACTTAGGTTACACATCAAAAGGACACGCAAATGGTGCAGTTTTTCTTGCAGTAGTTAACGAATTAGGAGAACTACCCGAAAGTGAAATGGCAGAAGTCGGCTTGTTTGATTTGCTTCCGGATAATCTGACTTATCCTTTTGTAACACCTTTGCTTTTTAAAAGAACACTTCAAAAGTATTATGAAGGACAGAGAAAAGTTAATTTAACAAAGGTTGATGTTTAACCATAATCTATGCCACCTTCGGGTGGCTTTTCTGTTTTGTTGTTATTTATAAAAATCAGCATAACCTACAATAAGATAGGTCATGCTGATTGTGTTTAACTATATATTAAATTGTTTAATACAGTTTCTCTTGCTCTCGCTGTAATGTTGTTCATCCGTTGTACCCATTCAAGTTGGTTTTGCTTTTTGAGTTGTTCGGTGATATTTTCAGATTTTTTCATTTGCTCAATGAGGGTTGTGAACATCTGCTGAGCTTGGGTGTCGATTTGGGCGCAGTGTTGGTAGAGGGCACCTTGGGTCAGGAGCGTTGCGAAGAGGACGGGGTTGTGTTTTTGTAGGTAGTCTTTATGCAACATACCCCATTTGCCGAGGCGGATTGCTGATTCTTTGGGCGGGAGTGTGAGGTTGGGTATCATATAATCATTGACTTGTCTGTATGTAATGTTTGCCATAATGTTCATCCTTTCTTGTTATTGATAAAAGTGTCGTATGTGAAGCGTGCTCCGAGTCTGAAACCGACAGTGAAGCTGTCTGCGTTACAGAGGCTTGAAAATTTGATGTAGGTTGCAACATAGTCAGTGAAAAGCTCTCTGTCCTTGTCCGTAAGGAGTGATGTCAGCTGTTCCTCTTTGCCGGCAAGCTCGCTGAGAGTCTTTTTAACCTTTGATGTCAGGTTGGTAGTACACTCCTGCGGCTCAATGTTTCCGCAGTAAAATTCTTCGATAAAGTCTGACATAGTATCACCCCCTACCGTTCAGATTGGTTGATGATTTTCAGGAGCAGTTTGTCAACATCTTCTGTGGGGATACCGTCCGAGAGAAGCATATTACGCAACTCGTTCACACCATTAATAAGTAAATCGCATTCGAAATCCGTAAACTTGATTTTTGTTTTTCGGCTCATAAAAAATTACCTCCTGTTATTTGGTAGCTTCATTATACCTTATATCAGGAGGTTAGTCGAATGTGTGGATTTTAATAAGAAGAAAAAAGAGAAGCCTGAAATCAATCAAGCTTCTCTCAATTTTTGTCTTATCCGTGCCAAACAAGTGTTTTCAAATTACTTCCTTATCACGCATTGGCATTACGAACAAGGGTTTTGTTATACAGACACTGTGATGATAACTTTTATCAGGTTATCTGAATTATTAGAAACCTTCAAGCATTATAGCGGCACCTATGCCGAATACGAATAACACAATTGAAGCCACAACAGCCAAAATGCTCAAAACACCTATGACAAGGCCGATAATTGCCATAACATTAGTTTTGCCGGCTTCCTTGGATTTTTTCATGCCGAGGGCACCGCAGACAATTGCTGCAATTGAGAAGGGTAAAGCTACCAATGAAAGCACGGGCATTAATATAGAAGTGCAGCATATTGCCAGAATGGAAACAACACCGGCAACTAAGGCTACGATGCCAAGAACCTGACCGGGATCCTTGTCGGCTGAAGCTGTAGCAGCGACAGGCTCAGCTGCAAATGACTGAGCAGGCTGAACGTATTCCTGCTGATAATTCTGCTGAGGATATTCTCCATAATACTGTTCGTTGAAGCCTGAAGCCTCAGCTTCGTTGGAAACGGGCTGCAGGAGAGCTTCGCCGCACATTTCGCAATTGGTGTTGGCGTCGTTGTTAAAATAGCCGCAATTATTGCAGTTCATGATAAAATCTCTCCTATACAAATATATTTGTCATAATTGTAATATATTTGTCAATCAATGTCAATAGAGAAAGAAAAAAGCAGACAATCAATGACTGTCTGCTTCTGAGCTGTCTGTAGACCTGAATTGATCTAAAACTTAAAATCCTCCGCTTAATCCTGCGAAGACACCGAACACTAAGCCAATAACAACAGAAACAATCAGCAAAACAATGCCGAGAGCACCGAGAATGATACCGACGAGTCCCAATGTATTTTTAAAGCCTGCATTTTTTGAGTTTTTCATTCCCAAAAAACCACATATAATAGCTACGACACTGGGAATTAAAGTACCACTACAAATTGTAACACCAAGAATACCTGCGATCAAACTTACAAGGCCAAGTGTCTTGCCGGGATCTTCAGCAACCTGTGCAGGCTGTGCATATGCCGGGTCTGCTGCATATGCCGGATCTGCTGCATATGCTTCTGCAGCGGGAGCTGCTTCTGCTGTGAGCTCAGCACCGCAAACTATGCAGTATGTGCTGTTGTCTTCGTTGAAATTACCGCAATTTTTACAAATCATAATCATTCTCCTATCAAAAAAATATGATGTCTAATTATATTACTTAATTTTGCAATATGTCAAGTAATTTTGAAAATATTCTGAAAAATCTTTTATAATATGACAAAAACGGAGAAGACAAAACATCATCTCCGCTTATTTTTGATTTATGGCATCGGCAGAACATGAAAAGCACGCAAAGCAATGAACAGAATGAACGCAATCAGAAAGCCATAAGCAAAAACAGGCTTTGACGCATTTTTGAGTGCTTTGTCTGCAAACTTCAGATTGAAAAGCCAGGAAAGGTTAAAAAGAGCTACGATAACAATAGCTGATACGATACATGAAAAGATAAACGGATTGAATTTGAAGCTCTCGATAAAATTACCTGTTAAAAAATTATACAGACATCTCGTGCCGCCGCAGCCGGGGCAGGGAAGATTCAGCCTTGCCGAAATGCAGGTTACGGGGCCTCCGACAAGCTTCGGAATAATCTGCATCACCACAATTGTTCCGACAAGAAGAACAAAATCCGTCGAAAGAATAATAATTCTTTTATTTTTTTTATTTAACTTCATTGCAGGAAAGCATTAATAAATGCCCATTTCATAAAGAACGTCTTCAATTATGTAAAAGAACTCTTCGAAAATTTCTTCCATGGTCCACATGAATTCGTCAAAGCCCATTGTTGCAATCATGAAAATTGCAATAACAACGTATGCAATAACAGCGAGGGTGGAAATAATAATGGGAATCATACCGAGAGTAATACCTGCTGTTGCAGTGCCGTTTTTCATTCCTGCTTCCTTTGATTTCTTTTTGCCGACTCCACCGCAGATGATGGCAATAAAGCTGCAAATAAACATAGGGTTACAAAGAAGCATTGAAATAATACCGAGAACAAGGGAGGCAGTGCCTAAACCGCTGCCGGGATTCTGAGGAGCAACCGGCTGAACATAGGGCTGCTGATATTGTTGCTGGTACTGCTGCTGAGGCTGCTGGTACTGGGGCTGAGGCTGCTGGTACTGCTGCTGAGGCTGCTGAGGCTGCTGGTACTGAGGCTGAGGCTGCTGATACTGGGGCTGATATGCCTGCTGGTCGTTCTGAACCGGCTGAGCATATGCGGCAGCTTCAACTGTGTCCTTTTCAAGCTTTGCTGCACATAAAGCGCAATAGACATCGTTGTCATTATTGACATAACCGCAATGTTTACAAGTCATGATTATTCTCTCCAATCACAAAAAATTTATATCATTATACTCACTTTTTCGACAAAATGTCAAGTAGTTTGACAAAATCAGACTACAAAAGAATTGCTTGAATATCTTTCAGGTCTTTGATTATATAATTCGGCTGATATTCATCGGCTATTGTGTCTGAAAAAAGGTTCAGCCAGACTGAATCTATTCCTGCATTCATTGCACCCTTGATGTCAGATGTCAGAGAGTCACCGATAAGCAGAATTTTTTCTTTGTCCTTTTCTTCAATTCTTTCAAACACACAGTCAAAGAACTCTTTGCGGGGCTTCTGATAGCCGATTGTTTCAGACACAAATACCTCGCTGACAAAGGGGAGAATACCGCTTTTTTTCAGTCTTCTTGCCTGAGTCAGAGCAACACCGTTGGTGACGATATAAATTGCATATCCTTCATCCTTCAGCTTTTTAAGAATATCTGTTGCACCCTCAAGAAGGTTCCCACCGTCGCCCAACAGATGAAGATACCTCTCGTTAACCTCAAGGGAGTCAGCCTCTGTTTCGAAGCCGATTCTTTCAAAGAAGAGTCTGAACCTTATGCGCTTAAGCTCAGGCTTTGTGATTTCGCCCTTTTCAAACTGCTTCCACAGTCCCTTGTTTATTTCTGTATAGATTTTTATGTTTTCTTCGTTTACAGGAACCGAGTATTCGGTCAGAACTTTCACAAGAGCCTGTCGCTCGTCCTTGTCAAAGTCAAGAAGAGTATTATCTGCATCAAACAGCAATGTTGAGTATCTTCTTTCCATATTGCTTATTCCTTTCTTTTGCTTGTTATACATATTCTACTTTTTTTCGACATCTCTGTCAATTTTTAAATATAATAATTTGTTATTTTTTTGGTTTTTCTCTTTACTTTTTCTGCTCTTGTGATAAAATATAAAATGTATAGTTATGTGCTGAGATTTAGTGATTGAGCTTAAATGCTCCGATGATATCACGGTGAGGCACAGAAAGGAAAAGGGTGTTTTTCACCCGACACTGGTTATGGAAAATTACGGATTCAGTGAGGGAGTAGCTCCCGGCGGACTTCGCAGCAAGTCTGACATCAAGCTTCTTATATGCTATCTGCTTCAGAACTTAGGTCGCTCTCTGTCCAGAACACAGATCAATGAGATTCTGCAGGATTACAACATCGCAAATTATTTTGAAATCAACTCTGCTGTCAGCGAGCTTATTTCGGGCGGACAGGTGCTCTCAAGGCTGGTTGACGGTGACGAGGAGCTGACTCTGACAGGAAAGACAGAGCAATATATCAGATTCATAGAAAAGGACCTTCCGAAAACGGTCAGAGAAAAGGCTGTCAACAGTGCTATAAAGATTCTTGAAAGAGAACGCATTGAAAAGGAATGCAAGGTTGAGATAGAAAATCTGGAGCACGGATATCATGTTTCATTTTCGGTTACCGATATGGATACACAGCTTTTGAAAATCACGATTTATGTGTCTGATGAGAGTCAGATAGAAATTGTCAAAAGAAACTTCTTTAACAATGCCGTGGGTATATATTCCGACGTTATCTCGTCCCTGACGGTCGAATAAGAAAGAGAGGAAAGAGAGAATGAAAAGAAAATTCTGGATTTTTTTCACAATAACCCTGATACTCCTCGCAATTGTTTTCGGGATGTATTGGAAATATATCCGTGTAGGTGAATACGGAGTGTTCATCGAAAGCTATGATCACGGTTCATTAAGCGTTGACAGTGATGATGCAACGGGCAGTGACAACAAGTTCCGTGTCACAGTTAAAAAAGGCGGAAATATAACAATCAACATCAATCCCGAGAGAACTGACAAGACCTATTATGTTCTTGACAGACTTGAGGTCAACGGCGAAAATGTTACCGATCAGGTCAGTATGCTTCAATACAGAACAACAGTTGAAAGCAAAATGTCTGTTGTTGCAACCTTCAAAAAGGGCAAGATGCCTGAGGACACCGGCGAAAAGCTTCAGTCGGTTGATGCGGCTGCTCCCGTTATCGAAACAGCTGCCGAAAATCCTTATATCGGCTCATACGGTGCATATAATATCAAGGATCCCTGTGTGATTTATGATGACGTAAGTGAAACCTATTACTGCTTCGGCTCAGATAATGTGGTTATCAAGTCAAAGGACCTTGTCAGCTGGTCAGGAAGAACAACCTACTTTGAGCATCCTGAAAACGCAGAAAGCAATGCAGTTATGTCCTTCAGCAGCTTCAGAAGTGTTTCTGAATGGGCAAAGCAGCACGGCTATGACAGCGACGAGGCAGTGTCCGATAAAAACAACGACAGAACACCACTTGCTCCTGATGTTGTGAAAATCGGTGACACATATTATCTTTACTTTGCACTTTCCAAGGTGAATGGCTCAACAGAATCTGCAATTTTCTGCGTGAAGACAAATGACCTTGCAGAAGCTGTTTCAACAAAAACATGGGATGATGCCGGCCTTGTTATCAGCACATGTGCAGATGGGCAGAAGCCTGATGCTGCAAACGCAGTTCATCCTTCCGTGCTTTATACAGGCAAGAACCTTTATATGGCATACGGCGGCTACTACGGCGATGACTCTGTAGGCGGTGAGATAAACCTTGTTGAGCTGAGCCCGAAAAACGGACTTCTTAAAACGGCAAGCAGTCTGACTTCATCAGGCAAAAAAATATCTTCTGCTCACGGTGATAGCAGCTTCACCTCAGGTGTGCTTATTGCAGATCCCGGTGCTGTTCCCGGCCTTTCGAAAAACGACGGCAGCCTTATCGGTGCCGCAGACCTTGTTTACAATCAGAAAACAGGCTACTATTATCTTTTCATGACCTACGGCTGTGAAGGCACAAACTATGGTGTCCGTGTTGCACGTTCATCAGAGGTTGAAGGCCCTTATAAGGACAGCATGGGCAATTCCGTTGCTGACTTCTCAAAGGATATGTATAACACAGGCACAATGCTTCTTGCAGGCTACAACTTCTCAAACAGCTCAGAGGGCAGAGTTTCCTACACGGATGTCGGCAGAGGCGCAATCGGCTCACCGAAGCTTATTAAAGCAGCTGACGGCTCATGGTACATGTCTTCTCAGTCACAGATTTACTATAAGGTTGATTCAGTCATAACAACCGGCAGTGCTCTCGCAAATGAAAAGGGAATCAAGGTAAATTCAGCTCCCTGCCTTGAAATCAGAGAAATCTCATGGAACGACGAAGGCTGGCCCATGGCAATGCCTGAGGTTTACGCAGGTGAAAAAGCCAAGAGCGGTATAAGCCTTAAGGACCTTTACGGCAACTGGGATGTCATAACCTTCAGCAAAGAGGGTAACAGCAAGGACTACAAGGCAGTTGAGAGAAACGCATCACAGATGGTGACAATTCTTTCAGATGCCGTGATTTCACAAAATGATATTTCAAAGAAGAATGATATCAACACCGGCTGCTCCTTTGCAAAGAGCGGAAAGGGCTACACCCTCACAGTTGACGGTGTTGAATATAAAGTATATGTCAGCTCCATGTGGGATTGGGAGCTTGAACAGGGAAGTGTTTTCTTCTACGGAACAGCCGCAGACGGAAGCATGATCTGGGGCAAGAAAAACAGAGCAACCCAGATGGGACTTTATACCGATGCCTTCTATTATCTTTATGATAAGTGTGAGGGAAGTGATGCTGAAACAATTGCAGCAAGAATTGAAAAGATGAAAAACAATCCCTCTCAGCAGCTTATCGATAAATATACAAAGTGGATGGTCGGCAAAATTCTTGCCGCCGGACAGTAAAAGTAAAAAAATGGACTCATAAAGGCACATTTGCCTTCTATGAGTTCATTTTTTCTTGACACAGAAATAAAATTTATGCTATAGTTGAATTGGATAAATATGCAAAAAAGGAGACATAATAACGAATAAAGCAAAGGGGAGAGCAGTATGAAGAAAATAATTGTTGCAGGCGCAGGTCACGGTGGACTCACAGCATCAATTCATCTTGCCTCAAAGGGCTATGATGTGACCGTTATTGAAGCAGGCGAAAGAGAAAAAATGGGCCACGACTGGCATGACTCTCTTGATTTTTCTGCTTTTGATGATGCAGGAATTCCAAGACCTTCAGAGGATATGTATACATTTAATATTCCCACAGCCTTCACAAACCCCTCCCAGACGGTAAGACTTGATATACCCTATGAACAGGGCAGGGGGATTTATATGGACAGAAAGGTTCTTATAAATTATCTTCTTTCACTTGCCGAGGAAAAAGGCGTAAAATTCATTTTTGAAGCTGAGGTCAGAGCTGCAATAACTGAGGGCGAAAGAGTTGTCGGTGTCAGATATTGTAAGGACGGTAAGGACATAATTGCTCTGTGCGAGCTTCTGATTGATGCGGCAGGTATACACTCTCCCGTGAGAAAAAGTCTGCCTGCTTCATGCAAAATACAAAAAGAAATTGAAAACCGTGGAGTATTTCATGTTCACAGAGTATACTTCGAAAACACAACCGGAGAAAAGCTCGATCCTCCTTACAGAGTCAACCTTTTCCATATGAACAAGCCGGGCCTTGACTGGGTGCTTACCGAAGAAGGCTTTGTTGATATTCTTGTGGGCAAATTCGGCATGAGCGGCAAGCTGACACAGACAGAAATTGACGAAGCTGTAACTGCCTTCAAAAAGCAGTATTCTTTCATCGGTGATAAGATTTTAAGAGGCGGGCAGACCAAGGAAATTCCTCTGACGAGAATGCTCCCCATGCTTGTGTGTGACGGCTATGCTCTTGTCGGTGACAGTGCAGGCATGACAGTGCCTCTGAACGGCTGCGGCATTGTTCTGAGTATGTGCGCAGGCAAAATTCTTGCCGACACTGTAATTGCGGCAGGTGATAAAAAGCTGTGTAAGGCTATCTTATGGCAGTATGAATACGAATATTTTCAGAAGTACGGCAAGGACCTTGTCATGATTGATATTCTCAAAAATTTCTTCACCTGCATCACAGGTGAGCAGGTGGACTATTTTCTTGAAAAGGAAATTCTCACCGCTAAAGAGCTTGACTTCAACAGCAGTGAGGGATTAGAAATAGATCCTGAATATATCCGACGCTTTATATCTGCAATGCTGCCCATGGTGGGGCTTGTGCCGTCAATTGTTAAAACTCTCAAGTTCATGCCCTTCATTGAAACTGTTGCAAAGCAGATGCCGAAAACCTTTGATGATGACAAGGTTGACAAATGGATAAGAAAATATAAAGCATTATAACATACGGAAGTGAAAAAATGAAGACAAGCAAAAAAATTGTTATTGCAACGGCTGCAGCAGCCTCTTCTGCTCTTGCCGTTTACGGCGCAGGCTGTTTTATTGATGAGCTGCTGTTTAACCGTAAAATGGTGACTCCGCCGCAGCTTACACAAAAAATTTCAGGCTGTGACAACAGCCACCTCGGAGATTTTCTTCAGAAAAATCTTCAGTGGGTTGAGGATTACGGCTACGAAAAGCATTATATCGTTTCCGACAGAGGTCAGAAGCTTACGGGCTACCTGATGAAGACAGAAAAGGACAGTGACATTTTTGTCTTTTGCGCTCACGGCTACAGAAGCTACGGCAAAAAGGAATTCTGCGGTGTTGCTCAGTATTATCTTAAAAAGGGATATAATGTGTTCTTCCCCGATCATGTGGCATCAGGCGAAAGTGAGGGCACCCACTGCACCTTCGGCCATTGTGAAACAGAGGATTCAATCAAGTGGCTTTCATATCTGATTGACAATTTCGGCAAAGATATAAAAATTCTTCTTCACGGTGTTTCAATGGGGGCAGCAACTGTTATGATGATGAGCGAAAGAAAAGAGCTGCCCGAAAACGTGAAGGCCGTTATTGCTGATTGCGGCTTTTCTTCGGCAACGGATTTCTTCTCATTCAAGCTTAAAAGCATGGGCATACCGCCGAAGAATATGATAAAAGTGGTAAATTATGCCAACAAAAGAAGGCTCGGCTTTGATTTCAACAGGCTTAATCCCGTTGACAGCGTGAGAAATTCAAAACTTCCCATGATGTTCATTCACGGCGACAAGGACGCTCTTGTGCCTTGCTATATGGCGACGGAGCTATATGAAAGCTGCGGCAGTGAAAAGAAAGAAATATATATCGTTGAGGGCGCAGACCATGCCCAGTCCTTTATGGTGGGTGGCGATACATACGAAAGCAGAATGGATGAATTCTTAAAGGATCTGTTCTAAAGACTAAATAAAACAAAGGGGCTGTAAAGACAGCCTCTTAATTTTTTACTCAGCTGTTAAAGGTAGTTTCCTACGCTCATGCCGCAGGGCACTTCATTTGTCCGGAGCGACAAAGGAAGCAAAGTGCTCTTTTTTTGTGGAGGTCAGCTTACACTTTTCCGAAAGTTACTACCCGCCTACAACTGCAGACTCCGCAGCGTATTTATGTTTCAGAAAAATACAACTGCAAAAAACGAAAAACCATTGTATCAGCTGACACAATGGTTTTTGTTGTGTTAATTTACTTATTTTAAGAGCCTTTTTTTATAGCCTCTTAAATCTTCATGTGATTTTAATAAATTACTCAACCGTCGGATCATTTTCTGCAGTTATAAGCTCGCCCTTTTCATTCCAGCTGGCTTCTGATGCGTGGTAATAAGCAGCACCGTCTTCGTCATAATAGGGCATTTCGTAGTATCTGTAATTTAAAAATACATTATACATGTGAGCAGTGATATCTTCTTCACTTACGATGCCGCCGTCATGATAAAAGAATTGATCTGAAGCTTCATCATAATAGAAGTCGTCGCCCATCAACATTTTATTGAATTCATCTGAACGTCTGAATTCATTTTTTTCATCATAAACAAACCAGCCGTTTTCGTCAACATAGACCAGATCATAGTCGAAGCTTTCACCGTCTTCACTTACATAGCAGGGACCTACATCTTCAAATGAATCGTCATGCTCGACAATATACTCATCCGAATATGTGTAGCGGTTGCCCTTTTTGTCATAAATTGCGACAGAATCAGAGCCTAAGTAAGCATTTCCCTTACTGTCATAAAATACTTTGTTTCCGCCTTCGTCTGTTAAAGAAATTCTCTCGTCTATTGTGTCGATTTCCTCAGTAAGCTGACCATACAGCTGGAACAGAGGTATGAGTGTTACGGCAAGCGTGATAACAGAAGCGGTCAGGCAGGTAAGATATACAGCCCAGAAGGCACGGCCTGCGTGTTTTTCGATTTTCTGATTTTGCTGTATTTCGTCAGCAATGATTTCAGGCAACGGCTCTTCGCATTCGGGACAGGCATCAAGGTCAACCGGATACTCATTTTCACAGTTGCGGCAGACTCTCATGTTTTCACGGCCAAAGCTGTTGCGCTTTTTATAAAATGCAATAGCAGTGAACAGCGGGAACAAAAAGCCACAGATATACCATCCGGCAGAAAGCTTGTGATTTCTGTTTTTTGCAGAATAGTGCATGAAAACAAGAAGCAGAACGATTGCGGCCATACTCATAAGATTAGATAAGAGTGACAATGGGCCAGAGGTAATAGCTTCAACTCTTTCTAACTGATCTAAAAAAACATTATACATAGTTTTTCTCCTTATTTTATCCGTTTTTCGCATTATACCACAATTAAATAAAAATGTAAACGAAAATCAAATTTTTCTTGACATACAGCATTAGGTGTGATATAATCCTCTAAATTCAAGGGTTTAAAGTTTTAAACTGTTAAAGCAAAGGAAAAAGTTCCGAACAGGAAAAAACAATACCTTTTTATGGCGATTATTCATTGATTATACAAAAAAATCCCATAAATTCATTGACCGATAATTTATAAGGGTGTATAATTATTCTATTATGCTGCTTTTTATGTAGTGAATTTTAAGTAGGTGAAAATCATGATATCAGAAAAAATGTATGAGCTTGGAGCAAAAAGCTCCGTTATCAGAGAAATATTTGAATACGGCAAAAAGAGAAAGGCCGAAATCGGTGCTGAAAATGTTTTCGATTATTCTCTCGGCAACCCCAGTGTGCCGGCACCCGAAACCGTAAACGAGGCAATCCGTGAGCTGACACTGAATATGGATTCCTGCGCTCTTCACGGCTACACCTCTGCAGTGGGTGACAATGAAACGAGGCAGGCAATTGCCGATGACCTCAACAAACGCTTTGGCACGTCTTTCGGAATGCACAACTTTTACATGACCTGCGGCGCTGCTGCATCTCTTTGCATCACCTTCAGAGCACTCAGCGAAAAGGACGATGAAATCATCATCTTTGCTCCCTATTTCCCTGAATATAAGGTCTTCATTTCTTCACAGGGTGCAACTTCCGTTGAAGTGAAATGTGATGCAGACACCTTGCAGATTGATCTTGAGTCTTTCGAAAAGGCAATCACAAAAAACACAAAGGCAGTTGTTGTCAATTCTCCCAACAATCCCTCAGGTGTTGTCATATCAGAAGAAACCGTCAAGGGTATGTGCGAAATTCTCAAAAGAAAGCAGGAGGAATACGGCAAGCCTATTTTCCTCATTTCCGATGAGCCCTACCGTGAGCTTGTTTATGACGGAGTTACCGTTCCGTTCCTGACAAAATATTATGAAAACACAATTGTCTGCTATTCCTACAGCAAATCACTCTCACTTCCCGGTGACAGAATCGGTTATATTCTTGTTCCCGACGAGGTTGCAGACTTTGAGCTAATTTATAAATCCGTATGTGGTGCAGGCCGTTCTCTCGGCTATGTCTGCGCACCCTCAATGATGCAGTTTGTGATAAGAAAATGTGTCGGACAGACAGGTGACATTTCTGTTTATAAGCATAACAGAGATCTTCTTGTCAATGCCTTCAACGAATACGGCTTTAAGGTTGCAAAGCCTGACGGAGCCTTCTATCTGTTTATGAAAAGCCCTGAAGAGGATGCAGCAGCCTTCTGTGAAAAGGCAAAGAAGTATGAGCTCCTTTTAGTGCCGAGCGACTCCTTCGGCTTTCCGGGCTATGTCAGACTTTCCTACTGTGTGTCAACAGCCATGATTGAAAAAAGCCTGCCTTCATTCAAGGCGCTGGCTGAAGAATACGGCCTGATCTGAGGTGAAAAAATTATGGATAAGCTTTTAAAAGCAAGAGAAATAATAAATGAAACAGACAAGCAAATCGCTGCTCTTTTTGAAAAAAGAATGGAAGCGGTGAAAATGGTTGCCGAGTATAAAAAGGAAAGAGGTCTTCCTGTTTTTGACGCTTCAAGAGAGGACACGGTTGTCAGAAACAACCTTGATAATATTGAAGATGAAGAAATCAAGGAGTTTTATGTTCCCTTCATCAGAAGCACAATGGATATTTCCAAACGTTTTCAGCACCGTATATTGGAGGGGCTCAATGTTGCCTATAGCGGAGTTGAAGGTGCTTTTGCTCACATTGCTGCAGGACGTATCTTTCCCGACGGTAACAGAATCTCTTATCCCGACTTCAAAGCAGCCTATGAGGCAGTTGAAAAGGGTGAATGTGACTGCGCTGTTATTCCCATTGAAAACAGCAAAGCAGGTGAGGTCGGACAGACAATTGACCTTCTTTTCTCAGGCTCACTTTATGTCAACGGCGTCTATTCCCTTGATGTAAGACATAATCTTATCGGTCTTCCCGGCACAAAGGAAAATGACATAAAAGCGGTTATTTCACATCAGCAGGCACTTGATCAGTGCGCACACTATATCAGAAATCAGGGCTATAAAAGTCAGGCCTGCGAAAACACGGCAAGGGCAGCAAAATATGTTGCCGATGCATGTGATCCCACACTTGCAGCCATTGCCAGCCGTGAAACTGCAGAGCTTTACGGTCTTTCGGTGATCAGAGAGAATATAAACGAAGCAAGCAACAACACAACTCGTTTTGTTGTTGTGTCACGCACTCTCTGCAAGGAAAAGAGAGATCACTCAATCATTGTTTTCACCGTACCCGATAAGGCAGGTGCTCTTGCCCATGCAATCAATGTTATCGGTCACCACGGATATTCAATGAGAAGCATCAAAAGCCGTGCCATGAAGGATCTTATGTGGACATATTATTTCTATGTTGAGCTGACGGGCGACCTTCAGAGCAAAAGAGGCATGTATATGCTTGACGAGCTTTCCGAATGCTGTGATAATCTTAAAATGATCGGCACATTCAAGGATAATTGTAAAATCTGAGGTGTTATGAATGATAATTCCCATTAACTTAGGCGCTGACAGCTATGATATCGTTCTTGAAAGAGGCGCTCTGAAAAAGGTCGGTGAGCTTTTCAAGGTGAAAGGCAAGGTGCTTGTCGTCACCGATTCCGGTGTGCCGAAGGAGTATGCCGAAACAGTAGCTTCACAGTTTAAAGAGAGCTATATCTATACCTTTCTCCAGGGTGAGCAGAGCAAAAATTTTGACACCTACAAAGCTATCTGCGAAAAGCTCCTTGAATATTCCTTCACAAGAAAGGATGCAGTTATCGCGGTGGGCGGCGGAGTGACAGGCGATATGTCAGGCTTTGCGGCAGCGACATATATGAGAGGCATTGATTTTTACAACATCCCCACAACAGTGCTTTCACAGGTTGACTCATCAATCGGAGGAAAGACTGCCATTGACCTTAACGGTGTTAAAAATATCATCGGAGCCTTCTATCAGCCGAAGATGGTTGTTATTGACCCGGATGTGCTGTCAACTCTTTCAGACCGTCTTATTAAAAACGGACTTGCCGAAAGCCTTAAAATGGGTATGAACTTCAACAAAGAGCTTTTTGATATTTTCAGAAAAGATGACTATATGAATCATATTGAAAAAATCATTGAGCTTTCATTAAAAATCAAGAAGCACGTTGTGGAAGAGGACGAAAAGGAAGCAGGTCTTCGCAAGAGCCTTAACTTCGGTCACACAATCGGTCACGGCATTGAGGGCGCATCAAATCTTGAGGAGCTTTATCACGGTGAATGTGTGGCTCTCGGCATTCCTCCTATGTGCGGCGAAAAGATAAAAGACGAGGTTGTGTCGGTAATCAGAAATATCGGACTTCCCACGGAATATGAATTTGACAGAGAAAAGGTCAGAGAGGTTATCTCTCATGACAAAAAATCAGGCGGAGACAAAATCTCCGTTGTCAGATGCGATGAAATCGGCTCATTTTATTTTGAAGAGCTGACAGTTGATGAAATTATGAATCTTATATAAAAGGTGTGATAACATGAAAAACACCATCGGTAATAATATTAGTGTCACTCTTTTCGGTGAAAGCCACGGAAAAGCAATCGGAGCAGTTGTTGACGGCTTTGCTCCGGGCATTGAGGTTGACGAAGAATTCATCTGCTCACAGATGGAAAAAAGAAAGGGTATAAATGCCATTTCAACTCCCAGGCGTGAAAAGGATGAGGTGAAGATTTTAAGCGGCGTTTTTGAGGGCAGAACAACAGGCACACCCATCTGCCTTATGATTGAAAACGGCGACACAAAAAGTAAGGATTACAGCAAAACAAGATATCTTGCAAGACCCGGTCATGCCGATTATACAGCCGAATGTAAATACGGCGGCTTTCAGGACTTCAGAGGCGGCGGACATTTTTCGGGCAGAATCACAGCCCCTCTGGTTGCAGCAGGTGCAATTGCTATCAGTGCTCTTAAGAAAAAGGGTATTTATATAGGCACTCACATTTTGTCCTGCGGTGAAATCAGAGACAGAGATTTTGCAGACATAAAAGAAGATATAGTCCTTCTTGACACTCTTGAAATGCCTGTTCTTTCAGAAGAAAAGCGCAATGGAATGCTGAAACACATAGAAAAAGCCGCAGCAGAGGGTGACAGTGTGGGCGGAGTGCTTTCCACCGCAGTTGTCGGAGTGCCCGAGGGAGTCGGAGAGCCCTGGTTTGACACTGTTGAAGGTATGCTTTCACATGCTCTGTTTTCGATCCCTGCAGTTAAGGGCATTGAATTCGGCAAGGGCTTTGAAATGACAAAAATGCTCGGCAGTGAAGCAAATGACTCATTTAAAATGGAAAACGGAAAGGTTGTCACTGCAACAAACAATAACGGCGGCATTAACGGCGGCATCACCAACGGTATGCCGATTACCTTTAATTTGGCGGTGAAGCCTACCCCCTCAATTTATAAAAGTCAGTCTACCGTCGACATGGAAAAAATGCAGGATGCCGTTCTCAACATAAAAGGCAGACACGACCCTGCAATTATTCACAGAGCGAGAGTTGTCGTGGACTCTGTTACGGCTCTTGTGCTTTGCGATATGCTCTCGGGCAGATTCGGCACTGATTATCTTGGGAAGTGAGAAAATGAAATACGGTCTTATCGGTGAAAAGCTCGGTCACAGCTTCTCGAAGCCTATCCACGAAAAAATCGCCGGTTACACTTATGAAATAAAAGAAATAGCAAAAGAAGATCTTGATGCTTTCATGAAAGCAAAGGACTTCTGCGGAATCAATGTCACCATTCCGTATAAAGCAGATGTCATTCCTTATCTTGATTATATCGATCCCATGGCCGAAAAAATCGGTGCGGTGAACACAATTGTCAACCGTGACGGCAGGCTTTACGGCTATAACACCGATTTCGGCGGGCTTAAAATACTCATAGAAAAAAGCGGGTTCAGCTATGAGGGCAGAAAGGTTATCATTGCAGGCACAGGCGGCACATCAAAAACAGCCTTTGCAGTTGCAGAAAGCCTCGGAGCGAAAGAAATAATCAAGGTTGGCAGAAATGAAAAGGTCAACTATGAAAATGTTTATTCTCTGCACAGTGATGCCGATTACATAATCAACACAACACCTCTCGGTATGTATCCGAATTGTGATACATATGCTCTTGAGCTTTCTGAGTTTAAAAATCTCAAGGGTGTTACAGACGTTGTGTATAATCCTCTGAAAACAAGGCTTTCGCAAAAGGCAGAAGAAAATGGCATTAAAAGTGGCTGCGGACTTTATATGCTTGTTTGTCAGGCTGTGCTTGCCTGCGAAATTTTCACAGGTAAAAAGTTGGATACCGAAACTTTGGCTGATGAAATCTTCACTGAAATCGTGAAGGAAAAGCAGAATATCGTTCTCATCGGTATGCCCGGCAGCGGAAAAAGCACAATAGGCAAGGCTCTTTCAAAGGCACTTGGAAAAGACTTTGTCGACACTGATGATATGATTGTGTCACAGTATGGAGTTATCAGCGACATTTTCGCCCAAAAGGGTGAAAAATATTTCAGAGAAATCGAAACAGAAAAGGTTAAAGCTGCAGCAAAAATGAACGGCATGGTTATTGCCACGGGCGGTGGTGCAGTGCTGAAAAAAGAGAATGTTGATGCTCTCAGGCAAAACGGTGTTCTGTTCTTTCTCAACAGACCTATTGAAGATATAATACCGACCTCTGACAGACCTCTTTCGAGTGATTACGAAGCGCTGAAAAAACGCTTCGACGAAAGATATGACATATACGTCGCATCGGCTGACAAAGAGATTTTTGTTGACGGTGTTGTGGAAAACTCGGTTAATAAAATAATGGAGACATTAAAATGAAAATTCTTGTTATAAACGGCCCTAATCTTAATATGCTCGGCATAAGGGAGCCTGACCACTACGGCAGAGAAACCTATGCTGACCTTGTGGCTAAAATTGAAAGCTACTGCAAGGAAAAGGGCATTGACTGTGAATGTTATCAGTCAAACCATGAAGGCTGCCTTGTTGATAAAATTCAGGAGGCATACGGCAAAACAGACGGTATTGTGATAAATCCGGGTGCATACACCCACACCTCCGTTGCAATTCTTGATGCTGTCAAGTCAGTGTCAATACCTACGGTTGAAGTGCATATCTCAAAGGTTGAGGAGCGTGAGGATTTCCGTCAGATAAGCTATATCCGCCTTGCTGCCGTGAAAACCATCACAGGTCTTGGCACAGACGGATATTTAAGAGGAATCGATTTCCTTATTGATTATTTAAAGAAGTGATTGAATGTTAGTTAAAATAGAACCTTCCCAAGTCAGCGGTACCGTTACGGCACCTGCTTCAAAAAGTATGGCACACAGACTTCTTATCTGCGCAGGACTCAGTGAAGGCACAAGTGAAATCAGAAATGTTGCATACAGTGAAGATATCCTTGCAACTCTGGATTGCCTTGCCACAATGGGTGCGAAAATTCAAAGAGGAGAGGATTATGTCATTATTGAAGGCGTTTCTCCTTTGGACTCTGACGGCGGCACATATATGTGCCGTGAAAGCGGCAGCACCTTAAGATTTTTCATCCCTCTTGCAATGCTCTGTGAGTCTGAATGTCTTTTCAAGGGCTACGGCAGACTGATGGAAAGACCCATGGAAATCTACGAAAAAATCGCAGAAGAAAAGGGGATTCATTACAGGAAAAACGATGAAGGTATATCTGTCGGTGGCACTCTTTCAGGCGGAAGATATGAAGTTCCCGCAAATATCAGCAGCCAGTTTATATCAGGTCTTCTTTTTGCGCTGCCCTTGTGCGAAAAAGACAGTGAAATCGTTCTTGTCGGCAGCGTCGAAAGCCGCAGCTATATTGATATGACAATTGATGCCATGAGTCTTTTTGGTGTGATTGCAGAGTGGAAAAATGAAAACACACTTTATTTAAAAGGTAATCAGAAATATATTCCTCAATCCTTCAGTGTTGAGGGGGATTATTCGAACAGTGCGTTTCTCGACGCTTTTAATTTGCTGGGGGGAAATATATCCGTCGAGGGATTGAAGGAAAACTCACTTCAGGGGGACAAGATATATAAAGAATATTTTGAGCTTCTGAAAAAGGGAGTTCCCACTCTCGATATCCGTAACTGCCCCGATCTGGCACCTATACTTATGACCTTGGCAGCTGCGCTTAACGGCGCAACACTGACAGGCACAAAACGGCTTAAAATCAAAGAAGGCGACCGTGGACTTGTTATGAAGCAGGAGCTTGAAAAGCTCGGTGCCGATATTGAAGTTTACGATGACGAAATTATAATAAATAAAAGTGAGCTGACAAAACCGAAGGAAAAGCTTTCAGGCCACAACGACCACCGTGTGGTAATGAGCCTTGCAATTTTACTGAGCAAATACGGCGGTGAGATTGAGGGTGCTGAGGCTGTGAAAAAAAGCTATCCCGACTTTTTCATAAAAGCAGAAGCTCTCGGGCTGGAGGTAAAAGCATATGACAATTAACAAAAACACAAAATTTCTTATTGTAGGTTTGGGCCTTTTAGGCGGCAGCTATGCAAGGGGACTCACCGGTAAGGGCTATTACGTTGAGGCTCTTGTTGACAACAAAGAGGCTATGGACTATGCTCTTGAACACGGCATGGTGAAAAAGGTCAGCATGGATATTGACGAAGAGATGATAAAAAATGCCGACATCATCATTTTCACCCTTTATCCCGAAACTTTTGTTTCATGGATTGAAGCTAACGGTCACCTTATAAAGCCCGGTACAATAATTACCGACGTAACAGGTGTCAAGGGCTGCATTGTTGACAGAATTCAGCAGATGCTTCCGCCTATGGTTGAGTTTATTTCTGCTCATCCCATGGCAGGTAAAGAAAGCTCGGGCATCACAAACAGTGATGAAAGAATCTTTTACGGAATGAACTATCTTGTCGTTCCCACAAACAGAAATACCGATGAGGGCATTGAAGCCTGCAAGCGTATCGGTGAAATTCTCGGCTTCGGAAAGATTTCAGAAATCACACCTGAAAATCACGATAAAATGATCGGCTTTGTCTCACAGCTGACACACTGCATAGCCGTTGCTCTTATGAACTGCTATGAGCATGCAAGCCTTGAAAGATACACCGCTGACTCATTCAGAGATCTGACAAGAATTGCAAAAATCAACGAAAAGATGTGGAGTGAGCTGTTTTTGTCAAACAAGGATGCCCTTCTTGATGAGATGGAGCTGTTTCAGACACAGCTTCAGAAAATGCACGACTATCTCAAAGACGAAGACCGTCAGGGGCTTATGGATATGATGATCACATCGACTGAACGCAGAAAATTATTTGATAAATAAAGTCTATTTAAGATAACGGAGGAATAAAATTATGATGAACATGGATTTCGTATGTAAGCTGCCTATTCCGATGCTTATTAAAGAAGAGTATCCGATGACAGCCGAGGCAAAGGCTATAAAAGAAAAAAGAGATGCAGAAATCAAAGCGATTTTTGAAGGTAAGGAAAGAAAGCTCATTCTTGTTATCGGTCCCTGCTCTGCAGACAATGAAGACAGCGTTATGGACTATATCACAAGGCTTGCTTCTGTTCAGGAAAAGGTCAGTGATAAGATTCTCATTATCCCCAGAATTTATACCAATAAGCCCAGAACAACAGGCGACGGCTACAAGGGTATGCTTCATCAGCCGGATCCCAATGCAGCAGCTGACCTTATCAAGGGTATCGTTGCAATCAGAAAGCTTCACATGAGAGCTGTTAACGAAACAGGTCTTTGCTGTGCAGATGAAATGCTCTATCCCGAAAATCACCGTTATCTTTCTGATGTTCTTTCATATGTCGCAATCGGCGCAAGAAGCACGGAGGACCAGCAGCACAGACTCACTGCAAGCGGTCTTGACATTCCCGTGGGCATGAAGAACCCCACAGGCGGCGACCTTTCGGTTATGATGAACTCCATAACTGCAGGTCAGCATAAGCACGACTTTATTTACAGAGGCTGGGAAGTACGCTCACAGGGTAACCCTCTCACTCATGCAATTCTCAGAGGTTATGTCAATGACAGGGGACAGTCATTCCCGAATTACCATTATGAGGACCTTCTGCATCTTTGTGAGCTTTATGCCGAAAGAGACCTGCAGAACCCTGCAGTTATTGTTGACACAAACCATGCAAATTCAGGCAAGAAGTATCTTGAGCAGCCGAGAATTGCAAAAGAGATTCTTCACTCATGCCGTCACAACAGTGATATCGACAAGATGGTCAAAGGCCTTATGATTGAAAGCTACATCGAAGACGGAGCACAGAAAATCGGCGAGGGCTGCTACGGCAAGAGCATCACCGATCCCTGCATCGGTTGGGACAAGACAGAAAGACTCATCTACGACCTTGCAGAGGTATATTGATTGTGTTTTACGGGCTGCTGCATGGCGGCAGCCTGTTTTTTTCCGTGAATATTATTCATAAAGACGGTTGTCTGAACAAGTAATACTTAACACAAAATTCAAATATAGTTGACAACTAAGGCAACTATATGTATTATTATGATAATATAAAATTTTTCAAGGAGGCGGAAAATATGGACCTGATGCAACCGATTCTAGATTTTCTCAAGAGCTTTGTTGAGAAAATGAAATCCGTTACAAGCTATCTTCTTGAAAAATTTCTGCCTGAAAAGAAGGATGACGGCGGTTCAGTGAGCTTTTGGGGAATTTAAAGGCAAAAAAATAAAAAAACTTTCAAAATACCATTGACAAACAGTTATTTTTCTGATATTATTTATGAGCTGTCGCAAGAGTGATAGCGAGATGGGAGCATAGCTCAGCTGGGAGAGCATCTGCCTTACAAGCAGAGGGTCACAGGTTCGAGCCCTGTTGTTCCCACCACTTGGCCCGGTAGTTCAGTTGGTTAGAACGCTAGCCTGTCACGCTAGAGGTCGACGGTTCGAGCCCGTTCCGGGTCGCCATTTAAAAAATATGCGGATGTAGCTCATCTGGTAGAGCGCCACCTTGCCAAGGTGGAGGTAGCGAGTTCGAGCCTCGTCATCCGCTCCATATACGGTACCATAGCCAAGCGGTAAGGCCACGGTCTGCAAAACCGTTATGCCCCGGTTCAAATCCGGGTGGTACCTCCAAAAATCCAAGTCGTAAGACTTGGATTTTTCATTTATGTCCGCAGGACATAACTTCATTACGAGCGAAGCGAGTACTTCAGTTGACAGCTTGCTGTCAACTTCATTGTCTGCTTGCGGACATAAACGAATGAAGTTGCCTTACGGCAAATGAAGTGCTGTCGCAATGAAGTGTGCCTGGCGGCACAATGAAGTACCCTTCGGGCAAACGGATTGACTTTTTATGTTTGGGTGTTATATAATGATATCGATAAAGTAATTAAATTCGTACTTGAAAAAGGAGATTGAATCTATGGAAGGCATAGCAATATTGGTTAATGCAGGTATCCTTTACACAGCTTACGGCTTAGCGTTTTATTCTTTGATTTCTCTGATTAAACTTACATATAATTACTTTAAGACAAAAGATAAATCTTCAGTGAAGAGTGACCTGAAAAAAACAGCCATAATAATAGCCATCGCTTTGTTACTATTCTATTTAATAGGTTTTGCAGGTGAGTTTCGCAAACTCGATTTAAGTGATGAAACTGCTCAACAACTGTTGAAAGTAGATATTACGCAAATTGAGTTGGGGGACTATGATTTGGAAATAACTAAAGAGCAAAGTGAAAAAGAATATTCGGTTTATGTAAGAAAGGAAAGCGGAGATACTTCATTATATGATCCACCGTTTTATTACAGACAAATTGAAAGATTGTTTGATCATCAGCTTACGGATGAAGATAGTTTTGTTGTAGTATGGGCTAGAGAATCTGACCGTGAATTTAAACAGCTCCCTATTGTTCAGAAACATATGACTAAAGTTGGAATAGTTCAAGGTGAAGAAGTTTTGGAAATCAGTTATTGGGATAGTGAAAATTCGGATGAAATATTGAAAAAAACTTTGGAGTATATATCTGAAGTCGGTTTGGAAAACAACAAATTAGAATAATAACTTCCAATATATCGATTGTTGCTATTTTGACCTGTAAACACAAAAAATTCGACAAGTTTCGACTTGTCGAATTTTTTTATCCATTGCGAAAGCAATGGTATATCATCAGTCCGTCAGGACTCTATATCATCACGCTTTAGCGTGTATCAAAAAAGCTTTCGCAATGATGATATACATCCTCTTTGACATAATAGGCTTTTTATGCTACTATGATAAGGGTGGTTTTATGATTTCTTTTAAATGGAATGAAACGGATTTTAATCTGATACAGTACGGCAGAGGTGTATTCACTACGGATATGCCTGGTCACAGTCACTCAAAAAACAGCTACGAGCTTCATTATATTGTTGACGGTGAGGGTGTTCTGACAACAGACAGTAAAAGCTATTCTCTTTCAAAGGGTAATTTCTTTGTTACGGGTCCTAATGTTTATCATCAGCAGTCAACTAACCCCGAAAAGCCCCTGACAGAGATTTATATTTATCTTCAATCGTCAGAAAAGAAATCTGCAGATGCACTTGTTTCCTCATTTCTTAATACTCATTTCTATATTCTTGAGGAAACGGATTTCGGACACCTTTTCGACGAAATTCTCCGTGAATGTGACGAGGCTAAATTTGGCTATATAAGTGCCACCGGTGCGTTGCTTCAGCTTCTCCTTACTAAAATAACAAGAGCCTATGTACCGCATATGAGTCAGATTACAGAGACTTCGGGAACGCTTAATGACAGATGCTTTTTTATGATTGAGTATACCTTTATAAATAACCCGTCGGTTACTCTGCAGGAGCTTGCAAACACAATCGGTCTTTGCGAAAGGCAGACACAGAGGCTTCTGAAAAAATATTACGGGAAAACCTTCCGTGAAAAAAAGGCGGAAGCTATAAAAATACTCCCAAGGTGAAACAGCCTTGGGAGTGTTGATTTTAATAGAAGAGCTTTGAGTATATATCAAAGTAATCCTTGATACCTGCATTTTTCTTGATACCGCTTATTATCGGGTTCCAATTTTTATCAATGTAAATGGTCTTTTCTCTGTAGTTGTTTTCTCCGTTACGGTTTCTGCCGACACCCCAGCCGTGCTCAATTACGTTATACTCTACGGTGTAGCCTGCCGTCTGCTCATCCATATAGATGCCGCTTGTAGCATAGTCTGCCCATTCGGGAAGATGTATATCATGAATGTAGTTACCGCTGATTTCCGAGTCGGGCTGCTTTGAAAGAGTATAGATACCGCCCGCATCGCAGAGCACCTGACTTGTGTGATGAATGTCGTTGTTGAGAATCCTGTTATTTCTCATAGTGCTGTCCTCAGCCGACCAGCCGAAGCCGACGGAAATGCCTGTATAAGGAGCATAAGAAACCTCATTGTTTGCTATGAGAATGTTTCTCGGATAACCTGCACCTATGGCAACGCTGCTCTGATAATCTGTACCGATATTGGTTACAAGGTTGTTGACGATTCTGTCACCGTCACAGATGTCGCTCTCGTTTTCGGTATTGTAAACAATGTGCATATCGGTGTTTTCGTCAACTGCAAACTGAGCCACCATAATGCCGTTGCCAGCAATGTTTCTGATTGTATTGTTTTGTATAAGTGAGTTTTTTGTACCTTTTGCAAGGTCAACACCTGCCGCACCGATGTTTTCTATTGTACATCCTTTGATTATGAGGTTTTCTGTGTCAGCAAAGTATAAAGCTGAAGCAGGTCTTAAAACACCTATATCATTAGTAGCAAAAATGCAGTAATTTGCATACATACCGCCCTGAATGTCAACAAGGCCGTCCGTTGAAGGAACTGTCCAGTTGCTGTAAGCAAATGTGAAGCCTTCAAACGAGAGATTCTTAATCTTACTTCCGTCAGTCGGTTCAGCCTTTATAAGAGTTTCAAGCTTAGGTGCGATAACCTCGGCAGATGACATATCAGTATCTGCAGGCACCTTGATATAAACTGTATCAGTCGTTTCGTCAAGATACCATTCCTTATCTTCATCGATAAGCTCATAGGCATTCTCGATATAATATGTGAATTCACGGTTATTCATATGAGAATAGCCGTCGATATCGGGGTGAGGTCTGTTGAAGATAAGGTTCTTTTCCTCGTCCTGAATGCGAATTGTTGTCACGCCGTCTTTTGTCTGGGCAGACTTTACACGAAGAACATTTTTTACCCATGCGGTGAGAATGTGAAGCTCAACATCTTCAAGGTTATTGAAGCTCTTGAATTCATCAGCCTTGAGATATATTTCACCGTAGTCAGCCTGAACAAGGGAGGTTTCGTCCCATCTGTTGAGGTTTTCGGGAATCATTGTACCGTCGGCATAGAAGCGTGATGCACCGATGATTTTTGTTGAGTAATCGTTGTTGCTTCTGCTTCGGATAAGCTTTTCCCCGTTCATATAAAGCTGACGGAAAAGAGTCTCGTCTGAAACTTTTGCGGCATAGATGTTCTTTTCAGCATCATAAAGAGTGAAGCCATTGATTTCTTCTCCACCGCTGATAAGAGCATTTCCATCTGCGATATATCTTATGTACCGGTCACCTGAGGCGCTGTCTCTCTCGTCAAATGTAAGAGTATCGGAAAGCTTGTATGTACCCTCAGCCACGTGAACAATGATATTGCCCGACATATCATCATTTATCTTTCTTACTTCATCTCTCGCTCTTTCGATAGTGGCAAAGGGGGATTCGGCAGTTCCTGCATTACTGTCATTACCCGTGGTACTTACATAGTACTCAGCCATAACCGTTTCGGGCTTGAAGATTACTCCTTCAAAATCAATATTGCCTGTCAGTGTCATAAGCAATGTAAGCATAGTGGCTATTATTCTTTTAGCTGTGAAAAACATAATATTCTTCCTTTCGGCTCTTATTTACATATACAGTTTATCACATTATCCGCTACATAAACACGACATATTAAAATAATTTATGTCGTGTTCTATTCTGTCAAATTATGCTATTATAGTGCTATAAAAGTAAAGAGAGGTGTTAATTATGTTCATCATCGAGAAAATCAAGGTCTTCTGGAGCATTATGCTATGCCTTATTATCGGTGGAAACTTTTTCCCGGGTACACTGAATTTAATTAGAGCAGGAGATGTTGATATGATAGGAAACGACCACGCAAAAGCTATAGCAACTGAGTACACTGAGCTTGTGCCTTACGGCAGAGACGAGGACTCTCTCAGTTGGTTTGACGGTATGGTTACAGGTAACGGTGAAAACGGTGCAGTAATTGCAGGTTCACCCTACAGCGACAGCATTATCTACAATAATATCAACTTACTTATGCCCTCAAATGATCCCCGTTACACACCCTACGAGGTAACAGATCAGCTTGACGATGCGAGACAGAATGTCATCAACGGCAATGCGGCGTGGGATTGCGACGGCAGACAGTCAACATATTTTTATGCTTATCATCCGTCACATGTACTCAGAATGGAAAGCACTAAGCTCCTATATTATGATTATATTCGTTGGACCGATTATGAGACCGCTGAGGTTGGTGTCAAGTACACCGACATTCTCGGCAAATGGGAAAGAGCAACATTCTCTTCAAGAGAAGACAATGTAACAATCACAAAGATTACAAAATCAAGCCTTGGTGCAAAGATAAATATGACTCTTTCGCTTCAGGACTGCTGGTCACTTCGTGGCTTCGGTAATGGTGACGAAAAAAATATGAGATACAAAAAGCTTGTTGATGACGATGCTACATACATCTCACTTATCGCTCACTATCCTGATTACGAAAACAGTGAGCTCAGATATGGTGGCTGGTGTGGTCTTACAAAGGTTATTGCTGTTGGCGGTACAAAGGAAAGAGTTGTTCTCGACTCAACCAATGACAGTGAAAATGTAGCAGAAGAGCAGAATGCAGCAATCAAAATCTCAGGTGCAAATGAGGTTTACCTTATTACAAAAACCGACAGAACCCATGATATGGGCAAGTTTGAGGACTTCAAGGATGCTGAAAGCTATGCTCTTTTAGATGAACTCAACGCTTACACAACAGCAGTGGCTGAGAAGTACACGGTAGATGGCAAGTTCAGCTACGACAAGGCTCTTGTTCCTCACGCCGAAGAACAGTCAGCTCTTTTCAATGCCGTTGAGCTTGACCTTGGTGATGATGGCTACGAAAATGTGGCAAATGAGCATCTTATTGCTCTTCAGCAGAATAGTGAAACACTTCTTCCCTCGCTTGTTGAGAGAGCTTATAATCAGGGCAGATATGCGCAGATATGCTGTGCCGGTACTACACATCCCCGTCTTTGCGGTATGTGGACAGGTGAATGGAACAGTGGCTGGAGAGGCATTTACACAATGGATGCCAACGTAAACCTTCAGTCTTCCGGTATGAACACAGGTAATATTTACGAAGCAGGCGAAAGCTACATAAAGTTTGTCCTCAAGCAGATTCCCGACTGGGAGGAAAATGCTGCAAAAACCTACGGTATGACTGACGCTATTCAGGTGCCCGTCAATACCGACGGTGACAGAGCTATGATGGTTGAGTACAGCCGTTGGTATCCCTTCCAGTACTGGAATGCAGGTGCTTCATGGATGCTTCTTCCCATTTATGAATTCTGGCAGTGCTACGGCAAC
>JAZSHL010000084.1:0-29745 GCA_045533205.1 Acutalibacteraceae bacterium | reverse complement strand
GGTTACCCGACGGCGTACGAAGGTTCTCCGAGGGCGAGGTTGGTTTATAGCACAAAGCACAAAAACGCAGTTTTTGTCTGTTTGTAATGATTTTTATACTTTTAAAGGGTTTCTTTGGCGGTTAAAACCGAAAGAAACCCTTTATCTATCTTGCTTTATGCGGTCTGCACTTTTTTACAGCCCCTTAAATTATCGGTATGATATAGTTGGGGAAGTCGAACCGAATTGTTTGGTACTGCTTACTTAAGCTTCCCCAACTTTGACGCATCCGCTATAACAATAAGCTTCATTGTTCTTTGAAGCGGCTTTGCAGGGTCAATGTCACAGCTGACATTATTTCCCTCACGGATTGCCACAACATTTATCGAATATTTCTTTCTGATGTTCAGCTCAACGAGTGATTTTCCTTCCCATTCAGCTTTAACATCAAGTTCAACCATGCAAACGTCCTTTGAAAGCTCTACAATATCAATAAAGCCTGAGCTGACAAGATTTTTGGCAAGCCTCACACCCGATTCGTTTTCAGGAAAAACCACCTTATCTGCACCAACCTTGGTGAGAATTTTTCTGTGCATTTCATTGCCGCACTTCACAATAACGGTCTCTACCCCTGCTTCTTTACAAAGCATTGTTGCCATAACACTTGCTTCAAGATTTTCTGCCATAGCGATGATAACAATGTCAACATTTGAAATGCCGAGTTGTCTTATGACATCTTCATCGGTCACATCTGCACATTTACAGACAGGGATAACATCAATTGCATCGTTAACGGCATTTTCGTCAATATCAACAGCAATAACCTCTGCGCCGTCACTTACGAGCTGCGTTGCAACAGCCTTACCATATCTTCCGAGACCGAAAACAGCATAGGTTTTATTTATTGTCATAGGTAAAATCTTCCTTTCTTTTAAGTGCAAAATATGGTCCGAATCCGTTTCAAGGCAGATTTCAGCCACCTTTTTTTAATACCGGTAAACCCTATCCCACGCTGATTTCTTCCGTGGGATTTTTAATAATGTTTCTGTTTTCTTTTCTTGTGCTGAAGGCGAAGGCCAATGAAATCGGTCCGACTCTTCCGAAATACATTGTTGCAATTATAATAAGCTTTCCCCACAAATTCAATGAGGGTGTAAGGCTTCTCGTAAGACCTACCGTTGCCGTGGCACTCACCGTTTCATAAAGAATATCAATGGCTGTAGCGTCACAGACCAATGAAAGAAGCAAGGTTGAACAAAGAAGAATAATAAAAGACATTGAGAAAACGGCAACCGCCTTGCGCACTGCATTTTTTGAAACTGTTCTGTTAAACAACTCTGTTTCATTCTGATTTCTGATTGTCGCCAGAGCCGAGAACAGAAGAACCGCAACCGTAACAGTTTTTATGCCGCCTGCCGTACCGACAGGTGAACCTCCAATGAACATAAGTATAATGCTGACAAAAGAGGAGCCGTTGGTGAGATTTTCCTGGGGCACCGTTGCAAATCCTGCTGTTCTTGTTGTGACAGACTGAAAAATCGCAAACTGTATTTTTTGGAAAAGACTGTACTCTCCCACCGTTTCCGGATTGTTATATTCAAAAGCGAAAATTGCCGCCGCACCGATAAAAATAAGTATCGCTGTTGTCCAAAGCGCAATCTTACTGTGAAGAGTCAGCTGTCTTAAGCATTTCAAGCCAAGCTTTTTCCCTTTTCCCGCAACTCTGATAACATCCCACCAAACGATGTAACCGATTCCGCCCAAAACAATAAGAAGGCTCGTTACAAGGTTTATCACAGGGTTTGTCATATAACAGCAAAGGCTATCCTCTGCAATAATGTCAATGCCTGCATTGCAAAAAGCGGAAACGGAATTGAAAAGAGATATCCAGATACCCTTCAGACCGAATTCGGGCACAAAAACCGTCATATATAAAAGTGCACCCACACCTTCAACAATAAAGGTGCCGAATATAACCTTTCGGACAAATCTGACGAGGCCCGACAAGGTGTTGAGATTAAAGGCATCCTGTATCAAAAGCCGCTCGGAAAGCCCCATTCTTCGGTGGATTGCAATCATAAAGCCCGATGTAACGGTTATAATCCCCAAACCACCGATTTGTATGAGTATGAGAATCACAACCTGACCGAAAATGCTCCAGGTTGAAACAGTGGGCAAGGTCACTAATCCTGTTACACATGTTGCCGTTGTGGCAGTGAATAAGGCATCAATATAAGGCACAGCCTTGCCGCTTGCAGAACTGAAAGGAAGACTCAAAAGCAGACTTCCGACAAAAATAGCAAGAAGAAAACTGATCAATATTATTTGTGTTGTGGAAAATGATATTTTTGTTTTTCTCATATTTTTCCTCTTTAAAAGTTAATAAGAACAGTATAGCACAAAAACAGATGTTTTACAACACCTGTTTCCTGATACCCTTGACTCCTAAAAATATGCTGAAATTGCTACAATAACAGCAAACAATCTGCCCGAAGCTTATCACTCCGGGCAGATTGTTTTTTGTTATCAGAAAATTATTTTGAGACCAAGCTTAATCATAAGCTTTGTGAAAACCTGCATAAGTCTGTCCATCAATTCCTGAAACCATTCCATTTCTTTAAGTTCTTCCATTTCTTTTTCCTCCTTAAATTTGTTACCTCTGACGGTTCTTCCGTCAGTTTTATTTTATCATAAAAGGAAAAAATTTGCAATACCCCCGCTTTTGTCGCTTTTCGCCCTCAATATTTACGCTTCTGATCGGGCCGAAAGCACAAAAACATCGCCGTCAGCAATTTCACAGCCAAATCTTTCATCTGTAAGCTCAGGTAAAGGGCTTGATTTTTTTCCGTTAAAGGAAAGAGTTTCGTCATCCTTTATTGTGAAAAGATAAACATTTCCGTTAACTTCCGTTGCCGTCAGAGTCTTCCCCTTTATTTCATAGGTGCCGAAAATAAGGTGGGAAGAAAGCAGATCATAGGTCAGTGTGAAGGTTTTCATTTTTTCTCTTTCTACAAGGTTCAGCTTCGGTATGTGTAATTCTTCAATATCCCTGTTTCCTATCTGCATGGAATATGTTCTTGTTTCAACAATTTTTCCGCCCTGCTGCTCCTCCTCGGAGACGTAGGGCATCACGGCATAGACCTCTTCAAAATCCTTTTTCACAAACAGAATAAATTCTTCCATGTCAAAAAAGGCCATGTAGCAGACCTCGTCTGTTTCCTCGTCAATGAAATATACACATTCCAGAGTGTCGGATTTTATGAAATCGGTGTCAATGCTTTTCCCTTTGTAAATTTGCTTCAGCTTTTCCTTCACCGCCTGCGAGGAGGTTGAGGAAACATAAATTTTGCTTGTGCTGAAAATGCTTCCTCCGTCAGCATCCCAGAGATCAAGATACAAATCCTCTGATATCTCAACCGTCCTTATTTTACCCGACTCTCCAGAAAGCTCTGCATTGCCGTATCGGGAAAGAAAATCCACAACCGGGTATTCTTCCTCATGCACAGTATAGGAAACTCCGTAATATCTGTTGGCCTTTATTGTGATATCCCTTTGCAGCATCTTCACTGTTTCTTCTTCGTCGTATCCGTAGCCCTCGGGAAGGAAGCTTTCTATGTCATCATCCTTCGGAAGAGGTCTGTATTTTTTCAGGCTGTATTCACCGTCACCCACAATGTCAAAAACAATTTCAGCAGGATTTACGCCTGATGCAAGACTTGTCACAACACCCTTGTTGAAGTCATACTCTTCATAAAGCGTCTGGGCGTATACTGTAATCGTTTTCTTTTCATCGTCCGTTATTCTGCAAAGAATTACATGCTCCTCAAAGGCTGCGGCATTGCTGAATTTTTCTGTATTTCTGTCGTTGAGAATATATTTCCCCTTGTTGTTATTCAGAACAGCTTCACCCACTGCGTTTTCAAGAGCCTGCATTTTTCTGAAAGACTCACTCGGTGTGATACCCTGCTCACCCCAATAGGAAACCATGCTTTCACCGTCATAAAGAGCAATGTTACCGTCTTCGATTTTAATGTCGAGATACACATCCTCTGTTTTTACGGTTTCTCCGTTCTGCCAGACGGTGTTTCCGCATTTTATCTGCACCTTTCCGTCAGATGCCACATGAAATTCGGTGCCGCCTGTGTACATAAGGTTAAAGGTGTTGATATATTCAGCCTTTTCACTGCCCACCTCTGTTGCAGTGAAAACAATGGTGTAAAGGCCCGATGTAGGTCCGTAGGTCAGAACACAGTTTTCTTTTTTTCCGTCAGAGTCAATGTCTGCAGTAACAGTGTCAATTACAGTGGAAAAACCCTCATTTTCCGTCAGAAGCTCACGGTCTGTTTTTTCATGCCTGACAAGTGCCAACAGAATTTCTTCACCCTCATATTTCACAAGCATAGCCCGATAGATTTTCCCGTCAGAGGTGACAAAGAAAAGTGTTTTTGTGTCTCTTTCTTCGTCAATCACGCCTTCGGCTTTAAGCTCATATGACTTTTTGATTCTGCCGAATTTCACTTCCTTCTGCTTTTCTTCGGGGATATACTCCATCAGCCTTTCTCTTGTCATGTCTGATTCAACAAGAATGCCCGACCAGCTCTGCGCTCCGTCATCTTTTATCTGCCACAAATCGCCCTTTTCGCTGATTTCATAATATTCAATCGCAGTGAGATATGAGGCATCCATGTGAGTATAGACGGCAGTTCCCTTGTCATAGGCAGCGCCGAAAAGCTTAACTTCCTTTACGGGATTTGTCAGAAAGCACACTGCCGTGACAATACAGCTTAAAACTGCAACAACAATAACCCAGAATGCAGGCTTTTTATAGCTCATGACGCCCTTGATTCTTTCTTTCACACTGACCTCACCAAAGGCAAGAGGACAGGCGGCAATACTGCGGCGGCTGACGCTGCAGTTAAGAAGTGATTCGGAATAATATCTTCTGTCCTTTTCGTCAAGCTGACGGATAACCCTTTCGTCACAGGCCATTTCAATGTCACGGCAAAGAAGAACATACGCCACTGCAACAAAGGGATTGAACCAATAGACACAGAAAAGAAGATAAGCCAGAGGCTTTATCATATGGTCTTTTCGTCTGATATGGGCATTTTCATGGGCAATTACATATTCTGCATCCTCTTCGCTGATGTTATAAGGAAGATATATTTTAGGCTTCATGATACCGAGAACAAAGGGTGAAGACACCCTTTCGCTCTGATAAATGTTGTCTTTAAGAAGCGTTGCCGTTTTCATCCTGTGCCGAAGCTTCAGATAGCTTATCAGAGCATAAATCAGAAGTGCTGACATTCCGATTATCCACAGATAAGAGAAAACCGTGGCAATAATCTGAACGGGGTTGGCACTCGCTCCTATTTCAGGCGCAAGAGTCTCACCGATTACGGGATTGACTGCACTGTTGAAATATGCTATTCCGCTTGAAATCTGCGGCTTTTCGGCATAAATTATTTCAGGCGGCACAGTTTCGGCAGAGGGTATAAGGCTCAATACACTTTCAACAGAAAAAGGCAATATGAGCCTGAGGCCTGCAATTGCCCACAAAAGGCAGTTGACCCACTTCGGTGCTTTTCTGAAAACAAGGCGCAGCAGCAAAACGGCAGCAATAAGCCAGCTTGCACTGATGCTCATATTCAGAAGATTCAGAAATAAATCTACGATTCTTTCTTCCATGAAGTTACCCCCTGTCTATAATGCGTCGGATTTCTTCTATTTCACTGTCTGAAAGCTCCTTGTGCTTTGTGAAAGCAGCAATGAAGGCAGGCAGTGAGCCTTCAAATTTCTTTTCAACAAGCTCGTCAATTTCTGCTTTCTGTGCCTCCTCCTTTGACACAAGAGCTGTGATTAAGGAGCTGTCGTTTTTCACAACGCCCCTTTCGCAAAGGCGTTTTATAACCGTATATGTGGTTGTTCTTGACCAGCCCAGCTTTTCTTTGCAGATTTTTGCAAGCTCGCTTTGTGAAATCGGCTCGTTTTCCCAGAGAATAAGGCAAAAACGGTATTCGCTTTCAAAAATTTTAGGTGTGGACATATAATCTCCTCCTTTTGTCTAATCTGTTAGACTACATCTTTAGTCTAACGCATTAGACAGGTTTTGTCAATAGCTTTTCTGCAAAATTTGAGATAATATGAATTTTACACTCTGATAAGGGAAAAATTCTGATAGAAAATCTTTTAAGGAGTGACTTCATGTCTGTTTTAACTTTCACAAATGAAAACTTTCAGCAAGAGGTATTGAACAGTTCAGAAAAGGTGCTTGTTGACTTTTTTGCCACATGGTGCGGGCCTTGCAAAATTCTTGCAGGGGCGGTGGAAAGAGTGGCCGAGGAGCATCCCGAAAGTATAATCGGAAAGGTGGATGTTGATGAAAATCCCGAGCTGGCGCAGAAGTATAATGTTATGAGTGTGCCCACACTGATTCTTTTTGACAGAGGTGTGGAAATCAAGCGCTCTTCAGGAGCAATTCCGAAAGAAGCCGTTGCGGAGATGCTCTTATGAATTCGCTCTGGAAAGAAACAACCAATCCGCCCTCCTTTCCCACTCTGAAAAAAGACATAAAGACAGATGTTCTCATCATCGGCGGAGGTATTGCAGGTATCCTCACAGCGTATCTGCTCAATAAAAAGGGAGTTCCCTATGTTCTTGTTGAAAAGGACAGAATCTGTCATGCCACAACCTGCAACACAACGGCAAAAATCACAATTCAGCATTCTCTTATCTACAGTCAGATTATGAAGGAATACGGTGTTGAAAAAGCGCAGATGTATCTTCGATCAAATCAGCTTGCCTTTGACGAATTGACACGTCTTTGCAAGGATATGGACTGTGAATTTGAAGAAAAGGACAATTTTGTCTATTCGCTGACCGACAGAAAAAAGCTGGAGGAGGAACTGCTGGCACTTCAGAAAATCGGCTATGATGCCCGATTCTGTGAGTCGGTACCCCTGCCCTTCAAGGTGGCAGGTGCAGTATCCTTCCCGAAGCAGGGACAGTTTCACCCCCTTGAATTTCTTTATAAAATCGCAGAAAATCTGAATATATATGAAAACACCTTTGTCAGAGAGATGGTGGGTAACACTGCCGTCACAGATGCAGCACGGATAACTGCCGACAGGGTAATTGTCGCAACACACTTTCCCTTCATCAATAAGCACGGGTTTTATTTCATGAAGCTTTATCAGCACCGTTCCTATGTTATTGCACTGAAAAATGCGCAGAATGTTGACGGAATGTATGTTGACGAAAGCAAAACAGGCCTTTCCTTCCGTAGTTTCGGTGAGCTTCTGCTTCTCGGAGGCGGCGACCATCACACAGGAAAAAAAGGTGGAAACTGGAACACCCTCAAAGGCTTTGCTGCCGTGAATTATCCGAGTGCCAAAGAGATGTTCCGTTGGGCAACCCAGGACTGCATGAGCCTTGACAGTATCCCCTATATCGGTCAATATTCAAAAAACACACCCAACCTCTTTGTGGCAACAGGCTTCAATAAATGGGGCATGACCTCGGCCATGGTCAGTGCAATGCTTTTAAGTGAGATGATTTTCGGCAAAAAAACCGATTTCGATGAGCTTTATTCCCCATCGAGGAGTATGCTGCATCCACAGCTTTTTCTCAACGGACTTGAGAGCATCAGCGGACTTTTATCCTTTGGCACAAAGCGCTGCCCCCACATGGGCTGTGCCCTTAAATGGAACAGTGCCGAGCATAGCTGGGACTGTCCATGCCACGGCTCAAGATTTGACGAAAAGGGAAAAGTTATCGATAATCCTGCAAACGGAGACATGAAAAGATAATGACATGGCTCTGTGTGGCAGACAGCTTATATATCAGCTTAATCCTCATTAAATAAGAAAGGAAATTATTATGGCAAAGCAAGGTATGAAACGCCCGGATAAAACACCCAAACAAAAAAATAAAGATTACAGCGTTGTGCCCGAAATTCAGGGCAAGGCTAAAAACGGCAAGAAAAAGACCAATCCTATTATCGAAGAAAATAACACCCCCCAACTGAAGGTTTTTCACACAGAGCCTTACAGTGATGACAAAGCCGAAAAACCCATTTCCGATGCCTATCCCGCTCTTGACACGGATCTTGCTGTTGACAATCTGCAGAATGATATCCCCGAAGCAGACCTGCAGGACCTGAACTGATAAATCCTTATGAGAAATATATAAATATTGCAAAAATATTGTCATATTATAAAAAAAGCAACAGATTTTATTACAATTCTGTTGCTTTTATTTATTTTTATTTACATTCATGATAGCATACTATAAAACAAACCCAAATGAAAGGATCTTCTTATGAATAAAATAAAGCAATTCTTTGCTCAGGAGCTGGCTGCCCTGAAAAAAGGCATCACCGTTCCCGAATACATATTCTGGTGGGTTCTGCGAATTCTTCAGACCTATGCTCTTATAAGGCTGATAAAAACAGATCCCGATGATACCAATGTTCTGCTTCTGGCACTTAATCTTCTTGCGACCTTCACTATTCCCCTTGTCAGAATTCTTCTTCTGCCGAAAAGCCTTGTCAGAAAAATCCCCTTCAGAGCACAGACCTGGCTTGATGTTATGATTTTCTTCGGCTCATTTCTTGCGCAGGGTCTCAGATGGAATCACGAAATCACAAGCTGGGACAAAATCCTTCATGTGATGGCAGGCGCCTTTGTTCTTCTCATCGGCAATGAGCTGATTGAGGTTTTCATCCGTAAAGGCGAAAAGGTTTCTCCCCTTTTCAGAACCTTTGCCGCTTCCGGCTTTTCCTGCGCAGCAATGGTAATCTGGGAAGTGTTTGAATTCATGGTCGACTACTACTGGCCCGAATCATGCAATCAGGCATACAACATCTCCCCCGAAAGAGACCCCTGGTTCCAGGCAATTTTCGGTCTCGGCGCACAGAATGAAAATCAATGGGCAGTGTTTGACACAAATGTTGACATGATGTGTGCTCTTGTGGGCGCTATTCCCGTGGCAATAATTCTTCTCATTGTGCTTTCTGTGAAAGAGAAAAAGGCTCTCGCAGCAAAGCCGGCAGAGAAAGAAGAAAAAGAAATTGTAAAAGCTTGATATAAAGCTACAAAAAACAGGCAGGTACAAAATGTACCTGCTTTTTTAAACGTCTTTTTCACTGTGAAGATATTGACATTTTTGGCGGTATATTTCCCCTGTAACTGCGTTGATTCGCTTGAAAGGCGCAAGCCTTCCTGCGCTTTCGCCTTGTTACAGAAGAAATCTCCTCGTCAGAAAAAGCACAAAAGAACACAGTTTGCATGCAGTGCAATGTTTCTTTGACGAAGCAATGTGCGTGAAATCCTCTTTTGTATGACCTGTCAATATAAAAAGCTGTGGCAGATACATCAGTACCTGCCACTTTTTGTTGTTTATTTCTTAAGGCTGTTAATCTTGTCGTAGAAGCAGTTAACACCCATATTCATCTTCTTTGCGATTTCTGTGAGTGCGTTTTCAAACTTTGACGGCTCGGGATTTTCGATAAGACCTGCTTCATAAAGAGCCTGTCCGAGAGCAGCTTCTGCTGCCTTCCATGCTTCGATGTCAACAATTGTTTCATCGTCGAGAGCCTTCACGTCGGCAATTGCCTTTTCAACGGCTGCCTTGTTTTCTTCGGAAATGCCGCTCTTGTCAGCATCCTCCCATGTCTTGATGTAAAGATTTGTTGTCTTTGTGAGTCTGCCGTTGTTGAACTGGGGATATGCAGGGTTGGAATAAACATCCTTGATGTTGTTGTCAACCATTGCATGAATTGCAAGCTCAAGTGCAACATCGTTGTCGGGAAGCATCTCGTGAGCCTGTCCCTTGAAATACCATGTTGTGCAGGGAAGAAGACCTGTTGTTGCGTCAACAACACCGTCGGGTGAAAGGTGATTGTGTTCGGGGTTGCTGCAGTATGTGCCTGCTGCAACATAATCGTCACCGAGGGTTGTTCCCAGGTCTGCGAAGGTTGCACCCATTGAGGGTGATGCAGCATGGATAACTCTGTCAGCATTTGTTGTCTGATAATCCTTGCAAAGGGGGAAGAGGTTCACATCATAGCATGCAACGTCAAACAGCTCTGTGCCTGATGCCTTAAGAGCTGCAAGGTTGTCCGGGAAGTTTGCTCTTGCTTCCATGTAGGAATCGACCTTTTCACGCACAACAGCGTGCTCGTCGCCCTCAAGCCAGATAGCCTTTGCTTCTTCATAATATGCAGTGGGACAAAGAGCCCAGAGAATTGTTGTGTTCTGCGCTGCAACCTCAACAACACCGTCAACAAGTCCGTTAAGTGCCTTTTTCAGAACACTTGAGGGGAGAATACGAAGAACCATGTTAAGGATATAGGAAAGAGGTGTTTCACCTAAAATGGAAACGAGGATATCTGAATAAAGCTTATCATCGTCATATACACTCAGGTTGTTTGTAAGAAGGTCGCCGATGATGTTTGAGCCGTCAATTGCAGGAACAACAAAGACCATCTTTTTAATAAGGCTGTAATCCTCGGGATGCTCGTTAAGATAATATGTTGCAACTGTGCCGCCAAGGCTGATGGGGCAGATTTTGACCTGCTTTGCACCTGTCTGGGGAAGAACAACATTGTGGATGTAGTTATAAAGTCTGTCTGCTGTGGAAACAACATCACCGAGCGAGTCATAGCCGAAGTAGTAAACGTTGTCTTCACCGATAAGCTCACCCAGCTCCTGAATAGGAAGGAATTTATAATATTCCTCTTTAACTGATGCGGGAAGCTCACTCATCGGCATTTCATAGCAGGGAACATCAATGTCGTTGACATAGTTACCCTCGTTATCCTTTTCTATAACATAAAGAGCCTCATGTGCTGCCTTGTTAAGAGCATCTGAAAGGCCTGCGTCCTGTCTTGTGATGATTGACAGAAGAAGTGCGGGAACTGCCTTTAAAAGAGCTGTAAGCTCAATGTGAAGGGGCCAGCCGTAAATGTAGTTGCCCTTGTCATCCTTTGCCCACTCGCCGTTTTCGTCAAGAAGGTATGTGTTGTTCTGGCTCATACCGTGAACGATGATAACAGGTGTTTCTGTGTCATAATCAGGCACATAGGTTGACTCTTCGCCTGTTACTGCAAATGCTGAAACTGAGAAAACAGACAGTGCCATAACACAGACAAGCAGAAGGCTTATTGCTTTTTTGAATTTCATAATTTACACCTCTCGCATAAATATTTTCGAAAATTTGCTACAATAGATTGTAACACATTGAAAAGATGTAAACAAGAAGATTTTTTCACAAGTTTTAGATGTTTTTTTCACTGTTTTGCACAAATAAAAATAATCTTTTTTAAGAGTTCTTCCCTTATGAGAAAAATTCACCCGAAAAGCGGTAAAACAAGAAAAACACCTCATGCAAAAAATATATTTTAAATATATCTGATTGTTATATACATTCTATTATGTTATAATTATTTTTACAATTTATTATGTCAGCTTTTTGTTTAATTTTTTACTTATCAGCTTCAGAATTATTACAACTGTGAGCCATACCGCAAAATAAGTAACAACGAAAATTGCCGTGAATATTAAAAGCACCTCAGGCTCAAATGGTATCCACGTGTTAACAATATAGCAGAGACTGTAAGCAACATAAAGAACCGAGAAGTGTATAAACAGTGATTTAGGCAGCCTCCAGTGTTCAATCTGATTAAAAACAGATGCACCGGCATGGATAAATGCCAGAAGATAAATTGAGACTGTGGATAAAAAATAATCCTTTGCCGTAAGAGCGACCGTTCCCCCTGCCATGCTTATTGCCAGCAGAACAATGCCGAGCACAATAGGACCGAAACCACCAAAAATTAATCCGCGATGAAAAAATTCCTTTACATGCTTATTCATGTTAAATACCTAACCTTTCTTTGACAGCTTTCACCTGTCTTCGTGAAACATAATCCTTATAGCCGTTTTTGAAAATAACCGTAAGAGAACCGTAAAGGTCTGCTTCGAAGCGTCTGACCTTACTAATATTTGCAATGCAGGACTGATTGAGCCTTATAAAGCTGTCACCGAGACTGCTTTCGATGATGTAAAGCCGTGATTTCACAAGCAGCTTTTCCTTTTCTGTGAGAGCATAGGTTTTACCGTTGTCACTTATAAAGCAGTAAATCTCGTCAGGTGAAAGCAAAATTGCACCTTTTTCGCTGTAACCTGTAAGCCGAGCGGTATTATTTTCAACAATCCTTTCAATGCTTTCAACAAGCGGTGTTTTTTCATGGGCATAAATAAGGATTTCTTCTTCTTTTTCTTTGTCGATTACAATTCTGAGTTTCATGAAATTCCTCCTTGCAGAAATATAATATAATCTGCTGTTAACTTTTTCAACAGTTTTGCTTTCTTCGGCGGATTTTTGGCGCTATTCGGTAAATATTCAAAACGCCCTTGTTGACTTTATAACGAGGGAGTTGTATAATTTTAGGGAATTAAATGAAAAGGAGAATATTATGGACAGCTTTGCAAAAAGATTTAAAATCGACTGCTCACCCAAGGCAAACGAGAGTCACACTGTTATCCGTAAAAACACCCGTTTCACCGTTATCACCCCCTGCCTTCTGAGAGTTGAATATCAGAAAAACGGCAGATTCTGCGACGAGCCTACACAGAGTGTTTGGTTCCGTGATTTTGATGCACCGAAATACGAAATCAAAGAAAATGATGAAACAATCGAAATCAAAACCACAAAAGCTAATTTCCTTTATTCCTTCAAAAACAAAAAAATGGTGCGTATCAAGCTTCGTGACGGCCGTGTTGTCACCGATTACAAATCAGGCAACCTCAAGGGTACCTGCCGTACACTTGATATCACTGCAGGCATCATCACCCTCACCGACGGCGTATGCTCACGCGGCGGTGTTGCAATTATGGATGACAGCGACACTCTTGTTCTCAAGGAAGACGGAACAATCCTTCCCAGAGACAACAGGGAAAGTGACAAATATTATTTCGCATACGGCAACAACTACATCGGTGCCACAACCGACCTTTACAAGCTGACAGGTAAGGTACCCCTTATTCCTAGATACGCTCTTTCCAACTGGTGGAGCCGCTATAAGGCATATTCACAGGATGAATATCTGAACCTTATGGATAAGTTCAGAGAAGAAGAGATTCCTATCACCGTTGCAACAGTTGACATGGACTGGCACTGGGTAGACATCAAAGGAAAATTCGGCAAGGACAGCCACAAGGTTCATCCTCACCGCAACTTCATGGAATATGTTTACGACGTCTGGTCAACAGGCTGGACAGGCTACAGCTTTAACACCGATCTTTTCCCCGATCCCGATGCTTTCCTTAAAAAGCTCAAGGATGACAACTATCACGTAACATTCAACATTCACCCCTCAATGGGTGTGCGCTGGTTTGAGGATCAGTACGAGGATATGTGCCGTGCAATGGGTCAGGACAGCTCAAAGAAGCAACCCGTCAAGTTCGACATCACAGACAAGAAGTTCACTGAAAACTACTTTGACATTCTTCACCGTCCCTTTGAAGAAAAGGGTGTTGACTTCTGGTGGATTGACTGGCAGCAGGGCACAAGAACTGCCGTTCCCGGCCTTGATCCTCTCTGGGCACTCAATCACTATCACTTTCTTGACAACGCAAAGGACAATCACCGTCCTCTCATTCTTTCCCGCTTCTGCGGTGCCGGCTCACAGCGTTATCCCTTAGGCTTCAGCGGTGACACAACACAGACCTGGAACAGTCTCGACTTCCAGCCCGGCTTCACTGCAACAGCCTCAAACATTGCATATCCCTGGTGGAGCCACGATATCGGCGGTCACTGCATGGGTAAGAAGGACGATGAATTATATCTTCGTTGGGTTCAGCTCGGTGTGTTCAGCCCCGTTATGAGACTTCACTCAACCAACAATGAATTTGCAGGCAAGGAGCCCTGGAACTACAGCGGCCCCGTTCAGAGAATTGCAACTGATGCGCTTCGCTTAAGACATAAGCTTCTGCCCTACATCTACACCATGAACTACCGTACACATATGGACTGCAGAGCTATCTGCGAGCCTATGTATTACGCATACCCCGAGGATGAAAACGCATACAAGTGCAAGAATGAATTCTTCTTCGGCACAGAGCTTATTGTTGCTCCCATCACAGAGCACACATCAGACGACACCAACCTTGCAGGCGTCAATGTATGGATCCCCGCAGGCAGATACACCGATATCTTCACCGGCAGAATCTACAGCGGAAACGGTTTCATCAAGATGTTCCGTGACATTGACCATATCCCTGTTCTTGCAAAAGAAGGCGCAATCATTCCCATGAGCCGTAACGACAGAACAAACGACTGCTCCAACCCGAAGGAGCTTGAAGTTCTCGTTTACAGAGGCAACAACACCTTCACTCTTTACGAGGACGACGGTGAAACCCTTTCATATCAGGACGGTGTATACCTCAAGACAGACTTCACAGTTTCAGAAGACGGCAACGAGGTCTCCTTCAGAATTGCAAAGCTTGAGGGCGACAGCAGTGTTGTTCCCGAAAGCAGAACCTATGCTGTTAAGTTCAATGACATAGTAAGCGCAGAGGAAATCAGCGTCTATGTCAACGGCAAAAAGCAGGAAGCAGCTGTCACAAGAAACGGCAAAACTCTTGAAGTTACCGTAAACGCCGCTGCTGACGCAACAACCGAAATTATCCTTAACGGCTGCAGCTTCCTTGAAAACGAGGACAGAAAGCAGGCTCTTACAAGAGTAATTTCAAAGTTCCAGATGTCAACTGACTACAAGGGTATGCTCTTCGGTGCATTCATCAAGGGCGAAAAGGACCTTCCCAATGTGTCAAAGGATTTCGCAGGACCGATTGAAGAAATTATGAAGCTTCACAGAGAATATTAATTTTCTTTCCCTCTGTCTGAATCTGTTTCAGGCAGAGGGAGTGTTTTTAGCGGCAGAAGTTTTTTCACAAATGTTGTAACGTTTTGATTCTTTTCGAGTCTTATATTCAGAAGGGTGGTGAAATGATACTGTTTTGCATTCTCTCAAAATTCACTTCAAAAAAATATGCACAAATGCTCGGCAAGCAATAACATAAAATAAAAAATCCTCCGTCAGATCAACTCATTGACGGAGGATAATTTTTATTTCGTTGTAATTTTTTCTTTGTCTTCTGCCTTAATCCACGGCGTAAAATTCACTGCGAAAAGGAAAGCTTCAATCAGAGCAAGGGGTATCATTTCCATAAGTGCACTTTTGCCGACTGTTGCAAAAATCACAACGAAAGAGCCTAAAATAAGAAAGGTACAAAATGCAAGCATATTGAACTTGCTGTGCTTTTTACGGTTGATGATGAAAAACAGTGCAATTGATGCCACCGTTGCGGCAATGAAAAAGCCTGTTGCCACCCAGTGAGCAATTCTTTTCGGATTCCAGTCCTCAATGCTGTGACCGAGAGTCAGGGCAACAAGGCACATGCCGACAAAGCCGAGAATGCAAAGCACATTCAGAAACTTGCTTTTCATTTTGAATTTATTATACATATATTGTGTGTTGATAAGTATTCCGCCCGATGTAAGAACACCCCAGAGCCAAAAATATATCTTTCTGTTTTCACAAAGCAGTGACAGCGTGCCAAGCTCCGATGCAGGATTGTTACCCCAGAAGAAGGGCAGTGCGAGCCCATAAACAAAGGCACAGGCGAGAACACCTATGCAAAGAGGCTTTGCAAGATTATTTTCCGATTTCAATTTTTTCATCCTTTCATCATGTTACAAATCCGATTTTTTGTAAAGATAAGTGTACACTAAAAGGAGAAAATTGTCAAGTGTCGATTTATTCTGTTGTCTTCTTGCAAAAAGATTTTGCTTTCTGATAAAAATCAATCCGTTGCATCACAAGCTGATGATTTCTCTTTTTTTCTGTAGCGTATCATGGCAATCACACCTGAGCAGATAGCCAGCACCGAGCCGAGAGCTGCACCGTATGCCTGAGAAATAAAATTATATATCAGCCAGAAGGGCGCACTGCAAAGGCCGAATTTGCGGATAGTCTGCTCATTTTCAAACCAGAGTCCCCCTGTCTGAAAAAGGGCGCCTGCAATGGGAAGCAGCTCAATCGGGTCCTTACGGATTATCGCCAAAGCGATACCAACAGCAGTAATCAGGCACAAATTGGAGGCAGCAATCCATTTTGCATAGCGTCTTAAGCGGGGATCGTTTTTCTTTGCTGCAAAAAATGAGGAAACTGTTGTTAAAAAGTCCATAACTGCACCGGAAAAAGCACCCAGCAGCACATACTGAAGAACATAAAAGGCATTTGAAAGGCAGGTTGCAAGCACAATCTGCTTTCGTTTTTTCAACTGAAAGCTCAGAAGATATAAAGCCACGGCGGCAACACCGATAATCTGTGAAATAATCAGCAGCATGCTGCACCTCCCTTGAAATTCCGTCTTCAATTCTACAACATTTGCACAGTCTTGTAAAGGTAAAAAAGACAGTTGATAAAGCAAAAAGCTGAACCCTTACGGATTCAGCCTCTTTTTTATGTATTTTCTTATGCCTTGTCAGCGCAGCCGAGAACTGTTTCGATCTTGTGTGAAACAACACCTTCAATTGCATCTCTTGCGGGAGTGAGATACTGTCTGGGATCGAAGTGCTTGGGATTCTCGCTGAAGTGCTTACGGACAGCAGCTGTCATTGCGATACGGATATCGGAGTCAACATTGATCTTGCAAACTGCCATTGATGCAGCTTCACGAAGCATATCCTCGGGGATACCGATAGCATCGGGCATTTCGCCGCCGTATGCGTTAATTGTCTTGATATCGTCCTGGTTAACTGATGAAGCACCGTGAAGAACGATGGGGAAGCCGGGGAGCTTTTCTTCAACTTCCTTGAGAATGTCGAAACGGAGCTGGGGCTTCTGGCCGGGCTTGAACTTGTATGCACCGTGGCTTGTGCCGATAGCAATTGCAAGTGAGTCAACACCTGTTCTTGTTACGAAATCATAAACCTGTGCGGGATCTGTGAAGTTTGCATCCTCTTCGCTTACGTTAACGTCATCTTCGATGCCTGCAAGCTGACCGAGCTCGCCTTCAACAACACAGCCGTGTGCGTGAGCGTAGTCAACAACCTGCTTTGTGAGAGCTACATTTTCTTCATAGGGAAGGTGTGAGCCGTCGATCATAACTGATGTGAAGCCGCCGTCGATGCAAGCCTAACATGTTTCAAAGTCGGGGCCGTGGTCAAGATGAAGAGCGATGGGTGGACCTGTTTCTTCAGCAGCAGCCTTAACCATTGCTACAAGGTAACCGTGAGAAGCGTACTTTCTTGCACCTGCGGAAACCTGAAGGATAACGGGTGCATTGTGCTTTTTAGCAGCTCTTGTGATACCCTGGATGATTTCCATGTTGTTTACGTTGAATGCACCAATAGCGTAGCCGCCCTTGTATGCGTCTTCGAACATTTTCTTTGTTGTTACTAATGCCATGATAAAAACTCCTTTTTTGTAAATTTCCGTTAAAAAGTATATATCATAAAGCTGCCCTTGTCAAGCAGATAATTGTGCCGCAAGGGCAGGATTTTTATGCTTTTTTTACTGCGCATCCGGTGTGTAAGTGAGAACGAAACAGTGTGATCTGATTCTGCCCTGCATAACCTTTGTTCTGAAGTCATTACCGGTCATAATCTTGCCGCCTACGTTGATGGAGGAAACATAACCGATTGTGCTGTCGATTGCACTGTCGTGTGAAAGCACTGTAATCCATGTTGCAGGGTCGCCTGTCACATCGACACCCACAGTTGTCTTGATAAGTGCCTTCATGTCTTCACTTGAAATTGAATAGGTTGTGCTGTATTCATCCTCAAGATAGTCTCCGTAGCTTTTTCTTGCACCGCCGAGATAGGGAAGGTCAGCACTGTATTCTCTGCCCCATACATTATAGTATGCAGTTGTCATGCCTGCACTCATTGCATGGAAGGGTGTCATTGCGCATGAGCCTGCATAGCTGATATAGGGTGCAATTTTCATCATTTCATCAACAATCTGATATGAAGACTGGGCAGGTGTTACTCCGCTGCCGAGAATTGCGCAGGCATCTGCTGAAAGGTCGAAGGAATAATATTTTGCAAAGGTATAAATTGCAACAACCTGTGCCTTCAGTGCCTCAGCGTGAGCAGCTGTTCCCATTTCAGCTTCAAGAGCACTTGCAAGGAAATCCCTTGTGTTATATTTGTTGCCTGCATAGGAAACAGTTTCGGGATATGTGTCGTTTGTGACAATTGAGGTGTTCTGGTTATAGTAATAATGAGCGAGAATTTCTGCCCATGTCCAGCCCTGCCTTGCCAGATAATCTGCACCCTCCTGACTCATGCCGACACCGTGACCATAGCCGAAAACATGGAAGGTGAAGGTGCCCTTTGTTGAAGAAATTCCGGGCAGAGTTGTGATTGCGCTCACATCAGTTGCAGAGGGCTCTGTCACCATGTTGCTGCCTGTGTTTGATGTGGGGCCGAAGGGATTATACTGTGTGGAGGGAACAGTCAGGTTAGGATCTGTTGTTGCATTCGCATTGATTGAAGGCTGTGGCTGATAATAGGTCGGCTGAGTTGTTGCCGGCTCGTCCTTATTAAAGAAGCTGAACACAAGAATAATGGGGCTGATAACAGCAATCAGCATAACTGCAAGGGCAAAGGCGAGCATTCCCTTGCTCATTTTCTTGGGCTGATCTGCCTTGACATTCACTGCGGCAGCCGCAACGGCACCTGCATTTGCATGTGCGTTAAGAGCTTCTGCCTTGCGGCAGACAAGATCTGCCAGAACGGTCACTGCATGAGGCAGAATTGCTGTGAGATCATCAGGATTCATTGTGTTGATCTTTTTAGCCTTTGCATTTCCCTTGTCAACAACAGCGGCATATGCAAAATACACTGTCTGACCGTCGTCATTTTCGGTTGAATAAATCTGTGAAACGGCTCCGCCGAAGTCGCTGCCTGAATTTATCATTGCTTCCTTGGCGTGACGGATAATCTCAACTGATTCACTTTCAACGGGAGAAAGCTCTTCATCCTCATCAACAACCTCAACAAATCTGAGAACGTCATTGAAGCCGTTGATCTTGTCGTAAAGATTATACACCCACATTGTGGCTTCGCTTGTTGCAAGAGCAATTGTTTTGTCTGCTTCCTTCAGGGCATTGACCATGCCGGTGATGCAGGGAATAAAGTCGAAGTCAGGCATCTTTATGGGTATTGCCTCGCCCTTTTCTGCTGCCATAAGAGGAATCAGAACCTCCTGCTTAAGTGACTCAAGAATAAGGTCGAGTCTCATAAAGTCAAGGGGTACACAGCTGAGACGGCCGAAATGAGCCTCACAGGTAAAGCCGCTGTAAAGGCCGTCAGCGCTCAGGTGATAAATGCTGTCACGGGCAACAAGAGAATGTCCCGGAACATCAATTTCGGAAACATCGTCGCCTGCGTTCATCTCAACTGCATCTGATATTCCTGCACAGTAGGATTCTTCAAGCAGAAGCTTGCCGATAAGGCTTCTTTTGACAACATTGTAGTCACTGTTTTCTGCAGCAACAATAATATGCTCTCCCTTTTCAAGAGCAAGGGCAGCTGCATCATAAAGCTCGTCATAGCTGTCAAAGGTGACGGTCTTTTCTTCTGAAAGGCCATATTCCTCAAGGTCCAGACAAATTTTATAAACAGCGTCAGAGGAGAATGCTGAAAGGTTTTTTAAAGTAAAAAGCTTAATCATTTTTACCTCCTTAATTAACCGACTTCCCAACGGCTTGCATCTTTATAGGGGTTTTCTTTTCCCTTTTTGTCGTAGTAAGCCTGGGGATATCGTGGATTTGGATTAACCGTTGCCTTTGACACATCAACATCTGCCGTTTCTCCGATTCGGACAAGTCTTGCCACAACAACGAAGCGAGCCTCATTGAACTCATGGGAGCAGGTTGAAAGAGTAAGTATTTTATCTGTGGGCAGAACGTCAACGCCTGTGTCATAAAGTGAACGCTGACTTAATTCGTTAAGAAAGGCTGAATATCTTTCCTGAGTTGAAAGGCTTGTGAAATAATATCTGAAAAGATATCCGTTGTCTTCTTCGGGGTAAGCATTGGTAACAAAGGCCGCAATAACCTTCCACTGATAGTCGTTATAAACGGTGTTGAAGGTTATGACAGGTGCCTTTCTGAAGCCCTCAATTGACTTATAGTGGTCGAGTGCACCGAACACAGTTTTGTCATTCATGTGATGGCCGAAAATAACGGTGTTCATGTCAAGGGTTTCAATGTTGTTAAGGTGTGTCACAAAGGGACAGCCGTATTTAGTGCTTTTGCCGTAGAAGTTCTTTTTCATGTAATCCTCGTCATTGTCCGTCTGAACAATGGGAAGACTGAGATTGATTCCGTCTGCCGAAAGATAGCCGACAAAATCCTGATTTGTGGCATAAAGCCTTGCATACTTGAGCTGAAGATAGGGCGGGAAAATAACATTGGGATATTCCTGTCTGAGCTGTTCCCACTGCTGCGCAGGTGTCAGAGGAGCAGTTGTCGGCTCCGTCTTTTCCGTGGCGTCATCCTCCTTGGTTATGTCTTCCTTTCCGTCGTCAGGCTTTTCAGTGGGCTTTGTGGTCGGTTCAACATCAATAATCAGGTTTGAAACCTCTTCCTCCAGCTTTTTGTTTTCCATTGAAAGCCTCCACTGATTCAGAAGAACGCCCGAGGCAATCACAATTGCAACAATCGCAACTGCCAGAACGATGCGTCTGATTATTTCGGAAACGGGAGTTTTCTTTTTCGGGCTGACTGCAGCAGCCTGCTGTACTTCCTCTACGGGCTCGTCCTCTTCAATTTCAATTTCGTGCTCAAAGCTTTCCTCGTTGATGCCCTTTTTTGTTATGCTCGGCTGTTTGACAAGCCTTACATTGGGCTGACGGTTGGCCGACATGGCATTAAGCTCAAACACGCTCATTTCAATTTCGTCTTCTTTTTCAGTGAAAAAGTTTGTGTTGCGTTTTAACGGAGCCTTGTTGCTGCTCTTTATTATCAGCGCAGGAACATTTTCCTCAGAAAAATCCACATCCTCATGCTCAATGCCACGCTTTATCTGCGGCGGCTGATTATAGGAGTGCTGAGCAGCTCTTGCGTTTTTGTCTGATTTGTCATAATCGGGGCTCTGATAAATAACTCTTGTGCCCGGATTCACGCCTGAATTGCTGTCGCCTGACATGGGCTGAACAGGCTGAACGGGCTGCTGAACGGGATAAGCAACATACTGACCGTAAGGATACTGTCCCGGAGCATAGCCCTGCACGGGAGGATACTGCTCCGGCATCACATAGCCCTGAGCAGGATAACCCTGCACCGGATAACCGCCGGGCACACCCCCTGCATAGGGCTGTGCAGGATAGACCGGCCGGCCGCCGGGAATAGCTCCACCGGCAGGAGCACCCTGCTGTGTGTTCATCTGCTGCACCTGTGGCGGCTGTGCTGCAGAAGTCTGCTGCTTCTGCGTTGCCGCAGGTCTGATTGACGGGGCAGGCCGATATATCTTTTTTTCACCTGCAGAAGGAGCGCTGACACTTGAAATGTCCTCATACTCTATTCCGCCGTGAGCTTTTTTCTCGTTTTCAGAGCCGCTGCCGTCTTCGTAAATTATTCTCATAGTACCTTATTCATTCCTTAAAAAGAATCTATAAATTCTCTGATATCTGTGCCCTCTGACCTTTTATCAGGGCAACTGCAAAGACAAAGTCTTACCTCATTTATTACATTTGATGCGCTCACTGTTCTGTTATAGTCACGGCAGGCCTTGCCCTTGCTGTGACCTGTCACAAGCTTTTTCAGCCAGACAAGCTCTCCGTCGGTGACTGCAATCCAGATAAGACCTATCGGATCCTTGCAGCCCTCATAATAAGGGCCTGCAAAGCCTGTCACTGCTGCGCCGTAATCTGCGCCCGAGATGCTTCTGACACCTAAGGCCATCTGGGCTGCAACAACATCGCTGACTGCGCCGTATTTATCAAGATGATCCTTTCTGACAGACAAAACCTTGTGCTTGATTTCGTCGGAGTAGGATACCACGCCGCAGTGAAAAACCTCTGAGGCTCCTGCAACATCGGTTATGCGCTTGGCACAAAGTCCCCCTGTGCAGGATTCGGCAAACGCCACGGTTTTTTTCTTTTCCTTAAGAAGTGCAACCGTTGCCTCTTCAATTGAGCCGATATCCGTTCCGTATATATATTCACCCAGCTTTTCCTCAATTTCGGAAAGAACCGGCTTCATAAGCTTTTCTGCTTCCTGCTCGTTTTCTGCCTTGGCAGTCACTCTTAAAAGAGCCTCACCGCTTTTGGCATAGGGTGCAACTGTGGGGTTTGAAGAATCAAGAAGGTGCTCCACCCTTTCACTCATTGCACTTTCACCGATGCCGAAGGTACGCACCGAATGAGAAACGATAAGCTCGTTTGTATATTTTCTGAGATACTCTCTGACACTGTTTTCGAACATGGGCTTCATTTCACCGGGAGGCCCCGGAAGAACAATGATGATTTTTCCGTCCTTTTCCATGATGAAGCCGGGAGCTGTTCCGTGGCTGTTTTCGAGTATAATGCTGTTTTCGGGAATGAGTGCCTGCTTTTTGTTGCACTCGGGCATTCTGACATTCTTGTCTGAAAAATACCTTTCGATTTTCCTGACGGTTTTTTCATCCTCATAAAGCTCATAGCCGAAGTATTCGGCGCAGGTTTCTTTCGTCAGGTCATCGGGAGTAGGGCCGAGACCGCCTGTGAGAATAACCGCTTCGCTTTCGCTGAAGGCTGAGTCAAGCGCCTTCAGAAGTCTTTGCTTGTTGTCGCCCACGGTGCTGTGATGAAGAACATTGATGCCTAAAGCTGCCAGTTCAACGGAAAGATATTGCACATTTGTGTTGAGAATATCTCCCAGAAGAATTTCTGTTCCCACACTTATAAGCTCACAGTTCATTTTCTTCGCCTACCCTTATAACAAGAACTTTCTGTGCCTGTTTTATCAGCACATTACAGTATATCACAATTAACTGTATATTTTAAAAGACAACTGATAACAAATGTTTAACGTATTGTTAATCCACTGACATATACCTGACAGTTTCAACAGCTCTGTCTATCATTTCGCTGAAGTCAACCTTGCTTTCGGCCTTTTCGATAAGCTCAAGCGTCGGCCTTGTTCTCGGGTGCTTCGGTGTGAACACCGTGCAGCAATCCTCATAGGGAAGAATGGAGGTTTCAAAGGCTCCGATTTTTCTTGAAATAGTGATGATTTCGTCCTTGTCCATACCGATGAGAGGACGGAAAACAGGCATGTCAACGGCTGCGTCAGTGCAGGCAATTGCTCCCAGTGTCTGGGACGCAACCTGACCGAGGCTTTCTCCTGTTACGAGAGCTCCGCATGCATCCTTTTCAGCAAGGCGCACTGCAATTTTCATCATCAGTCTTCTCATGATGATTGTGAAAAGCTCTTCAGGACACTGCTCTTTTATGGTTTCCTGAATTTCAGTGAAGTTAACAACTGCAAAATTAACTCTGCCGCTGTATTTTGCAACGATTGAAACAAGGTCATGCACCTTCATTTCCGCACGCTGACTTGTGTAAGGCGGTGCCGCAAAGTGAATCGCATCAAGCTGCAGACCTCTTTTTGCCATCATCCAGCCTGCAACGGGAGAGTCGATACCGCCTGAAACAAGAAGTGCAACTCTGCCTGCAGAGCCCACAGGCATACCGCCTGCACCCTTTATCTGGTTGCCGTGAATGTATACGTTGTTGTCACGGACTTCAACCGTTACGATGATGTCGGGGTTATGCACATCAACGCTCAGTGAGTGAATGTTGCGAAGAAGATGGGCGCCCACCTCACGGCAGATTTCAGGTGAGGTCATGGGAAATCTCTTGTCACTTCTTTTTGCGTTGACCTTGAAGGTTTTGACCTGTCTTAAGTCGTCACCGAGATACTCAAGAGCTGTTTTTCTGATGCTTTCAAAATCCTTTTCGCAAACGGCAGCTCTTGAAAAAGCGGCAATGCCGAAAACCTTCTTAAGCACCTCAACAGCCTGCTCGAAATCTATGTCATCCTCTGCAGCCTCTGCCACGATTGTGGACTGTGACTTTGTGAAATGGAATTTGCCCACACTCGCAAGAAGTCTGCGCTTCATGTTTTTAACAAGAATATCTTCAAATGTACTGCGGTTGAGGCCCTTGAGGGCAAGCTCACCGTTTTTGATAAGTAATACTTCTTTCATTGTTTACCTCTGTTTAATCAGCGTTTCATAATAACCTTCATTGCCTTTGTGATGCCCTCAATGAAAAGGTCAAGCTCTTCTTCGGTGGTGAACCTTGAAAGGCTCACACGAAGAGATGAGTCAATTGCTCTGTCTGAAAGGCCCATAGCCGTCAGAACGTGGCTCTTGTGTCCCTTTGCACAGGCTGAGCCTGAGGAAACATAAATTTCCATATCCGAAAGGAAGTTGAGCACCGTTTCCGAGCGAAGCCCCTCAAGAGAGATATTCACAATATAGGGCAGTGCATTTTCGGGGCTGTTGATTGTTACGCCCTCAATATTTTTAAGCTTCGACAGGAAGCTGTCACGCAGAGCAGTGACCTCTGTCAGGCTTTTTTTCACATTCAGCGCTTCAACCGCACCCAAAAAGCCTGCGATTGCGGGCATGGGCTCTGTGCCGGGACGGATATCCCTTTCCTGACCGCCGCCGACGGCAACTGCCTTAAGTCTTGTACCCTGTCTGATGAAAAGTGCGCCGACACCCTTGGGGCCGTGAATTTTGTGTGAGCTGACAGTCATCAGGTCAACGCCCCACTTTTTCGGTGTGAGGGGAATTTTGCCGAAGGCCTGCACTGCATCAACATGAATCAGAGCCGGAGCTTTTTTTCTTTTCACAATTGCAGATATTTTTTCAACGGGCTGAACGGTGCCGACCTCATTGTTGACTGCCATAACACTGACGAGAATCGTCTTTTCGTCAACGGCATTTTCAAGCTCATTCATATCAAGATGTCCGAATGAATCTGTGCCTATGTATATGACCTCGAAGCCTTCCTCTGAAAGCCTTTCAAAAGCCTTCATCACACTGGGATGTTCAACCTTTGTTGTGATAACACGGTTGCCCTTTCGCCTGTTCTGATGCGCTGCGCCGAAAATTGCAAGGTTGTTGCCCTCTGTGCCGCCGGAGGTGAAAACAACCTCTTTTTCGTCAGCCGACAAAGCCTTGGCAACTGCCCTTCTTGCACAAAGAAGAAGCATATCTGCTTCAATCCCCTTACGGTGCAGAGATGATGGGTTGCCCCAGGAATTATCAATTGCTTCAAGCAGCTTTTCTTTTGCCTGAGAGCACATTTTTGTTGTTGCACTGTTGTCAAGATAAACTTCCAAAAAGGCATACCTCCTCATTTTACATCATAGTTACATTACATTATACTATAAAGAAAAGAAATATGCAATGTCCGAAATAAAAAATTAGGGATATTTTTACGCCCTTTTGCCAAACTAAATTTAGTAATTATGCACTTAAAGCATCAATTCTGACAGGAAGAGAGGACAAATATGAACAGAAAAGAAAAACGCACATATATAAGAATAATCTGCTTTCTTGCCTTTTTCACCCTTCTTTTCGGCGTGTGCACAATAGTTTATTCAAGCAAGGCAAGAAAATATGAATTTCTTATTGAAGTCAACAATCAGCGTGCAGTCAACGAGCTTTGTGAAAGCCTTGACAGCATGACGGTCAGCCTTCAGAAAAGCCTTTATGCCGGCACAAGGGACATGCTGAAAAGCATCGGCAACGAGCTTTGCCGCCAGTCGGTTATCGCAAAGGAAAGCCTCGGTGCACTGACCGAAAAGAACACCGACAATGAGGAGATTTTCAAGTTTCTCTCACAGGTCGGCGATTACACCGTTTCACTCAGTCAGGGAGATGACAACCTGCTCACTCTCTCCGGCAAGGACATAAGCTCGCTTCGGGCTCTTTACAACTACTGCTCGGCTCTTTCGTCGGAGATATCCCTGATTCTTGCCGATTACGATGCAGGCAATGTATCCTTCGGACAAACGCTGAACACATTGAGCGTTGACAGCAGTGAGCTGCCCGAAAACTTCTTTTCAAGAATGGAAAGCACCAAGCAGACCGTCAGTGACTATCCCACGCTGTTATACGACGGCCCATATTCCGACAGTATACTAAACAAAAAATCGGCTTTTCTGACAAATCAGAGAGAAATCACAAAGCAAGAGGCAAAGAAAATTGCCGCCGATGCCATGAACAAAAGCCTTGCCTCCCTGCGTGAGGACGAGGATATCAATTCAGAAATTGAGCTTTTCACCTTTTCAGTGGCAGATTCCTCCGTATCTGTGACAAAAAAAGGCGGGTATCTGTGTGATTTCATTGCCGAAGCTTATGCAGGCACAGCCTCAATCTCACCGAAGGAGGCTGTTAAACGAGGCCTTTCATACCTTGAAAAATACGGATACAAAAGCATGACCGACAGCTATTATTCCGTTTATGACGGCATCTGCACCGTCAACTATGCCTATGAAAAGGACGGTATTGTCTATTACAGCGACCTTGTCAAGGTGAGCATATCTCTTGAAAACGGCGACATGGTAGGCTTTGATGCCAAGGGCTATCTGATGAATCATAAAAACCGCACTCTGCCTGAAATCAAGGCAAGCGAAAGGGGCTGCAGAAACATTATTTCCTCATCTCTTCAGGTGCTCGGCTGCAAAAAGGCTCTGATTCCCCTCGAAACAGGAAAGGAAGCGCTCTGCTATGAATTTCACTGCAAAGACAGAAACGGCAAGGAGGCGCTCATATATATCGACTGCGAAACCGGCAAGGAAAAAGACATTATGCTGCTTTTATATGAGGATGGCGGCATACTGACGAGGTAGGTTTTAGGGCCTATGATCTATGATCTATGGGCTATGGCTCAGGGCCGGGAGATCAGGGTTGGTAGGCCGAAGGCAATTCATTCGTCTGTAGGGGACGGCACATGAGCCGTCCCCCTTTTTTGCTGTGCAGTTTTTTATTTTTCTATTGAATTTTAATGCGAGTATGATATAATAATTCCCGAAAACAAAGAACGGAGTGATAAAAATGCAGAACAAACCCGTTACGGCCATAATCGTAGGTGCAGGCCACAGAGCCTTTGTTTACAGTGAGCTCAGCAGGGTGCGCCCTGACCTTCTTAAAATAGTCGGTGTCGCAGACCCAAATCCTGTGCGCAGAAAAAAAGCAATGGAGTATTTCGGCTTTTCAGAGGATATGTGCTTCGAATCTGCCGAAGAGCTTGCAAAAAAAGGCAAGCTTGCCGACACAATAATCAACGGAACAATGGACGAGCAGCACATTGAAACTGCAGTACCTCTTCTGGAGCAGGGCTATGACATGCTTCTTGAAAAGCCCTTTGCCGTCAATGAAAAAGAGATGCGCTATCTTGTTGATGTTGCAAGGAAAAACGGCTCAAAGATAATGATTTGCCATGTTCTTCGTTACACTCCCTTCTATTACGGCATCAAGGAAAGAATCGTAAATGGTGAAATCGGTGATATTATAAACATCCAGACAAGTGAGCATGTGTCATATCATCACCTTTCCACCTCCTATGTCAGAGGTAAGTGGGCAAACAGTGACAAGTGCCACACAACAATGCTGCTTGCAAAATGCTGCCATGATATCGACATCATGATGTGGATGATGGCAGAAACCGAGCCGACACAGATAAGCTCCTTCGGCGGAAAGTATCAGTTCAGGCCTGAAAATGCTCCTGAGGGCGCAGGAACGATCTGCATGAAGGACTGCCCTCACGTTGACACCTGCGTTTATTCAACTAAGCGGCTTTATATCGACCACCCTGACAGATGGAGCTTTTATGTGTGGGATGCACTTGAGCATATTGATAATCCCACAATTGAAGATAAAATCAGCCTCATGAAGAGCGACAACCCTTATGCACGCTGCATTTACAAGTGCGACAACAATGTTGTTGACCATCAGAGCGTGCTTGTGAATTTCAAGAGCGGTGCAACGGGCACACACAACATGGTTGGTGGCTCTGCAGAGCCGAGAAGACAGATACATATCATCGGCACAAAGGGTGAAATTTTCGGCAATTTTGAAGAGTCAAAATTCACTGTGCTGAAGATTAATCCCTCCCCCGATGCACACAATGAGGAATGTGATGTTGAGGTTGTTGACCTTAAGGTCAGCGGAGACATGGTCGGCGCTTACGGCGGTCACGGCGGCGGAGATGAAAGACTTTCAGAGGATTTCGTCAAGTTTATCCGAGGTGAAGAGCCGTCACTTGCCTGCACTTCAATTTTTGATTCTGTTGCAGGTCATCTGTGTGTTTATCTTGCAGATAAGTCAAGAGAAGAGGGCGGAGCACCCGAGAAGGTAGTGTTTTAAACAAAATCCCTGAAACCATAACGGTTTCAGGGATTTTCCTATAGAGTAATGCTCTGCGGGCACGAAGTGGTGCAAAAGAAAAACTCCTCCGCAGTTGTCTGCACAGGAGCATAAGATAATATACAATCTGATTATCTCTTTGAGAATCTGTTGCAGCGTTAAGAAAACACTCCGGTGGAGTGTTTTCAGCTGTGACCGCAAGAGCTATGCTCTGAGGACCCGAAGTGGTGTAAAAGAAAAACTCCTCCGCAGTTGTCTGCAGAGGAGTGTAAGATAAGATACAATCTGATTATCTCTTTGAGAACTGAGGTGCACGACGAGCGCCCTTGAGACCGTACTTCTTTCTTTCCTTCATTCTCGGGTCACGAGTGAGGAAGCCTGCCTTCTTGAGAGCGGGACGAAGTTCTTCGTCATACTGAAGAAGAGCTCTTGAAAGACCGTGACGGATAGCACCGGCCTGGCCTGTTACGCCACCACCTGTTACACGGCAAACGATGTCGAACTTCTCTGTTGTTTCTGTGAGATTGAGAGGCTGACGAACGATGAGCTTAAGAGTGTCAAGACCGAAATAATCGTCGATATCTCTGTCGTTGATTGTGATTTTACCTGTACCTGCATATACATGTACTCTTGCGATTGACTTCTTTCTGCGGCCTGTGCCGTAGAAGAACGGTGTTGTTTCGTACATTTACTTTTCCTCCCTTTCTATTAGAATTCAACAACTTCAGGCTTCTGAGCTGCGTGTGCATGCTCTGCACCTGCATATACGCGAAGTCTTGTGAGTGCGTCACGACCGATAACTGTGTCGGGGATCATACCCTTAATAGCCTTTGTCATTACGAATTCGGGCTTTTCCTTGATGAGGGTTGAATACTTAACCTTCTTCATGTTACCGATGTAGCCTGTGTGATGATAGTACATTTTCTGGTCGAGCTTTTTACCTGTGAGAACAACCTTATCAGCGTTGATAACGATAACATGGTCGCCACAGTCAGCGTGGGGAGCGAATGTAGCCTTGTGCTTGCCTCTGAGGAGCTCAGCTGCTTTTGCTGCTACATGTCCGAGATGCTTACCTTCAGCATCAATTACATACCACTTACGAGTGATGTCGCCTGCTTTGGGCATATAAGTTGACATATCTGTTTACCTCCAAATAATATTTTGCCAAATTGCCTTGATATATTATCACAAGGTCGGGGATATGTCAACACCTTTTTTGCAAAAATTTAATTTACATTTTACTTGCTTCGTTTTTCTTTGTTTTTCTTCGATTTTCATATGATTTGCTAGCTTATGATTTTTGATTTTTTTAGTAAATCT
>JAZSHL010000054.1:0-8667 GCA_045533205.1 Acutalibacteraceae bacterium | reverse complement strand
ATAGCATAAAACACAAAAACGCAGTTTTTGTCTGTTTGTAATGATTTTTATACTTTTAAAGGGTTTCTTTGGCGGTTAAAACCGAAAGAAACCCTCTATCTATCTTGCTTTATGCGGTCTGCACTTTTTTTACAGCCCCTTAATATGTGATTAATAGGTGAAATCCCATTTCTCATCAAGGCTACCCTCGAAGGTTGCATTGCCGGGAATAGGACCGAGCTTTGCTTCGCCGTAGCCCTTCATGGGAAGCTTGTTGACGAGGTTTACAACCTTGCCCTGTGAGTCAACTGTGATGGAAACCTCTGAACCGGGATATTCCATGTCAGCAGTGCTGATTGTAACTCCGGGAAGGTCAATTGACATAATGTCAAGATAACCGATTGCTGTTGTGTTGTGAACGGGAACGGGGGAAGCAGCAGTTGTTTTTTCTGAAACGAGAACAACAGTGTAAACAGTGTTGTCACCCTGCTTTTCAGCCTTTGCCTGAAGAACACCCTCGGGAGTGATTTTGAATTCCTTGCTTGAGGGAGGAATTGCATCAAAGGGAGAAACTGTTTCGCCGTCTTCGTTGACACCCTGTCCGCCGCTGAAGTTGATTGTAACCTCTTCGGGGCCGTCGCCGATAACACCCTGAACGACGTTGTTGATTGTGCCTGTTGCGCTGGGAACGGAGCAGTCAACAACGTTAACCTGAATAAGCTCATATTTGTGAGCTGACATATTCTGCTCTGCTTTGAGCTGAGCCATATATGAATTCATCTTTTCAACGATCTGCTCTTTTGAAAGAGTTGAGGGATCGTTTGCATCGCCCTGAGGCTGTGATGAGGGGGGAGTTGTGGGATTTGTTGTGTTTTCTGTGCCGTTTGAGGGATCAATAACTGAAGGAGTAAGAGTTGAGGGCTCAGTTGAGGGCTGTGAGGAAGGCTGCTCAGTGGGCTGAGATGAGGGCTGCTGAGTAGGCTGAGAAGATGAGGGAGCAGCTGTGCTCTGTGTTGTCTGCTTGCTTGCAGTTGCAAGGCCCTTGTTGTTACCGATAGTTAAACCCATTGCAAAAACCCATACAGTGAGAATGACTGCAATGGCGATTTTAAATTCTTTTTTCATTTGCTTCTCTCCTTAATCACAAAATGGAGTTAAAAATAAATATTAATATACGCATATAATACCATACATAATTTTACGGTTTTTGTCAAGGAAAAAGACCTAAAAAAGTGTAAATTTTCTGTTATGACAAATCAGAACATAAGATTTGAGATAATAAGGCTGATTCCCTGCTCTGCAAGGTAGGAAAGCATAACAGCAAGAAGAGATACACCGCCGTATTTTGCAATCAGCATTGTTGCATGAGTGTTTGTTTTTGCGGCGACAACCGATTTTGCGGTTCTGATTGTGTAGCTTCTGTAAAGACCGTTGGCAATAAAGCCGCTTAAAAGGTTAACTGCAAAGCTGACGAGTGAAAATGCCATCAGGGGATACATCGCTTCAGAAAGCCTTGTCATATATTCGATGTATGCAGCCTCAGTCATGCTCATAAGTGCTTCGGGATTTTCAAGTATCGGCGTAAAAATATCAAGAAATTTTGTGTAAGCGGGAGTCATGGCAATTGACACAAGAAGATAAACTGTCATGAAAATTATGCCCGGCTTATAGAGCTTTCTGTAAAAATACCAATAGGGTGAAAAGAAAAATGCTGCCCAGTTGAAGGATATTTTGTTGCCGCTGTCCATTTTTCTGAATTTCTGAACATACTTATAGGCATTGCTGCCGATGAGAGCGTGAAGAAGCTTGACCTGAACACCGGAAACAAAGCTCTGCTGATAGCTGTCGTAGGAGGCTGAGGCGAGATTTTCAACAACACTCTGACCGATCTGCTCAGGTGTGGGCACTGCAGCGGGCTGAGCGTTTTCGCAGGAGGGCTGTTCCTCTTTTTTCTCTTCATTTTCTGTGTATTCAAAGCCCTCACCCTGACCTAAGGTGAAGGGGGGCTTATATGTGGGGATATCTCCGTTTTTTTCTGCATCATTCTTTTTGTCGTCGATAGAATCTGCAAGGTCGATGCCGAAAACAACAAGCTTCATTGAGCAGTTTTTGCACTGCTTTGTGCCCTTGGGATTACGGTATCCGCAATTGGGGCAGGGAGAGGTTTCAACGTCCTTGTCTTCTGCCGGTGTTTCCTCCTGCTTTTCTTCTTCTTTTACTTCCTGAGGAAGAGAGCTTTTCCATTCGTATGAGTCTGAGTGAAGATGCGCATTAACACAGCAGTCACCCTTTTCATAGCATTCTCTGTGCTGAGGGGTGGCGCAATCGGGGCAGACAACGATGTCATCATCCTCAGTGAATACCTTGCCGCAGCCGTCACAGATGTTACCTTTGTATATCATTTCATTCTCCTTTGTGGCGGATATAATCATAGCCTTCAAAGGCCGTTTTTCACCGCCGTACCGTTAAAATACTTTTTTGAATTTAATAAAGATTATTTTATTATTCTATTCTCATTTTCCCACAAATGCAATAAAATAAGCTTAAAATTAATACCAATGTCACAATATCAGCTCAAAAACGGAACATTTTTACACCGGAAAGGAATTATAAACACTTTTTGTCTCATTTTTTTATAAAATTGTGTTGCCCTTTAAAAATAAATGTGTATAATGTAAAAGGAATATTTTGTTTAAGGTGAAAAAAATGTAATACCGATATTGGAATTCAGCGACTATCTGATATGAAAGGATTGTAATTAAATGATTCAGTTTGAAGAATTACGACTCAGACTTTTAGAAAGTGAAAAACCTCTGACAGAGCTCTCCTCTGCTTTAGGCCTTACAGAAATGGCAAAGGAAGTTGCAGCACTTGAGGAGCAGACCGCCGCAGAGGATTTCTGGGGTGATCTTGCCAACTCACAGAAGGTGCTTCAGAGAATTGCTTCACTCAAAAGCAAAATCAAGGGATACGAAGATCTTAAAACAGCCTTTGAGGATGCTCTTGTTATGATTGAGCTTTCTGATGAGGAGGGCGACCTTGATCTTCTCGAGGAATGTGAAAACAGCGTAAAAGCAGTTGAGGATGAGCTTGACAAGCAGACACTTGCAACTCTTCTTTCAGGCGAATATGACAACAACAATGCAATTCTCACCTTCCATGCAGGTGCAGGCGGCACAGAGGCACAGGACTGGTGTCAGATGCTGTTCAGAATGTACGGTCAGTGGGCAACAAAGCACGGCTTCAAGTTCACAACCGTTGACTTCCTCGACGGTGACGAAGCAGGTCTCAAGTCTGCCGTTGTTGTTATCGAAGGTGAAAACGCATACGGCTATCTCAAGAGCGAAATGGGCGTTCACCGCCTTGTCCGTGTTTCTCCCTTTGACTCATCGGGAAGAAGACACACCTCCTTCGCATCTCTTGAGGTTATGCCCGAAATCGACGACACCGTTGATGTTGAAATCAGAGAAGAAGACATCAAGATGGAGGTTTACCGTGCTTCAGGTGCAGGCGGACAGAAGGTTAACAAGACCTCATCTGCAGTTCGCCTTATCCATGAGCCCACAGGTATTGTTGTTTCCTGTCAGGTTGAAAGAAGCCAGCATCAGAACAGAGAAGTCTGCATGAGAATGCTCAAGTCAAAGCTTATCGAAATCAAGGAAAGAGAGCATCTTGACAAGATTGAGGATATCAAGGGAGAGCAGAAGGAAATCGGCTGGGGCAGCCAGATCCGTTCCTATGTCTTCATGCCCTATACTCTTGCAAAGGACCACAGAACAGGCTTTGAAATGGGTAACATCAACGCTGTTATGGACGGTGACATTGACGGCTTTATCAATGCTTACCTCAAGAAGCAGTCACTTGACTCACTCGCTGCTGAATAAGTAGGGGCCGGGGATGCAATGCTTCGCATTGCAATTCATAAAAAATACCATATGGGACGGCCTGTGTGCCGTCCTTTTTCATGCTCCGCAGGTGTAGCATCACAATTGCAGCCGTGCAGGGGAGCCGCCACGACGATGTCGTGCGGAGGGGGCGTGCCCCCTCCGGCAAGGCGCAGCCTTGCCGGCTCCCCGTAAGCCAAAGGCAAACCCTTCTCTTTTCCCCTCATTACAGATATAGTAAAAAATCCCATTCATGCTTAATTGCACAAATGGGATTATTTTTATTCTCACACATAAAAAACCTTGAGGGGATTAAGGCAGACAGCTGCAAGTCTGCCTCCGTAGCCGCAGCCGCAATCAATTGCAACGTGTCTTTTCTTGCTGTAGACCTTGCCTGAGAATTCCTTGCCGATTGTGACAGTGGGAGTGTGACCTGTCACGAGATATCTGTCAGCGAAAAGGGGAGAGGTGTAGTCTGTTGAAGCAAAAACGAAATCCTCTTCACTGTATTCGTCAAGGTCTTTATCCTCATCGAAATTTCTGATTCCCGCATGGGCAAGAACAAAGGTTTTTCCGCCCTCGTCAAGCTCCTCATAGGGTGTGAACTCAGTCAGATAATCGAGAATTGCTTCTCTGCCTTCTTCGTCAAGAGAAAGAAAGTCTGCAATGGTTTTCTCGCTTTTCATTGTGAGCCACTTTGAAAGAAGCTCCTTTTCTTCGCCCTCAAGCTCGTTCATTGCTTTTTCGGCACTGCCTTTTTCTGCAATGATGGGCAGAAGTTTTTTTGCCATATATTCATGCTCACCCAGAACAGGATAAACATTTGCTCTGTATATCATGTCCTGCAGAATTGCAATGCTGTCATCACCGATATCAATAACATCACCGAGAACAAAAACGGCATCGTCTGTGTCATGAGGATTGATTTTCTGAAGCATTTCTTCATATTTCTCTTTGTTTCCGTGTATATCACCGATTACGTATGTCATGGTTAACTGTTCCTTTCTTTGTTTTAGTCTCCGGGGAAGGTAAGCGATTAAAAAACTTAGGAGGTGTCCGGATTAAGTTAAATGTAATTGGTTTCCGGAGCATCCCTCTCCGTCACGACTTTGTCGTGCCACCTCTCCCAAGGGGAGAGGCGAGAACATTCTTAACTTGGCTCTCTCCTTGGGAGAGCTGTCGGCACAGCCGACTGAGAGGGTGTTAAAAATCGCAAAGCGATTTTCACTGACTACTGACTACTAACTACTGACTACTTTTACTTCGTAATCAAAAGCTCGTTATTCTCAAGGAATTCATCATAGGTTTCTTTTCTGTCGTATACACCCTCAGGTCTGAATTCGATGATTCTGTCTGCAATGGACTGAACAAACTGATGGTCATGAGAGGTGAAAAGAAGTGAGCCCTTGAACTTGATGAGTGCATTGTTGAGAGCAGTGATTGATTCAAGGTCAAGGTGGTTGGTCGGCTCGTCAAGAATAAGCACGTTTGCACCGCTGAGCATCATTTTGCAAAGCATACAGCGTACTCTTTCGCCACCGGAAAGAACCTTTGCCTTTTTTGTTGCCTCTTCACCGGAGAACATGAGTCTGCCGAGCCAGCCTCTGACATCGGTTTCAAACTGCAGGTCGGAATATTTTCTCACCCAGTCGGTGAGGCTGTCCTCAACACCGTCAAAGAATGCGGAGTTGTCTGCAGGGAAATATGCCTGTGAGGTTGTGATTCCCCACTTGAAAGAGCCTTCATCGGGCTCCAGCTCACCCATAAGAATTCTGAAGAAGGTTGTTTTCGCAACGGCATCAGTGCCCACAAAAGCGACCTTTTCGTTGGGCCTTATTGTGAATGACACATTGTCGAGTACCTTTCTGTCTCCGACAGTTTTGGAAAGGCCTTCAACAATAAGCATATCGTTACCGATTTCTCTGTCGGGCTTGAATTCGACAAAGGGGAAGCGTCTTGAAGAAACGGGCATATCCTCTAAAACAAGGTTATCGAGAAGCTTTTTTCGGCTTGTTGCCTGCTTTGATTTTGAAGCGTTGGCACTGAAGCGTGCGATGAATTCCTGCAGCTCCTTCATTTTTGCTTCGGTCTTTTTGTTCTGCTCACGTAATTGACGCTGTGCCATCTGTGTGTATTCATACCAGAAGTCGTAGTTACCTACATACATTGTGATTTTGCCGAAATCACAGTCTGCGATATGGGTGCAGACCTTGTTAAGAAAGTGTCTGTCATGGCTGACAACGATAACGGTGTTTTCGAAGTTCATCAGGAATTCCTCAAGCCAGTTGATAGCAGCAACATCAAGGTGGTTGGTCGGCTCGTCAAGAAGAAGAATATCCGGGTTGCCGAAAAGAGCCTGTGCAAGAAGCACCTTGACCTTCTGTTCACCTGTCAGCTCTTTCATAAGGCTATAGTGGAATTCGTTGTGGATACCAAGAGCATTGAGAAGAATTTCAGCATCGCTTTCTGCGCTCCAGCCGTCCATTTCGGCAAATTCCTCTTCCAGCTCACTGATTCTGATACCGTCTTCCTCTGTGAATTCCTCCTTGGAGTAAAGCTCCTCCTTGGCATCCATGATTTCAATAAGCTTCGGGTTACCCATCAGAACGGTGCGGATAACATCATATTCATCATATGCGTAGTGGTCCTGCTTAAGAACGGAAAGGCGTTCACCGGGAGTGATGGTGACATAGCCCTTGTTAGGCTCGATTTCACCTGAAAGAATTTTAAGAAAGGTACTTTTGCCCGCTCCGTTTGCTCCGATGAGTCCGTAACAGTTACCCTTCGTGAAGTTGATTGAAACGCTTTTGAAAAGCTCTCTGCCGCCATATTGCAGAGTTACATTGTTTGTGCTTATCACTGTTATCACATCCTGTTCTGAAAAAATTGCACATTTATATTATTATACCACAAATTTACAAATAAAGCAAATAATGGGTGATATATAACAATAAAGAAAATTGACACCGATGAAATCAGCGAAAAAAGACAAAATATTAAAGCAAAAGGGGCAAAGTTTACATTTTAGCCTTGAAATAAAAGGAAAATAATAGTATCATGGTAGGGATAAAAAATATTTGAAAGGATGTTTTTATAATGTGGCAGCTTAAAAAAGCATATTACAGAACATATCAGGTTGTGTTCAAGATTGCAACCTCAACACCCTTCTTCGATTGGTCAGAGCCCTATCTTCTTGAGGGCCCCGGTGCAATCCGTCAGCTTCCCGAGCTTATCAAGAGCAAGGGCCTTCAAAAGGTGCTTGTTGTAACAGATAAGGGACTCATGGGTATCCATCTTCCCGATTCAATGTTTGAAGAGCTTGAAAAAGCAGGCATCGAATATGTTGTATATGACGGCACACAGCCCAACCCCACAATTCAGAACATCGAGGATGCAAAGCAGCTTTATCTTGACAATGGCTGCGACGGTGTTATCGCATTCGGCGGCGGCTCACCCATGGACTGCGCAAAAATTGCAGCAGCAAGAGTTACAAACCCGAAGAAGCCTGTTAAGAAAATGCGTGGCCTTCTCAAAATCACACACAAGCTTCCTCCGCTGTTTGCAGTACCCACCACAGCAGGTACAGGCTCCGAGGTTACACTTGCAGCAGTTGTAAGTGATCCCGAAACTCACGAAAAGAACGCTTGTAACGATCCGAAGCTCCGTCCCAAGTATGCAGTGCTTGACCCCGAGCTTACAGTAGGTCTTCCTCCTCACATCACTTCAACAACAGGTATGGATGCTCTGACTTATGCAGTTGAAGCATATATCGGCAGAAGTAATGTTAAGTCAACGGAGCTTTATGCTGAAAAGGCTACAAAGATGATTTTTGACAACCTTGAAACAGCTTATGCTGACGGAAAGAACATCGAAGCCAGAGAAGCAATGCTCAAGGGCTCATATTATGCAGGTATGGCATTCACAAGAGCATATGTTGGTTATGTTCACGCAATTGCTCACAACCTCGGCGGACACTACGGTATCCCTCACGGTCTTGCAAATGCAGTTATTCTTCCCCATGTGCTTGAATATTACGGTGAGTCAGCTCACAAGCGTCTTGCAAAGCTCAGCGTTATCGCAGGCGTAAAGACTGACGGCACAGACAAGGAAAAGGCAGAAGCATTCATTGAAGCAATCAAGACAATGAACAAGAACATGAATATCCCCGACGGTTTCGACTGTATCAAGGAAGAAGATATTCCTGTTATCGTTAAGCGTGCACTCAAGGAGGGTAATCCTCTTTATCCCGTACCGAAGATTATGAACGCAGCAGACTGCGAAGCAGTAATCAGAAGACTTATGAAATAAAAAAAGGCTCCCATCGGGAGCTTTTTTTAATGCAAAATGCAGAATTGCGCCCGACCTCTGATACAGGAAGAACATTCTGCCCGCCGAATTTATGTTGTAAGGGACGGCCGTGTGCCGTCCTTTTTTTCACCAAAGACAGCTGAGGGCATGAATTTTCATCTGGTATTTTTCGTTTGTTCGCTCATGCCGCTCGGGCACTTACTTTGGCTCATTCGAGCGCCAAAGTAAGCAAAGCGCCCTTTTTGTTGACATCAGGCGTTGCTTTATAGAAAAATGTAGTCCGCCTCCAACAGCAGACTCCGCAGCGCAGAAGTTTATTCCTTTACCCAACGCCAAAGCTTCGGCAAGCGTAAAACCGCAGATGCCTGACGCTGCAGCAAGCTTATTCTTTTCAACAAGACACAGTCCGCCTGCGTCTGCAGTTTCCGCAGCGGGAAAGGTTGATTATTTAAATTTTTATGTCTGATAATAGTCACAGTCCTTAGCCCTTGGCCCT
>JAZSHL010000099.1:0-7420 GCA_045533205.1 Acutalibacteraceae bacterium | reverse complement strand
TTAATTCTTCATCGTCAAGGTAACAGTACAAGGTTTTTGTTAATTTCATTTCTATCCTCCTTTCATCGGGTGTTAGGGTGTCCTTAACAAGCGGATTTGTATGCACAAATCCAGTGCTTGCTAAGACTAATGCCATCTTTTCTGCGTTTAAAATTACCCTTCACCTATATACGACATAAGAGCATACAAAATGTTCCAAAGAGTTGAAAAAAGTTGAAAAATATTTTTGGGCATAAAAAAACACCTGTTACTTTTGAAGTAGCAAGTGTTTATGTGAGGATTGAATTATGTGGTATAGGTGTGATATAATTATGCAAATCGAGGTGAAATCATAATGAGCAGAAAAATAGTTGCTATTGGTGGCGGTGAAAACGGAAGAAAGCGTTCTGACGGTACACGCTATCCATACGAACTTGCAAATCAAGATAAAGAAATAATCAGACTTACAGGCAAAGAACATCCAAAATTTCTTTTAATTGCTCACGCACAACCGTTAGAAAGACAAGAAAGTTACTTTCAGGTAATGGTTGATATTTATGGAGAAATGTATGGTTGCGTTTGCAAAGATTTAAAAAGTAGTGAACTGACTAATACCGAACTTGTAAAAAGTCTTGTTGATTGGGCAGATATCATATTTGAGGGTGGCGGAAACACGCTTGATATGATTAAACTTTGGAAAGAAACAGGTTTTGATAAAATTTTGAAACAAGCTTGGATCGACGGCAAAGTAATGTGTGGTGTTTCTGCAGGAGCTAACTGTTGGTTTAAAGAATGCTCTTCCGACTCTCTTAAGATCAAGCACGGTAATGATCAGCCGTTAATTGGCGTTGATTGTTTGGGCTTTGTTGACGGATTGTTTGTGCCTCATTGTGATGAAAAAGACCGTCTTGATAATGTAAAAGATTTATTGAAAACAAGTGAGCAAATTGGCTTGTCAATGTCAAACTGTACAGCACTTGAAATCGTAGATAATGAATACAGACTTATTACAAGCGATGCTTCTTATCATAATATCGAGGCGTTTGGTTTGAAATCGTATTGGAAAGATGGAGAATACATAGAAGAATATATTGATACATCATTGAATTTCAAACCTCTTAAAAACTTATTGAAGAAGGGATAAATATGCTAAGATTAAGACCTTATAATAAAAATGATGCAGATATAATACTTTCTTGGAGCCAAGATAAAATATCATTTTACAAGTGGTCGGCAGGTGTTATGGGTAAATATCCCATAAGCAAAAAGAAATTTGGCTTTGTTGAAAATCTTATGGCATTTACTGCCATTGACGATGATGAGATAATCGGATTTTTTACAATGAGAAGACCCTCAGAAAGCTTTGATGAATTGAGATTTGGTTTTGTAGTTATTGACCCTGCAAAGCGTGGCAAAGGCTACGGTAAAGCAATGCTTCAGTTGGGATTAAAATTTGCAAAAGAAATCTATGGAGCTAAAAAGGTTTCTTTAGGTGTTTTTGAAAATAACGAATCTGCTTATTATTGTTATAAAGCCGTTGGATTTAAAGATGTTGTTTTAGAAAAGACAGAAACCTATACCGTTCTTGGCGAAGAATGGAAATGCTTGGAACTTGAAATGAATCTTTAATTTTCAACTTTTGCAGCTGCTCTCTCCGTGAGGGCAGTTTTTTTTGCACAACAAAAAATCTCCACCGACATTCACATCGGTGGAGAAATCTTATACAGTAGTTTTTAATTGTGCTTTTATCTTTTTGAGTTTCTTACCAACAGCACTGTGAGTTTTATATCCTAACTTCTTGGCAATTTCCTTTTGGGTGTAACCTTGAATGTGCAACAGAAGAATTTTTCTGTCCTCGTCAGGTAATGCTCCGATTACCGCTTTTGCCTCCGCTATATCAAAGGCATCCTCTGCAGGATACTTTTCATCAACATCTCCCATTGACACAACCTGTGTCTTTGCTCGGGTGTGATTCCACTTGCGGTTAAAGTCTTGTTTCGGATAATTCTGCTTGCGGTTTGAAAAGTCCTCGTGTGTAAGATTACTGTCAACAGTTTCTGCAACTTCACCAAAAGCCATCGCATCCATAAGGTCGCTCATTCTTTGATTAAGAAACTCATCAGCCGCACCCGGCTCAAGAAACAATTCAGGACGATGCTCAAATGCACCTGCAAGAATCTCCTCAATGGCATCGGGATTCTGCTCGGCAAGGTCATACAATATCTCTGCAACATATATGCCGTTATTATCACGAAGCACCGACAAGGGACTATCCTTTCCGTAAGCGGCAGGGTCATATTTTTGCCCTTTTTCTCTTGCCAAACCGTTCCAAGCCGCACCGTGAATTTCTCGCACTCTACCCATTTGCTCCTGGTCTTCCAGTGAGATTGTGCCGTTTTCATAATCTTTATCACTGTGCCGCCGACGAGCAGAAAAGTCATCCTTTAAAAAGTTCTGACGGTATTCTTCTGCCGTATGTTCCTTACCGACACCGAGAAGCTCAAGCAAAATTTCTTTGTCCATAGTTTTACCTTTCCTTGTCCTTTTTGCTTTTATTATACATTTTTCGCTTGTCGAAAAGGAGTGAATTTTTGCGGATAGGAGTAAAATGTTGAATTATTACATTCTTCTTTTGATAACCTCAACGGTTATATTTTGAGGGGATCACCCTCGTAATTCCAACATAGCATAGAATGTTTTTGTTGTCAAGAGAAGAAGTGTAACGGCTCTTGATAATGGAAACAGACGGTAATAATTAGATTTTTATCAATAATACTATTTTGTAATAACCCAAATTGGCAAACCTTTATTTTATTTCAAAAAGCAATCAAATTTATGTATTTATAAAATCAGTTAACTCATTTGAATATTTATCAAATAATTCTTCAACCGTAACATTAAGTCTACCATATTTATTTTTGCATTCTTCAATTATTTCTTTCACCACATCAAATTCGATGTCTTCTTTATTAAGTAGAACTAAAAACAAATCTATGAAAGGATCAGATATACCTTTACTCTTTATATGTTCAAATTTTCTTCGAACAATATCATCTCTTTTTTCTGAAAAACTCGAGATACTATCTTTGCTTGTTTTTATAAGTTGATTAATTTGTGTTTTTTCATTAGTTATTATGTTTAAACAATCAGTAATATTAAATTTTTTCATCCTTATAACTGTATCAGATACACATAAATTATGAAGAGTTTCTAATGCTTTTTTTGCAGGCACAGATGCAACGGCAGCATTATTGCTACTATCAATTATTATTAATAAATTATAATAAAAAAGATGATTATTTTCGTCTTTGTCAAAGGCTAAGATATAACTCATAGTAGGTGAGCTCAAAAAAGAATTAATGAATTCTATTTCTTTTCTTATATCAATGTTAGAAAAATAATATTCTACCGAACCCTTAACGCAGATTGAATTTAAAACTCCTTCTAAACACAGCAAATCACTTACTATATTTTCTTTTATTAAGTAATTTTTCGATGAAATTTTTTTAGATAAAAAGAATATCAACAAAGACGTTATTGTTGAAATAATTATACTTAATACTGACACTATCAATGTTTCCTTTTCCATTTGATACAACTCCCTTTTGTCTTTCTTATTAATATAGTTAGTGTTCTTATAAAAAGTAACACCTTTTTCTCAAAAAACATTGAACTTTGTCGAAACCTACAATTCACACCCACCTATTTTGTACAACTATCCCAACAAAACACCAACCGCCTTACCTGCAAACACAAGTAAGGCGGTTGTTCCATATTCACTTTTACAATGTTAAATCAAAGCATTACACCTTATAATACTGAGCCTGAGCGTTCCACAGTTCACTGTATTTCTTGCCCGACTTCAGCAACTCCTCATGTGTACCCTCTTCAACAAGCTTTGCCTTATCAAACACTGCTATCCTGTCACAGAAAATACAGCTTGAAAGTCTGTGTGAAATGTAAATAGCAGTTTTGTTTTCCGTAAAGAAATTGACACGGCTGTAAATCTCATTTTCAGCCACAGGGTCAAGAGCTGCCGTAGGCTCGTCAAGAATAACAAGTGGGCTGTCCTTGTAAAGAGCTCTCGCAAGAGCGAGCTTTTGTGCCTCACCGCCTGAAATGTCAACACCGTTTTTGTCTAGGTTTTTGTAAAGATAGGTGTTCTCTTTCTCGGTCATTCTCTCAACTCTGTCCTTGATGTTTGCTTGTTCAAGTGTGCGGTATAGACTGTTTTTATCATATTCCTTGTCGGCGGCAATATTATCGCAAAGAGGTACGGCAAAGAGCTTGAAATCCTGAAATACAACTGAATAAAGCTTCATAAGACTCTCTTTTGAATACTCTTTAATGTTGGTGCCGTTTATCAGTATCACACCGCTATCCACATCATAAAGCCTGCACATAAGCTTGATAAAAGTGGTCTTACCGCTTCCGTTTCTGCCAACAACTGCAAGATGCTCACCGTTATGTATGGTCAGGTTGATGTTCTCCAAAGCGTAGTTTTCACTGCCCGGATACTTAAAGGAAACAGCTTTGAATTCAATCTCAAATTGTGAGGTTAAATCAATTTCCTTTTCACCGTAAACCATATCATCCTCGGTGTGCATTATCTCGTAATAATAGTTTACAAGAGGTACCATTTCTTCGGTTTTGCCGAATGTTACAGCCATCTTCATAACACCGCTGATTATCTGCATAAAGGAGCCGCAGTAAAGAACAAGTGAACCGATACCGAAAAGTCCGTAAAGACCTTTAACACCGATAAACAGATAAACTCCAAAGCCGACAACCGAGCCGAGAATAGCAATAAATGAGCTTGATTTTGCTGAGTTCATTGAGGCTTTTTTCAACACCTGCTCACCCTCGGTCAAAATCTTGTGAGTAGCAGTTTTTTCGATAATGTCCTGCTCCTTGTAAAGACGGATTTCCTTGCCTGTCTTGTAGTCAGAGAACATATCGAGAAAATAGTAGAAAATCTTATCAAGACGGGAATATTCGTCAGAGGCCTTGAAATATTCCTTGTTCATCCTTGTGGCTACGATAAGCATAATGACAACCATAACCCCGATAGCACCGAAAATGCTGAGCAAGAACGCAGGTCTTTCAAAGAAGGTATCACCCGTTTTCTGAAAGCCGATTCTGAAAAGAGGCCAAATTAACACGGCTGAAACAATAACCGTCAGCGCACCTGAAACAAAATCTCTGAACATCCACGAGAACTGTACGAAAGAAGAGAAAACTCTGTCCTGAGCCTCTGAGTGCTTATGTATAAGCTCTTTAAAGCTACTGTCCTCAAGCTTTTTAAACTCAACAGAGAAAAGCTTTGAAGCAATGCTTTTAAGCTCTCTGTTATAAAGCATTGAGCGAAGCATATAGTAAATGTCATTGAGGTATCGGTTAAGGAAAAACAGCACAAAGTTTATGCCGACCGCAAGGCAGATATAACCTATGAGCTTTTTTGCATCTGCGCCTGTATCAAGTAAATCAATTATCTTTGCCGAAAACCAAATATTGATAAACGGCATTACACCGGTGACAACAGCCGCAGTAACAGTTGTAGGAAGAAGCTTGCTTTCAAGGCGGTGCATTTCTTTGAACGCGTATGTAATAGACTTAAACTTTTTCACTTTGTTCCACCTGCCCTTCCTTGTAATAGTAGCTCTGAAGCTGATACATTCTGTAATATCCACCCTTAAGATTCATCAGCTCATCGTGCGTACCGCTTTCGGTAATTCTGCCGTCAGAAACGAAAAGTATGCGGTCACAGAAGAGAGTTGAGGAAAGCCTATGAGAGATGAAAAATGATATTTTATTCTGTGTCAGCTCATTGTATTTGAGATACAACTCATTCTCTGCAATAGGGTCAAGTGCCGCCGTTGGCTCATCAAGAATAAGTACGGGAGCATTTTTGTAAACAGCCTTTGCAAGCAGAAGCTTCTGCTTTTCACCGCCCGAAAAATCTGCCGCATCCTTGTAAACATCTTTAACCATAAAGGTGTTTTCTTTTTCTTGGAGACTTTCTATCTTCTCTCTGATTCCCGCCTTTTCAAATGCACTGAAAAGTTTTTCCTTGTCATAGTAAGAGGTAAGACAGATATTCTCTGCAATAGTCATCGGCATAAAGGTATAGTCCTGAAAAACAGGTGAAAAGAGGTCAAAGAAATCGCTCTTTGAAATATCCTTACTGCTCACTCCGTTTACAAGAATTTTACCCTCACTCGGGTAGTACAGACCGCAAAGGAGCTTCACGGCTGTAGTTTTGCCTGCACCGTTTTCGCCAACGATTGCAATATTTTCGCCTGCGTTGACTTTAAAGGACATATTTTTGATTGTACTTTCCTCGGCGGCAGGGTACGTAAAGGAAACATTTTTAAACTCGATCGAGGTTACATCATCGAGCTTATGTGATATCTTGTCGGTATCATTTTCATCCTCAGCCTCGGTAAAGTCACGGAAAGCCTGACAGTCATTACAGCAACGCTCCATATCGGAAACGCAGATAACAAGGTTCATAATCCAGTTGGAAAAGCCTGTAATGATACCGAAATAGAAGATAAAATCTGAAACGCTCAGCTCGTTTTTGTAAACGAGGTAAACAAGATAAACATAGGCAACAAGCTCTCTTATCATATTAAGAAAAGCTCTCGTACCGCTGACATTGAAGCTCTGCCGCATATACTTGCCCGTTATCTTCTGAAGCTCGTAAACAAACTTAGCATAGGCTGAAATGAAGTAATCGGAAAAGCCGTAAAGTCTGATATCCTTTGCGGCTGTGTTATCCTTGCTCAATTCGTAATAGTAATCAAGCTTTACAAAGATACTGCCTCTTGCCTTTTTGACATTCTTCTCCTTTTCGTTAAGATAACGAAGCAGAAAAAACTCTCCCACACAGGTAAGAAGTATGAGCAGAATCATCATAATGTTGATTTTGTAAATAAGTGTAAGGGAAGTTATTACACCGAGAACACAAACGAGAAAAGCATTGCAAAGAGTAATAAAGTATGCCGAGGAAGACCAATGGCTTCGGTAAAATTCCATAGCTATTTTATTCTTTTCTCTGCCCTCAAGGCTTTCAATGTTTATGTAGTCTGTGTGTATGTTTTTCTTAAAAGCCATAACTGCATAGCGCATACGGATTACTCTTGCACTACCCTGTAAAAGCTCATTGAGAAACGGGTCAAGCCAGGTAGTAAGAGTAACGAGTACACTCAGAAGGGCCACTATCAAGGTAAGCATGCCGACAGTAACACCCTCGTTTATGCAGTCAATCATTGCTTTAGGGATAAAGGCTGTTATGATGGGAAGAAAAACCATAGCGGGAACTCTTAAACAAAAGTACAGAAGGCTTTTCTTGTCCCACTCTATCCAGTTTTTAATCATATACTTTAAGTTGTCTTTCATTAAATCAACCCCTTATTTTAGATTTCCGTGTTAAGAAAAT
>JAZSHL010000023.1:0-12270 GCA_045533205.1 Acutalibacteraceae bacterium | reverse complement strand
CTCTGACGGAAACGAAGATCGGTATTGGTAAGACCGTGGAACTTTTCAGGAAGCACCTGCAAGCTCTTGGAAAGCAAGGTTACTTTAGAAGCGTGGATGCTGATTTCACCTGTTTTGGTGGTGAAAACCTCACCCTCTATACCAACGATATCACCGATATCCAAACGCTTGAAATCCTTATAAAGGTCTTCACCGATACTGTCTCTTGCAACGTAAGACTGGATAGAGCCGTCACGGTCCTGCACGTTGCAGAAGCTGGCCTTACCCATAACGCGTTTTGACATCATACGACCTGCAACGCGTACAGTTTTGCCTTCAAGATTTTCAAAATCTGATTTAACATCAGCACTATGATGAGTCTGGTCATATTTTGTGATTACAAAGGGATCATTGCCTGCCTGCTGCAATGCCTCAAGCTTCTGAACTCTTACCTGTCTTAATTCGTTAACATCCTGTGCCTGTTCAGCAGGAGCATTAACCTTGATTTCTTCTGACATATATTTATCGTCCTTTCAGGAAAATTTCTGCAAAAAATCAAAAGAGAGTCGAACCGTGTTCGGCTCTCTTGTTTTAATTATTTTGTGATTTCAACAACCTCGTACCTGATAACACCAATAGGTGCTTCAACCTCAACGATGTCGCCTGCCTTGTGGCCGATGAGAGCCTTTGCAACAGGAGATTCGTCGCTTGTGAGGTAATCGTCGCCCTTATCCTTTGATGTAGAGGTGGAGGAGATAATCTGATATTTATAAACATCGCCGTATTCGATATCCTTGATTGTTACCTTTGAACCCATCTGGATAACATCTGTTGAAAGAGCATCCTCGTCGATAAGCTTTGCTCTTGAAAGAATATCTTCGATTTCACTGATTCTGGCTTCAAGCTTACCCTGGTCGTTTCTTGCTTCATCATATTCAGCGTTTTCTGACAAGTCACCGAAGGAAAGAGCAACCTGAATTTTTTCTTTGATTTCCTGACGGCCTCTTACTCTGAGATCTTCAAGTTCAGCCTCTAACTCTTTAAGGCCTTGGGAGGTAAGGAGAATTTCCTGTGCCATTGTATATCATCCTTTCGTGATTTATTATTGATTTACAGATTTATACATTATGATATTATATAAAAGAACCGTGTCTGTGTCAAGCGAAATGAGGAAAAATTTATTGATGTACTGCTCTTATTCGGGATTGATTTTTGCTTGCGTAGTTGTTATAATATATTGAATAACCATATAAACCTGAAAACAGATAAAAGTGAAAGGTGTAATTTCTATGATTAAAATTTCTCCGTCAATCCTCTCCTGCGACTATTCAAAGATGGGAGAAGAATTTGAAAATATGAAAGTCTGCGGCGCAGACTGGCTTCACATTGATGTTATGGACGGCCATTTTGTGCCTAACATTACATTGGGTGCTCCCCTTGTCAAGTGTCTTCGCAAGTGCTCCGACCTTGTCTTTGACTGTCATCTTATGATAAGCGATCCGAAAAAATATATCCCCGACTTCATAGCAGCCGGGGCAGATGTGATATGCTTTCATGTGGAATCAGATTCACCCACAGAAGAAACAATTGACCTTATCCGTGAACACGGTAAGGTTGCCGCACTTGCCGTAAAGCCCGGCACAGAAATTGAAGCGGTGTTCCCCTATCTCGAAAAACTGGGAATGGTTCTTGTCATGACCGTTGAGCCCGGCTTCGGCGGTCAGAGCTTCATGGCTGACATGATGCCTAAAATTATAAAGCTCCGTGAGGAATGTGCAAGACGTGGCCTTGAAATGGATATTCAGGTTGACGGCGGCGTTTCTCTCAAGACGGTTGAAACCGTTGCTGAGGCAGGCGCCAATGTGCTCGTTGCAGGCTCAGCCATTTTCGGTTCTGAGGATCCGAAGGAAACAATCTCACTGCTTCGCAGCAAAGCCGCCAAGTATTTCTGATGCGTTCTCTTTGATAAGGCAGGAAAAGCTCTCCCTTGTTCTGATTTTTCCCGTTTCGCCCTCATCGGCTGTCGGGAGAAATTCGTGGCAGATACGGTGGGTACCCTCAGATGCTTCAAGCACCAGACGGTATGTTCCCCCTGCTTTATAAAGACTACTCTGTGTCCTTTCACAAAGGGACAAGGCTTTCGACATATCCATAATAAGATCAATGTCGTCGCTTTCATAAACGCAGATTTTTTCTGTCTGCTCCCTCGGGGAGCTCACAACAATCAGACAGCCGCCCTCACCGTCGGGCAGAACATCAATAAAGGAGCTGTCACTGACAGCGATTCCCTCGCCGGATAATCTTTGTGTTTCGCAGATTATCCGTGTGAGTGCCTTTCTGACGGCTGAAAAATCCTCGTTTATCTTTTCATATGTAAGAAAGCAGGAATTAAGCTCTTCCTTTGTAAGCTCAATAATCATAGTTTCGTCAGATGTGTGTGATACCTTCATTCTTGTCACCTTTCGTGGAATATTCCTTGATACAATGATACTCCATGATGACGACTATTTCAACGCATAAGTTTTTCCAATTCTGCCGTAAAGGAGGAAATCCGTTTGCAGAAAACACTTCTTTCAAAAGAAAACATGTGCCGTTATAATGCCGATATTCTGATTGCCTGTATCGGTCTTTCTGCCGTTGGGATATATAACAACGGAGTGATGGCTTTATATCAGATCGCGCTTTGCCTTCTGTCATCTGTTCTGTCGGAAATAATCGCTTTCAGAATCATACTGAAAAAGAACAGCCTTTCTGACCTTTCGGCAGTTGTCAGCGGCCTTATCATTGCACTGCTGCTTCCCGCCGCAGCGCCCTTATGGGTGGGTGTTATCGCCTGCTTTATCGCAGTTTTCATCGGTAAGCTGCCCTTCGGCGACAGCCGCAATGCACCTTTTCTGCCTGCAGCAGTGGGCTTCTGCTTTGTTGCAATGCTCTTTCCGCAGCAGGTTTTCACCTATTCTGCCCTTTCAGACAGTGTAAACACCCTGTTTTCAAATCAGGAGGGCTTCATAAAAGGTGCAACTATTTCCGACATGCTCTCAACAGGCGACAGCCTGCCGATCAACATATTCTCACTCGCTTCAGTTTTTTCCGGCAGAGTTCCCGGTGCAATGGGTGCAACAAGCCTTTTTGCTCTGATAGGTGCATTCTGCTATCTTCTGATAAGACAGGCCAAAAATATAATCCCCTCTTTCGCATTCATTCTCGCAGCAGTGGGACTTTCACTGGCTTTTCCGAGAACCAATGCAGACCTTCTGACCTCAGCCATAATGGAAATCAGTGCAGGCTCACTTTTGTTTGTTGCAATCATCATGTTCAGCAACCCTGTAAATGCACCGCAAGGAAAATTCAAAGCTTTCCTTTACGGTCTTACAGCAGGTGCTGTTGCAATGCTCTTAAGATATTTTTCAAAAACCGCTGATCCGGCTGTGTTCTCGGTTATGATTATGAATGCACTTATGCCTGTTATTTTCAAAGCTGACACAGCAAAGAAAAATAAAGAGAAGAAAGAAAAAAAGGAGAAAAAGGGAAAAAAGAATAAGCAGCTGAAGGAGGAAACGGAAAATGAAGCGTAAAACTCAAAACAAGCCCGTTCTGAAGCTGCGCACAGCTCTTTTCAAGGGTGGCTTCATTCACAATCCCATCCTGACTCAGGTTATCGGCATATGTCCTGTAATTGCCGTAGCTTCCACAGCAATTCAGGCTCTGCTTCTCTCCTTTGTCATTTTCGTTCTGCTGACGGTTACGGAAGCTTCGACAAGCCTTTTTCTCAAGAAGGTGCCCCGCTATGTGCGTGTTGCTGTTTATACCCTTGTTTCATCGGCTGTCATCATTCTTCTTGAGCCTCTTATTTCAGGCTTTGGTGCACTCACATCATCAGGCATGGGTATTTACATTTATCTTCTTGCCGTCAATGGACTTATTGCAGTCAGAAACGAAAAGTTCGCCTGCAAGACCACCTTGCGCAACAGCCTTACCGATGCCTTTTCCTGCTCGGTAGGATACACCGCCGTGGCACTTCTCGTCGGTATTCTCCGTGAGGTTTTCACCTACGGCACCGCCTTCGGCCTTGAGTTTTCACGCCCTGTAATTCCTGCCGCCTCCATGCCCTTTGTGGCGCTCATGATCGTGGGCATCCTTGCGGCAATACACAAGGCATATATCATCAGATTTCATCCCGATGAGCAAAGGGATACATTCTCTTTGGCTTCAGCCGATGAAAAGCCCGTATGGAAGGATCCGGGCCTCGGCAGTCAGCAGAAGAAAAAGAAAATCAAAGCAAATGAAGCTGAATCCTTCGATCAGATAAGGCCCAGATATTCAATTGAGGATCTTGACCTTGACGATGAAAGCACTGCATCAGCACAGGAGGGAAACAATGCTTAAAATATTTACCGACATGCTCATAACCGCACTTTATGCAATGGTTGTGCAGAATCTTGTTTTCAGCGCCTCCTACGGCCTGAGCGAAAGTGTCAGAATGGCCAAAAAGCCGAAGCAGTTTATTATGTTCGGCTTCTGCGTCACCCTTTTCTGCACCTTAAGCTCTGTTATATGCACGCTGATCTGCCAGATTCCTGCCTTATCACAGCTTGAGTTAAAACACTGTTATCTGATTTTCACTGCCGTTGTTTGCATCATTTATCTCATCACGGCGGTAATATTCAAAAAGCTTTTCCATGCGAACAAAAAATTTCTCAACTCTCTTGCCATGTGTGCCTTTAACACACTTGTTCTTGCATTGCCCTTTCTGGGCCTCAAGGCAGGCGGAGATATTCTCCACGCCCTTTCTCTCGGAATCGGCGCAGGCCTTGCCTTTGTTCTCTCCCTTCTTCTCATCAATGCAGGAATGAGGCATATCAGAAAAAATGAGCATATTCCCGAATTTTTCAAGGGTACTCCCGCACTTTTCATCTATGTCAGCCTTATAGCTCTTTCACTGAGCTGTATTTCAGGCGAGGCGCTCTTCCTATAAGGAAAGGATCGACTTTTTTACATGAAGAAGAAAAATAAAGTTTTACAAAAGCTTGAAGCACTCAAAAGCACTCCCCCGGTCAAGGTAAGGAAAAGCTATTACACCTTTTCCAAGGATTACCCTGCAGGCCACATACCGTTAAAAAGACGTAGGAACACAAGGGTTAAGTCAAGACCTCTCAAGATTATTCTTTACGTCTGTGTTTTTGCGCTTCTCGTCGGTGTTTCATTTTTCACCGTTCAAACGGGACTTAATATTTCCTACAGGGTGCCTGACAGCGAGGAAACGGAAAGCACCCCTGCAGAAGCAGAAAGCCTTTTGCAAAAGGGCAGCATAAAGGCTCTTTATATGCCTGCAGAAAAGCTCGGCGACAGCAAATATATCGGGCAGCTGATAAGGCAGGTCAGAAAGAGAAATGCCAACAGTGTTCTCATTGAGTTCAAGGCAGCCGACGGCAGTCTTAACTACACCTCGATGCAGGAATATGCCATTGCAGGCAGATGCTCCGTTTTTGACAACAACACTGTCAGGCGTGCCGTTGACCTTTTCAGAAGCGAAAAAATAACCGTTATCGCCTCGGTGCATTGCTTTGAGGACGCTGCCGTTGCTTCAGCAGTGCAGGAGCTTGCCGTAAAATATATGCAGACTGATATCAACTGGCTTGACGGCTCTGATGACAACGGCGGAAAGCCATGGCTCAACCCTTGCCTCAGGCGCAATCAGAATTACATTGTCGGTGTTCTCGGTGAGCTTTATAATCTGGGCGTCAGAGGCTTCGTTCTTGAATCCTGCCAATTTCCCGGAAGTGAAAATGCTTCCGTTGCCACCTACCCCGGCGAAAAGAACTACAAAAGCAGAAACGATGTTCTGCTGTCCTTCCTGAAAAAAGCACGAAGAGCCCTGAATGACGACGCATTTATTCTTCTCGGCCTTTCTGCAGCAGATGCACAAAAGGGTAACCTGCAGATTTTTGACGGCTCTTTGTCAGCCGCCGCGATAGACGGCATAGCACCCGATATTTCACAAAGAGAAGCAGAATACATCATCGATAAGAAAACCTCCTTCGCTTCTATGCTGTCCCTTTATTCAGAAATGAGCTCAGCATATAAAGACAAGGCCCTCATACCCATTGTTTCAACACAGGAATATTCAAAAAAGTTTTTCTCCACAATGAAAAAGGCAGGCTATGACAGCTATATTCTCTATAACAGTGAGGGCAAATATTAAGACAAGGAAAGTGATTTCTATGACAGAAAACAAAACAGCATTCATTGCAATTGTGGGCAAGCCCAATGTGGGCAAGTCATCAATTCTTAACCGTATATTAGGCCAGAAAATCGCAATTGTTTCAGATAAGCCTCAGACCACAAGAACAAGAATCATGGGTGTTCTCACAAAGGGTGAAATTCAGCTTGTTTTCACCGACACACCCGGTTTTCACAAGCCTAAAACAAAGCTTGGCGAAAAGATGATCAAGGCTGTCGGCGAAAGCATTTCAGGTGTTGACGCCTGCCTTTTCGTAATTGAGCCCTACGGCGAGCTGAAGGAAAGTGAGCTTGAGCTTATCGAAAAGTTCAGAAAAGAAAAGATGCCCGTTATTCTTGCAATAAACAAGATTGATACCGTTGAAGACAAGACAGAGCTTATCAGCAGAATAGCAGAGCTGACAAAGCTTTTCGATTTCACTGCAGTTGTTCCCGTTTCTGCCACAAAGAATGACGGCATAAATGAGCTCGAAGAGGAGCTTTGTGCTCTTGCCTTCCCTTCGGAGCACTTTTTTCCCGACGACACACTCACAGACCAGCCCGAAAGAGTTATCGCATCTGAAATTGTCAGAGAAAAAATGCTTCGTCTTTTAGACAAGGAAATTCCTCACGGTGTTGCTGTTTCCATTGAAAAAATGAGAGAACGCTCCGACACGGACCTTATGGACGTTGAAGCCACCATTTATTGCGAAAGAGAAAGCCACAAGGGTATTATCATCGGCAAAAACGGTGCAACACTCAAAAGAATTTCAACCTATGCAAGACAGGATATGGAAAAGTTCTTTTCCTGCAGAATCAATCTGCAATGCTGGGTAAAGGTTAAGGCTGACTGGCGCAACAGAGAAGGCCTTATTCATAATTTCGGCCTTGACTGATAAAAATTTTAAACAAATTATCCCTTTCTTTTTTGTCTATAACATAGAAGAAAAATTTTCCCGTTTACTCTGCCTTTTTTTCGCAAAAGATATAGTATAAATCTTTTGGAAGGTGATTTTTTTGAACAGACGGGAATTGTGGGAAAACTTTGTTAAAACAGGAAAAATTTCCGATTATCTCAAGTATAAAAACGCTGAATGCTATGATATTGACGGCTATGATGCCGAAATATCAGGGGAATTTTATATAGACGATCCGAATCTGGAGGAAGTTAATTATGACGCTGAGGACGGACGGTATAATAATCCGTGAGCAGACCACAGGTGAACAGGACAGGCTTGTCACCATTCTGACAAGAGAAAACGGCGTTATCAAGGGCTTTGTCAACGGCGGAAGAAATCCCAGAAACAAAAATGTTTCTGCAACAGGGCTTCTCTGCTATTCCGATTTCTCAATTGAAAAAACGAAAAAAGATGTTTACGTTATCAAGGAAGCAACGGCAAAAGAGGTGTTTTTCTCTTTAAGAGAAAATATTACCTCTTTATCCCTTGCACAGTATTTTGCCGAGATTGCAGGTGAGCTTTCACCCAGGGAAGAAAATGCAGGTGAATATCTTTCTCTTCTTCTCAACAGCATCTATCTTCTTGCCAATCAGAAAAAAGATCCGAGGCTTATCAAGGCTGTAACAGAGCTGCGCCTATGCTCCATTGCAGGCTATATGCCCGACCTTGTTGCCTGCAGTGAGTGCGGACAGTTTGAATCTGAAATCATGTATTTCAGCCTTGAGACAGGTATACTCCTTTGTGAAAGCTGCAAAAACAGCGACCGGCTTTTAAAAATCGGTCCCGGTGTTATCAATGCAATGCGGCATATCTGCTTTTCTGCCCCTGAAAAGGTATTTTCCTTCAGCCTTTCAAAGGACGGCATTATGGCTCTTTCCGACCTTACGGAAAGATATCTCAGAAAGGTTACTCTGAGAAGCTACAAAACACTTGATTTTTACAAAACCATGACAGACATATAAAAGGGTAGCAGCATACCCTGTTTCCGTAAAGGAGATGAAAAAATGAACAAACATCATGCAGCACTTGAGCTGCCGAAGGTCCTTGCAAGGCTTTCAGAATTCACATCCTGTGAGGATGCGAGAGTTATGGCTGAAAATCTTGCGCCCGAAACAAGCCTTGACCTTGCAAAGGTGCTTCTTAAACAGACAGATGATGCCCATGCTCTTATGGCAAAATTCGGCGCACCCTCCTTCGGTGGGCTGAAAAATGTTAATAATGCCCTCTACAGAGCCAATGCAGGCGGCGCACTGACAATGCGTGAGCTTCTTGACATTGCCGAGGTGCTTCGTGTTATCCGTTCTCTTTCTGAATGGAAAAGCAGAAACAGCGGTGTCATCACATCAATTGATACATACTTTGAATCCATGTCGCCCAACAAATATCTTGAGGATAAAATCACCTCCGCCATCATCAGCGAGGATGAAATGAGCGACAACGCCTCCCCTGCGCTTTATGATATCAGAAGAAAAATCCGCATGGCATCATCAAAGGTCAGGGATAAGCTTGACCAGATGACTCACTCACAGTATTTTCAGAAATACCTTCGTGAAGCAATTGTCACCATGCGTAACGGCAGATACGTTGTGCCTGTTAAAATTGAGCACAGACACGAAATCAGCGGTCTTGTTCATGACACCTCATCAAGCGGTGCAACCGTTTTCATCGAGCCTGCAGCAGTTGTTGAAGCCAACAATGAAATCAAGGTGCTTCAGAGCAAGGAAAGAGACGAAATCGAAAGAATTCTCTTTGAGCTTTCTATGGAGGCGGGCAGCTTTTATGAAGGCATCAAGGCCAGCTATGAATGTGCGGTTGAGCTCAACCTTATCTTCGCAAAGGCAAAATTAGCCTATGAAATGAAGGCCACCATGCCGGAAATCAACGACGAGGGTATCATAAATTTAAGAAATGCAAGACACCCTCTCATTGATCCGAAGAAGGTTGTTGCAACAGATATCAGGCTTGGCAGAGAATTTGACACTCTCATCATCACAGGCCCCAACACAGGTGGTAAAACCGTGTCAATCAAGACTCTGGGGCTTATGAGTCTTATGGCTATGTGCGGGCTCATGCTCCCCGTAGGTGACAGAAGTGAAATTTCTGTTTTTGACAAGGTGCTTGCCGACATCGGTGACGAGCAGAGCATTGAGCAGAGCCTTTCAACCTTCTCATCTCACATGGTCAATATCATCGATATCATTGACAAGGCCGATGAAAAAAGCCTTGTTCTCATTGACGAGCTTGGCGCAGGTACAGACCCCATTGAGGGTGCTGCCCTTGCTATAGCGATTCTTGAAAAGATTCACGAAAAGGGGGCAAGAATCGCAGCCACAACCCACTATGCAGAGCTTAAGGCCTATGCACTTCAGACTCCCGGCATTGAAAACGGCAGCTGCGAATTCGATGTGAAAAGCCTCAAGCCCACCTACCGTCTTTTAATCGGTACTCCCGGTCGGTCAAATGCTTTTGCGATTTCTCTTCACCTTGGCATGGAAGGGGATATCATCGAAAGGGCAAAGGAGCTTGTTTCAAAGGAAAGCACACAGTTTGAAACGGTTATCGAGTCCCTCGAAAGCAGCCGTCAGGAATTCGAAAAGCAAACACAAATTGCACAGAGCATCCGTGCCGAGGCTGAAAAAGAAAAGGCTGAAGCACTGAAATACAAAGAGAGCATCGAAAAGCTCCGTGAGGAGGAGCTTGAAAAGGCAAGAGGTCAGGCAATGCGGATTGTTGAACAGGCAAAGCGCAGTGCATATGCTCTTCAGAGTGAGCTTGAGCAGCTGAAAAAGGAAAGCGAAAAAGCCAGGGACAAATCCGAAATGGCAAGACGGGCAAAGCAGCTGATGAAAAAAGGCCTTATGGAATTTGATGACATCACAAATCCCGTTGTGGCAAGTGTTATCAATGATGAAAATTATGTTCTCCCGAGAGATATAAAAATCGGTGACGAGGTTTTCCTTGTTGACATCGGCAAAACTGCCACCGTCACTGCTCTTAAAGACAGAAAAGGCAATATCGAAGTTCTTGCAGGAATAATGAAAATGCGCACCCCCGAAAGCAACGTAAGGCTTCAGGAAAAAGCAAAGCAGAAAACCAACAAGCCGAGAACCTCTCCGAATAAAAAGGAGCATGTGTTCTCCCCCGGCTCCGATGCACAGACAAGATGCGACATGCGAGGCATGAATGTTGAAGAAGGTATTCTTGAGCTTGACAGATACATTGATCAGGCGTTAAGGCTCGGCCTTGGTGAAATCACCGTTATTCACGGCAAGGGAACAGGAATTCTCAGAAAGGGCATTCACGAATATCTGAAGAAAAACAGATTCGTCAAAAGCTTCAGACTCGGTGTTTACGGCGAGGGCGAAACAGGTGTTACGATTGTAACATTGAAATAATATCTGATATAACAAAACAGAACGGACAGTGCAAATCCGTTCTGTTTTTTTGTGACAATAGGTTTATTATTTATCATATCAATGCAATTTGAATATTTTTTCAACTATATATTTGACCTTTTATAAAAAATGTTGTATAATATAAAATCAATGTACCGAAGGTGCATAATTTATGTTTTATTTTCGAAAGGAGATATATCCAAAATGGATGACCCCGGCAGTTTTATTTTCAAAATAGTTTTATTGTTTGTGCTTATCATTGTCAATGCGTTTTTTGCAATGAGCGAAATAGCAATCATTTCCCTCAATGACAACATGATAGATAAGCTTGCCGAAGAGGGCCACAAAAAGGCAAAAAAAGTTAAAAAGCTGACAGAAAATCCCTCTAATTTTCTTTCCACAATACAAATCGGTGTTACCCTTGCAGGCTTTCTTACCTCTGCAAGTGCTTCCACCACCTTTGCAGCTATGCTCACTGAAGCAGTTGCTCCACGGCTGCCTCAGATCCCCGAGGGAATCATAAGCGGCGTGAGCGTTGTTGTCATCACAATCATAATGTCATATTTCTCCCTTGTTCTCGGAGAGCTTGCTCCCAAGCGTATGGCAATGCAGAAGCCCGAGGCTATTGCTTACAAGGTGGTAGGCGTTCTGCTTGTTGTCAAAAAGGTGTGTGCACCCTTTGTCAAGATACTCTCCCTTTCAACTAACGCAGTTGTCCGTCTTTTCGGCTTCGACCCCAACGCAGATGAGGAGGTCGTCACCGAAGAAGAAATCAGAATGATGGTTGATGTGGGTGAAGAAAAGGGCGTTATCGAAAACATTCAGAAGGAAATGATCAACAATATCTTTGAGTTTGACGATATCGATGTTACAGATATCATGACTCACAGAACAGATATGGTTGCAGTTGAGGACACCGACACACTGGAGGATGTTGTCAGACTTTCTATAGAAAACGGCTATTCGAGAATTCCCGTTTATCACGAGGATCAGGATAACATCATCGGTATTATATACATCAAGGACCTTCTTAAATATGTTTCTGACGGTCTGCCCGAAACAGAAAGCCCCAAGGATGTTATGCGCCCTGCTCACTATGTTCCCTTCAGCAAAAACTGCGGTGAGCTTTTCAGTGAAATGACGGACAAGCGTGTTCAGATGGCTGTCGTTGTTGACGAATACGGCGGCACGGCAGGTATTGTTACTGTCGAGGACCTTGTCGAAGCAATCATGGGCAACATCAGGGACGAATACGACGATGAAGAGGAAGAAATCGCAATCGAAAGCGAAAACCTTTTCACTATCGACGGAACGGCATACATTGAAGAAGTCAACGAGCTTGTGGGCGATGTCATCCCTGAAGGTGACTATGATACCCTCGGCGGATTCATCATCAGTAAGCTTGGCTTTTTACCCAAGGACGGTGACATGAACGAGGTTATTTATGAAAACCTCAAGCTTACCATCCTCAACGTTGAGGAGCGCAGAATCGGCAAGGTAAGAGTTGAAGTCACACCTGTTGAAAAGCAGGATGAGGATGAATAAAAAAAGTATTATAAAAAGCACAGAAACACTTGTTGGGCGGCACTTCATAAGGAAGTTAAGGTTTTTATTGGCTCTTTTCCGCTTAAACATTACGAAAAACTCCCGAAATACGCGAGTATTACGGGAGTTTTATCATTTCCTTTAAACGAAAAATATCTCAATAAAAACTGCTT
>JAZSHL010000011.1:0-5963 GCA_045533205.1 Acutalibacteraceae bacterium | reverse complement strand
TAAAGGAACAGACCTCTGCGCTGCGGAGTCTGCTGTTGAAGGCGGACTACATTTTTCTATAAAGCAACGCCTGATGTCAACAAAAAGGGCGCTTTGCTTACTTTGGCGCTCGAATGAGCCAAAGTAAGTGCCCGAGCGGCATGAGCGAAACGAGGAGAATTCGGAATGCGGAATTCGGGATTCGGAATTGCGGAATTACTCCCTCAGTCACAATCTACGGTTGCGACAGCTCCCTCTGAGAGGGAGCGAATACTTGGGGAAAGGCGCAGAGGGACTCTCTGACTCTACAATACCTAACCCCTGAGTCCTAGGCTCTTGGCCCTAATTCTGCATTTTGTATTCTGCATAAAAAAAGCACCCTCACGGGTGCTTTTTTCTTACGGCAGAACAAAGCCGCATTTTTTCATTGCTTTCTGAAGTGTTCTGTCTGCAATACGGTTAGCTGTTGCAGCACCCTTTGCAGCTGTTTCTTTAAGATATGCCTGATCCTTCATATACATCTCATATCTTTCTCTGACAGGACGAAGCTCTTCAACAACAGCTTCTCCGACTGCGTTCTTGAAGTCACCGTAGCCCTTGCCGCGGAACTCGTTTTCGATTTCTTCCATTGAAAGACCTGTGCAGCAGGAGTAAATACCCATAAGGTTGTTGACTCCGTCCTTACCGTCGCCGTAATATACGCCGCCTTCACTGTCGGTAACTGCGCTTCTGATTTTTTTCATGATAGTTTCCGGTGTGTCAAAAACAGAAACATAGCTCTTGGGATTCGGGTCTGACTTGCTCATCTTTTTTGTGGGATCCTGAAGTGACATAACTCTTGCACCCTGCTTGCCGATGTAGGGATCGGGAATGGTGAAGGTCTTGCCGTAGATGCCGTTGAAGCGGTTTGCAATATCTCTTGCAATTTCAAGATGCTGCTTCTGGTCTGCACCCACAGGAACAAGGTCAGCCTGATAAAGAAGAATATCCGCCGCCATGAGAACGGGATATGAGAAAAGGCCGACATTGACATTGTCTGCGTGAGATTGGGATTTATCCTTGAACTGAGTCATTCTGCTCATTTCACCGAACTGGGTATAGCAGTTGAGAATCCATGCAAGCTGTGAGTGAGCGGGAACGTGGCTCTGAATGAAAACGATATTCTTGTCAGGGTCAAGACCGATTGCAAGAAGAAGAGCGTAAACCTCAAGAATCTGCTTGCGGAGCTTCTGGGGATCCTGTCTTACTGTGATTGCATGAAGGTCTGCAACTGCAAAGGCTGAATCAAATTCATCTGAAAGCAGCTTCCAGTTTTTCAGCGCACCGAGATAATTGCCCAGTGTGGGGATGCCTGAAGGCTGAATGCAGGAAAGTATTTTCTTTTTCTTTTCCGGTGCTGCAGCTTCAGCGCCGGGAACAATAATTTTTTCTTCCATTTTATATTATCCTTTCGGTTGAAGTCGGATTTATTCTGCTTTTCTGATAATGCCCATGGGAGTCTGCTGGCTTGACTGACCGAGGGGGTTATCCTTAAGAATTTTAACAAACAGCTCTCTGTCGCTCTTGGGATCTGATGTGCCGAGAATGTTGCCGCCGAGGTCGTTAATATCGGTTATGATAACCTCGCAGCCGAGAGCATCGCTGACCTTTTTTGCAACCTCATCGGGGTCAAGAGGAGCAAGAGAAACACATTCGTTATAGGGTGGCAGTGTGCAGTCGCAGGGGCCGTCAATGCTTCTTGCCTTTTCACCTGCGATTTTATAGAACCAGCCGCGCTTGCCGATAAGCTTACCCACTGCAGAAACTGCTGCAGCAAAAAGAATTCTCATTGTGCCGCACTCACGAAGGGCCATTTCCATTGTTTCAGGCATTGCAAGTCCGATACCGTAGGGTGTTTTGAGAACGAACTTTGAAAGAATCACAGCAAGCTTTCTCGGGTGAATTTCCGAAAGAGGGATTGCTCTGCCCTGGGTGCAGCCCACAATTTTTTCTGTTATGAAAAGCACATCACCCTTTTCGATGTGGGGCTTTGCATATTTTTCTGTGACATCAACAATGTCATCCTTTTCGGTGATAACATGAGTTTTAAGGCACAGACGGCGATAATTCACACCGTCAACCTCGATAATTTCATTTTTCCCGTCGTTAACAATATAACTATCCATTTTATCCTCCTGTCAGAGATATCAGTTTTATTTTTCCTTTATGCTTTTATGTTATGCGTTAAGAGACTCACAAAAACGTATAAAGGCTTTTTTGCCCTCATCTGTTCTCTTGTATACGCCTGCGTGCTCAAGAACCTCGCTGAAAACAAGGCCCACCTGTTCACGGATTATATCTTCAGCATTTTCTTTTGTGAACGTATAGTTATCCTTGAAGGATTTTACCCAGTCTGCGTGCTTTGCAGTAACCTCGTCTGCTGTGAGATCCTTGCCTTCAAGAATAGCTTCTTCAACAAGCTTCAGCTCTGTCTTGAGCCTTGAAGGAAGAACTGCAAGACCCATAACCTCGATAAGGCCGATGTTTTCTTTTTTGATGTTGTGTAATTCCTTGTGGGGATGATACACACCGTCGGGATGCTCCTCGGTTGTGATGTTGTTGCGAAGCACAAGGTCAAGCTCGTATTTGTCCCCTCTTTTTCTTGCGATGGGGGTGATTGTGTTGTGGGGAGTACCCTCAGTTTCTGCGAAGATGAAAGCAGCCTCATCGGTATACTTACGCCATGCGTCAAGAATTTTTGCGCCGAGTGATACGAGTCTGTCGCTGTCCTCACTGCTGATTCTGATAACTGACATTGGCCAGTTGACAATACCTGCAGTCACATCCTCATAGCCCTTGAAGCTGACCGGTGTTTCAATTTCAGCTCTTGCCATGGGGAATTCATAGTTACCGCCCTGGAAATGCTCATGGGCGAGAATTGAGCCACCGACAATGGGAAGGTCAGCATTTGAGCCCACAAAGTAGTGCGGGAATACCTTTACAAAATCAAAGAGCTTTCTGAAGGCGCTTTCATCAATTTTCATGGGAGTATGCTTTGAGTTGAAAACAATGCAATGCTCATTGTAATATACATAGGGTGAATACTGGAAGCCCCACTGTGTGCCGTCAATTGTTACGGGAATAATTCTGTGATTCTGCCTTGCAGGGTGATTAAGTCTGCCTGCATAGCCCTCGTTTTCCACACAAAGAAGGCATTTCGGATATGAGCTCTGGGGCATGAGCTTAGCGGCAGCAATAGCCTTCGGGTCCTTTTCGGGCTTTGAAAGGTTGACTGTTATGTCAAGCTCACCGTACTTTGTCTGTGTCTTCCACTTGAGGTCCTTGACAATACGGTAACGTCTTATGTAATCGCTGTCACAGCTTAATTTGTAGTAATAATCTGTTGCACTTTCGGGTGAAAGCTCATCGTAAAGGCTGTAGAAGGTGTCGATAACCTCGGAGGGACGGGGCACAAGTGCACTCATTACCTTTGTGTCAAAAAGGTCACGGCTTGTGATGTCGTCACCAATGAGTCCCTTTGAAGCTGCAAAGTCAAGAATTTCTCTGAGGGTTTCTTCGAGAGAATCGCACTCACAGCCTTCTGCAGGCTCTGTGTATTCATCAAGCTGAAGAATTTCGAGAATTCTGTTTGTTGTGTAAACAACATCACTCTGCTCGATAAGTCCGCATTCAACACCGTAATTGACAAGCTTTTTTATGCTTTTGTTGATCATGATAAAGCACCTCTTATGTTATTGTTATAAAATGTATACATAGTTATAGATATAATACACCATTGAGCAGACAAAAATCAAGACAAATGAAGAAATAGTGTCCCTGAAAGGTCGATTTTATGGCTGTGTGAGTGTCAAAAAGTTTTTTCGGGAATAGTATGATACTGATAAAAAGAAAATCTATTCTTCGGAGGCAGATATATGGCTAACAGAATATGCAGCTTTCTGGGGGCGAACACACCCAACGGATTCGTTTCCTTTTTTGACGAGCTTTATAACCCATACCGCACAACAAATGCTTACATCATAAAGGGCGGACCGGGAACGGGAAAATCCACCCTTATGAAAAAGACGGCGACAATGCTGAAGCTTCACGGAATATCCACCGAGTGGGTTTACTGCTCGTCGGACCCGGACAGCCTTGACGGACTGATTGCGCCGGAAATCGGCTTCTCCCTTGCAGACGGAACCTCTCCCCATGTTCTGGAGCCCAGATTTCCCGGCTGCAGTGAAAACATACTGAATCTCGGTGCCTTCTGGGACGAAAAAAAGCTGAAAAGTCAGACTGACACCATCAGAAGCCTGACACTTGAAAATTCACTGCATCACCGCCGCAGCTCCGGCTACCTTTCAGCGGCAGGCAGCATCGACAATGAAATTCAGCTGATTCATCAGCGATATATAAAAGAGGACAAAATCAACAGCTTCGCAAACCGTTTTATTATGAGGGAGCTGCCGAAAAAGAAAGGCTCTCAGCCGGGCAAGAAAAGCAAGCGCTTTCTCAGCGGAATAACCCCCAAGGGTGTTGTCTTCTTCGGTGAAACCGTTACAAGCCTTGCAACAAGAATAATCGGCATCTGCGACGATTATTCGGCAGTGTCGCCCTTGATCGCTTCAAGAATCGCCGACGGTGCAGTCAAGCACGGCTATGATGTTATTCTCTGCCACTGTCCGATGCGGCCCAAGGAATGTGAGCATGTTATAATTCCCGAAGCAGGTCTTGCGCTTATAACGGTGAAAAACGAACACGACACAGGCCTTCTTTTTGACAGGTTCATTCACGCAAGGCGCTTTCTTCACGAGGGCATCAAGGACAAAAAATCTCTGCTGCGCTTTGACCGCAGGCTGAAAAACGAGCTGATAAACGAAGCCGTGCTTAAGCTCAGGGAAGCAAAGCACACCCATGACAGGCTTGAAAGAATTTATATAGACGCTATGGATTATGAAAATCTCAACAGCTACTGCGATGAATTTATAAAAAGGCTGCTTGAGGGTATAGGATAAAGGATTTTCTGTCACAAAAAAAAGAGCTGATTCGCCCTGCAGCAGATCAGCTCTGTGTTATTTTGTGTTTCATGAATGTTTGCACCTACCGATGTACCTGCTCTTGCGAGCTGATCGGTCATATAAGAGCTTTTCGGTGCAGTTACACCGTCAACAAGATTTACGATAGCAACAGCAAATTCAAAAGATAAGTCAAGTAATTTGTTTTCGGACATAAAAGCACCTTCTTTCACGATAATTATATCATATTGCTTTTCAATGAAATCGCGCGGGGCGCGATGAAATCCGAGTAAACTCGGATGAAATCTGCTAACGCAGATGAAATTAAATCCGTCCTTATCTCCCGACGAAGTCGGATTTCATCACAAAGTGATTTCATCCCACGAAAGCGGGATTTATCCCGTCCGCAAGGACGGATTTAGTTGAAAAGAGCCCAAAAGTACACCGAATTATTTTAATAATTCTTTTTCTATTTGTTTTGCAACGGCTAAAAACACAGTTGCGTCATCATGCTCATCAAAATACTCATTAAAGACCGATGCAATTATCTCCGCTATGTCTTGCACTGAATGGTCATCGCTTATTCTTGCACTGATTTCTTTTGACTCAATATCAAACTCATTGGAAGGCGCACCGCTTGCCAACAAACCATAATAATCCATTTGGTCGATATACTTTTTAACGACGTGGAATCTGTTGGACATAAAAGCACCTTCTTTCACGATAATTATATCATATTGCTTTTCAATGAAATCGCGCGGGGCGCGATGAAATCCGAGTAGACTCGGGTGAAATCTGCTTTGCAGATGAAATTAATTCCGTCCTTATCTCCCGACGAAGTCGGATTTCATCACGGAGTGATTTCACCCACCGTAGGTGGATTTATCCCGTCCGCAAGGACGGATTTAGTTGAAAAGAGTCAAAATTTGTCATAGACAAAAGTGGGCTCTTTTCTGGTGGCCCCGACGGGGATCGGACCCCTGTTTC
>JAZSHL010000086.1:0-7104 GCA_045533205.1 Acutalibacteraceae bacterium | reverse complement strand
TGCGGCATTTTTAAGAAATTCTTTACCGCAGAAGGCAGACATATTATAGCCGTTTGCAAGAGCTTTACAGAAGCAGATAATGTCAGCTTCAAAGCCGAAGAAATGGTCACTGCCCGCAAGGTCAAGACGGAAACCGCAACGAACGTCGTCAACAATGAGAACGATTTCATTTTTTGTGCAAAGCTCGCGAACTTCTTTCCAGAAGCCATCAATGGGGAAGGAGTTGTCGTTAAAGTTACCGTGATTGTAAGGCTGAGCAATTACTGCGGCAATTTCGCCTTCGTTTTCTGCAAGAAGTCTCTTGAAGTTTTCAATATCATCCCAGGGAGTGTAAAGGTTGTTAGCAACATCTTCGGGAGTAACACCGGGATAGTCAATTTTCTGAACCATGGGAGAAACACCATGATAGAAGCCATTGAAGAAAATAAGTTTCTTTCTGTGGGTATGTGCACGAGCGGTGAGGATAGCGCCCTGTGTAGCATCGTTACCGTTCTTTGCAAAGAAAGCCCAGTCAGCAGTTGCAACAGTGTCAACAAGAAGCTCAGCACATTCAACCATAACCTTACCGGGCTGTGTTGTGCAGTTACCGAGAGCGATCTGCTTCATAGCAGCAGCGTCAACGTCGGGGTCGCAGTAGCCGAGAACGTTAGGACCGTATGCGCACATATAGTCGATATACTTGTTGCCGTCAACGTCCCATACATATGTACCCTTTGCCTTTTCAGCAAACATGGGCCATTTGTTAACGGGGATGAACTGACCCTCAGCAGGGCCGAGGTGACCGTAAATACCTGAAGGTACTACTTTTGTGGCTCTCGTGAACATCTCTCTTGATTTTTCTGTGTTATAAATAGGAAAACTCATTTCGTAATACCTCCTTATGCAAGATACAGAGCAACTCTGTCGAGAATTCTGTTAACGTTGTCGATCATGTTGATAAGGCCGTGCATTTCAATAAGACCTTCACCGATGGAAGCAATAGCATTAACCTTGCCGTCAAAGAGAGCTCTTGCGATATGGATGTCAGCAAACTGCATCTGTGAGCGGAAGGAATCGGGCTTCTGCTTGATTGTTACCATGTGGCTGTCCTTGACACGGATTGTTGCGCCCACACAGTCCTTGATTGAAACGTCGATAATGCCGTCGGGGATAAGTGATGCGCTGAACTTGCCGATTTCATCGTTGTTACCGATCTGTGAAAGGGCAACGGTGATAACATAGAACATAAGCTTTGTGCTGATTTCAAAGAACTTTTCGTCCTTGAGGTCTTCCTCGGTGGCTCTGAGATATTTTGAAAGGATATCTGTCAGAGGGATAAACTTCTTGAGAAGGAAGCCTATCTTTGTAAAGCCCTTTGAGGGAAGAGCTGAGCCTGTTCCGTCAACCATAGCGTTGAACTTTTCGGGTGTGGAGAAGGGAAGAAGAACATCGCAGTTCTTTGTGCCCTGTTCCATTCTGCATCTGCCGTTTTTGAAGGTAAGAGTAGCACTGGGGCCCCCTTTTACCTCAAGACCGATAGATACGGGCTTCTTTGTCTTAACGAGGTCACTTGCTTCTTTGTCAAGCTCGCAAAGATTTTCGATAGCACCGAGAACAGCATACATGTTTATGTATGCCAGGGTTTTTGCATCTGTCATCATATTGTTTCCTCCTTTGTGTGAGTAGCCGCTCACTTTCAGTAGCGCCATACTACAAAATCTATACTGAAATATTTTATCAAAATATCCCCTTGCTGTCAATAATTATGGGAAATTATAACAAAAAATTAAGTGTAAAACCGAAATTTTACACTTAATTCACTATTTTTTTATCTTCTGAGCAATTTGGCAGCCTTTATCTTTGCCTTCTTTGCTTTCGGCATAAGTTTTGCATAGGAATAGTATTTCATCTTGTTGCCGATGAGGATATATTCACCTATAAACTCATGATAATCTGAAGAAAAGCTCTTTTTGAAATCATAAATTCCCTTGAAGTTATCCTGAGGCTCAAGTGCACCGAGGGTGCCGTCCTCATTGAGAACGGGAGTTTTGACGATAACATAACCCAGGTCGTGAACATCACAGCCTCTTTCAACGCTTTCGCAAAGGCGCAGATAATTGAGATAATGGCTTGAGCGTGTGTTGTTTCTGATGACATTCCTTGTGCCGCCGAAAAGGCATGAGCCCATGCCTGCATAATATATTGAAAGTCCGCCTGCTACACAGATACGGTTTTCCTTTGTGAATTCTTCAGCCTCAGCCAGTCTCTTTTCAAAATGCTCTGTCTGCTTGTCGGCGCTGTCAATGATTTCCTGAAGCTGACGTGCCTTCTTTTCGTGGGCTGTGGCAAGCTCCGAAAGGGCCTTTTCCTTCTTTTCCAGCCTTTCTGCCTGAAGCTTGCGGTCAAGCTCCTTGTCATAATAGACAAGCTTGAGATCGCTGCAGGTGTCAAACTCCTTGAGAAGCTTTGTGCAATATTCTCCGTTTCTTTCAAGGAAGCTGTTTCTTTCGCCCGTGTCGCCCATGACTGCCATAAAGTCATCCATGATTGAGGGGTCCTTTATAACATCGTCGGCGTGGAAGGTTTTTGCCACAAGACCTCTCTGCTCACCGATGCGGATTGAATATCTGACGCCCTTGTCACACTTTTTGAGAATCTTCTGTGCATCAAGGCGGTTGCCCTCACTGTCCTTAAGAGGAATGAAAAGCTGAACCGGCTGCTTGTATGTATAGTTTTCAATTGAGCTGTTAAGCTCATAGCCCATATCAAGAAGCCTTTTGTGCATTTCGTGGCCCTTTGCCTGATCCTCGCCGTTTATGCGAAGCGATACGGGCGGGTCCATGATAAAACAGGTTATACCGTTCTTTTTAACCTCACCCTTGATAAATTCTGTGAACTGTGAAAGCAGCTCGTTATTGTCATAGTCACAGACTGCACCGCCTGAGCAGTACCAGATTTTGCCCGCAACGGGAAGGCTTCTTTCCATGACGAGAGCAGCAAGAACCATTCTGTCGCCCTCATAGCCGCCGTAATATCTGCAGCTCCAGGTTGTCTTTACCTTCTCCCAGCGTGAGCACTGTATATACTGTCCGCCGTTTTTGCAGATAAAATCGTCGTATGCCTGCATATCCTCTACTATTCTGAATGTATACATATTCTGTACCTCACCTTAAGCTCATTGCTTTGTATATTTCTTCTCTTTCGCTGAAGGGTACCTTTACACCGTTTATTTTCATATATTCCTCGTGGCCCTTGCCTGCAAGAATAATGATGTCCCCCTTGAGCGCATTTCTGACGGCATATTCAATTGCCTTGCCTCTGTCGGGGATTATGACATATTCCCCCTTACAGTATGAAGCAATTTCCTCGCATATTTTCTGCGGATCTTCATAATCGGGATCGTCGCTTGTGATAACCGTCAGGTCAGAGAGCATGCCCGACACTGTGCCGAGCTCCTCACGTCTGCATTCTGTTCTTCCGCCCACTGAGCCGAAAAGAGCAATTATTCTGTTGTGCTCATAGCTTTTTGCAGTTTCGATGATGCTGCGAAGGCTCACGCCGTTGTGTGCATAGTCGATGATGATTGTGAACTCGTCACTCACACGGACAATTTCACCCCTGCCCTTGACGGAAACTGAGATGAGTCCCTCTCTGATGCTTTCGTCGGAAAGGCCGAGAGCATCGCCGAGTGAAACCGCAACAAGGCTGTTATAGGCGTTCACATCGCCCGGCAGTGCAACAGTGAAGGCTCTTTCGCCTTTTTTGCTCTGCAGCTCAAAGCGCATGCCCAGAATGTTGCCCTCACGGACCTTTTCTGCATTCAGAAGCTTATAGTCCGCATTTTCTGTGCCGTAGGTGATGACATCACAGCTGCAGCTTTCAATAACTGTTTTTGAAAAGGGGTCGTCTATGTTAACAACGGCTTTTCTGCACATGGGGAAAAGCTGTGTTTTCCAGAAGGCGTATTCCTCAAAGCTGTCGTGCTCATTTGTGCCGATATGGTCGGGGTAAAGATTTGTGAAAACACCGCAGGCAAATTCCGTTCCGTCAACTCTGTGTGCCTTAAGTCCCAGAGAAGAAACCTCAATTGCCGCAGCCTTGCAGCCGCCGTCTGCCATAAGACGAAGCATCTTCTGCAATTCGTAGGATTCGGGGGTTGTGTTGACCGTGGGAAGAACAACATCGCCGTAGGATGCGCCCACTGTGCCGATGATTCCTGTTTTCAGCCCCCCTGCTTCAAGAACGGATTTCACGATATGTGCCACCGTGGTTTTGCCCTTTGTGCCTGTTATGCCGATAACATCAATTTCCTTTGAGGGATTGCGGAAAAAGTTGCAGCTGATTTTTGCAAGAGCCGCACGAGTGTCCTGCACCTTGATGACAGCAGCATCCTCAGGGACAGAAATATCCTTGCTGACAAGAAAAGCACGGCTGCCCCTTTCGTAGGCAGACTGAGCATATTTATGTCCGTCTGCAAAGGCGCCCTCGAGGCAGACAAAGATAATGCCCTCCCCTGCCTTTCGTGAGTCATAGGCTATGTCTTTTATTTCTGTATCCTCTTTTATGTCACCCGTGAAGGCAAGACCGTCAAGAATATCTTTAAGCTTCATCAGTTTTCCTCCTTTTCACGAAGGAGCATTTTTTCTCTTCTGACCTGCTCTCTTTCCTTGAGAAAGGCTTCACGCCTTTCTTCTTTTCCCTTGCCTAAAAGGCCGACCTTTCGGAAGGCTTCAATAAACATGGCTAAAAGGCAGCCTGCAGTGCCCACAATAAGGTCAATCATTGTGTCTGTCAGACCGTAGCTTTCGGGAATCTGCCCGTGCTGCATGACAAAGCCGTAAAGCCTGTCCATTGTGAATTCATAAAACTCCCAGCCGACTAAAATAGCAACGCCGAAGCCCAGCGAGAAAAGAGCCTGAACGGAAACCTTGATGGGTGTTTTCTGTGTCTGCATGATGCCTGAAAGAACAAAGGCACCTGTTGTTGCAAGGTAGCCTGCAAACACGTGCTCGGGAATATCAATTCCGGTGAAGTCTGTTCTTGTGTTGAGGGTTGTGCCCACAACGCAGGCAAGACAGATGAAAACATTGAGCATTGTCTGAAGGTATGAAGGCACCTTTGTGATGAAGGATTTTCCGCCGAACATCTGGAACATATCCCACAGATGAGTGAAAATTATGGCAAAGGTTGCCTGAATGAATTCTGATGTGTAGCCGTGGAGCATACCCCACACACCCCAGATGAAAAGGGCTGCTCTGCATACCCACCAGGTTATCTGCTCACCCTTTGAAAGAGGTGTTATTCTTCTGAGCTTTCTCATAAAGCCATTCCTTTCTGAATGTATATAAAAAGTAAATAATTCTGTTTTTTGTGCATATCAATTTATTATAGCACAAATAAACCGCTTTGGCTACATATAAATGAAATTTTATTTCATCAGTCAGCCATTTGCTCCCGATTTTATGTGCAGTGCAGCCTTCTGCCTGCTGCCGGTCAGATGCTTTACCCCGTGGGCGATAAAAGGACCTGCTTTTATTTGTAAATTTTTTGTCATAAGCTGAAAATTTTAATAAAACATCTTGAAGTATCGGGAAAAATATACTATAATAGTAAAAAATTATGTGCAATTATTTTCGCATCTGAAAGAAAGGAAATTGACCATGGATAAAATTAAGGAGATTTTCAACGATATTCCAAAAGAAATCACACAGGGTGTTGCTATAGCTCTTGCTATTATCTTCCTGTTCAGCACAGGTAACCTTGTCGGTGTTGTTGCAGGCACAAGAAGACAGCTTTCCAAGGCTTCCGCTTCCATGACCACTGCTGAGAACAAGGATCAGGATCAGAACCAGACACAGACTCCCCCGACACAGCCTCAGGCACCGGCTGCTCCCGTAACACAGCCTTCAACTCAGGCACCCGCAACAACAGTTCCTACACAGGCTCCCACAACTCCTGCTGACCCCAACGCAGGCACAACAGCTCCCACTCAGGCACCCGTGACACAGGCTCCCACTCAGGCTCCTGCAGGTGCACCCACAGCAAAGGAAGACATTGTCAAGCTTTACTGCGATGCTTATAACAACATTTCACAGGCATCCTCAGTTACAAGAACATATGACTACACATCAAACTACAACGGTATCGTTAATGTTGGCGGTAATGACAAGCTCAAGGACCTTGCCGGTACACTCATGAATCAGTTCATGGTTGAAAACACCGAAGCAATACCTTCAGATCATTCCTCTCTTCCTCCCGTGGGAAGCACAACAATCAACATTGATCCCGCCCTCATTTCAAATGCAACCTGCACTGATAACGGCGACCATTACATAGTAACTCTTTACTCAACAGGTACAGACGCTAACTATGAAATCGACTCACAGCCCGGCACAGGCTCAGCCGGCTCCTTCGGTCCTCTTCTTCGTGCAGAAGATGTTTCAGGCGCAGCAGGCTCAATGATCAAGTTCGACGGCCTTCATTCATGGTACGGCACAGCTGAGGTTACAGCAAAGGTTGACAAGGCAACAACAAGAATCACTGAAATCGAATACAAGACTCCCTGCGTTCTTCACTTCGATAAGGTTACTGCTCTTGTGGTTGTTTCAATCGAAAACTGCGAAATCGGTCTTCTCTTCCAGCAGAAGTACACAATCGCTTATTAATCCTTATTAAAAGACAAGCTTTCCACCGTTATGCTCTTGCGTAACGGTGGCTTTTTTAATGCAGAATTCAAAGTGCAAAATGCAAAATTGCGCCCAATCTCTGATTATAGGAGGAATATTTTTTCCGCCGAATTTATGTTGTAGGGACGGCACATGGGCCGTCCCTTTTAAAATTCACCGCTGGAGCTGCCTCGCAGAGCCGCCACCCTTGACGGAGGGAGTAATTCCGAATTCCGCATTCCGCATTCCGAATTCTCCTTGTTTCGCTCGTGCCGCTCGGGCACTTACTTTGGCTCATTCGAGCGCCAAAGTAAGCAAAGCGCCCTTTTTGTTGACATCAGGCATTGCTTTGCAGAAAAATGTAGTCCGCCTTCAACAGCAGACTCCGCAGCGCAGAAGTTTGTTCCTTTACCCAACGCCAAAGCTTCGGCAAGCTTAAAACCGCAGATGCCTGACGCAG
>JAZSHL010000125.1:0-9244 GCA_045533205.1 Acutalibacteraceae bacterium | reverse complement strand
CCTTACGGCTTCAGTGTTATTTTATTCGCATAAAACTGTCCGAAGGACAATAACACTGTGCGAAGCACAATAAAACTGCGAAGCAATATCACTCGCCGTATGGCGAATAAAACTGCCGAGTGTCCTTACGAACACTCGGCACAGGTATTGCGGGATTTTTGCATATTATCAAGAAAATGCTGCAGAAAACAATGATAGGATTAATGTGTCTGACAGCATTCCTTCAGACTGCAGAAAATCAAAGATTATAATACTTTTCGAATTCGGCAGGATGGGGAATAGCAGCAAGCTGTCTTACCTCGGCACGCTTTGTCTTGATGAAGTTGCGGATAAGCTCTTCGGGGAATACACCGCCCTCGGTGAGATAGTCAAAGTCCTTTTCAAGGCAGTCAAGAGCCTCATCAAGAGATACGGGAAGGCCTTGAAGCTTTGCCTTTTCTTCCTCGGGAAGATTATAAAGATTCATGTCGTAGGGGCCCCAGCCGTTTGCATGGGGATCAATCTTGTTCTTTACACCGTCAAGGCCTGCCATCAGGATTGCTGCATAGCAGAAATAGGGGTTGCAGGTAGCATCGGGGTTGCGAAGCTCAAAGCGGCGCTTATCGGGGCTCTTTGCATATGCAGGGATGCGGATAACAGCACTGCGGTTTGATGTGGCATAGCCCACAGTTACGGGAGCCTCAAAGCCGGGCACAAGACGCTTGAAGGAATTTGTGCTGGGGTTTGTGATGGCACAAAGTGAGCCGATATGCTTCAAAAGGCCGCCGATGAAGTAATGAGCAGTTTCGCTAAGGTGTGAATAGCCGTTGTCATCAGAAAATACAGGCTGTCCGTCCTTGAAAAGAATCATGTGAACGTGCATGCCGCTTCCTGCCTCACCGTAAATGGGCTTGGGCATAAATGTGGCACTCTTGCCGTATTTAAGAGCTGTGTTATGAATGATATATTTTATCATCATTGTTGCATCTGCCATGTGAACAACCTCGCCGAGCTGAGGTTCAATTTCAAACTGACCTGAGGCAGCAACCTCGGGGTGATGATAATTGATTTCAATGCCTGCCTCTTTCATAAGAAGGCACATTTCACTGCGGCATTCGTAGGATGTGTCAAAGGGCTTTGCGATGTGATAGTTTTTCTGCTTGGGAACAACAACGCCGTGGCCCTCAACATCGGAGTTCCAGTAGGACTGCTTGGCATCTACAGTGGCACCGATATATCTGCCGTCAACATTCCATGTAACATCGTCGAAAAGATAGAATTCGAATTCGGGCAGAATCTTCATCTCATCAGCAACACCTGTGTTTTTCATATATTCAACAGCTGCCTTGATGATATTGCGGGGATACTGAGCAAGAGGACGGTTTTCAGGGCTGTCGATTATCATTGCATTGCCTGTCATTGAAAGGGTGGGAATATCACAGAAGGGATCAATAACAGCAGTGTCGGGATCGGGAATGAAAACCATATCGCTCTTTTCAACAACAGCATAGCCGTAGTTTGACGCATCAAAGCCGATGCCGCTTTTCATGGTGTCTTCAGAGAAGTTTTCTGCAGGAATTGTAACATGACGGTACTGACCGTTGATGTCAACCATCTTGAAGTCAACCATTCTGATTCCCTTTTCTTTAATCAGGTTAAGGATGTCTTGAACATTAGCCATAAAATAATACCTCTTTCATCAGTTTTTATTAAGGATAATATAACAAATACTTTCGTCTTTTGTCAATATGCAGAGAAAAATGTTGCTGTTTATTTAGCTTTGACAATACTCAGCTTGTCAAAAATGCCGCCTGCATAGCTTTCATTACACGCTTCAAAGGTGACGGTGATTATTTCTTTGCCTGCTGCCATCTCAGAAGGTATTTCATAATACATGTCATAAAAAGTGCCGGGATTGACATTTTCAACCGTTACATCTTCAAGCTTTTCACCGTCAATAAGAATTCTGAAGCTTCTGCCCATGTCACCACTGAAATATCTGACGCAAAGATAATTGGTTACAGTGTTATCAATTGTCATATCATAACTGAAAAATCCGCCCGGTGCCGCATCTCTGTAAATCAGACCCATGTGATTGCCTGAATTTGATTTTTCAGATCTGAGATTATGTGAAAATTCATATTGATCATTGCCGACAGGAAAGCTGTCAATTACCGTATATTTGTCTGCCTCACTTTTCTTCACCTCGGTGCTTTCATCTGCAAGCTTAAAATAGATACCGTAACGGTTTTTATGCTGCATATAGTGGGGCGAGAAAGTGAGCTCTCTGTCTGTTTCTCTGAGTGTGAAATTCATTGTTTCACCCTCACGCACAAGGTTTTTGTCAATATTTTTCAGCCAGTTGTCAATGCTGCCCTTACTGATTGTGATAACATCACTTATTGAAGAATCAAACATGGGAACGGTAACATTGACGCCGGTTGTGCCGGTCTGCATGTTTTTATTGCCCAGATTTGCGCTGAGTACCCATGGTCCGTATCTGAAGGCTACTGCATTTTCATTGTCCTGCAGATCATGAACCTCAATTCCCATCGGCATGGTGTACTCAATAATATCACCGTCCTGCCACTGCCGTGACAGTCTGACAAAGCCATCAACAGCTTTTTCATCGCAGTCGATGCCGTTAATCTTAACTGCAGGCTTGCCCATGCACCAATCGGGAACCCTCAGAACAATGTCAGCCTCAGCCGAGCCGCTGACAGTCAGAGTCACATCAGGCAGCCTTTCATTCTGGGTGACAGTAATTCCTTTTTCTGCCCATGTGATTTCTGAACAAGTATATCGGGTGATATAAAGGCTGTTTTCGTCTTTATAGCAGATGCTGTCATTGAGCTTTGAGAAGTTTTCCATTCCCGAGCCTGTGCAGCACCAGAAATGCTCTGTTTCTGAACTGTAGACCTTGAAGAAGCCTGTTGCCATGGGCTGAAAATATGTTGTCATTCCTGTTTCGGGATTCTGGGAGGACAGAATCGCATTTATAAAGGTGTTTTCGTAATAATCAGCATATTTTCTGTCGCCTGTGATTCTGAAAAGCTCACGTGTGAGCTTGAGCATATTATATGTGTTGCAGGTTTCACAGTTGCAGTTGGTACGCTCTGCATCAAGAACATCCGGCTCACCGAAGTGCTCCCACTCGCTGTTGCCGCCTGTGATATATGTGTGGTTATCCACAACGATATCCCAGAAGTTCTGTGCTACCTTAAGGTAATATTCCTCACCCTTGCCCAGAACTGTGTAACGCTTCAATGCACCCACAATTTTGGGAATGGTGGTGTTCGCATGCTTGCCGTTGAGAATGTCCTCACCTTTATAAAGATGCTCAAACAGTGTCATTTCATCAAAGCTGTGTGCTGCGGAAAGATGCTTTTCATCATTTGTATGGCTGTAAAGCTGATACAGGCAGTCGTTCATGCCGCCGTATTCAACATTAAGCACAGTGCGCTGCGTTTCTTCGTTCCATTGTGATGTTCTCGAATATACCCAGTCGCCAAGACTTGAAGCAACCTCAAGTGCCTTCGGATTATCGGTCAGCTCATAAGCAGAAAGCAGACCTGACATAACCTTGTGCATGGTGTACCATGGCACCCATGTGCCTGAGGTGTTCCCTTGCTCAATACGGACATAGTGATCCTCAGGTATGGCTGCAAGATAGCCTGTGCCTTCATTCTGACACTCCTGCAGCACAGATACGATGTGATCTGCAATTTCTTTAAGCTGCGCATCACCCGATGCGGCATAAGCCTGCGAAACAGCCGTAAGATAGTGTCCCATAGTATGGCCCTGAATAGCTGAGGTTTCCCAACCGCCGTAAAGAGAAGCGCTGCTTTCAACGCCGCCTATATCACAAAATCCTCTCAGCAGTCTGTCTGCATCAAGCTTCTTGAGATAACTTACCTCCATGTTAAAAGCATTTTTTTCATATGTATCAAGAATCTTCACATCACTCATCGGAAGAGTCATCAACGTAGCCTCCAATGGCTCGGCAGTGTTTTTTGTGCAGCCTGCAAGAGAAACGGCAAGGCCGGCAGATACTGCAAAAGTAACAAGTCTTTTTTTCATCAGAAAACCTCACTTTCGGTTGAGTTTCTTTAAATATAGCATAGATGCCTGCATATTTCCACCTGTTTGAGTTGTTTTCATAATTGATATTTTGATTTGATCAGAATACTATGAGTGAATATGTTTATTCATAAGGGCGACAACCTGCATAAAAATTATAGTCATGAAAAGGACAAAAAGAGAGTGATTTGCTCTTTATTTGTTTTAGCTGAATGAACCTGTTGTACAATTTGCTGTTACAAGGAGTTTTTATTATGCGTTGAATTAAAGTAAGGCTTTAAATTCTTCATAAGCCACAGGGTTTGCAAAAACAACATCGTCAGGTGCTGAGAAGCTGATTTCTCTGCCTTCATAGGTTGCTGCAATACCGCCTGCTTCTTTCACAATAAGCGTTCCTGCAGCAATATCCCAGGGCTGCAAGTCTTTTTCGAAGAACACCTCACACCTTCCGCAGGCTATCATACATATATCATAGGCAGCTGAACCGCTTCTGCGTATATCACGTGAAAAATCAAAAACCTTTCTCAGAAGTGCAAAGGTTTCATCTGTGTTTTCAGGATGGTAGGGAGATGTTCCGAAAAGAGCAAGTCCGTCTGAAAGGGGACGCTCACTTACTTTGATTCTGTTTCTGTTCAGATATGCACCCTTGCCCTTTTCTGCACTGAAAAGCTCTTTGGTATAGGGATTATATACAACACCGGCTATAACATCATTTTCCTTGCAAAGCGCAACAGAAATGCAGCTGCAGCAATAATTCTGCATAAAGTTTGTCGTGCCGTCAATGGGATCTATTATAAAACGCAGATTATTGACGGAAAGGTTGCTTTCACCCTCTTCACCAATAAATTCAGCCTCGGGAAAAGCCTTGCCCAGCTCCTTGAACAGAAATTCCTGAACAGCAACATCATACTTTGTAACGAAGTTTTTCTTGCCTTCCTTTGCAGTCACAGCGTCTTCCTGATTATGTGCAGAAAGAATAATTTTTCCTGCCTCTTTTACTATTGCCGTGATTTTATCAATCATAATTCATCATCCTTTGGTATTTTTTTATTCATAAGTGCCGAAATAAAGCAGGCAACAAAAGAAACGGCAGTGAAAATCAAAATGCAGATAAACACATCGTTCCAACCCCTTGAGTCTGCGATTTTTCCGAGCAATGATGTTGCAAGAGTGCTTCCCACGTAGCAGAAGGTGTTAAGAAGTCCTGCCAGAAAGCCTGAATCAATTTTATCTCTTGAATAAAGAGGAACAACGCTGGTTATAACATTGTTTACCGCTGACATAAGGCAGGCAATACCACCGAAGAGTATTAGCGTAAGTGGGACGGATTTCAGCTTAAGAGTCAGAATAATAAGCCCTGCAAGAATTACTGATCCAAAATAAAAGATTCCGTTGAGTGCATTTTCATCCTTCTGCTTTTTGTGCAGCTTGTTGACTAAGGATGTGCCGAAAACCGACAGCACAGGCAGAAGCAGTGTGACGATAATAGACAGTGATGAGCTGACACCGAATTCCTCCTTCAGAACTGAAGGCACCCATGTGGTTATACCGTCCTTTATGAAGCCGTTGGATATAGCCGATATTAGTATAACAGCAATGCTTATAATTAATACGGGTGTGAAAGACAGCTTGCCTTTTATTTTTGCTTCGGTGCTTTCTTTTTCTTCTGCTCCTTTTTTTATGGTACTCATTCCGACAAACCACAGCACTGCTACTGAACCCATAAGCATTGCCGCAACATAAAAGATAGTTGTCCAGTCAAGGCTCAGATATGAGAAAAGGGCAGCAAGACCGTAAGAAGCAAATGTACCCGAGGCAACAGTGGTGCTCATAACCATAACCGCCTTCGAGAGCTTGCTGTCTGCGAGATTATCCGATAAGGTTTTGATAAGCGATGACCAGAGAATTGACTGAAACACGCCATTGAAAAACCACAGATATTTCATTATGTCTATTTCTTGACAAAAGGTCATAGAAAGGTTGATTATGCAGGAGGCTGCAAGAGCTGTGGCGACGGAATATTTAGTGTTATATTTTTTCGAAAGCAGACCGTTTACCAGCTGACCTGCACCGTAAGCAAAAAAGAAATATGAACTGACAGTGCCTGCTGCTTGCTTTGTTATATCAAGCTGAGAAAGAATTTCTACCATTGAAGCGTTATAATTGAGCCTTCCGACATATGCCACGGTATAGGCTGCCCAGCAGAGAAATATAAGAAAATTTGATTTTTTATTGCTTAAGACTTTTGTCATTTTATGCACCTGTACCGATAATCAGCTTTTTATCAATTCTGCCTGTGAACAGATTATCCCGGGCAAGCAGCTTATCTTCTTGTGGATTTTCAAACATAATACCGTAATTCGGTGAGTCGTTAGCTTCGGGTGAAACAAAAGCATTTTTCTTTATTTCAACATCATGAACCTCAGGTCTGAAAATTATATAGCCTCTGCTGTTGTTGTATAAGCCTGAGGTACCGTCAAATATATTGTTTTCGATTAATATATTGTGGTGGCTGCAATCTCCGTGATGTCCGATAGCAGGAAAGCCTGCACACTTGAAAACATTGTTTCTGATTGTGATGCTGCGGCATACTGTGTCGTCTTTGCAAAAATCAATCAGAATACCGTCACAGTTATAAACAGGGCCATAGGAGCCGTCTCGGGCAAGGTCAAGCTGTATCTGTTCGTTAAGGAGGCTTTCAGGGATGAGTGTATATGACGGTCCGTCAAAAAAACAGTTTTTAACCACAGCGTTTTCTGTTGAATTAATCTCAATCATGTGCCACATTGAGCAGTGACGGAAACGGCAGCCGTCAATTATTATGTTACGGCAGTGCACTGTATTGACAAGGGTGGATTTTTCGGTTGTATCCTTGTTGCCGTCAAATATGCCGCCTGAAATGACAACATCATGTGTTCCATCATAGCCGCTCCATTCAGGCTCAGAATATGAAGCAAGAAGATATCGTGTTATGGGCTCACTGTCCTTGCTTCGCAGAAGAACTGCCTTATCTGAAAGCTTGAAAGTCTGATTTGAATAGAAAATGAGTGCCGCTGATATAAGATAAGTTCCGTCAGGGAAATATACCGTGCCGCCGTCTTTAACCTTGTCCATGCACTCTTGCAGGGCTTTAGTGTCATCGTGAACACCATCTGCAAAAACTTTTTTATTGTCAGTAACTTTTATAAAATTCATCCCATACACCTCATACAAGCTCAGATTTGTGATGCTCTTTAGAAATTCTCGGTGCTGCACCTGTGAGATGTGAAATATCACGGTATTCACCCTTGTAATCTTTAAATAACCCCGCAGGGATCTGTGAAGTCCATCCCTTTTCATCAAAGTCGGGCATATCAATGCCAAAGGCATAAAGAATAATAGCAGCAAGGTCACGGATATTCATTTCTTTGATTTCTCCGCCAATTATGTTATTACCGATTGCGGCAAAGGTGACATACTTTTCTTCATCTGTCCATCCGCCGTGGCTGCCTTTTCCACTCCCGTCATTTGTGCCGCCGTGGTCTGCGATTACCATAAAGAGTGTGTCTTCAAGTATACCTGCACCTTCAATTGAGGAGTAAACATCGCCGATAAGCGAGTCGATTTTATTTATTGCACTGAGATGCTCAGCAGTTCCGTATCCGTTGTTATGGCCTGCGCCGTCGGCACTGTCGAAGTGCACAAAGAGAAAATCAGGCTTCTTTTTGACGATACAGTCACAGATGAGAGGAGTCAGTTCTTCATCTCTTGCACTTTTTTTGTCAACACCCAATGTCATTTCAACGATACCCTTGTTAATCGGCTTCCAGTCGCAGTAGGAGCTGAGCTCAGCTTTCGGATAAGCCTTTCTTATTCTGCGAAAAACCGAAGGATTCTTTGACCAAAGGGGATAGGGACGAACGGACACCTTGCTGTTTGTCAACTTATGCACCTCAGGGCCTACGCCGATAAGCATGGAGCCCCAGCACTCTGCGCTTATTGTCGGTTTTGAAGAAAGTGCATGGAAAGTAACAGCACCGTCTTTGAAAATTTTATTGAAGGAGGGTGTTTCTGCATCTCTGAACCAGCTTCCAGCACCGTCAACACCTATAACATAAACATGTGAATATTTTCTTGTCATATATACTCCTCACTTTCCTAAAACTCGAAAGATTGCATGAAAAAATAAAAATAATCAATTTAATTTTAACACTTTTTGTAGCCTCTTTCAAGCAATTTGCTACACCCAAAATATAATATTGACATAAAATTTCAAAACAAAAAACATCGACTGCTTCGCTGATTTTTATCGCCTCTTAGCATTGAGTTCTTTTTTTACCTTAATATGCAGAGAAAAAAATAACTCAGCAATCTTTCGACTGCTGAGTTTTGGTGCACCTGACACTTTCAAATCCGAACCCAATGCCGACTTTTCGAGGTCGGCAAAGGTTATGGTTTCAGTACCGTCTTTGAAGTTGAAGGTAATAACCATTCTGTCTTCAAATAAGAATACTGAGTTTACAAAATTATTGATTAAGGTTCTTCTGTGGTCAAGCTTCTTGGAATTAAGCTTGCGGAACTTGTAGAACCAATATAAAATCTCCTCACGGGTCAGCTTTGGTCTTGACATTTCCTCTTTCATAATCCTGATTGAAAGCTCACTGTTTTCAGCTTCAAGCTCTTCCATACGCTCTTTTGTTGTAGGTGTAATGATACCCTTTTCCATAGCGGTAATAAGATTGTTTATTGCTGTCAGAGTCTGTGCATATTGCTTTTGCAGTATGGGGAGAACAGTGCTTTCCTTGTTAAAGGTTTCAAGGGCTTGGTCAGTTAAAAATTCAATAGTTTCATCATTCATAATGAGCCTGCGGATGCTGTCAACAACAATATCCTCAATCCACGCCTTTTTAACTGTTTTCTTGTCACAGCCTTTGTGATTTTTTACGCTTACGCACTTGTAGTAACGGTGTACAAACTTTGTTCTGCTTGTACCGCTTTCACCCACCATTAAACATTGACACTTGCCGCAATAGAGCTTTGTGGTCAGAAGATATTCATCTTCCGCTTTGTGCTTTGCAGGGGCTTTCTTATTCTGCTTCATTTTTTCCTGTACCAATTCAAACAACTCCTTATCAACTATTGCGGGAATTCCTCCCGGTGTAATAACATCTTTAAATTTGTATTCACCGATATATTTTCGGTTGTG
>JAZSHL010000012.1:0-57715 GCA_045533205.1 Acutalibacteraceae bacterium | reverse complement strand
TACAAGAAATTTTCTGTTCTTACGAAACTGCGAAGCACTTCAAAATGCGAAATAGCTTTGCAAGAAAAGGCGAAAATCACCGATAATGCTGACGCATATCGGTGATTTTTAACGCATTATTGTGAAGTTATTTCGCATTTTGAAGAAATACTGCCTTATGGGGTGTCGGCGTAAGGCACAGACCTTGTTTATTACCGGAATTTTATCAGGCTTGGGATTCTTTTGCTTCTTCGGCTTTTTCAGCCTCTTTCAACGCTGTGGTTTCCGTAATCTCGTGACGCGAAGAATTCCAGATATGAATGATTCCTTCGTCGTTGAGAACCTTCAGCATTGTGACGAGTATGGGAGCGATTATCATTCCGAGAACACCGAAAATCTTGAGACCGAGATAAAGTGCGGTGACGGTGACAACGGGTGAAAGCCCCAGCTGACCTGCAACAAGCTTCGGCTCAATAATCTGCCTTATGACGGTGATTACAGCGTAAATTACGGCAAGACCTATTGCAAGACCGAAATTGCCTACGATGAGACTGTAAACAGCCCAGGGAATGAGAATTGTACCTGTACCGAGAACCGGAATAATATCAACAATTGCTGTTGCAATGGCGATAATAACGGTAAAATTTGAGGAGTAAACGCCGACGAGCCTGAGAACCGTAAGTCCGAGGAAAATCTCAGTAAAGGTTACGGTGATAATTAGTGCATAGGCTTTTGCCATTTTTGTAAGTGTGCTTTTCAAAAGTGCCTTTGCTCTTGAAAGGTCCTTGCGCTTTTCAAGGGGAAACTGACGCTTGATGAAGCTCATAATCTCCTCGTAATCCGATGCCATAAAGCAAGAGGCAACAAGGGTTATAACTATTCCGATAAGTATGGAAGGAATCTGCTTTGCTGTTGAGATAACGCCGCTTAAGGGAGCTGTAATCCATGAGAAGCTGAAGGAATCGCCCAGTGTGCCGGTTATACTGTCGGTAAGCTCAGTGCTCTGACCCGCAAGGTATTCGCGTATCTGGGAGAATATTGTTGAAAGTGATTCGGTAACGGTTTTGCTGAGAAAGTCGGGCAGATTACCTGCAAAACTCATCAGTGCGTTTTCTATGTTTGTAAGGAAAACGTCAAAATTCTGAAGCTGCAGGGTGAGGTAGCTTATAAAGCCTCGGATTTCTTCAATGGCTCTTACTCCGATGAGGGTTATGAGTGCCGCAACAATAAACAAAAGCCCGAAGAGAGAAACTACGCTTGCACTGCCTTTTTTCAGGAAGGTTTTTTTCGTAAGAAAGTTTTTCGGACGCTGAAGAGCGGTTGCAATAAGAAAAGCCGAAACAATAGGAAGACAGGCTCCCAGAGCGTACCTCACCGTGATAAAAGCAATCAGAATTATCAGCGCGTAGTAGGCAATATTTATTATGGCGCGTCTTTTCTTTTCAGTATCCGTCATTGTGAACACCCCGTTTCTTTGCGGACAACACCGCATTGTTAATTACTTATAAATATATATTAACCTAACGCGGACTTAAAATCAACATAAATTAAGAATTCGAGATAATTTTTTAAGTAACTCAGCTATGTAATACAGGGCTGAGAAATATTTTTTTGAATTTTTTTGCATAAACACTTTAATTATTATTTAAAGTATGTTATTATTAACTAGTATATATGCGATTGTTGTCGGCTTTTGGAGCTTTGGCGGCATTTCGCGGTGAAAGGTAGTGAAAAAATGAACGTTGCTATTCTCGGGTACGGAGTCGTCGGCTCCGGCGTTGCTAAGGTTCTTAAGGAAAATTCAGGAATAATAACGGAAAAAACGGGACATGAATTCAAAGTTACACGCATCCTTGATATCAGAGAATTTCCTCTGAGCGAATACCGCTCAATTATTACAAAAAACTTTGAGGATATTGCGAACGATGCAAGCATTGATATTGTTGTTGAAACAATGGGCGGTGTTGAGCCTGCCTTCGGTTTTGTTTCAGCCTGCCTTGAAAAGGGTAAGCACGTTGTTTCCTCAAACAAGGAGCTTGTTGCCGTAAAGGGTGCAGAGCTTCTTGAAAAGGCAAAGAAGAATAATGTCAACTTTTTCTTTGAGGCTGCAGTCGGCGGCGGAATTCCCGTTATAAGACCTATCAGCCGTTGCCTTGCAGGTAATGAAATAACTGAGGTTGCCGGTATTCTTAACGGAACCACAAACTACATTCTGACTAAAATGATAACAGAGGGAGTTTCCTTTGACGCGGCTCTTAAAGGCGCTCAGGAGCTCGGCTATGCCGAAAAAGACCCCTCAGCTGATATTGACGGCACAGATGCAATGAGAAAAATCTGTATTCTTGCATCTCTTTGCTTCGGCTCTCACCTTTATCCTGATGGCGTTTACTGCGAGGGTATCGGAAGAGTTACTCTTGCCGACGTTGCTTATGCTGAAAAGTACGGCTCGGTAATCAAGCTTGTTGCAAGAGCAAGCAAGGTTTCCGACAGTAAGGTTTTTGCGGCAGTTTCTCCCTGTTTTGTTAAAAAGACAAATATGCTTGCAGGTGTTAACGGTGTTTTCAATGCCTGTCTTGTTAAGGGCGATATGACAGGTGAGGTGCTTATGTACGGTAAGGGCGCAGGCAGTGAGGCTACTGCAAGTGCCGTTGTGGGTGATATTATCGACTGCGCTGATAACCGTAAGGAAAGAAAGTTCTTCGGCTGGAAGGATACTGATGCAGATATTCTTACAAACTACACTGAAAAGGAAACTGCTCTTTACGTAAGATGTACCGTAAAGGAAAAGCCTGAGGCCTGCAGAAACCTCAAGTCAATCTTCGGCGGCATTACATTCCTTTGGAGAAAAGATCAGCCCGATAACGAAATCGCTTTCGTAACTCCCGCTATGCCCGAAAGACAGCTTCGTAAAATTCTCAGTACAACAGGTATAAGCGTAATTACAACAATCAGAATATTTGACTAATCACTAATGAAAAAACAGCGGACGGCTAAAATCTGACCTAAAGCTATGTTCAGATTTCAGCCGTCAACTTAACAGGAGGCACATACATGGCATTAATAGTACAGAAATTCGGCGGCTCATCCGTTGCCGATGCCGACAGAGTAAGAAACGTTGCCCGTATTATTACGGATACCTATAAGGAAGGCAACAACGTTGTTGTTGTAGTTTCTGCCCAGGGCGATACAACAGATGATCTTATTGAAAAGGCAAAGGAAATAAGCCCTAATCCTTCAAAAAGAGAGATGGATATGCTCCTTACTTCCGGCGAGCAGATTTCAATTTCCCTTCTTGCAATGGCAATTGCTGAGATGGGATATCCCGTGATTTCGCTTCTCGGCTGGCAGGCAGGCTTCAGCACAAATTCAAGCTACGGCAGCGCAAGAATAAGAGAAATCAAAACGGAAAGACTTGAAAAAGAGCTTGATCAGAAGAAGATTGTAATTGTTGCAGGCTTCCAGGGCCTTAATAAGTACGATGACCTTACAACTCACGGCAGAGGCGGCTCAGATACAAGTGCGGTTGCTCTTGCTGCGGCTCTTCACGCTGACCGCTGTCAGATTTTCACCGATGTTACGGGTGTTTTCACCGCTGACCCGAGAAAGGTTGAAAATACACAGAAGCTTTCAGACATCACTTATGATGAAATGCTTGAATTTGCTACTCTCGGTGCACAGGTTCTCAATAACCGTTCCGTTGAAATGGCAAAAAAATATAATGTTGAACTTGAGGTTCTTTCAAGTCTTGTGAGAGAGCCCGGAACCATCGTCAGGGAGGTAGCAAAGATGGAAAAAATGTTAATCAGAGGCGTTACAAAGGATACAGATATTGCAAGAATTTCAGTTGTCGGTATGAAGGATGTTCCCGGCAATGCATTCAAGATGTTCTCACGTCTTGCACAGAAGGGTATCAACATTGACGTTATTCTTCAGTCAGTAGGCAGAGACGGCACAAAGGACATTTCCTTTACCTGTGCAGCAAGCTATGCCGGTGAGGCAGTTGAAATCCTCAACGACATTTTTGCAATGGAAGGCGCAGTCGTTTCCTGCGATACCTCAGTTGCAAAGGTTTCAATCGTAGGTGCAGGTATGCAGTCACATTCAGGCACTGCATCAAAGATGTTCGGTGCTCTTTATGAGGCAGGCATCAACATCAGCATGATTTCCACAAGTGAAATCACAATTTCCGTTCTTATTGACAAGGACCTTGCTGACAAGGCAGTTTCCGCAGTTCATAAGGCATTCTTCGGTTAATAAAAAAAGCCCTTCGGGGCTTTTTTTAAATGCTCCCTCTCAGTCGGCTGTGCCGACAGCTCTCCCAAAGGGAGAGCCAAGTTAAAGTTACTGTTCTTGCCTCTCCCCTTGGGAGAGGTGTCACGACAAAGTCGTGACGGAGAGGGGAAGTGCAGAATTGCTGACGACAAATAAGAATTTGTAAGATAAATGTGTAGGGAGGGACGCCCTCGTCGCTCCGTAAAAAAATAAAAAAGCCATTGGAGCGCCGTAGGCGTCGCTCCCTACTTATCTATCCAACAACTTCCAGTTTACGAAGGTGCATAAAATGAAAAAGCAAAACAAAGGTATGATGAAAAAATGGTTTCTGCCCTATTTTTCAAGACATAAAAAGGTTCTCATTCTTGACCTTTTCTGTGCAGGACTCACATCGGGGTGTGAGCTTGTGCTTCCCATGATTGTCAGAGAAATAACCTCAATCGCCATGGAGGACATTTCGAAGCTGACACTGAAGTTTATTCTGTCAATGGCAGGCATTTATGTGGTGCTTAAAATTGTTGATATGATTGCGGGCTACTACATGACCTATGTGGGTCACGGAATGGGTGTCAAAATCGAAAGAGATATGCGTGAGGATATGTTTTCTCATCTTCTGACAGTGCCTTTTTCTTATTTTGACAAGACAAAGGTCGGTCAGCTCATGTCAAGAATCACAACTGACCTTTTTGATATTGCAGAGTTTTCACACCATTGCCCCGAGGAGTTTTTTATTGCAGGGCTCAAGGTTATTGTCAGCTTTACGGTGCTGACAAGTATAAATCCTCTGCTGACGGTGTCAACCTTTATCGTGATACCTCTGATATTCTTCGGCTCCTTGTATTTCAGAAGAAAGATGAGAACTGCCTTCAAGGAAAGAAGAGTTATCGCAGGTGATGTCAATGCACAGACGGAAACAACCCTTTTAGGCATCAGAGTTGTCAAATCCTTCGGCAATGAGGACATTGAAAGAGAAAAGTTCAACAAGGAAAGCCGTAAGCTGAGTGAGGTGCAGACAGTTTCATATAAATATATGGCAAGGCTCAACTGTGTTGTGCGCCTTTTTGACGGACTGATGTATGTTGTTATGATTCTTCTCGGCGGATATTTTCTTATCACAAAGGAAATCACTGCTGCCGACATGACAGCCTATCTTCTTTATATCGGTATGCTCATTTCTGCAATCAAGCGGATTGTTGAGTTCACAGAGCAGTTCGAAAAGGGTGTAACAGGCATTGAACGCTTCAGAGAGATTATGGAAATTTCTCCTGAGCCGGGATATGAGGGCAAAGACGAGCTCGGGGCAGTTGAGGGAAACATCGATTTCAAGGATGTTACCTTCAGCTATGAGGAGGAAAAGGGCGATGTGCTCACACAGATTAACCTCAAGGTGAAAAAGGGTGAAAACATTGCAATTGTTGGACCCTCCGGCAGCGGCAAAACAACTCTTTGCAGTCTGCTTTCAAGGTTTTATGAGCTTAAGGACGGCACAATCAGCCTTGACGGAAAAAACATCAATGACATCAGCCTGCATGAGCTTCGCAATGCAATAGGTGTTGTGCAGCAGGATGTTTATCTGTTTTCAGGCTCTGTGCTTGAAAATATTCTTTACGGCTGCCCTTCAAAAACAAAAGAGGACGCCGTTGAGGCGGCAAAAAGGGCAGGTGCTCATGACTTTATCATGTCACTTCCTGACGGATATGAAACCTATGTGGGTGAACGAGGTGTTATGCTTTCCGGCGGACAGAAGCAGAGAATAAGCATTGCCAGAGTGTTTGTCAAAAATCCTCCTGTTGTTGTGCTTGACGAAGCAACATCTGCACTTGACAATGAAAGCGAGCAGTATATCAAAAAATCCCTTAAGGAGCTGACAAAGGGCAGAACAACCTTTACCATTGCCCACCGTCTTTCAACTGTCAGAGCCGCATCAAGAATTATCGTGCTGACAGAAAAGGGTATTGTTGAGCAGGGCAGCCATGATGAGCTGCTGCAGCTCGGCGGAATATACAAAAGGCTCAATGATATGAGCGAATAATGAAATTCTGAAAAGAAAAAAGCCGTAGACTGTTCCCGATGCCTATGAAGGTGGTTGGTGCGGAAACACTCAGGCGACAATCATCTCAGAAAATGAGGAATATACCTTTATGGTGGGTGACTCAATCACACTCAACGCACTTTATCTCAATCACAGCTTCAAAGATAAGAAATGTGAATGCGATGACGGAATTCAGATTAAAACCGAAATGGGAGATTTCACCGTTAATTTTGAAAAACACTTTGTGAGAAGTGATAAGGGGCAGGGTCAGCTCACCGAGGAACAGGAAAAAGAAATCAGGGCAATAATAGAAAGACAGACCGCATCATGAAATGCGGTCTGTTTTTATGTTATTTGAAGGCTATATAGTTATAAGTGACATCGGTTTCGTTAAGCAGGGTCTGTGTGTATTGCGTTTCTGCCTGAGTTACGGTGAAGCCTGTGCTTGTCAGAGAAACGCCGCGGCTGCCTCTTGTGCCGAAAGCCATGCCTGCGTAGTTTTTCTGCAGAGCATTTGACTGGTCGTAATAGGTCAGGTGATAGTTGTGCCTGCAGATAAGCACACATTTCGGTCTGAAGCCGAGCACAATGGGATTTGAGTTGCCTGTGCCCGTGCCTGTGTAGGTGCCTGTGACGAAAATTTCGTTCAGATAGCTGTGCTCCTTTGCCGTGAGATGGACATCGGTGTCGGTGACGTGAGTTTTGCAAAAAAAGTTTGCAGGAACCCTCACCGCATCGCTTGAGGAGGAGTCGGCGGCGCAGGCCTCATATTCAAAAAAGAGTCTGCAGGTCACACGGTATGCTTTTATGTCATCGTCATACTCTGTGTCACCGATGGTATATCCCTTGATTTCGTCGGGGTAGGAGTCGTTGATGAAATCAAGCACGGCCTCAGCCATTGCATGGATAGCAGATGCTTTTCTTCTGAGAGGGGAGAAGCAGTTCATTCGGATTGTAACAGAGGTTTTCTGGCAGTATTCCAGGTTATCGTTTTCAAAATAGGTAACCTTGTTTTCTTCGGGTACTATTGAAAAATATGTTGTTTTAATGGGTATAGGAAGATTAACTGCCTCAAAGCCTCTGACGGCCATGCAAAGGGACGGAATTCCGAAGTCGTCGTTTATACAGCTGATAAGACGATCGATAATTTCACTTGTATAAATCATGTGTTATGCCTCCTTGCTTGCGATTGCCCAGTAATAAAGGGGAGTATCCCCGAAATATACCTTTTCGCAGTGGTCGATGCTGTATTGATGGTCGTTGTAATACAGAATGTAGCTGTTGCCGTCAACAAGCTCAAGAGGAATATCAGGAGTAGTGATAAGCAGATATTTCTGCAGGCTGTCATAGCCTAATTCTGTGGGAACACCGCTGAGGTAAATTTTGTTTTTGTATCGAAGAGGCTGAAGCAGTGCCTTGAAGGTGCTGTCGTAACCGCCGGAAACGAAAAGGGACATGTCTATCCCGAACTTTTCAATCAGTCTGAGGGCGCCTTTAGCCTGCATAAAAACAGAACTCTCCGTCTTTGAGAATGGAAGAAGCGTTGGCTATCGCTTCACGGCGCATGTCCTTTTCAATCTGATACTGCCTGTGGGGATCCTGATTAACGGTTATGTCACCGATTTTGTAGCTGTCATATTTATCCGTTTCTGTAAGCCTTCTCAAATAAAAATAAAAGTGGGCAATGGCGGCGGCCGTGATTGCAATGAGAGGATCATTTTCATCTGCCGTAGGTTTGAGCCGCCTTGTTACCCATGAAAGACCGTCTTCGCAGCTGGGCAGAAGATCGTCTTCGTTGAATTCAGACATGTCAGAATATGCTGAAAGCCTGACAAAGACATCGTTGACAGAAATCATGATAAGCCTCCGTCAGTTCACATTCATCAGAACGCTTGCTTCCTTGAAGATTTTAGCAAAGCCCACGGTTGCAGTGACGGAAGCTCTTTCAAGCTGTCTGTCAATAAGCTTGTCAAACTCTGTTGTCACAGAGCCTGCCTGAATCTTTTCAAGGGCATAGTTACGGTCAAGGCCGAGCATAGCAATCTGGGGCATACCGTCATAACGGATAACCTCAGCGCCGAAGGGAGTGATGAGATTGCCTGTGTAATCAAAGGCTGATGCTGAGCATGAGTTTTTGAACTCAGAGAGCTTGAGAAGCTCTGTGAGGGCATAGGGTGATGCAATGATTGTTGACATCTTGTAGGGATGAAGAATCATCCACATGTTTACAACATCGCTGTAATCAAGGGGTGTTTTGCTTGTGAGCGTTTTTGCTGCATTGTTGTTGCCGTCGCCGTTGATAAGAACATCAACAGCATCCTTAAGCTGTGAACGCGCAATGGCATTACCAATCTGCTTGAGAGCGATTGTGAACACGTCAAGACGCTGGAAGCGGATTGCCTCATAGGAGGCTGTGAGCATTCTGCCTCTTTTGTGAAGAGGGATAAGGTTTTCCTGTGTTCTGATCTTTGTTTCGGGAATGTGAGTGCCCTCGTTGACAATCATGAGATCATCTTCACTGATATCGGTTGAAGTTGTAATTCCACGGTAATCAAGGCCTTCAATTGTTGTTGTGGTTGCTGTGATTGAGTTAAGCACATCGTTGTCATCAATGCCCTGCTTTACAGCTCTTGAAATGTATTCGGGGAAAAGAGCTGCAGAGTCGGTTGTTCTGAAAAACTTTTCGATAGGGTCACTGTTATGGCCGCTGACCTTGATGTCAAAGCGCATGAGCTGACGCTCAAAGGCATCAAGACCTTCAAGGGAAGTACCTGCATAATTTTCGCTGGGGTCAATGCTTTCAAGAGCTTCAGTGAAGCTTTTGCCGAGGGTGTAAAGCCCCTTTTCAAGTTTTATGTTGTCATAGCTTGTCATTATTTCTTTCCTCCTTTTTTATCTGACGATGAAATCAACGGTTGAATTTTTGTTGTCGTTGCCGACAACGAAGTATTCTCTGCCGTTTTCGTCATCGACCTTAACGCCGCCCTGACCGTCTGCTGAAAGCTTGACATAGCCAATCTTGGGGATGCTTCCGCTGAAGGTGGCCTGTGCATAGCCGTTGAAGATGATTGAAGCATAATCCTCTCTCACAGCAGAGCAAACGCCGCAGAAGGCTCCGCCCTCTTCAGGCACAAAAGCGAGATGATTGCTGTTAAGCATAACAACATCGCCGGGCTTTACATTGTATGATTTAGAAGTGATTTCTTTGGTTTCAAAGCCTTTAAAAACTGAACTCATAATGTTTCCTCCTTAAATTTTGAATGAATTGTTGTAGGGTGCTTTTTCTTTTCTTTCTGCGTGTCTGAGTTGGGGAGAAATAGGGAGTTTCTCCTTTGCCTGTGCCTCAAGTCCGTTTCTGAGCTGGCACAGCTGTTCTGCTGACATGCTCTCACAGCCTGAAATGAAGCTTTTGAAGTTCACCTTGGGCATGGCGATGAGAGCAAGGCGTCCGATTTCCTCACAAAGCTGCTTTTTATACTGTGCACCGTCCTCTGCGAGAGCTTCAAGCTCTGAAACATATGATTTGATGCTCCTGATTTCTTCTTCAGACAGAACAGTGTCGCTTTTTAAAGCACTGATAATTTCATTGGGGTTTGACAAATTTGCTTCCTCCTTTTTTCTGAAAGCTTTTGTAACACCTGCTTTTCTCTGCGCAGGCACTGCAACAAAGGACCACTCGTAAGCATCTGTGGGTCCTGACAGAATTGCATGACAGATATTTCCGTCATAGTGTCTGCCCTTGATATGCTTGCAGGTGTGGCTCTTCATGTCGCCACCGCAGATTGAGCAGGTGCTTTTATTCATGGAGCAGCTGATGCTGACCTCTTTTTTAATTCCGCCCTCGATTTCGCTTATAAGCGCTGCGTTTTCTTCATTTCTCACCATATATGCTCTGGCTTTAAGGGCGGTATAATTTTCACCCACTGAGGTTTTTGATTTAGCGTCGGTGGAAATAAAGGTGTGAAAGATTCGTGCTCTCTGGTCCTTTGAGCGCATGCTGTGGTCTGAAATGCCGGTTTTGCCGAGAAACATTTCGCAAAGCTTATTAAGAGAGTCAAGGCTGAATCTTTCAAAATCTCTGTCGACCTCATTGTCGCAGAGAGTGACTGTGAAGGTGAAAACCTGATCCTCCGTCATCGGTGAGGTGGTGAAACGGTTGATCATTTCCATCTCTTTTTCTTTTTTAAGGCAGTCAGTTGTCATTCTTTTCACCTCCGATTTCGCTCATGATTTTCTCGCTCTGTGCTTCATAATATCTGCTCTTTGCAATTTCGGATATATCCTGAAGTGTGATGCAGTCCCATTCGATAGTGAAGCTCTCATCATAGCCCTTAAGCCGCAGCCAGAGATTGCATATCTGTCTGATCACCGGGGTGATTTCTCTGCGGTAAAAGTCGATTTCGCTTGTGAGAATGTCAGCCTGCTGCATACTCATTCTTTCCGTTGTTGACCAGCTTAAGCCCAGAAGGAAAGGAGGTATGCCGAGCTTTGCAATAATCTGCTCAAGCATTTGTCTGACAGGCACTTCGCTTTCGAGAATCTGATTGTCAGCGCCGATTGCCTTGATGCTCACATCTCCCACACAAACGAAGTCTTTAACCGAAGATGTGCTGTCCATAGCCTTGCTCCATTCTTCAGCCACAAGCATAGCTCTTTCCTTGGCGTATGCCTTGTCAACGGCATCGTCAGAGGGCTTGTAGGTGACTGCGAAGCGGACATTCCCGACTCTTTCCCAGTTAAGGCCTACCGTGTTATATATTTTCAGCAGTATATCACTGATAAAGGGCAGCCCCTTGAGAACAGATGTTCCGTAGACGCTTCCCGGTTGAGGGTTGAGGACGGAGAAAACCACAAGGTCCTGATATGGAACGGGGTCGAATCGCCCCTGACCGTTGTCACTTTTGACAATAATGTCAAGAGGGGAGTCGCCTTCAGAAAGGCTGATATATTTCAGGTCTGCGTTATAAAGATGAGTGATATCGCTGCCGTCAGTTATCATTTCACCCACGGCAGTGCCGTAGGTGAGAAGCTGCTCAAGGTAGGTTGAAAGAAAGGCGTCAATGCCCCTTCGGGTTGAGTTGACGCTTATGCTTTCAAGAAAGCTGTTAAGCCCCTTTGTGGCGCTGTTGCTTTCACACTGAACGGTGAAGGTGCCCATGAGTCGAATGATTTTATAAAGGGCCGCATCAATAATCGGAACAGCTTCACGAAGAGCTGAATACAGTGAGATGTCCGGTGCTGCCTGGGGAAGATAGGCTGACAGCCCCTGAAAGGGATGGGTGCTTTTACCCGTCTGAGGAACGGCAACAACGGTTTTTTCCGGTCCGGACTTTTTTCGTTTTCCGATTGCCAATTTTTTCTCCTTTCCGGGAAGAATATCTTCCCTGATATCCGACTTAACGTTTTGCCGCAAGGGCAAAAAATCCGTCGTCCTTCTTTTGTGACAGTACGGTTGCAACAAAATAGCGGATTTCATCCATGGCGTGATCGTTTTCTTTTTTGGGGGTGTCCTTCTTTGCGGATTCATCCCAACGGTAAAGAGAAAACTCACGGATGGCCGCCTTGCAGTCAGGTGAAATTTTGATTTTTCCGTCCCTGAAGGCGCTTTGCACCTTTCTGATGCCGTCTGTCACATCGTTTTTTGCGGGTATCACGTTGAATTTGCCGTGCCGACGGATACATTCGATAAAGGAGGCTGCTGAGGGGTCAACGATGACTGCTTCAATTTTAAGCTCTGATGAAAGCCTTTCAAGCTCACCGTAATATTCCTCATCAGTTTTCTGGCAGCCCTCCTTTCTGGATGAATAATAGTATTCGTCAAAACGGTACCAGATGTTTTCGTGTAATCCCCAGATACCCATTGAGGTGGGATTAACTGTGCCGTAGTCGCAGGAAATATAGCACTTTTCAAAGCTGTGGCAGGGAGGCTTTTCTCTGTATTTCCCGTTCGCCGCATCAGGATACACCAATCCGTCAACGGCTACCCAACGGCCGAGAACAAATCTTTCGTAAAAAGCGCCGCTGTAAAGGCTTTCATAGCGTCGGACAACCTTTTTTGAAAGAGAGGGATTGTCTTTCATGAGAAAGTGAAGATAAAGGCAGTTTTTTTCATCAGCCTTTTTGATCCATTCCTCATAAAACCAGTGCATTGGATTTTCAGGGTTGCAGTTGAACCAGAAGGTTGAGTGGGGCAGTGAGCAACGTGCAAGAGCCTGTTCAACAAAGGAGCGTGGCATCAGGGCGACCTCATCAAGAAGAATACCGCCAAGAGTCATACCCTGAATCAGGGAAGCGGAGCTTTCATCACGGCCGCCGAAGAAATAGAATCTGTTTGTTCTGTTCATATAGCTGATTTCAACCATGTTCTGACTCAATTTTTCCCTGCAATCAAAACCGAGCTGCCTTAAGGTGGGCAGAAGCCCCGTGATAATGTTTCGTTTAAGGGAGGTTACGGTTTTGCCGCAAATTGCAAAGTTGGTATCGTCGAACTGATAAAAGGCCCATGACACAAAGGAAAGGGACATACAGGTTGTTTTGCCGCTTCTCACCGCACCGTCGCATATAAGCCCGTCGTAGCTGCAAAAGGGCGAGCTTTCATGCCACCAGGTGAGGGCTATCAGCTGCTTTTTTGAAAAAGAACGAAAAGCTGCTTTACTCAAGGTCGGTTTCCCGAAGAGCCGAAGCTCCCCTTTCAATGGCCGAATAAAAGCTGTTTTCTTCAGAAGAAGCATCGGCATTGATATTCTGAAGCTTTTCCAGCGCCTTAAGCCTGTCAAAGAACTTTATTTCAATGTCGCCGCCTTTCTTCTTTTTGATTTCTGAAATGTTGAACAGATCCATCAATTCAATCTGGCTTTCGCTAACTTCGTCAGAGAAAAGAAGCTTGATTGCGTCAGAAACACAGCCGAAAGCCAATCTGTAATATCCTTCAGATATATTCTGCTGTTCGCTCTTTCGTTGCTTTTGGTTTCTTTCAATCTCTTTTCTCACTTCCTCTCTTTTCAGAAGCCTGAGCCCGCTTTTTTCCGGAAACATGTATCCGGATTTTGCTGCGGCCTCCTTTGCACTTCTACCGAGGCTGTAGTAAGTGCAGAAAAGTTTTTCTTTTGATGATAATTCCTTGATAATAATTCTCCTTTCTGTTTTTTTGCTGAAGGCAGCATGGTGTGTCTGCTGCCTTCCGGGAAAAGCCGTCCCTGCATATAAAGGGGAGAAAAACAAGAGTTGTTGCTTGTTTTTTGCAACAAAAGAGAAAAAGTTGAAAAAATTTCACTGAAAAAACGAAAAAAAGCAACAACAAAAGCATAAAATAAAAAAAGCAGCACAAAGTTTTGTGTATAAAGCTGCACAGAACACAACACTTTGGCTTTTGAAAGAAATTGCATAACATATGAATTTTTTTTAAATTTTATATTGACAAAGTTTAAATCTGATAGTATAATGTAAACAGTCAAGGGACAATCCCAAAAACTAAAATATTTTCAGGAGGACATTATAATGGATATCAAAGAATTTTTCATTGAATACTGGGAAGAACTCGTAGCTCTTATCGACAAGATCTATGCAAAGATTAAAGAGTTCATCGAATCACAGGATGACACTGAATAATCTTAAATGATTAAAAGTTTTATGCCACCCAAAAGGGTGGCATTGCTTTTTTATAAATAATGATTAAAAAATGAACTATTTTTGAATTAACTATTGACATTGTTTAAATAGTGTTATATAATGAACACAGGCTAAGGGGTTTCCCTTAAGTTAATTTTATAAGGAGGAAATAACAATGGTAGATTGGATTAAGTCAAACTGGGCAGAAATCGTAGCTTTCTTTGATAAGCTTTACTCCATCATTAAGCAGATTCTTGGCGAAGAAGAAGTAGCTGAAGAAGAAGAGGCTGCATAAGTAATTTTTTATACCTGTTTTAAAATTTGAAATTTTAAAATTGGAGCCATCCGTCAAGGGTGGCTTCTTTTTTTAAAAAAGAGTGAGAATAATCTTTATTTTTATAAAGATTTGATATATAATAATTGCATCAATATGCCACACCCGATAAAGTGCTATCGGGTGCATTGCCACGTGAAAGGGGATCAGCATGTCAGGCTTTTCAAAAATTCTCAAGGGTACAATTGAATATGAAAGTGTGAAAAATGCCGTTGAAGGCGGCAGAGTGCCTATGGGAATAATAGGTCTTTCTCAGATTCACAAGGCACACTATATTTCCTCTCTTTGCGTTGACACACACAACCCTGCCCTTATTGTCTGCCATGACGAGGGCACTGCCTCAAGGCTCTGCGATGATCTGAATGCTCTTTGCGGCGGTGCTTATCTTTATCCTGCAAGGGACTTTTCCTTCCGGAGCGCTGACAACAAATCCCACGAATTTGAGCAGAAAAGAATCGGTGTGCTTTCGCGTATTCTTGACGGTGAGTGCAGATATGTTCTTTGCAGTGCTGAGGCAGCAATGCAGCTCACTCTTCCCGGCTATGAGCTGACAAAGAGAACACTGAAATTAGCTGTGGGCGACGAAAAAAGCACCCATGAAATTGTTAACACCCTCATTTCTGCAGGATATGTGAGAACTGAGCTGGTTGAGGGCATAGGTCAGTTTTCACTTCGTGGCGGTATTCTTGATATTTTTGCACCAAATGATGTTCAGCCTTGCCGAATTGAATTCTGGGGCGACACCGTTGATTCGATTTCATATTTTGACACAGAAAGTCAGAGAAGAACCGAAAATCTGAAGGAAATCAGAATCACTCCCTCAACAGAGGTGCTGTTTGACTCCCTTGAGGTGATGAAGGAAAGGCTTGAAGATTTCATCTCAACCGTCAAGGGCAAGGGCTCTGTCAAGGCGAAGCAGAAAATCAATGAGGACATTGACTCCCTTGAGCACTATATCCATGTTGGTGCTCCCGATAAATATCTTTCTCTTGCATATGGGGAGCTGCACACAATTTTTGACTATATGAAGGACGGTATGCTTTTTGTTTGCGAAAGTGCATCGGTAAAGCAGAAGTTCAACACCGCAAGTCAGCTTCTTATGGAAGATGTGAGAGCCATGTTTGAGGAGGGTATTCTCACCAAGGGTATTGACCGATATGCCCTGACATGGAGCGAATTTCTTTCTGTTTATGAAAAGCAGAAGGCAATTTTTGTTGATAACCTTGCCAGAGGCTCCTTCGATATACCCATAAAAGAGCTTGTGAGCATAAACTGCCGTCAGCTTTCACGATGGGACGGTACCCTTTCTTATCTTATGGAGGATTTGTCCCCATCTTTAAAGCAGGGCTACACTGCTGTTATTATGGCAGGCACGGAAAAAAGCGCAAAAGAGCTGGCATATGACCTTGAAACAGAAGAAATCAAGGCTCATTATTTCCCTGTTGTGCCGGCTGAATTTCCGAAAGGGACTGTTTCTGTCATAAGCGGCACTGTTTCGGCGGGCTTCGAATATGCTTCATCAAAATTTATTCTGTTCACCTACGGCAAGCAGGGTACCAAGCAGAAAAGCGAACGCAAAAAGCGCTTCAAAACCGGCAGGGGACTGACCTCCCTTGAAGAAATTACAAGAGGTGACTATGTTGTTCATGCCGTTCACGGTATCGGCATATTTGACGGCATCAAAACCATGACTGTAGGTGGCAAGGTCAAGGACTTCATCAAGCTTAACTTCCGAGGTGCCGATGTGCTTTATATACCTGTCACACAGCTTGATCTTATTGCGAAATATATTTCTCCCAAGGATACAGACAAGCCTGTAAAGCTCAACCGTTTAGGCTCTGACGAATGGAAAAGGACTCAGTCGAGAGTGCGCTCTGCCGTCAAGGACATGGCAAAGGAGCTGACGGAGCTTTATTCAAAAAGGCTTAATACTGAAGGCTTTGCTTTTTCTGAGGACATTGATATGCAAAACGACTTTGAGCGCCGTTTTGAGTTTGAAGAAACTGAGGATCAGATCGAGGCTGTTAACGAAATCAAGCGTGACATGGAAAAACACAGCCCTATGGACAGACTGCTTTGCGGTGATGTGGGCTTTGGCAAAACCGAGGTTGCTCTTCGTGCCGCCTTCAAGTGTATTGCCGACGGTAAGCAGTGTGCAATTCTTGTGCCGACGACAATTCTTGCTTTTCAGCATTATCAGACAATCAAAAAACGCTTTGACGGCTTCCCTGTTGAAATTGAAATGCTCTCACGCTTCAGAACACAGACCGAGAGAACAAAGATAAAGCAACGACTTAAAAGGGGCAGTATTGACATCATCGTAGGTACTCACTCCATTATTGCAAAAAGCGTGGAGTTCAAGGATTTAGGCCTTCTCATTGTTGACGAGGAGCAGCGCTTCGGTGTTGCACAGAAAGAAAAGCTGAAGGAAAAATTCCCGCTTGTGGATGTGCTCACCCTTTCTGCAACGCCTATACCCAGAACACTTAACATGGCAATGACAGGCATCAGAGATATGTCTGTGCTGGAAATGGCACCTGTGGGCAGACACCCTGTCCAGACCTATGTTGTGGCCCATGAGATGGAGCTTCTCGCTGAAGCCATGGAAAGAGAGCTTCGCAGAGGCGGTCAGGTTTATTATCTGCACAACCGTGTGGACAGCATTGAATCAAGAGTTGCACAGATTAAAAAATACCTGCCCGATGCGAGAATCGGTATCGGTCACGGAAAGATGAATGAGGAGCAGTTAAGTGAGGTCTGGCGTCAGCTTCTCGAAAACGAAATTGATATCCTTGTCTGTACAACCATTATTGAAACAGGTGTTGATGTGCCTAATGTCAATACCCTCATCATTGAAGAGGCAGATAAAATGGGCCTTGCCCAGCTTCATCAGATCAGAGGACGTGTGGGCAGAAGCGGCAGACGAGCCTTCGCCTATTTCACATATAACAAAAACCGTGAGCTTTCCGAGGTTGCACAAAGACGTCTTTCGGCAATCAGAGAGTTTACGGAATTCGGTTCAGGCTTCAGAATTGCCATGCGTGACCTTGAAATCAGAGGCGCAGGCAACATTCTCGGTGCACAGCAGCACGGACATATGGAAGCTGTGGGCTACGATATGTATCTGAAGATTCTTTCCGAAACCATTGACGAAGAAAAAACAGGCACCCCCACAGAAGAAAAGAAGGAGTGCGTTGTTGATATTTCAATTGATGCCCATATTCCCGAAAGCTATATCGATTCGGTGAAAAACCGTATCGGAATGTATAAAAGAATTGCAGAAATACAGACGGGTGAGGACGCCATGGATGTTATGGATGAATTCATTGACCGCTTCGGTGAGCCGCCTGTATCTGTCAAGGGACTTATTGACGTTGCTCTTTTAAGAGCCAATGCGGCAAAGCTCGGCATCTATGAAATCAAGCAGCAGAACGGTATGATTCTTGCCTTTGTCAACGACCTGAAGCCCGAATTTGTTTCGGCAATCGGGCAGAAAATGCGCGGTCTTGCCATGATAAGTGCGGCAAAAAGCTCACCCTACATTTCTGTTAAAATGATGGGCAAGCCACCGGTTGAGGTTATAAAATTCCTGATAAAATCACTTTCGTGAATGTGTGAAGCCTACGGACTCAGGATATAGGGGTCAGGATTTAGGGGTTAGTAAAAGGAGCTGTAAAAAACTTTTGTTTTTTACAGCTCCTTGCATTGATTTGTAAATTCATCGGGTAGAGATTACCCTTTAATGCTCGGTGCAGTGCAATTTTGCATTTTGCACTTTGCATTCTGCACTTAATCTACAATTACCGTTCCGTCTGCCTTGATCTGAAGTGTCATGCCGTCCTTGACATAGTCGAGAAATTCCTGACCGAGGTTGTCAACAGTGGTGATTGTGTCGTCGGTCCATACGTCAGCGAGGATAACACCTGCAGCTGCAAGAGAGTCAATAGGCTCTGAGAAGAGCATTGCTCTGGGGTGAATTTTGAGAGATGTTGCAGTGTAGATAACCATACCGCCTGTTGTTGAGCCGATAGTCTGGGGAAGGCACAGACCCTTGCCTGTGATGTTCTTGCCGAAAAGGTCAGGATTGTTCTGGTCAGAAACGATAGTTTCCTTTTTCTTTGCAAGAGCGCTCTTCTGGAAAGAAGCAAGAGTATTGAATCCGCCGTGGGAAACAACAGCCTCAACTGTACATTCGCCTGCGATTACGGGGCGACCTTTAAATTCCTTTGCCATAATCAGATATCCCCCTTTACTGCGATTTCACAGATTTCATCGTCTGTGTAATATCTTGAAGTTGTGTATGTACGAAGCTTGTTGGAGTTTGTCAGAACATTCTTCTTTCCGCAAAGAGGATTGTTCATATACATAAGCGGACAGATGCTTGTCAGATGAACACCCATAGCAACAAGCTTGTCATAGTGTGCCTTGTCCTCAGCCTTGAACTTTTCAAGCACGTCGGGAGCAGTTGTCATAATTGTGTTCATGCCGACCTTTTTCTTGCCCTGCTTTTTGAGCTCTGCCTCAAACTTGTCAGCCCACTGACCGAGCTGTGCAAATGTCAGATGGGGGCAGCCGATGAAGCAACGGTCAGGCTTGCCCTCGGGATCCTTCCACATAACGGGGTAGGATGCCTTGACTCTTTCAAGCTCTGCATCATCAATAACATAAACCTTTGCATCCTCGTTGATAATCTTTTCGCCGAATTCAACTGCTTCGGGTGTGAGATTTTCAACGTGATAAAGGCCGACTGCACCGTTTGATGCTGTTGCAGCGCCCATATCCTTGAGGTATGACTTTGTTACGTCGTCAAGCTCTGTGCCGATAAACTTGTCAAGACCTCTGATGAAGGGAACATCCTCCATAACCTTAAGGCCGATAGCTGAGCCGAGAATCTGTGCTTCCGGCTTCTTTGTTGTTTTAACCTCAACAATCCACTTTGCTTTTCTGCCCTCGTCTGTGAGAAGGTCAAATTCGGGCACCTTGCCCAGAATCATACCGAAAAGCTCAATGATACCGGAGTTACGGTTACATCTTGCGCCGATAACACTGTTGACATAAACAACAGCTGAGGATTCTGCCCATGAAAGGATATCGCCCTTTTTGGGTGTGTTGCCCACTTCGTCAAGATAGCAGGTGCAGGTGAAGGCGTTTTTATCCTTAAGGCCAAGGTCACGAAGCTGCTTTTCATACATTTCCTGCTTGCCGTAAAGAACCTTTGAGAAAATGAGCTTTTCAATGGGGTTGCATTTTACGTTGGTATAGTCGATGGGGCGGGGGTCAACAGTGAAGGGCATTTCTGCTTTGAGGCCTGCATCGATAAGCTCCTGAGTGATGTTGAAAACAGGGCTCATGATGGAAATGCCGAAGCTTGTTACAAGGTGACCGGGTGCAGTAACCTTAACGAAGCGCTTTGCACCGAAGGTTTCACCGTAAAGAATAAGAGTTTTGATAACCTTTGCCATTGTTTCACCCTTGGCACCGTTGAGAATGGCTTCTTCTTCCGGGGTGAGGATCATTTTATAATCCATGGAAATTTCTCCTTTTCAATATTTATTATAAATTGCGTCGCAGACACGCAACATTTGCCGAAGGCAAATGTTTCACACGCCGAAGGCGTATTTCATATTGCGACAGCAATATTTCATATGACCGTAAGGTCATATTTCACTGTAATGCCGTATTGACGGCATTACAGATTAAGTGCGCAGTTGTAGCCTGACTTGGTTGCTTCAAACACCTTGCCTGCCTTGAAGGAGTCACCGATGTTATAAACCTCGATGGTGGGGCAAGCTGCCTGAATGTCGAGGAAGAGCTTTTCTGAAGGTCTTCCGCCTGCTGCCATAACAACAAGATCAGCCTTAAGAACTTCTTCCTTCAGATCTTCCTTAACCTTGGGAGCAAGGGGATTGAGAACGTTTTCGGGAAGAATGGGATTCCATGTAAGATAGGGATCGGGAACTGACTTGTGGCAGTTACGAAGCACCTTAACGCCGCCCTCTGTGAATGAGAGAAGTTTTGTGCAGTTAAGAAGCTTGATGTCTGCGTCAAACATATACTTAAGAAGATAGCCACGGTTTGCGGTGCAGGTGTGGTTCATCATGTATTCAGCCATTTCAACAACAGTAACCTTTTTGCCGTATTCCTTGTTGAGCATGAATGCGGTTTCACAGCCTGTTACGCCGCCGCCGATAACAACAACATTCTTTGCGTCCTTTGCCTTTTCGGGGTGCTCGAGAACATCAACAGCCTGAATCCAGTTAACCTTGTCGTATCCGTCAACGGGAATTGCAACATCGGAAGTACCTGCAGCAACAACAACCTTGTCGAAGCCGTTAGCTTTGATATAATCTGCAGTGGCCTCGGTGTTCATTGCAACCTTAAGACCGTAATCCTTCTGTGCTCTTTCAACTCTGCCGCAAAGCCACTCAACATAGTTTTTGATATCGAACTTGATCTTCGGTGCTGAACCGGGGTTGAGTCTGCCGCAAAGACGGTCACTCTTTTCAATGAGAGTTACATCGTGACCTCTCTGTGCTGCAGTGACTGCACATTCAATACCGCCGGGGCCTGCGCCGATAACAGCAACCTTAAGAGCCTTTTCAGCCTTGGGAGGAACTGCGGGATAGATTTCTTCAAAGGCAGTTCTGGGATTGACTGCACACTGTGGATGTCCGCCTTCAACGAATTCGTTCAGACAGCCTTCCTGACAGCCGATGCAGGGAAGGATTTCGTTAACTCTGCCGGTTCTTGCCTTGTTGGGCCATTCGGGGTCTGCAAGAAGGGGGCGGCCGAGCATGATCATGTCGCATTTATTGTCGCGAAGAGCCTTTTCAGCAAGGTCAGGATAGCCAAGCTTGCCGACGCCGACAACGGGAACGGGAAGTCCCTGATTGGAAACAATCTTTTCTTTTTCGAAGAAGTCCTTGGCAATTTTTGCAATGTCAAGGAAGCAGCCGGGAGGCATTGATCCGGGGGGATGGGGAAGCCACCAGTTGTCGTAGCAGCCAAGGTCAACGTCGAACATGTCAACACCGGCTCTTACAAGGTTCTTCATGTAGTCAAGAGTCATTTCGATTGTTCTGCCGTTTCTGAACTTCTTGAGAGCTGAAACGGAGTTCATTCTTTCGCCGTAGGTCTCGTTAAGAGCGAGGGAAAGGTCAATACGGTACATAATGGGGAAGTTTTTGCCGCAGCGCTCACGGATGCATTCAATTGTTTTGATACCGAAAGCCTGCCAGTCCTTGAAGGGACCCATAATACGGCGGTTGAAGGCAGGGTTGGTCAGCTGCTCCATAAGATAGCCTTCATGACCGTGGAGATATACACCGTCAATGTTCATTGCCTTTGCGTCGGCAGCACACTGACCGATATTCTTGATAATTTTGTTGAGCTTCATTGCACTCATGGGCATACAGGGTACCTGAGGCATATACCAGCTGGGATTCATTGAAGCGGACTGGGGAAGCTTCATTGAATTGACAAGACACTGGGGGTTACCTACACGGCCGAGACCGGGTGTTACCTGAATGAAGATTCTTGCGCCGTAGGAATGAATGTTTGCAGAAAGGTCACGCCAGCCTGCAAAGCAGGTGCGGCTTCTGTCAAGGCGGGGGAAGTATGTAAGCTTGTCGAGCTCTGTGATTGTGTGGTCAAGTCCGTGTGAAACGGGCACAAGACCGGTTGTGATAAGGCCGACGCCACCCTTTGCACGCTCTGTGAAATAGGCAATCATCTTTTCATTGGGACGGCCTGTTTCGTCACACATTGAGATGTTACCCATGGGGGCCATGACAAGTCTGTTCTTAATGGTGATTTTGTTGATCTGAATGGGAGAGAAAAGGCTTTCATAGGGGTAAAGATTCTGAGTCATCTTACCGTCGTTGACGGTCTGCTCGTCATCGAACCAGTTGCCGTAAAAGTCCATCAGCTCCTGAATTTTGAGATCCTTTTTCAATTCTGTTTTCCTCCTTTATGGTCTTTTTCCGTTTTCAGAAAAAGGCTGTTATTCAATTTATAATTATACTCTCTTTATAAATATGAGTCAATGGGAATAGTTTATTTTGGCTGTTTTTATGTGGAAAAAAAGATGCTTACAGAATGGTGGGGGAGCAAGACACTGTCAGGGACGGAAAAAGAAGAAAAACGGCATTAAAAAAGCGAAACAATAACAGGTGCATACAAAACAAAAAAAGACCTCTGTCAAAAGACAGAGGTCAATTCTTTTTGATTCACAAGAACGATTATTCTTCGATTCCCAATGCTTTCATAAGGAATTTGATGAAACCGTCAAAAATTCTTGTAAGTGCAAGATATACGTCTTCAATTACGGGCCAATCCATAAATAGATCTCCTTTCGATTATTCTGCTGCTGTTGTGTCATCGATGTTGGGATAATCATCGGGCGGCCACTTTCCTGCACCGAAAAGGTACTGTAACCACTGCATGCATCTGTCCATGAATGCAAGGAATTCATCCCATACTTCCTGAAATCCTTTCCAATCCATAATGTATCTCCTTTCGAAAAGTATAGATCTTTGTTGTTTATGGGGACACTTATCCCCTCATTGTTCAAAAGTATTGTACTACTTTATAATAATTTTGTCAACAAATTTTTTCAAAAAGTTCATCTTTGTTAATTTTGTACATAATTAAAAGACTGTTTTTTACCGGCAGGACACAGGATTTTTATAAACACCCGTCGTTTTTCAACATTTTCTGTCAAAGTGTTTTACAAGCACATTATGTTGTGATTCATGAAGGAGGGAAGAATATATAAAAGTTGCACAATGAAGAAAGGGGTTAAAACTGTGTAAAATGTCCTTTGAAAGAAAAAGGCATATTTGCTAAAATATAAACAAGAGGTGATTGCTTTGAGTAATGCTTATGAAATAGGCTCGGCCGTTGTTTATGATGTTTACGGTGTGTGTACGGTGAAGGATGTCAGGCCAATGTCTTTTTTCAGCGGACAGAAAAAAGAAAACTATTATGTTTTAGTGCCGCATAATAACAGCACAGCCACCTATTATGTGCCTGTTGACAAGGATAGGACGGGGAAAAAACTGAGAACACCCCTGACGGAAAAAGAAATAAGAGAGCTGCTTGTCAAAGCAAAGGGTTGTGAGTGCAGCTGGATTGAAAACAGACAGCAGCGCAGTGAGAGATACCGTCAGATAACCGACAAGGGAATATCACCCGACCTTCTGGCACTTATCAGATGCCTGTATGAACGGAAAGAGGAGCTTAATAAAAAAGGAAAAACACTTTCGGCAACAGATGAGGCTGTTTTTGCCTGTGCCGGCAGACTTGTTAACGAAGAATTCGCCTATTCTCTCAAAATCCCGGGTGATGATGTTGAAAAATATATACAGAATTTCATCGGTAATGAAGATCCGATGTAACTGATGGCATGAAAGCAGTGCAGACATTAACGCCGACATCCCATAAGGCACTGCTTCTTTTTTAATGGTGAAAACAGCAAAATAATTTGTGAAAAATTCATCTTGTGAAGATAAGCGGACATATAGTATAATATAGAAAAGAAAATCAGAATGAAGGAGGAGAAAAAATGAAGAAAATAATTACGATAAGCCGTCAGTTCGGCTCAGGCGGCAGAAGCATCGGTAAAGCAGTTGCCGAAAAATTAGGCTATGATTATTACGACAGCGAGCTTGTTGAAAAGGTAGCAAAGGAAACGGGCTTTGATCCTTCCTATGTTGAGGATGCAGGCGAATATGCACCGGGAAAAAGCATGCTCTCCTACGCTTTTTCTTCTTCTGCGGCTCACGGTACGGCAGGAGCAATAAACACCTCCGATTATCTGTGGGCAACACAAAGCAGAATTATCTGTGAAATAGCTGAAAAGGGTAACTGTGTGATAGTGGGCAGATGTGCCGATTATATTCTCCGTGACAGAGAGGATTGCCTGAATATTTTTATCCATGCTTCAAAGCAGTACCGTGCAAAAAGAATTGTTGAGCTATACGGTGAAAGGGATAAGGCACCCATGAAGCGCCTTGACGAAAAGGACGCAAAGCGAAGAGTGAATTACAAATACTTCACCGGCAGAGAGTGGGGGCAGACAGAAAATTATCATATCTGCCTTGACAGCAGCATCGTCGGTGAGGAAAAATGCGTTGAAGTAATCTGTGATGTAGCTGTAGCAAAATAAAAAAATACGGTATCCTTCATCTCCTGCAGGGAATGAAGGGTACCTTTTTTATTTATAACCTTGTTATCAGACTTTTTTCTTCCGGAAAAAGAGCAAAAAAAACAAAACCCCTGAAAGGGTTTTGTCTGACACATAAATTCAATTATGCTTCTTCTGCAGGAGCAGTTGTTTCTTCTTCTTCCTTCTTGAAGCCACCGAAGAGTTCTTCGAAGAACTTTCTGATGATGTCAAAAACACCAAGGATAGTGGTGAAAACCTGCTGTAATGCGTCCATGTCTGTTACCTCCTGATAGATTATCGGAACTTGTCCGTGGTTAAATGATAGCAGAAATTAACATTCTTGTCAATAGTTTACATACTTTTAATAAAGATTAAAAAAACGACAAAACTTATGAAATTGTATCAAAGGAATACTTCTGTGTGTAGACCTCATAGGTCTTTTTGAACTCAGCTTCATCCTTTTTGAGGTTTTTGATATACTTATGAAGATCCATATCACCGTGAGAGATTTCGATAACAAGACCTGCAATGTTTGAGCAGTGGTCAGAAATTCTTTCAAGGTCAGTCAGAAGGTCTGTGAGCACGAAGCCCAGCTCAATTGTGCAGTCACCCTTTTGCAGACGCTTGATGTGACGTGCCTTGAGAGTATCCTTAAGGTCATCAACAACCTGCTCAAGAGGCTCAACAAGAGCTGCCTTCTGAAGGTTGTTTTCGGTGAAGGCTTCATAGGAAAGGGCAATGATTTCTCTGACAGCGTTAATCATAACCTCAAGCTCCTGCTGGCATTTGCCTGAGAAGTTGAGCTTCTTATCCTTGATTTCTTCAGCCGACTTGAGCACATTGACAGCATGGTCGGAGATTCTTTCGAAGTCACCGATTATATGAAGAAGCATTGCAGCCTCGGCACTGTCCGCTTCTGAAAGCTCAAGAGCTGAAACCTTGACAAGGTAGCTGCCCAGCTTATCTTCGTATTTATCTGCCTTCTTCTCGTTTTTGATAACAGATTGTGCAACCTCGTCGCTATACTGAGTGAGAGTGGAAAGAGCATCGTCGATAGTGGTTTTTGAAATTTCAGCCATTGTCTGAGTGACAGCCTTGCATCTTTCAACAGCAACTGCGGGCGTTGCAAGAAGTCTTTCGTCGAGCATTTCGTATTTCTCTTTTTCTTCGTTATCTCTGACTGTAACTGTTGCAATTTTTTCAAGAACCTTCATAAACGGAGCCCACAGAAGAACGCAAAGGACCTTGAAGGTTGTGTTGATGATAGCAATTTCGAGCTCACTTACTGTGTTATCAAGGAATTTGAATTTAAAGATTGTATTGGCGCCGTAGAACAGAGCAAGGAGAATAGGGGTGCCGATTGCGTTGAAATAGAAGTGAGCAAAGGCGGCACGTCTTGCGTTTTTGTTTGCGCCGGTAGATGAAATGAGGGCTGTTATGGTTGTGCCGATGCCCTGACCCATAACAATGGGGATAGCAGCGCCGAAGGAAATTGCACCTGTTGAGGAGAGTGCCTGAAGAATACCGACTGATGCTGAGGAGGACTGAATGATAGCTGTCAGCACAGCACCTGCGAGAACACCGAGAATGGGGTTTTCAAACATGGTGAGAATGTTTGTGAATTCAGGCACACCCTCGAGTCCTTCAACAGCATCTGACATGGCAGACATACCTGTCATGAGGGTTGCAAAGCCGAGAAGGATTGTTGCAGTATCCTTTTTCTTCTGGCTTTTTGAGAACATGATTATGATTACGCCGACAATTGCAAGAATGGGAACGAAAAAATCGGGCTTGAAATACTCCATTATACCGACGCCTTTGATACCCTGAAGAGCAAGAATCCAACCTGTGATTGTGGTGCCGACATTGGCGCCCATAATTACACCGAGGGACTGATGCAGTGTCATAATACCGGAGTTGACAAAGCCGACAACCATAACTGTTGTTGCAGATGAGGACTGTATGACAGCCGTTACAACTGTTCCCAACAGAAAGCCTTTGATGGGGCTGTCGGTCATTTTTCCGAGAACTGATTTTAACTGTCCGCCTGCTTTTTTCTCAAGGGAGTTGCCCATGACATTCATACCGAAAAGAAAAAGTGCAAGACCGCCGATAAGCTCTAAAACTTCTTTGATTCCCATGATTGACCTCACTGAAAATTTACATTTTAATTAGTTGACTTTCGTCACTTCAATAATAGCAGAAATTGAAAGCCGGTTACAATAGAAAAAATAAAAAAAGTTAAAATTTGTAGAAAAATATAAAAACAATGCACATTTCGTATAATGTATATTATGATATGTATATAAGCAGATATTGACCGATGTAATAAAATGATATAGAATGAAAAAAGGAGATGATAGAATGATCGGCAAAGATGTTAAGCTTGTTGAATATTCACAGAAGGTTGACCTTATGAACGGTCTGACTCATGCAGTGGGCGCAGTGCTGGCGGTTATCGGTGCAGCTATGCTTGTATCTGACGCCGAGGGGACAAGACATATGACATCTGCCATTGTTTACGGCATCACTCTTGTTGCTGTTTATACCGTGTCAGCAGTATATCATCTTTTGCCGAAGGGTGAGAAGAAAAGAAGGGCGAGAATAGCAGACCATTCAACAGTACCCTTTCTTATTGCAGGCACGGCAACACCCTGTGCACTGATCTCTCTTTATAATCTTAAGCCGTCACTGGGTATCACCGTGTTTGTTCTCGGCTGGCTGTGCACCCTTTTCGGCCTTCTTTCAAAGCTGTTCTTTTTCGAAAAGCTCAAGGCAGTTACCATGGCTGTGTATATAGCTTCAGGCTTTATAATGCTTTGCAGTGTTATCCCTGTGGCAGACAGAATAAACATGGGCGCCTTCAGAGAGCTGATATACGGTTGCCTGTTTTATATCGCAGGAGCTGTCATGTGCGGCATGGGCAGAAAATATCCGTCCTTGCATATAATATTTCATTTGTTTGTTATTCTTGGCAGTGCCTTTCATTTTTACGTTATTTACCGCTATATAATTTAAAAAACAAAAAAGATAAAAAATTTCAAAAAAGGTATTGACTAATGAAAAATGTTGTGATATTATATTCAAGCGTTGAGCGAGGGAGACCTTGCGAAGCGTCATATAAGCTGGTGTAGCTCAGTTGGTAGAGCAGCTGATTTGTAATCAGCAGGTCGGGGGTTCGAGTCCGTCCACCAGCTCCAGTTTTTTTATATGGGTAGGTTCCCGAGTGGCCAAAGGGAGCAGACTGTAAATCTGCCGTCAACGACTTCGATGGTTCGAATCCATCCCTGCCCACCAGAAAATCCTCGTACGCTGAGTACGGGGATTTTTACTTTTCCACTATTACCTCTTCACTTTTCACTAAATCAATCGGTGAAAATATAACAAATCTGTAGCACAGAGTATCTTGCATTGGCCTTTACAAAGAGGTATAATAATAGCAAAATCGGTTCATATTGAACGAATGGAAGAGAACTTTAACGTTTTTGATTTTGAACTGTCCGAAGTGAACACAATTTCAAGCTTTGACAAAAAGGCAGAGCATACAATCAAAAATAGTCAGACTTGTGCCTGCGTGCACGCTTGCCCCACAAAAGAATCCGGATATGAGAGACAGAAATGAAAACATCACTCCTGATGAAATCATCAAGGTTAATAGCTGAATGCAAGGAGAATAAGAAAAATGAAAAAGGAAAGTAAAAAAGCGATTGCGCTGATGATGGTGCTTTCCATGTTTATTGTTTGTGTAGCCTGCAACAATACAAACGCACCTGCTGACACCTTGTCAACTACTGCAAATGCGGTCACTACTGAAAAGACATCCGCTGATGCCGGAACCACAACGGAAATCACTGCTGTTTCCGATACAACGGATCTCACTACCGTTTCCGATATAACGACAATAACAGAAACCACTACCGTTTCTGATACAACGACGATAACGGAAAATACTACCGTTACCATTGAAATGACTTTCGCAAACAATGAGCCTGATACACCCGCCGATGCTGTAACAGAGATCATTACCAACGGCGGTGCCATTATTAAGACGGCAGATCTGAAAAATTATGATGCAAATGCACAAAGTGTCGTTTATTATATTTCCGATATAACACCCGAGGCATTGATGGCAGCCTACAAGGCCCTCGGCACAGAGATCACCGGCGAAAACACTGCAGTCAAAATCCATACCGGTGAATCCGAGCAGACCAATTATCTTCGCCCCGAGTTTATCAAAGATCTGGTTCATCATGTGAACGGAACTATTGTTGAGAGCAACACCGCATACGGCGGTAAACGTGCGCAGACTGCCATGCACTATCAGGTCGCTAAGGACCGTGGCTTTACCGATATTGCGGATGTTGTTATCCTGGATGAAACGGGCTCTGTAGCCATCCCTGTGAATGGTGGTAGTGTGCTGAAAGAAAATCTTGTCGGTGCACGCTTTACCGAATTTGACGGTATGCTTGTTCTCAGCCATTTCAAGGGACATCTGATGGGTGGCTTCGGCGGTTCGATCAAGAATATTTCTATCGGTATTGCATCCACCGAAGGCAAATGTCTCATCCATACCGGCGGCAAGAGCCGTACATTTCCCTGGGGCGGTAAGTCTTCCGTTTTCATGGATTCCATGGCAGAGGCAGGAAAATCCGTTGTGGATGCACTGAACGGAAACATCCTGTTTATCAATGTTATGAACAATCTGTCTGTGGACTGCGACTGTATGGCACTTCCCTCCAAGCCGGATGTCCATGATATCGGTATTCTCGCCTCTGCTGATCCTGTTGCGCTCGATCAGGCCTGCGTTGATCTGATTTATAATTCGGAGGGCGCCTCGTCCATAATCCGCCGTATAGAAAGTCTCGGCGGCGAGGATACTCTGGAGCACGGTGAGGAAATCGGACTCGGAAACCGTTCGTATAAGTTGGTGGTAATCAATGAGTAATCTTTTTGAAATCCTGCAGCGGGAGTTTGTTTACATATGGTATTACTTCGATCTGCAGCTGAGACAGATTTTTCCCTATTGGGTGCTTGGTATGGTTCTCGGATCGTTTATTTCGGTGTTTGCCAAAGAGCGCATACATCGTATGTTTGCCGGAATGAAGGATAAAAAATGGGGGCTGTTCGGCATTATCCCTGCTTGTATTCTCGGTATTCTGTCACCGCTTTGTATGTACGGAACAATCCCGCTTGCTGCATCGTTCCACGAAAAAGGGATGCGGCAGGACTGGCTTGCATCGTTTATGATGGCGTCTATCCTGCTCAATCCCCAGCTTATTATGTACAGCACAGCTCTTGGCACAAAATTGGTGCTGATTCGCCTGATCACTTGCTTTCTGTGCGGAATTGCTGCAGGCCTTTGTGTTCACTTTTTCTACCGTGGGAAAGAGTTTTTCAATTTCAGCGGATTTTCTGCACCGAAAAACCGTGATACCGATCCAAACCTTCTTTTACGGTTTCTCAAAAATTTATGGCGCAATATCAAGGCAACGGGACTTTACTTCCTGCTCGGCGTTCTGCTGTCCGCACTGTTTCAACAGTATGTTCCCGCCGATGCCTTCGCAAGCCTGTTCGGTAAACATGAGGGCTTCGGCGTACTGATGGCAGCGACCGTCGGTGTTCCGCTGTACGTTTGCGGTGGCGGTACGATTCCGCTTTTGCAGCAATGGCTCTGGGACGGCATGAGCGTCGGTGCGGCGGCTTCCTTCATGATTACAGGACCGTCAACAAAAATTACCAATTTAGGCGCATTGAAAATTGTTCTCGGTGCAAAGAGATTCTTCCTGTACATTGCGTTTGTCATCGTATTCTCGCTTGTATGCGGATGGGTTGTCAATATTTTCTGAAAGCAAGGCGTTGATGATGCAATGATAAAAGAGTTTTAACACTTTGCTTTCTGTGCCGGAAAAAAAGCATTTAATTCTTGTGTTAACCCCATAGTATCTTCAATATCAAAAAAACAATCGGTCAGGTGTGTTGACCGATTGTTTTCTTTATTCTTCTGCAAAAAAATCCAGAATTTCCTCCAAATACCATTTCATCACTTTATCATCGCTCATGAAAATTTCATGCTTTGAATTTTTCACCATTTTAATCTTTATGTCGGCAAGGGATGCAAATTTTTCGGTATATTCCGAAAGCAACTGTCTGTCCTCTTCCGGCTTGAAAATCATAAGCTCTGTATTAAGGTCTTTAGCACCCGACAGTATTTTATCCCTCGCATCAAGTGAGGCTTTAACCCAGCCGAAGGAGGGGCCGCTTGTCTGATAAAGAGGCTCCTTTTTGCGCTTTTCGTGGTAATATTCAAATCTTGCCTTGCTTGCTGCATCACTGTTTTCTACAGTCTGCTCACTGTCAAAGATACATCTGCCCGGTGCAGAAATTTTCTTTCCGCCAAAAGCGCACAAAAGCTTTGCAACAGTGCCTGCTATCACAACGGGCATGCCCATGTTTCCGCAAATCATGGGGGAGGAGAGAACAGCTTTTTTTACGGTGTCTTGATGCTGCAACAGATAAAGAAGCGCAACAGTGCTGCCTAAGGAATGGGAATAAATGAAGATATCCTTATCTGCGCTCTCAGGCTTTACAACTTTTTCGATAAATATATCAAGATCCGCTGCGTAGGTGTCGAAGGAGTCGGCTTCAACTCTTTCTGTTTTTTCTGAGGCGTGATAGGATTTTCCGTGGCCTGTTAAATCGGGAACAAAAACGCTGTAGCCGGCTTTTCTGAAATAGTAGCTCATCTCTCTGAATTTTTCAGCTGACTCCGTAAAGCCGTGAAGAATCACAATGCTTCCCCTTGAAAGAGTCTTTTCATAAGCCTCATAGTGAAGCTCATGGTTGTCAGAGGAAAGAACAACCCCTTCCTTGCGCTTCTTTTCAAGATAGGGCTCAGCCTCTGTTTTCATAAAGGCACTGTAATTGCTTTCATCTATAATTCTGACAGGGTTTAAAAAATCCAACATTATATCAGCTCCGTAACATTAAATTATTGTATAGAAGTTTTTATTGTCCTGCGGAAGAGTGCAGAACAGAAGTGAAGAGAGCCACAAAGTGCGAATAAAATGCAGCGCACCTTCAAATTAAATAATAGCACAGTATTTTCTTCAGTTCAATAAAAAATTAAAAATGCAATGATTATATAAAGGAGATTGTACTGATGTATACTTTTGCAGCGGGAAAAGAAGTGAAGGCAGAATGTAAAAATCTTAATATGTGTAAATTTTGTTAACTGTTTTTTAAAAAACAATTGACAATAAGCCGAAAGTATAATACAATTATATAAAGTGAAGCAATGACTTTGCTGAAAATTTATTATCAGGAGGATATCAGAATGAATAACGATTTCTTTAGCTTCGTAGAAACATACCGTGATGATATCATGGCTTTCTTCCAGGCATTTGTTGATTTTGTCAAGGCTCTTTTCGGAAAGCTCGGCGCAGGTGACGAAGACGAAACAACAGGCGAATAATTTTTATAAGCAAAAACCTAAGATACAGAATCTCCGATTTTTTTCGGAGATTTTTATTTTCTTGCCTGAAGGATGTTTTAATATGCCGTAAATTTTTTATTCTTTATCATTTTATGTGTAGAAAAGAATTTGTCAAAGTTGTGTAATTTTAATAAATTTTTATATTTACGGCTTTAATCTGCCTTTTTCGGTTGACTTAAGGCTTTAAAAAGTAGTATCATTTATGTGTAGCGGGCTGAGATGTGCAATCGAAGCCATTACTTAAAATTCAATCAGGAGGTAATGTAATGAAAACATTCAAAAAAGTGCTTTGTGTTGTTTTAAGTGTTATCATGGCAATGAGCTGCCTTTCAGTGCTTGCTTTTGCTCAGGACCAGAGTCAGGACACAAAGTTTACTTACAGCTACAAATACTACACAGAGAAGGATGACGCATACAATGCAGACATCACTCTCGACAAGCTTGACGAGCTTCTCGCAGAGCTCAACATCAAAGAAACAATTGATGTTATCGGTTCAATCCAGTTCAGCCTTGATCTGACATCAGTTGATGCTCTTTGTGCAACTCTTGATAAATATGAAGGTCTTATCAAGGCTGTTACACTTATCGACTTCACAGGTGCAGTTCTCGGTGACCTCAAGGACATTGAGCTCGGCACATGGCGTGAGGGCATGAAGCGTGGCAGTCAGGACACCACAATCGTCAAAGAACTTATTGAGCTTGTTGAAGCCAATAAGGGTCTTATTGCCGGCATCTGTGACGGCAGCATCGATCTCGGCGTTTTCGGCAACTACATCAAGCTCGAGGATCTTCTCGGTCCTGACGGTGTTTCAGGAAAGCTCAAGGGTATGATCGTCGGCCTTGTTTATGAAGAAGGCACTGCAGAATACAATGCAGCATACAACACCTGCAAAACAGACGTTGACAAGTTCATCTATACCGACCTTCTCAACAAATACGCAGGTCAGTACCTTCCCGGCTTCACAATGGATAAGAATTCAAAGGTAGAGGACCTTGTCTGTGTTGCTTTCGGTATCGTTGTTGAAAAATATCTTGCTCCCTATATCGCAAAGATTAATGTTGACCCCGCAACAAGTGACAACGAAGACCTCAGAACGCTTGCAGGTCTTGTTAACCTTGTTGGATCAACATATGACCTTTCAGCTCTGAAGCTTGATGAAACAACCGATCTTATCAAGGATACAAACGGCATTATCGGCAGTATTGTTTGTCAGATGGTGCCCGGCTATGACGGTTGGGTTGCAGGCGATTACACAAAAATCAACGACAATGTTGAAGCTGTCTGCAAGTATCTCGGCGTACAGTCAGGCCTTATTCCCGATGCCGGCACAATGACCTTTGAAGAGGTTGTTATGGCAATCATCGAGGTTGTTCTTCGCAATGTTGACTTCGGCGGATACGAGGACGGCATCACTGAATGCAAGTCTCTTGAAGATATGGTTACAATTCTCGCCATGAATGCTGCAAACGAGCTCGGACTCGGCATTGAATATGCTGCTGACACCTCATATCTTGTTGTTCTCGGCGATCTGCTTGCAGCCGTTGCATATGATTATATCGACCTTCGTGACCTCAACGGTAATGTTTACCGTGCCGGTGGAGGAAAGGACGTTTTCGAAGTTATCAACTACGGCTTCAACTATTTCTTCATTGAAAAGAAGCTTGCTAAGGTTCTTGGCCTGAGCGTTACATCAAAGGACACAATCTTCACAAAGGTTGACAAGCTTCTTGACTATTTCGGCGAAACAAAATCAAAGGGTGTATCCTTTGACTCAGAGGAATTCCTTCTCGGCAGCAGCAGTGCAAAGGGACTTCTTGATTCCATTTTCACACTTGACATTGAAAACATTCTTGAAATTACAGTTGTTCCCGCAATCAGAAATGTCGGCGACGTTTCTGCTGTTGAATTCCTTTATAAGTCAATTCAGTATTGCTTCAACAACTGGGCAGGCAAGACAATGATCCCTGCATATCAGGATAAGGCATTCACTGCTGTTCTTGCACCCAAGGGCATTGCAAACATGGTTTCAGTTCTTCTGACAACAGTTAATGCAAGAAAAGACAGTGTTGTTCCCGCAGCATTCACACTGGCAGGCGTTCTTCTCAAGGGCGAGGATATCGTTCATGAGATTACACAGGCAACAGTTGAGCCCTTCGAGGCTACAGGAAAGGCTGCAACACCCAAGGCAACCGTTAAAATCGGCACAAAGACTCTTACACAGGGCGAGGACTTCATCGTTCTGAGCAAGAACAGCGAAATCGGCGCTGCAACTGCAACAATCAAGGGCATCGGCCTTTATAAGGGCTCATTTGATGTTCCCTTCAGCATTGTTTTAGGCTCAGTTGAAAAAGCAACTGTTACACGTGCAACTGACAGCCTTACACTTAAATGGGATGCAGTTGCTTTTGCGGACGGATACAATGTATACATGCTTGAAAACGGAGAGTATGTTCTCAAGGCAACAGGCGCAGAAACAACATACAAGGCAACAGGACTTAAGCCCGGCACAACATACAGCTTCAGAGTGGAAGCTGTCAATGCAGTTCACGGCACATCTAAGGCAAAGGATTTTGATGGCTTCACAAAGCCTGTAAAGGTTGAAGCATCAAAGGTTAAATACACCTCAACAGACAAAACCGTAACCCTCACATGGGCAAAGGCAGAGGGTGCAACAGCCTATAAGGTTGAACGTTATACCGGCGGCAAGTGGGTAAAGGTTGACACAACTGCAAGCAACAGCCTTACCATCAAGGGCCTTAAGGGATCAACAAAGTATTACTTCAGAATCTGGTCCTACGCAAGAGATAAGAACAGGTCGGTTGTTTACGGCGATGTTTCCTCAAAGGTTGCAGCAAGAACAAAGGTTTCAACAGTAACAGGTCTTACATCAACAGCAACATCAACCTCAATCAAGCTCACATGGGATAAGATGAGTGATGCAACAGGCTACCAGGTATATCAGTACAAGGGCGGCAAATGGGTAAGACTCGGCAATACATCAGGCACAAGCTACACAATTTCAAAGCTTTCTGCAAATAAGCAATACAGCTTCAAGGTCCGTGTATACAAGAAGGGCTCAAGCGGATATGAATACGGCGAGTTTGCAGCAATCACACCCTACACAGCACTTCCGAAGGTAACAGGTCTTAAGGTTAAGAAGGCCACAACCTCAGCAATCACTCTCACATGGTCAAAGGTCAGCGGTGCTGCAGGCTACCAGGTATATCAGTACAAGGGCGGCAAATGGGTAAGAATCGGCAACGCATCATCTAACAGCTACACCGTTTCAAAGCTTTCTGCAGGCACTACCTATAAATTCTATGTAAGAGCCTATAAGAAAAACGGCAAATCATATAACTACGGCGAAAACTCATCAAGCCTTTCTGCAAAAACAGCTCTCGGCCAGACAACAGGCCTTAAGGCTGCATCAAGAAAGAAGACATCAATCACTCTTTCATGGAGCAAGGTAACAGGTGCAACCGGTTATCAGGTATATCAGTATAAGGGCGGCAAATGGGTTAAGGTAGGAACTGTCAAGACAAACAAGTTCACAAGCTCATCTCTTACAAGAAACACACAGTATCAGTATAAGGTAAGAGCATACGGAACTGTCAACGGAAAGACAGCCTACGGTGCATATTCAAGCACACTCAAGGCAAAGACAACAATTTTTTAATTAAATAAAAGAAGCTGCAGCAGGATATTCCTGCTGCAGCTTTTTTGTAGGACAGAAGAAGAACAAGTGTATTTCAGATAAAAAAATAAAAAGCAGCAAAAACTGCTTTTATTTCATAAAACTTCACACATTGCTGTGCCGGAAACAGCTTATTCTTCCTGCTGTTCAGGATCAGCTTCTGTGTTATCACTTTTCTTGAAGAACGCAACTAATTTCATGATAAAATCAATTATAATTTTAAAATAAACCATGTAATCCATCTATCGTTCCTCCTATCTTAATTTTATAGACATTCAAATCTATTAATAGTATATTGCATTATTCTTGTTTTGTCAATAATTTATTCAAAAATAATTAATTTTTTTCACAAAAAAATTGACAGAATAATGAAAACTATCACTATTCTGTCAATAGAACTTATTTTACTTCTGCAGCTGTTTCGGTCTGCTCAGCTTCTTCGCCTGATGCAGCTTCACAGATGGCTTCTGCTTCTGCCGGCTTTGCATTTTTCTCCGCCCTGTTTCTTCTTTTGAAGCGGCGTCCCTCCGGCTTTTTATCTGATGCCTTTTCTTCTTCGGCAACCGGCTCCGGTTCAATTCTGGGAAGGAAAAGGGGGTTTTCCGGTGAATATATTTCAACAGCTCTTTCAAGAACATGAATCTGCACATTGTGGTGATTGCCGCCGAATTCGCCGTCAAGAGTCCAGGGCACATTTTCGTCGGGTGCTGTAATCTTGATTTTGCTTGTTTTAAAGAAAATGATTTCTTTTCCGTCATAGTTCTGGCTTCTGACCTTGTGAATAATGGGGAACAGACGTGTCATTTTTACTTTTGGAACCAAGAGAACTTCGAAAACACCGTCATTAAATTTAACATCGTCCCTGGGCAGCTTGAAGAAGCCACCGACGGAAAGGGAGTTTGAAACGGCACCGAACATAAACTCACCTTCAATAACTCCGCCGTCATGCTCGACTCTCATTTTTGTGCCGTGAATGTCCAGAACCTCGGGTACAGCAGCAGCAATATATGCTGCATGGCCGAACTTGTTTTTATATTTCTGTGGTGTCGCATAGGATGCTCTTGAGAAAGCGCCGAAGGAGGCAACATATGTAAAGCATCTGTTGTTGAACAGGCCGACGTCGTAATCGTTGGTATGGCCCTGCATGATGATATCTGTAGCCTTGTTGATGTCTGAAGGAAGACCGAGTGAGGTTGCAAGGTCATTTGTTGTGCCTGTGGGGATATATCCGATAGGCACACGCCTTGGCATATCCATAACGCCGTTGATTGTTTCGTTAAGGGTGCCGTCACCGCCGCAGCAGACAACAAGATCTTTTCCGTCGAGCTCACGCTTTACAATGTTTGTTGCATCGCCCTGACAGGTGGTTGCGTGAATTGAAAAATCATAGTCACTTTTTGAAAATTTATCAACAATATCAAATGTTCCTGCTCTTGACTTTGTCTTACCTGCACAGGGATTGACAATCAACAGGGCTTTTTTCTTCTGGTCTGACATATTTTTACCGTGGCACAAAGGCCGCCTTTCTTTCAATAATAAATAACAATAGGGTAATGCTTTGGTGCTCATTTTAACACTTAGATTATATAAAGTCAAATATTTGCTTTTATTTTTAATAAATTTGTGAAGAATTTAACAAGAGAATGCAATTGTGTATAAAATTTGTGTTGTTTTTGTGAAGAGTCGGGTTTTGATAATTGCAAAAAGGAATATTAGTGCAATTTACACAAAATCAATACAGAAAAATCTCACATTTTAACCAAAAGAGAGAAACGAAAAAAATTGGCGGAAAAGTGTTGCAATTTGCTTTTTTTTCGTGTATTATAAGTGCGTACTCAAGAGAGAGTACAACGAAAGAGCGAAAACGCTCAACTTAATTTGATTACTCCTCTATAATGTTTTCTTCATATTTTCTCCTTTTAAAAGCACTCGGTTTCTCCCCGGGTGTTTTTAATTTTTTCTTGACTTTCGTCAAGAAAAAGTGAAATATGACCTTATGGTCATATGAAATATTGCTTCGCAATGTGAAATACGCCTTCGGCGCGTGAAATATTTGCCTTGCGGCAAATGCTAAGGGTCGCTTCGCTCCGATTTAAAATAAAACTTGATTATTATCAAAAAGGGGTCTATAATAAAACTACGAGGTGATTTTAATGGCAAAGGACTTATGCGAAAACTGTGCATATTTCGATTATGATGAGGAATATGACGAATATTATTGCTCGGTTAATCTTGACGAGGATGAAATGGAAAAGTATATGTCGGGCAATATGGATTCCTGCCATTATTTCAGTGCCTATGATGAATACAAAATCGTAAGAAAGCAAAATTGAGGAGAAAAAGATGAAGTCACTTAAATATTTATATAAAATAGGCAGAGGTCCTTCTTCATCACACACAATGGGACCGGATAAAGCAGCAAGATATTTCAGGGAAGCTTATAGTGATGCAGACAGCTACAAGGTTATTCTTTTCGGCTCGCTTTCAAGCACCGGTAAGGGACATAAAACCGACGAGGCAATTCTTGACGTCTTCGAGGGCGAAGAAATTGAGCTCATTTTCGGTGACGGAGAAACTGCAAGCCTGCCTCACGAAAACACAATGGAGTTTTATGCCTATAAAAACGGTGAGCAGATCGGCTTTGACAGAATCATGTCAGTCGGTGGCGGTCAGATTGTGATTGAGGGCAAGCCGGAGCTTGACGAGGAGGATGTTTATCCCTTACGCACCTTCGGTCAGATTGCTGATTATTGCATGGCTCATAATATGAGATTATGGGAATATGTGGAAAAATATGAGGGCGAAGAAATCCGTGCCTATCTTCACGATATATGGAAGGCAATGAAAAATTCCATCAACGAAGGGCTTTCAACAAGAGGCGTGCTTGACGGAGGACTCGGCGTCGAAAGAAAGGCACAGTACCTTTATAACAGAAGCCATATTGACGAAAGTGATATCACAAGGGAAAACCGTCTTGTCTGTGCTTATGCCTTTGCGGCAAGTGAACACAATGCAGGCGGCGGTGTTATCGTCACAGCTCCCACATGCGGAGCCTGTGCAGTGCTTCCCAGCGTGCTCAAATATATGCAGGACAAAAAAGGCTTTTCCGACGAGCAGATATACAGAGCTCTTGCAGTGGGCGGCCTTGTGGGCAACCTTGTCAAGACCAACGCATCAATAAGCGGTGCCGAATGTGGCTGTCAGGCAGAAATCGGCACCGCCTGCTCAATGGCTGCTGCAGCTCTTTGTGAGCTTTTCGGAATGGGTATCGGTCAGATTGAATATGCTGCAGAGGTTGCAATGGAGCATATGCTCGGTCTTACATGCGATCCTGTCTGCGGTCTTGTTCAGATTCCCTGTATCGAAAGAAATGCCGTTGCTGCAATGCGTGCCATCAACGCTCTTTCTCTTGCTAACTTCCTTTCAACCACAAGAAAAATCAGCTTTGATACTGTTGTTGAAACCATGTACAGAACAGGTAAGGACCTTAATGCAATGTACAGAGAAACATCTCAGGGTGGACTTGCACTGCTTTATCATCAGGGCTGCTGATTGATTGCAGAGTGCAGAATTGCGCCTGACCGTCAGAAATAAATCAATATCGTGACTTTTAATTCCGAAGTCATAATTCGGATTCATTAAAGAGGTGAAAAATATGCTGACTTTTGAAGAAGTCAAATCCAATGAAAAAATAAAAACATTTATAAAAAAATCCGATGAAACGCTGGCGGCTCTCGGCTTTACGGAGCACAGCTTCGCACATGTTATGAGAGTTTCAGACATTGCAGGCAACATTCTGCAGGATCTGGGCTACAGTGACCATGAGGTTGAGCTTGCAAAAATTGCAGGCTATATGCACGACATCGGCAATATGGTCAACCGTGTTGAGCATTCCCAGTCCGGCGGTGTGATGGCGTTTTATCTTCTGAATGAAATGGGCATGAAAACAGAGGATCTGTGTGAAATTGTTGCAGCTATAGGAAATCACGATGAGGGTACGGGTGTGCCCGTAAGTCCCGTTGCGGCGGCACTTATTCTTGCTGACAAATCTGATGTAAGAAGAAGCCGTGTGAGAAACACGGATAAAAGCACCTTTGATATTCATGACAGGGTTAACTATTCTGTTGAAAGGTCTGCACTGAAAATCAGCACTGCTGAAAAAACGGTCACTCTGCGTCTGTCCGTTGATACAGCATACGGCTCGGTTATGGACTATTTTGAAATTTTCCTGGGCAGAATGATTATGTGCAGAAAAGCTGCAGAAAAGCTGGGGCTTGCCTTCAAGCTCGTGATTAATGAGCAGCCGCTTATATAAATTCAGAATGTAAAATGAAGAATAAAGACATATGTTGAATGAGTTCGGCATATGTCTTTTGTTTTTTTTCTGTATAACCGTTTTGGTGAGTTGATTATATCTTGAAATTTCGTTACGGCACATTGAAAACCGTGAAACACTTTTCTCCGACTATTAACTACTGACTACTAACTACTAACTACTAACTACTAACTACTAGCTACTGACTACTTTTCCTTGCCCGATTGCACAAAAACGAACGCTGATTTTTGACACGGAAAATGTCAGTTTCTGTCAGGTTTTCTATTTACTTTTAATGGCCTGTGTGATAAAATTTTTATTAATAAAGGAGGTCTTTATAATGAAGCTTTATTATGACATCAAAGACAAACCCAAGTTTTCCCAGCTTATCGTTTTCGCGATTCAGCAGCTGCTTGCTATTATGGCGGCAACAATTGCAGTACCCGCTATCGTAGGCAACGGTATGACTGCATCAGCAGCACTCTTCGGTGCCGGTGCAGGCACAATTATTTACCAGCTGTTCACCAAGTTCAGAAGCCCTGTTTTCCTCGGCTCATCCTTCGCATTTATCGGCTCAATGGGCGCTGCGTTCGCAGGCGGTATTTCTGCCGCTAAGGGCTATGCAGGTCTTATAATCGGTGCTGTGTTTGCCGGTCTTGTTTATATCGGAATTGCACTCGTTGTAAAAATTGCCGGTGTCAACTGGATTGACAAGCTTATGCCAAAGCAGGTTATCGGTCCCACTGTTGCACTTATCGGTCTTTCGCTTGCAGGGGCTGCCATAAATGACGTCTTTTCATACGGTGAAAAGGTTACATTCGGCGTTTCAAGTTATTTTGTAATGTCTGCTAACATCTGGGTATCCGTAATTTGTGCGTTGGTTACTTTTGCAGTTGTTGTTCTTTGCTCCGTTTACGGAAAGAAGATGGCCAAGCTCATTCCCTTCATTATCGGTATCCTTGCAGGCTATGCAGTAGCTGCTGTGTTCACTCTTATCGGCAATGCAACAGGAAATGATGCACTTAAGGTTATCGACTTCAGCGTGTTCAACGGAATCAGCCTGTTTGCTCTTCCTGATTTCACCTTCCTTACTGCCGCAAAGGGCATAAAGGAAATCGACATGAGCTACATAGCAACAATTGCTGTCGCATATCTGCCCGTTGCATTTGTTGTGTTCGCTGAGCATATTGCAGACCATAAGAACCTTTCTTCAATTATTGAAAAGGATCTTCTCAAGGATCCCGGCCTTCACAGAACACTTCTCGGTGACGGCGTAGGCTCAATAGTAGGTGCATTTTTCGGTGGCTGCCCCAATACAACCTACGGTGAATCGGTTGGTTGCGTTGCTATTACAGGAAACGCTTCAATTGTAACAATTGTAACTACAGCTATCATTGCTATATTGGTTTCCTTCGTTTCACCCTTCGTTGCTTTTCTTGATTCTATTCCCGGTTGCGTAATGGGCGGTGTCTGTATCACTCTTTACGGTTTTATTGCAGTAAGCGGCCTTAAGATGATTCAGAAGGTTGACCTTGAAAACAGTGCAAATCTCTTTACAATTGCCGCTATCCTTATTCCCGGTATCGGCGGAATGGCAATGGCAATCAAGGGTGTATATATGACCAATATTGCCTGCGCACTCATTCTTGGCATTATCACAAATCTTATACTTTCCGGAAAGAGTAAAGGAAAAAAAGAAGCAGAATAAAATCCGATTACAAAAGCAGTGTCGGAGAATAAGTCTGCCCGATGATTTAATAATCAAAGGCATCTGAATCTGAAAAGGTCAGGTGCCTTTTTTATATGCTGTTATTTATAACGTCAGCGAAAAAAGAATGTGGCCGGGATAAGAAGTGAGCGTTATTCTGAATTTACATTAAAACTTTCCAAAATTTTACCAAAAACCTATTGACACAAGCGTTTTACTGTGTTAATATGTTACCACGCTAAAGTGATAAAACAAATCACTTAAAAAATTCAATGTATTTCGAAAGGAAGAAATCAAAATGAAAAAGAAAATTATTGCTTTAATTCTTGCAGCTCTTGCAGTTGTTATGTGCTTCGCATTCGCAGCATGCGGCGGCGAAAAGGCATCAGACGGAAACGCAGCAGACGATAACACAGCCGCATCAGACCTTGCTTATATCAAGGAAAAGGGCAAGATGGTTATCGGTTACACAGAGATTCCTCTTCTTAACTACAAAGATGAAAACGGCAACTTCGTCGGTTTCGAAACAGACTTTGCAAAGGCTGTTTGTGCAGAGCTTGGTGTTGAAGCTGAATTCCAGCTTATTTCATGGGCTGCAAAGGAAACAGAGCTTGCAAGTAAGAACATTGACTGTATCTGGAACGGTATGACAATCACACCCGAAAGAGCAGAAGCAATGTCAATTTCCACACCTTACATGGCAAACAAGCAGGTTCTTATCGTTAAGGCTGAAGACGCTGACAAGTATCTCAAGGCAGAAGACATGGACGGCGTAGCTGTTGTTGCAGAGCAGGGCTCAGCAGGTGAAGAGGTTATCACAGATGAAGCTTTCTTTGCAAAAGCAAACTTCACAGCTGTTTCCTATCAGACAGACGCTCTCAGAGAAGTTAAGGCCGGCACAGCAGATGCTTGCGTAATCGACTACATTGCTGCAAAGGGTGCAATCGGTGAAGGCACAGACTATGAAGATCTTGTAATCGTTGATGCAGTTTCATTCGCAGATGAAGAATACGGTATCGCATTCCGTAAGGGCAGTGATGTAACAGCAGAGGTTAACGCAATCATCACAAAGCTTGTTGAGAACGGTAAGCTTGCAGAAATCGGTAAAGAATACAAAATCGCAGAACAGATTATTGCAAAATAAGATAACAAACTAAAAAAAATGCCGTCTTTTCCGGGCGGCATTTTGGTTGTGTAACGGAAAAATAAAGTGAGTAGAGGAAGAAACAATGGATTTTGGTGTTATAAATGCGCAATTGCTCAAGGGCTTTCTGGAAAATGTAGAGCTTTTCGCCATAACATTAATTGCGGCATTGCCCTTAGGTCTTATCATAGCCTTTGGTTCAATGAGCAAAATCACACCCATAAGGCTTGCAACAAGAGGCTTTGTGTGGATAATAAGAGGTACGCCTCTTATGCTTCAGCTTTTTGTGGTTTTCTATGTTCCCGGATTGCTGTTTAATCTGCATATACCCGGTGAGGATCCCAGAATGACTGCATCGGCAATTGCCTTTATTATTAACTATGCCTGCTACTTTTCCGAAATATACCGTGGCGGCATTGAGAGTATACCCAAGGGACAGTATGAGGCCGGTCAGGTGCTCGGTATGACGAAGACGCAGACCTTCTTCAAGGTTGTACTTCTGCAGGTTATAAAGAACATAGTGCCGCCCATGAGTAACGAATTTATGACACTCATCAAGGATACTTCCCTTGCAAGAGTTATTGCGGTTGTGGATATTATCATGGTTGCAGAAAGATTTTCTGCAAAGGGACTTATCTGGCCATTGTTCTACACAGGCATATTCTTCCTTTTGTTCTGTGGCCTTCTGACACTTGTGTTCGGCAAAATCGAAAAGAAACTCGATTACTTTAAATCATAAGGAGGGAAAGAGATGGCAATTCTTGAAGTTAAAAACCTCAAAAAGAGATTCGGCAAAAATGAAGTTCTTAAAGGCATTTCCCTTTCCCTGGAGGAAGGACAGGTTATGTCGATTATCGGCTCCTCGGGAAGCGGCAAAACAACCCTTCTTCGCTGCATCAACTTTCTTGAAACTGCCGACAGAGGCAGCATTGTGGTTGACGGTGACGTGATTTTTGACGGAAAGGATAGGTCGAAGCACAAGGCAAAGGAAACAAGACAGAAGCAGCTGAAAATAGGTCTTGTTTTTCAGCAGTTCAATCTTTTTCCACAGTATAACGTGCTTGACAATGTAACCCTTGCAGTTAAGCTCAAGGCAAAGGAAAGACCTGATTACAAGCAGAACAAAAAGCAGATTCTCAAGGAAATTGATGAAAAGGCTCTGAAGCTTCTTTCAGAAATGGGGCTTTCCGACAAGGTTGACAGCTACCCCTGTCAGCTTTCAGGCGGTCAGCAGCAGCGTGTTTCCATTGCGAGAGCAATGGCGCTTGAGCCGAAGATTCTCTTCTTTGATGAGCCTACATCAGCCCTTGATCCTGAGCTTACGGGTGAAATTCTTCGTGTTATCAGAGAGCTTGCCGCAAAGAAAATGACAATGGTTATCGTAACCCATGAAATGACCTTTGCAAAAGAGGTTTCAGATTACATTGTGTTCATGGATGACGGTGTTATTGCCGAAGAGGGTGAAGCAGAAGAGGTTATCAACAATCCCAAAACCGAAAGACTGCAGGCATTTCTCAGCAAAATAAGCGACTGATTGAACCAACCGAATAATAAAGCAGACACTTGATGTTGTCTGCTTTTTGTTATATAATGGATTAAAGGATGTGATACAAATGAAGCTTCTTTTCTCTGCAATTTCAAAATTTACCGTCGGACTCATTCTTGTCGGAGCATTGTTGTTTCTGCCTGCAGGGAGCTTTGAATATATGAACGGCTGGCTTTTCATCGGTCTGCTGTTTATTCCGATGCTGATTTTGGGTGTGACTCTGTTTGTGAAAGCACCGGAGCTTCTGAAAAAAAGGCTCAACGCAAAAGAAAAGGAAGGCACGCAAAAGGGTGTTGTTGCTTTTTCTGCCTTGCTGTTTCTTGTCGGCTTCATCGTGGCAGGTCTTGATTTCCGTTTCGGCTGGTCATATATACCTCTGCCTGTTGTAATTGTTGCATCTGTAATTCTTCTCGTTTCCTACGCCCTTTACGGTGAGGTTATGAGAGAAAATGCCTACCTTTCAAGAACGGTGGAGGTGCAGGATAATCAGAAGGTGATTGACACAGGCCTTTACGGCATAGTCCGTCACCCGATGTATGCAGTGACTGTCTGGCTTTTTCTTTCAATCCCTGTTGTGCTGGGCTCGCTCTGGTCTTTGCTATGCTTTCTGCCCTATGTTTTTGCCATTGCCGCCAGAATCAGAAATGAGGAAAAGGTTCTTGAGGAAGGTCTTGAAGGCTACAAAGAATACAAGAAAAAGGTTAAGTACAGACTTTTCCCTTTTGTGTGGTAAGTTATATGTAAAAAACCAACCGTTGATTTTTGTCAACGGTTGGTTTTGTGTTTGTTGCGGCTGCGTAGCTACGAGGGCGTAGCTCCCTACGACTATCAAAAATCATCGGTTTCTTTTTTTAAAAACCAATTAAGTGGATTGTATTGAATATAGTTGCAGATGTTTTCATATTGCTGTTGTGATGTGATTACAGTATCATAAAATGATTCTTGCCAGAGTGATTCATAACTATCATTCATCTTTTTATAGTGGCGTGTGGTCACAGACTTGAAATCCTTAATCAAGCCTTGTAGGGAGCGACGCCCTCGTCGCTCCGCAATCTGAAAATCATATTTCTTTTCAAAAAGTTCAATAGAGTCAGTGTTGCGAATAATAATAATTCCATGAATATGATTAGGCATCAGAACAAATTTGTTGACCTCAACTTTATCATTCAGATTTTGAATATTATTCCAACATTCTATAACTTTCTGACCAATCTCGGTTGGGCAGCTTATTGCATCTTCCCATGAAATTATTCGGTTGTCTTTCGGAGCGACGGGGGCGTCGCTCCCTACGGTGATTTCCGAGAGTAGACATTCTTTGTTTTTGGTGCAGATTGTTACATAATAGTAGTTGTAACTGCCGTAATCAAAATTTTTGAGTCTGTGATTTCGTCTTTCTGCTAACCCTTTCATATAATCACCTATATTACTCCCAATCAGCCATTGCCTTCTTAAGTGCCTTAACCTCAGCCATCACACATTCAGGTGAGGGTCCGCCCTTGACAGTGCGCTTTTTCACGCATTCGTCAAGGTCAATGGCTGTGTATACATCCTCATCGAAAAGGTCACAAACTGCCTTGTATTCCTCTATGGGAAGTGTTTCAAGAGTGAGTCCCTTGTCAATACAGGTGGCAACAAGCATACCTGTTGCCTTATAAGCATCTCTGAAAGGCAGTCCCTTATAAACAAGATAGTCAGCGGCATCGGTGGCATTGATAAAGCCCTTTGCTGCTGCATTTCTCATGTTTTCACGCAGCACTGTTGCAGTTTCAAGCATGGGTGCAAAGGTGTCAAGGCACATGATAACAGTGTCAAGAGCATCAAAAACAGCTTCCTTGTCCTCCTGCATATCCTTGTTATATGCAAGGGGAATACCCTTCATAACAGTCAGAAGTGTCTGCAGATCGCCGAAGACTCTGCCTGCCTTGCCGCGTACAAGCTCTGCAATATCAGGGTTCTTTTTCTGGGGCATAATGCTTGAGCCGGTTGAGAAAGCATCGTCAAGCTCAATGAATTTGAATTCCCATGAGCACCATGCAATGATTTCTTCAGAGAAGCGTGAAAGATGCACCATAATAATTGAAAGAACGGAAAGCAGCTCAAGAACATAGTCTCTGTCAGAAACACCGTCAAGGCTGTTGTCGCTGACTCCGCCAAGGCCTAAAAGCTCTGCCACATATTCTCTGTCGAGAGGGTAGGTTGTGCCTGCAAGAGCACCGGAGCCGAGAGGGGAGACAGCCATTCTTTTTTTGCAGTCATAAAGTCTGTCAAGGTCACGCATAAGCATGCTGCCGTAGGCAAGAAGATGGTGACCGAAGGTTACGGGCTGTGCACGCTGAAGGTGAGTATAGCCGGGCATAACTGCATCGTAGTTTTCTTCTGCCTTGTTGACAATAACTTCAATCAGAGCCTTGATTGACTCCTCAAGCACGTCGCACTGATCAAGCAGATACAGACGCAGGTCGAGAGCAACCTGGTCGTTACGGCTTCTTGCTGTGTGAAGTCTCTTGCCGCTGTCGCCGATACGCTTTGTCAGCTCTCCCTCAACAAAGGTGTGAATGTCTTCTGCAGTCATATCAATTTCGAGAGCACCTGATTCAAGATCTGCGGCAATTTCTTTGAGGGAAGCAACAATTTTGTCGCTTTCGCTCTTGTCTATGATACCCTGCTTGCCGAGCATTGTTGCATGGGCAACAGAGCCTCTGATATCCTGCTGGGCCATACGGCTGTCAAAGGGGATTGATGAGTTGAAATCGTTTGTTTTTTTATCGAGTGATTTTTTAAATCGTCCTGTCCATAAAGGCATAGCATTTTCCTCCTGGAAATGAATTCGGAATTTTTGTTTGTTTTATTATCCTAAAAAACATATTATTTGTCAATAGTTCAATTTATTTCTGACTACTAACTGCTGACTACTTAAAAAAAGGTGCCTGAGGCACCTTTTTTGTTTATTTAATGTCCCAGTCCTTTGAAAGCATTGCTCTGACCTTGAGGGGAAGACCGAAGAGGTTGATGAAGCCCTGTGAATCCATCTGATCATAGCAATCGTCCTCGTCGAAGGTTGCCATATCCTCACTGTAAAGTGAGTAGGGTGATTTCATACCTGCGCCCATGATGTTGCCCTTATAGAGCTTGAGCTTAACTTCACCTGTAACTGTTTCCTGAGTCTTGTCAACGAAAGCTGCAAGAGCTTCACGGCAGGGAGTGAACCACTGGCCGTAGTAAACGAGCTCAGCATATTTAACAGCAAGCTGCTCCTTGAGGTGCTGTGTGTCTCTGTCAAGGCAGAGCTGTTCAAGCATTTCGTGAGCCTTGTAAAGGATTGTTCCGCCCGGTGTTTCGTAAACGCCACGGCTCTTCATACCAACAAGACGGTTTTCAACCATGTCGGAAATACCGATGCCGTTTTCGCCGCCGAGCTTGTTGAGGGCCTTAACCATTGCGGGGCCGTCAAGCTTCTCGCCGTTGAGAGTTGTGGGAACGCCCTTTTCGAAGCCGATGGTGATGTATGTGGGTGCATCGGGAGCCTTTTCGGGTGTTACGCCCATTTCAAGAATTTCATCATACTTGGGCTCATTTGCGGGATCTTCAAGATCGAGACCTTCATGTGAAAGGTGCCAGATGTTCTTATCCTTTGAATAGTTTGTCTCTCTTGTAATTTTGAGAGGAATGTTCTTCTTGATTGCGTATTCGATTTCGTCCTCACGGCTCTTGAATTCCCATGTTCTCCAGGGAGCGATGATTTCCATTTCGGGAGCGAAAGCCTTGATTGCAAGCTCGAAACGAACCTGGTCATTACCCTTACCTGTGCAGCCGTGGCAGATAGCGTCTGCGCCTTCAGCCTTTGCAATTTCAACAATTCTCTTTGCGATGAGAGGACGTGCAAAGGATGTGCCGAGAAGATACATACCCTCGTAAACTGCGCCTGCCTTAAGGGTGGGATAGATATAATCTTCAACGAATTCCTTGTTGAGGTCTTCGATATAAAGCTTTGATGCACCTGTCTTGATAGCCTTTTCTTCGAGGCCGTCAAGCTCTGTGCCCTGACCTACGTCGCCTGAAACTGCGATAACCTCACAGCCTTCATAGTTTTCCTTAAGCCAGGGAATGATGATTGATGTATCAAGACCGCCTGAATAAGCGAGCACAATTTTTTTGATTTCTTTCTTAGCCATTTTCTTTCATACGGCGAGGCTTTCTGCCCTGCCGACTCCTTTCTTTAACGGGATATGTTCCCTGTTTTTTATCGTATGCACATCATTATACGCATTTTTATGCAAAAGTCAAGCAAAATTTTGAATATTTTTAAAGTTTTATGCACAATTGTTGAATATCGACATGAAAAAAATGAAAAATTAACCGTCTTTGTGCATAAAGGATACAAAAACGCATAAAAGAAGAAGCCATGACCTTGAATTCAGGCAGAAAAGCAGAATAAAAAGCAGATATTTTCAGCTGTAATTATACTGAAAATATCTGCTGTATATTAATTGAAAAGAATTTCTGAATTTTTCATAATGCATAAACTGCTTTTTTATACAAAATATGAAAGATGCTTTCTGATGAGCAGACTCTGATTATCTGACGGTGAATTCAACATCGATGCCGTCTTTTTGCAGAAAATCAAAGAATGTGTCCTGAACCTCACGGCGGCTCTTTTTGGTTGAAAAGGTGACGGCAACATTGTCGCAGAATGTGATAACTGCAGCATTGATTGCATTCTTTTTTGTCGCACCGATTGTTGCATCAAAATATTCAACCTGCTCTTTAAGCTCATCCGGAGCAGAAACCATGCCCATGTTTGAAATGGGAGAGGTGATCATTCTTTCGCCGTAAAGAAGAAAGCCTGCAACAATGAAAGGTTTTTTCAGAACACTGGGTGAATATTTGCTGATAAACATAACCGCATCGCTGACATTTGTGTTGATTGCCTTCTGCAGCTTTTCTTTGTCCTTGCCTTGTGCAATCTGGTCAACTGTTGTTCTGAGTATTTCTTCAAAGGTGTATTCTTCTTTTCTGTAGGGGAGCGAGATTGTCATAACAAGTGAGAAGTTACGCAGAGTCTCAAGCCCGAAAATGCTCCTGAGGTTAATAGGGAACTGAATTTTGATAGGCTTTTTGCTTTTATGATTTTTGTTTACATAATAGGAATACACATAAACAGCGGCAAGATATTCTGTGACGGAAACACCGAGAGACTTTGTCAGCTTCTTCAGCTGGGAGGCAGAAAATTTACCCTGTATAATTGAGAACTCTCCGTCAGAGTCAGATACATAGTGCTGATAAGCAGTTTTTTCGAGCCTTGTGAGCTTGCCCTTCTTCTTGTCATAAAACTTCATATATCCGTCTTCAAGCTCTTCAGGCTTCGGCTCATCTTCAATGTTCAGAATTCCGTGTGTAGGGGGAATGTATATTCCGAGAATGCCGAAATATGTTGCAAGAAGGGTTTTGAGAAAAACAATTGCACCGTGACCGTCAGTGACTCCGTGAAAAATATCAAGAGAGATTCTGTTTTCGCAGTAGTGGATTTTAAAAAGGGGAGAATATATTCCTTCAGTATCCACAGGGGCGCAGTATTCATAGTCGTGAACAACAATTTCGTCAACGTCAACGGGAGCAGATTTAAAATGCTTCCATAAAAAACCGTCGGAAAGACGGACATAAAAGCTCGGAAAACGGTGGCGCATTTTTCTCACTGCCTGCTTGAGGGCTTCACCGTCAACTTCACTTTTCAGAAGGGCAGAAACACGGTATGTCTGATTCCATGTTTTTGTTTTTGTATATGAATAAAGGATGCCGGCTGTATCAAGAGGAATGATTTTATCTTTGTCAGCGTTCATCGGGTTTTCTCCTTTCTTTATTTTTTTTAATATTTTAGCCTTTCAACCTTAAATTTGGATTAGAAAAAAGTGGAAAATCGGTGAATAAAAAAGCACAGAAATGTGAACACAAAACAAAAGTGAGCAGAGTATTGCAAATCTGACAGCAGGCAGAAATATGATTTCAAAAAAAACAAAGCATCCTTCACTTTTGTGAAAAGAGAAGGATGCTCTGATTCTGTTTTATTCAGCCTTAAAGAACTCGTAGCAGGCTCTGTATGTGCTGTATACGTCGAACTTGGATACGATTTCGAAGGGAGCGTGCATTGAAAGCACGGGTACGCCAAGGTCAACAACGTCAACGCCGAGGTTTGCAATATACATTGCAACGGTTCCTCCTCCGCCTTCGTCAACCTTGCCGAGCTCACCAATCTGCCATGACACATTTGCATTGTCAAGGATGCGGCGAACTCTGCCCATGAATTCTGCAGAAGCATCTGATGTGCCTGACTTGCCTCTTGCACCTGTATACTTTGTGATAACTGCGCCGTGATTGAGGTTGCAGCAGTTATATTTGTCGTGTACCGAGGGGAAGTTGGGATCGAAGCCTGCGTTAACGTCTGCTGAAAGACATTCTGACTTGCAAAGAGCATCCCTGCCGTCAACACCGTCAAGCTTTGCGAGGTCCTGAACGAAATATTTAAGGTATGAGGAGTTAAGACCTGTGTTGCCGTCGCTGCCGATTTCTTCCTTATCTGAAAGAACAGCAACAATTGTGCGCTCGGGAATGTCAGAATCCATAACTGCCATCATAGCGGGGTATGAGCATACTCTGTCGTCGTGACCGTATGCGCCGATCATGCTTCTGTCAAAGCCGATGTCGGAAACGGGGAATGCGGGCACAAGCTCAAGCTCAGCAGAGATGAAATCCTTTTCCTTAACGCCGTATTTTTCGTTGAGGATTTTAAGGATGTTGAGCTTCACAAGCTCGCTGCCTGAATCAGATTTGAAGGGACGTGAGCCGATAAGAATATTGAGCTCTTCACCCTTGATGCCTTCGTTGAGGGTACGCTTGCTCTGCTCCTTGTCAAGATGGGGAAGAAGGTCAGTAACGACAAACTTCGGCTCGCCTTCTTTTTCACCGATGCTGATTTTAACGCTTTCACCGTCAGCCTTGATCATAACACCGTGAAGTGCAAGGGGAATTGCAACCCACTGATATTTTTTGATACCGCCGTAGTAGTGTGTTTTGAAGTATGCAAGCTCGCTGTCCTCATAAAGGGGAGTGGGCTTGAGGTCAAGGCGGGGTGAGTCGATGTGGGAAGCAACGATTTTAACACCGTTTTTAGCAATTGCTTTACCCATAACTGCGAGGATAACAGATTTGCCTCTGTTGTTGAGATAAACCTTGTCGCCTGCTTTGTATGTTTTTGTTTTGTCAAAAGCAGTGAAGCCTTCCTTTTCTGCCTTTGCGATTACGAAGTCAACACATTCTCTTTCGGTTTTGCCTTCTGAGAGAAACTGCTTGTAGCCTTCGCAGAATTCGTCAGCCTTTTTCACTTCCTCATTGGTCATTGCCTTTGAAAAGTGTTCGGTTTTGAATGAGAGCTCTTCCATGAGAAGCTCTGCTGCGCTTTTTTCTTTTTCCATAGTGGGTTGGTCCTTTCTTTAAATTATATTGTTATGAAATATATTTTTTCTGCTCCACCGTTTCGACAAAATAGCCGACACAGTGGGAATATAATACGTGAAGTATTGACAGTATAAAGGCAAGCCAAACAGCTGATATGATGAAAAATCAGAGGCTTTCATCAATGAACGATTCGATTTTTCCGATTTGTTCTGTCAGCACATAAGGCTCGTAGTTGTCGATTACAAGATCAGCTTGAGAAAAATAATAGTCATCACTTCTCTGTGCTTTTATTCTTCTCAACGCATCCTCACGGGATATGCCGTCTCTTGCGAGAATTCTCTGAAGCCTGATTTCTTCGGGAGCATGAACAACAACAATTCTGTCGCATAAATTTTTGCAATCGCTTTCGAGAAGGGCAGCAGCGTCAATAACTGCAGCGTGACAGCCTTCCTTTTTTGCCTTTGCAATGTCAGCTATAAACTGATTTGTTATATGAGGATGAGTGATTCTGTTGAGGGCATCGGTGTTTTCTTTTGAAGAGAAAGCTCTTTTTGCAACCTTTTTACGGTCAATGTTGCCGTCGGGAAGAATAATATCCTCACCGAAGAAGTCAGAAAGCTCTTTCACTGCAGGCTCGCCCGGCATCAGAATATCTCTTGCGATTTTGTCGCCGTCAATTATGAAGCAGCCTTTTTCTTTAAGATACTCTGAAACAGTGCTTTTGCCTGCACCTGTTTTTCCCGTAAGACCGATTACTTTGAAATTTTCCTCATTATCCAAGTCAATTACATTGAATCCTGCTGCTCTTATAAGCCGGTTGAAAACTGCAAGACCCATTCCCTGACATTTGGGAAAACGCACAAAAACCGTGTCTGCTTCCATGTCGTCAACCTTTCGCAGAGCGTCAAAAATATGCTTTGCCTGACTTTCGGGGTCATCCTCTTTTCCGTAGGTCAGAGCCTTCACTGAAAAGCTTTCTTCCTCACCGTCGAAGCAGAGAACAATCGTTTTGTCAGTTTTGTTTTTTTCGGCATATTTTATGAAGCTGTCAAGCTCACCCTTCAGAAGAGTGACCCTTGCATCGGGTGAATAGTGCTTATATTTCATGCCCGGTGAAGCTGCTGCTTCGCCTTCGGCAAGCTTGTTGAAAACTGCATCGTCAATTTCGATTTCTCCGAGAACGGACTCAAGCATTTCGGGGGTGACACCGCCGGGTCTTAAAAGCCTCGGAGGATTGACCGCAAGTGTTATAACGGTGGATTCAACACCCACACTGCAGTCACCTGAATCAACGATTGCATCAATTTTTCCGTCAAGGTCATCAATGACGTGCTTTGCTGAGGTGGGGCTGGGCTTGCCCGAAAGATTTGCAGAGGGGGCGGCAAGGGGAATGCCTGCCTTTTCGATAATCGCCCTTGCAATTTCATTTGAGGGCATACGCACTGCAACAGTGGGAAGCTTTCCGCTGACTTCATCGGGAACGATTTCACTTTTGGGAAGAATGATAGTCAGAGGTCCCGGCCAGAAGACCTTCGCAAGGCGCACAGCCTTTTCGGGTAATTCGCTGACAAGGGGTGCCCACTGCTCAAAGGAGCTTATGTGAACAATCAGAGGATTATCCGAGGGTCTGCCCTTTGCCTCAAAAATTTTCATTGCAGTTTCACCTCTTAGGGCATTTCCTGCAAGGCCGTAAACCGTTTCTGTGGGAATTGCTGCAAGACCGCCTCTACGGAGAATGTCACTGACTTCAGCTATTCTGCCGTCATCGGTGCTGTCAATTCTGAATATTTCTGTTTTCATTATAATATATCACTGCTTTTTTATTCGTTGTTATGGTGATGGTAATCGAGCCTTATTGGGTTCGAATACTGTCACCCACCCTTGAGCTTTTCTGCTGTGAAGAAGGTGATGAGAGAATCAATCACCTCGTCAAGATCACCGTTAAGAATCTGCTCAAGCTTATATAAGGTCAGACCGATGCGATGGTCTGAAAGTCTGCCCTGGGGGTAGTTATAGGTTCTGATTCTCTCGCTTCTGTCGCCTGTGCCGACCTGATTTTTTCTTTCGTCAGCGATGGAGGACATCTGCTTTTGCATTTCAGCCTCAAGAATTTTTGAGCGAAGAATTTTCATCGCCTTGTCCTTGTTTTTATGCTGGCTTCTTTCATCCTGACACTCAACAATTGTGCCTGTGGGGATATGAATAATTCTGATAGCCGATTCTGTTTTGTTGACGTGCTGACCGCCTGCACCTGATGCACGGAAGGTGTCAATCTGCAAATCGGCGGGGTTTATTTCAACGTCAACCTCCTCCGCCTCAGGCAGCACTGCAACGGTGGCAGTTGAGGTGTGGATGCGTCCTTGTGTTTCCGTTTCGGGAACACGCTGAACACGGTGAACACCGCTTTCAAACTTGAAGCGTGAATATGCACCCTCACCGCTTATCATGAAGGATACTTCCTTGAAGCCTCCAAGCTCTGTGGGGTTAGAGGAAAGAATTTCTGTCTTCCAGCGTTTACTCTCGGCGTACATTGAATACATTCTGAAAAGCACGCCTGCGAAAAGGGCTGATTCCTCGCCGCCTGCACCGCCCCTGATTTCGATGATAACATTTTTGTCGTCGTTGGGGTCCTTGGGAAGAAGCAGAATTTTCAGCTCTTCATATATTTTTTCTCTTTCTTCGCCGGCCTTCTGATATTCCTCGAACACCATTTCACGGAAGTCCTTATCAAGGCCGCCCTCGTCAAGCATTTCCTTTGCGGAAAGGTATTCTTCGTCGATTTTTTTATATTCCCTGAATTTTTCAACAACGGGCACCAGCGTTTTGTGCTCTTTCATCAGAGCGCTGTAACGTGCCATGTCCGATATCACGTCAGGGTTATAAAGAAGGCTGTTGATTTCTTCAAAGCGTTCTTCAACAGAAGTTAATTTATTAAGCATAAAGCATCTCCTTTTTTTCAATAATTATAAATGTATCGAAAAAAGGCTAAAGAGCTTCACCGTCTCTGATAATTTTTCTGATGTTTTTTTCAGCCTTGAGTCGGGGAGTCATAACAAGGTGACCGCATTTTTTGCATTCGAGCTTGAAGTCCATTCCCGAACGGACAACATTGAACTCATTGCCGCCGCAGGGATGATTCTTTTTCATCACCAGTGTGTCGCCCACACGAATATCCATATCAGAGTCTCCTTTTCGGTGTATTTTTCTGTCGCATTGCGACTGAGCAGATAAATAACAGAACAGTGTCGGCTTTTATGTGCACGACATGTCTGTATTAAATAAGTATAGCATAACACAGGGAGGAATATCAATCATAAAGTCAAAATAAAATAAATAAATCAGAAAAAATAAACATATAAATGAAAACATAATGTTTGTTTAACTTTATAGTCCGTAAGACAGAAAGGGTTTTAAAATGAAAAAGTATTATCCTGAAAACTATCTGATTCTCACTGAAGAAAACAGGAACATTCTCTCATCAAAGGCAGCGATCAAGGAGGCTTTTTACAGCGGTAAGATTCTTGAGGTGAGAGCCACCGTCTGCGACAAGGATCACAACCTTCATGTTGATCTCGGGGTTATGAAAGGTATTATTCCGAGAGATGAGGGCGCAATCGGCATTGATGACGGCTCTGTGCGTGACATTGCAATTATCTCAAGAGTGAATAAGCCTGTTGTGTGCAAGATAATTGATTTCAAGACAGATGAAAAGGGTGAAACCGTTGCAGTGCTGAGCCGAAAAAGCGTTCAGCTTGACTGCATGAAGGAATACATCGGAAAGCTGACACCGGGCTGTGTTATTGACGCTGTTGTCACTCACATGGAATCCTTCGGTGTCTTTGCCGATATCGGTGCAGGAATCTCTGCTCTGATGCCCATTGATTCCATCTCTGTTTCGAGAATACCTCACCCCTCGGCAAGGTTTACACCGGGGCAGAAAATCAAGGCAATTGTCAAAAGCATTGACGAGCAGGGGCGCATAACCCTGAGCTATAAGGAGCTTCTCGGCACATGGGAGGAAAACGCTGCACTTTTCAGAGCCGGTGAAACCGTGCCCGGAATAGTCCGCTCTGTTGAACGGTACGGTATTTTTGTTGAGCTCAAGCCTAATCTTGCAGGTCTTGCAGAATATGTGCCGGGGGTGGTGCCCGGTCAGCATGCCAGTGTTTATATAAAAAATCTCATCCCCGAAAGAATGAAAATCAAGCTGATTATTGTGGATTCCTTTGATGCGGAGTATCCAAACGAGCCAGTAACCTATTATAACGATTCTGATTTTATTGACAGATGGGTATATTCACCTGAGGGTTGTGAAAAAACAGTTGAAACAATTTTTTCCGACTATCAGTTGACGGAAGAAGCAATTTGATATACAATGTATAAGTAAACTTAAAAACACAAGGAAGGCGAAAGTATGAAAATCAAGAATATTTTTAAAAAGCGCAACGCATCAATAAAGTTTGCCGCAACAAGAGGCCTGCTTTCAGCAGCAACTGCAGCAGATGAGCTTCTGTGCGCACCTCCCGATCTTTCAAAGGCAAAAAGAGTGCTGTTTGTTCAGCCTCATCCCGATGACAATCAGATCGGCGCAGGCGGAACTATGGCATGGCTTGTTTCTCTCGGCGTTGAGGTTTATGAGCTGACCGTAACAGATGACAGATATGCAGAGCCGGAATATATCGGCAAGGAAAACAAGGTTCAGACCGTAAGACAGAAGGAGGCTCTTGCAGCACAGAGAGTGCTTGGTGTCAAGAATGCAGGCTTCCTCGGCTTTGCTGACAAAAACGACAACAGCGAAAGAGAAATCTCTCTCAAGGTGGTTGAGGTTATCAGAAAGGTTAAGCCTGATTACGTTCTCACAGTTGATCCTCTTCTTGAAACAGAATGTCACAGTGACCATATCAAGGTTGGCAACGCAGTAAAATATGCCGCAATGGATGCTCTTTGCAATTTCTATCCCGACTTTATTGACGGAAAGCTCCGTGACGACGCATGGAGAGTCAAGGGCGTAGGCTTCTATTACACAGACAAACCCAACACTCTTGTTGACATCACAGAGTTTGAAGAGCTTAAGATGAAGTCCATCAAGTGCCACAAGTCACAGGCAGAGCCTGCACTTCTTGCAGCCATCATGCTTCAGCAGCAGATGTTTGCAGAGGGTACGGAATTCAAGGCAGCAGAGCCCTTAAGACTTCTTTCAGGCCTTCAGATGCACTGCTTCAATCTTCCCGTTGAATAAAAAACGGCGGGTCAGTCCCGATGCCGTTCACAAGCCATGAAGCATTCAGGTGCTTCAGGTTATATTCTTAATTTAAAGAAAAGGAATTTAAAATTATGACAGCAATAGTATATGTTTCAAATGCAGGCTCCTCCAGGCAGTATGCCGAGATGCTTTCTGAAAAGACAGGATTTCCTGTTTACAGCTTCAAGGAAAGCGGCAAGGTGCCCGAGGATGCCGAAGTGATTTTTATCGGATGGATAATGGCAGGTACCGTTCAGGGACTTAAGGAAGCTGCTGAAAAATTCACTCTCAAGGCTGTTTGCCCTGTCGGTATGATGAAAGGTGAAAAGCAGGATGCAGAGCTGAAAGCAAAAAATGCAATTGAGGTTCCCATGTTCCCGCTGATGGGTAATTTCCATGTCGAAAACCTGACAGGAATGTACAAAATGATGATGAACATGATGCTCAAAATGATGAAGTCAAAGCTGAAGGAAAATGATGTTCCCGACGGTCAGAAGGCTCTTGATGCACTTGAAAAGGGCGTTGACATGGTGAGCGAAGAAAATCTTAATGATATTCTTGCATGGCTTGAAGAAAATGAATAATAAAAAGGGGATGTAAAAAAACTCGTTTTTTTACATCCCCTTTTCAGGGGCTAGGAAAAAATGCGCAGAATGAACAAACCGAGCCAAAATAAAGCTGTAGGCTTTATTTTGGGTTACCCGACGGCGTACGAAGGTACTCCGAGGGCG
>JAZSHL010000027.1:0-5403 GCA_045533205.1 Acutalibacteraceae bacterium | reverse complement strand
GAATAAAGACTTATATTATAACGCTCTGAACGATTCACAGCATGGATGGCACGAAGGTGTAGAGGATTCAGTTCCTTTTATAAAATATATTCTCAGTACGATCCTTGCCGCATACAGAGATTTTGAAGATAGATTTAATATTATTGGAGAAAAGTTACCTGCTTTTGAAGTTGTAAGGAAAGCAACAATGAATAAGATTGGTAGATTCACAAAACAGGACATCCGTGAGTTGTGCCCATCATTAAGTCTGAGCTCCGTTGAAGGCTCTCTCAGGAAACTTGTTGCCGAGGGTGAACTAGTGCGTGAAGGCACAGGAAAAGCTACTTGCTATTACAGATTGAAGTAAATACTACAAAAAATGACCTCCTTGTATTTGGTAATACCATTTTACAAAGAGGTCTGTGTTTTGTCGAATGTGCGGAAGTTAATTTGCAACAAGATGTGAACCCTGTTATCGCCGCATATACAGTCTGTTTTTTTGTTCAACACCTTTTTATAGATTTAAAAATCAAACAACTAAATGTCTATTCAGTCCAAAAACGTGATTGGGTTTGTTTATCAGGCAACTCACCAAAGTTATGTGTAAACTTTAACTTTTTACCATTAGCAAGAGTGATGATAATAGTTGGTTGGCCATAGTATGTTGTCCCCTTAATCACATCTTTGTGTTCAAAAGATATTGACTTAATTTTTCTTCCTATCACATTCTTTCCAAATACAGAGGAAATATCAAGTTGAGGGGATTCTGCAATTCGGTCATTCATAAACAGAATGTTGACACCGTCACGCATAACCAGTAATTTGTTGTCACAAACAAAGCCGATATCGGCATTGTATTCGGTAAAGTCTTTCTTTTTAGATAACGTGTCAGTTCCGTTGAAATATAAAATTTTATCAATTGTCATACCGATAGCATCGTAGTATAATTCAATACTCTTATAGTTTCGCTTCGCCATCTTTGCTTCTACCATTTCATATATCGCAAAAAACAGGTTTTCCAAATCGTGATTATTTTCACAACAACGCTGGTAGCTTTCTTCTGTTCCAATGCCTTCCAGTATGTCCTCATATTCTTTCGGGTCATCTGTAAGGTCATATTGTAGCATAAACCTATATAGGTCAAATGTAAAATGGTCATAGGTCGCAAATTTAAATTGTGACATAGTGGACAGTCCGAATTTTTTAATATTGAAACCATTATCAAGCATAAGAGAAATAATCTCCTTGATTATTTCTACAGTTTTAAACAGTTTTTTTGCATCGTCACGGACATCATATAACACTTTAAGAAAAACATCAGCAAAAATGTTATCACCGTACTTGTTCAATTGGTTCGTGTCCGCACCTGCAGCAATCAATTCTCTTATTTCATCTAAATCAGGCGTAGGTTTATCACAAGCGAGCAGGAGTCTTGCATCCAAATCTTCTTTTAACATATCAATATATCCTTTCTTACGCTATACCTACTACAGTTCCTGTCTCTTTGTCAAAAATCTCAAGGCCAAAATCCTTTTCGCCCCATTTGACGTTGTAATCAAATTTCTCAAACTCTTTAAAAATATCAACCTTAAATCCGTTGCACATTTCAACAGGAAGTTGTCCGTTATTTATAGTTCCTCCAAAGCCGACCATCACCAACCAATAACGAAACGCTTTATCCTGTTGCCATTTATGATGATAACAACCTAATTGAATATCAACCATCAGGTCACCGTCTATCTCTTCAAATAAAGATATCCCATCAATTATAATATTAGGATCACCACTGTTATTTAAAATGTTTCTCGCAATTTTTGCACCCAAGTTTCCGTCATCAAAGTACTTAAGCTCCTGCAAAACATTCTCATAATTTTGTCCGTCATCACCAATAATTAAATTTGCATCAAGACCCATTTCAATAAGAACATCAAACAGTTCTTCCCAATTGTAAGTTATCAAATCACCGGGCAAGGGCTCTTTATTATTAATGTACAAATAATCAGAATAAGAACAAAATCCGTAATTGCATAACTTAATCGCAACCCGGGTTACTTGCTCGCTGTTCATTTTATTATCAATTATATAATTTTTGATTTTTTCTATATTGAAAGGTTGTTCTTTACATAGTTCAAATAAGTGTTCGATATTGGTAGACATATTACATCACCTCTTTCTTACAGTATAAATCACTTTGCAAAAAAACTCAACAGAAGCCTGTGATTCACTGTCCCAAAAATCGGACTTATACAAAAACTCCTCACCGATTGCTCGATGAGGAGTCCATTTTAAATATAGAGTTTTACTTCAATATCCCGCCAGCCTCTTACACGCTTTGTCGGGGATATGGAATAGACATATTCCTGTGCATCCTCAATCGTCAAAGTGAATTCAGCGAAATTTGTGAAGTAGGTAGGATTTATTTCCTGCCATCGGCAATAGCTGCCTGTGGTGCTGTTTGATGACATGTTCGCAAAAATTTCACCGATTTCTTGGTGAGTATCATGAGCTTTATCCTTCAAGTAAAGCTATTGCTTTTGCATATTTTTCTTTTCTTTCCAAAGCCTTGTCAGTTATTTCATCAAGGCGAGATAAATCTGAATTATGCCGAAGGTCTGCTAATTTCACAGCTTTTGCAATCGGATTGTTTTTTATCAGCCTCACATAATCCATGTACGGTACCATTTCATCGTGAGTCAATAAAGAAAGTGCATCGGTCACATCTTTTGAAAAGCCCATATCTGACAAATCCTTCAGAGTATAATCTGTGTCCTCCGCAACATCGTGCAGGAGCGCAACAATGGTGGTTTTTTCATCCTTCATTTGCTCTGCAAGATGAAAGGGATGAAAAACATAAGGCATGCCGCTTTTATCAAGCTGATTTTTGTGTGCTTCAAAGCAAATTTTCAGTGCTTTTTTAGTGTCTGTTGTGTAAATCAAGCTATCCCTCTTTCTCTAACAAACAACTCCACCGGAAACCCGGTGGAGTTAAATTTTTATTTATTTGCGATTGCTGCCTGAGCTGCTGCAAGTCTTGCGATGGGTACACGGAAGGGTGAGCATGATACATAGTCGAGGCCAATCTTGTGGCAGAATTCAACTGATGTGGGATCACCGCCGTGCTCGCCGCAGATACCGCAGTGGAGAGCAGGGTTAACGGGCTTGCCAAGCTTGAGAGTCATATCCATGAGCTTGCCAACGCCGTTTTGGTCGAGCTTTGCAAACGGATCGTTTTCGAAAATCTTTGCATCGTAGTAAGCATCAAGGAACTTACCTGCGTCGTCACGGCTGAAGCCGAATGTCATCTGAGTAAGGTCGTTGGTGCCGAAGCAGAAGAAGTCAGCTTCCTTAGCGATTTCGTCAGCTGTGAGTGCTGCTCTGGGGATTTCGATCATTGTACCAACTTCGTACTTAAGATCTGCGCCTGCTGCTGCGATTTCAGCGTCAGCTGTTTCAACAACAAACTTCTTAACATACTTGAGTTCCTTAACGTCGCCTGCAAGAGGAATCATGATTTCGGGAACGATTGTCCAGTCGGGATGAGCCTTGCTTACATTGATAGCTGCACGGATAACAGCAGCTGTCTGCATCTTTGCGATTTCAGGATATGTTACTGCAAGACGGCATCCTCTGTGACCCATCATGGGGTTGAACTCGTGAAGAGAAGTGATGATGTTCTTGATTGCCTCAACACTCTTGCCCTGAGCTGCTGCAAGAGCTGCGATATCAGCTTCTTCTGTGGGAACGAACTCATGGAGAGGTGGATCAAGGAAACGGATTGTAACAGGGTTGCCTTCAAGTGCTTCGTAAAGAGCCTCGAAATCTGCCTGCTGCATGGGAAGGATCTTCTGGAGAGCTGCTTCTCTTTCTTCAACTGTATCTGAGCAGATCATTTCACGGAATGCTGCGATTCTGTCAGCTTCGAAGAACATGTGCTCTGTACGGCAAAGGCCGATACCTTCTGCACCGAGTTCGCGAGCCTTCTTAGCGTCAGCGGGTGTGTCTGCGTTTGTTCTGACCTTAAGGGTTCTGTACTTGTCAGCCCAGCCCATGATACGGCCGAATTCACCTGCGATCTGTGCATCAACTGTGGGGATGATGCCGTCGTAGATGTTACCTGTTGAACCGTCGATGGAGATTTCTGAACCTTCAACGAATGTCTTGCCTGCAAGAACGAACTTCTTGTTTTCTTCGTCCATAGCGATTTCCTGGCAGCCTGATACACAGCAGGTACCCATACCACGAGCAACAACAGCTGCGTGTGATGTCATACCGCCACGTACTGTGAGGATACCCTGAGATACCTTCATGCCTGTGATATCTTCGGGTGATGTTTCAAGACGAACGAGGATAACCTTTTCGCCTCTTGCGTTCCAGCTTTCTGCATCTTCAGCTGTGAATACTACCTTACCGCAAGCAGCACCCGGTGATGCGCCGAGACCCTTACCGATGGGTGTTGCAGCCTTAAGAGCCTTCTGGTCGAACTGGGGATGAAGAAGAGTGTCAAGGTTTCTGGGATCGATCATTGCAACTGCTTCTTCTTCAGTCTTCATACCTTCGTCAACGAGATCGCAAGCGATCTTAAGAGCAGCCTGAGCTGTTCTCTTACCGTTACGTGTCTGGAGCATATAGAGCTTTTCGTTTTCAACTGTGAACTCCATATCCTGCATGTCGTGGTAGTGGTTTTCAAGAAGCTGGCAAACTTCTGTGAACTGCTTGTAAGCAGCGGGGAACTTTTCAGCCATCTGTGCGATGGGCATCGGAGTTCTTACACCTGCAACAACGTCTTCACCCTGTGCATTTGTAAGGAATTCACCCATGAGCTTCTTTTCGCCTGTAGCGGGGTCACGTGTGAAAGCAACACCTGTACCGCAATCTTCACCCATGTTACCGAAAGCCATAGCCTGAACGTTAACTGCTGTACCCCATGAATAGGGAATGTCGTTGTCACGACGGTAAACGTTTGCACGGGGGTTGTCCCATGAACGGAAAACAGCCTTAACAGCGCCCATAAGCTGTTCCTTCGGGTCTGTCGGGAAATCTTCACCGATCTTTGCCTTGTATTCAGCCTTGAACTGTTCTGCAAGCTCCTTGAGGTCAGCAGCTGTAAGCTCTGTATCCTGTGTAACGCCTCTGTCTTCCTTCATCTTGTCGATGAGCTCTTCAAAGTACTTCTTACCAACTTCCATAACAACGTCGGAGTACATCTGAATGAATCTTCTGTAGCAGTCATATGCCCATCTTTCGTTGCCTGACTTTTCAGCCATAACCTTAACAACATCCTCGTTAAGACCAAGGTTGAGAATTGTATCCATCATGCCGGGCATTGATGCACGTGCACCTGAACGAACTGATACGAGAAGGGGCTTTTCGAGATCGCCGAACTTCTTGCCTGTGATCTCTTCCATCTTTTCGATGTTTGCCATG
>JAZSHL010000070.1:0-7028 GCA_045533205.1 Acutalibacteraceae bacterium | reverse complement strand
GTCAGTTTTGAAAGCAAATCACCCATTTTTATCGGGAACAAGTAACATCCCATAGTCTGCATTTTCTGATTAAAGCTGTGACAAATAATGAAACGCCTTGAATTGATATGCTTTGCAAGTCCGTATCCAACCTTTTCGGGCAATGCCTTAAATTCATCAGGTACAGGAAGCGGCGAGGCGGATTTTGTTCTTGTGAGAGGCGGGTGCATAATGTGAAAAGTGATGTTATCCTTTGCATATTCAATCCGCAGACATTTTGCCAATGCCTCCAACGCACCCTTGGTCGAGCTGTAAGGAGAAATATTCACAAAGCCCGTTACTCCCACTGCTGAGCTTGTAAAAATTACTTTACCTTTCTTCTGCTTGCTCATATACGGCACAATACTTTTTACAAAACGCAGTGCTCCGAAATAATTGACCTCAAAAACATCTTTATATGTATCAAAATCTGTGTCAGCTTCGCTCTCAAATGTGCATTTGCAAGCATTGTGAACAGCAATATCGATCGTGCCGAACTCTGCAACAGTTTTATCAACCGCCGACCTTATCTCGTCATAGTTTCTCAAATCCACCTTGTGATAAATAAGGTTGTTATTGTATTTTTTCTTGAGTTTTTCAAGAGCGTCAGTTTCAATATCCAAAACCGCCACCTTGTTTCTGTCAATAAGTAGCTTTTCCACCATATAGTAACCAATACCCTGATTTGCTCCTGTGATAATGATATTAGCCATTATTGCCTCCGATTTCCATAAAAAACAGTTGAATATGCTTGTATGCCGCAGCACGAAAAGCTGCTTTGTTTTCTTCAGTCAGTTCTCCGCTGAACAGCCATTTCTGTGCATAAAAATAAATAGGAGAGTAATATTTTATTGCAAGATACTCGCTATCACCATTCGGAATTACACCAATGCTTATCAGGGCTGAAAAGATTTTACTCTGGAAGTTTAACGGCTTATCCAACATCCATTCCTGATACAGCTTATGCACATCATCATTGCTGAACTGCTCAATCAGCATAATACGAATAACCTTGTTGCAGAAATCGTCCATAAGATACTGATTAAAAAAGCAGCTTGCAATCGTATTAATGCCGTCAGAAAAAGAATTCTGCCCGTCCGTAAGTCCATTTTCAAGCTGCGACATCATACCATGTGCAGTTTCAGCAAATCTGTTCAGCAGCTCGTCAAAAATGCTCTGCTTGTTTTTAAAATGGTAATAAACGGAGCTTTCCTTGATCCCTACCTGCTTGCATATATCCCTTATTGATACTGTGGTATAGCCCTGCTTTGAAAACATATCCAAGGATATTTCCAGTATTTTTTCTTTTGTACTGCTCATATAAACCTCCTTGCCTAACACTTGTTAGATACATTATACCTAACACTCGTTAGATTGTCAAGAGGCTTTTTAAAATTTCCTCAAAATAATGCCAATGAACTTGAATTATTTAGATATAGTATTGATGGAGAGAAAAATAAAATCTGTTTTGGCATATTAGGGAAACTTTATATTCATTCTGCGTCAGCAGTAGAAGTTATAAATGAAAAACAGGCACATGGTTGATTTCCATGTGCCTGTTGACATAATCCGCTGTATTAAGTTCGGAAAACTTCTATATCACTATACGCATTTTATGAGAGGGGTTGTTTTTTACCCAAAAATTGCATTTTCATGAGAATATGATAAAATAAACTCAGACCCTATGAAAAATATTTAAGGATTATTTAATAATTTATATGCTACAATCAGGTTACAACGATGAAAGGAGCATAAAAATGTATCTCAATATACTGAAAAAAGACCTTAAACGAAAAAAGGCTATGAATGTTATTCTGCTTGTATTTATCATACTCGCGACAATGTTCGTATCATCAAGCGTAAACAACATTTTAAGCGTTACAACGGCGCTTGACAATTATTTTGAAATGGCGGATGCGCCTGATTATCTCGTGATTACAATGAATAAAAGTCTATCGGTTGACGTTGATGAAACGATGAATTCGGCAGATGCAGTTGAACGCTATTCAGAAGAAAAAATGCTGTTTCTGACGAAAGATAATTTTGCCTTTGATGACGAGGACAAAGTCGTTGATATAGGAACGAATATGATTCACAGTGATATTTGTCTGAATTATTTTCTGCCCGATGGAAGTATCCTTGAAACAGTAAATCAGGGCGAATTCTATATGACAGAAAGCAGGGCTGACGCTATCGGTGCTGATATCGGCGATAAACTTACCATTGAAGTAAACGGAGTAAGCCGTGAATTTACTCTTGCAGGCAAGATAAAGGACGCACTTTTCGGCGCGAATCAGGTAAATTTTGCAAGATACATTATAAGCGAGGAAGATTTTAATTATTTTCTTTCTGAAGAAAATACAGAAGAATATTACGGTGGTTCTATTGTCTACATATATTCTTCGGATGTTGATACAGTGATTGAAGAATCGAAACCTCTTATCAACAACAGTGTTCTTACAATGGACAGAGCCTCTATGGAATTTTCATATATATTTGATATGATTGTTGTCGGTCTGCTTCTTGTAGTAAGTTTAATACTTATCGCAATCGCTTTCGTAGTTCTTCATTTTACAATCACCTTTACACTTTCAGAAGAATTCCGTGAAATCGGTGTTATGAAAGCAATAGGTATCAGCAACTTCAAAATCCGTGGGCTTTATCTTATAAAATACGCAGGGCTTTCTGTAATCGGTTCTGTTATCGGACTTTTCCTTAGTTTCCCGTTCGGAAAAATGCTTATGAGTGTTTCTTCACAGTCAATTATTATAAGCAATCAGAATCCTGTTATACTTAATATTCTCTGTGCTGTGTTTGTAATAGCGGTAATTCTTCTTTTCTGCTATGGATGCACAGGTAAGGTCAAGAAACTCACTCCCATTGATGCAATAAGAAACGGTCAGACGGGTGAACGCTTCCGTAAAAAGAGCATTATGAGCCTCAGTAAATCAAAACTCTCTGCAACATCTTTCCTTGCACTTAACGATATTGTAAGCGCACCTAAGAGATACAGCATTATTACTCTTACATTTGTGCTTTGTCTTTCCCTTATATTTATACTTTCAAACACTGTTGCCACAATGAACAGCGGAAGCCTTTCAACAACTTTCGGCTGGGCTGACTGCGATGTATATAGCTCTGACAGTGAAATATTTCAGGAGTGTATGTCGGAAGGTGGCCGTGAAAAACTCGAAAAGCATCTTGATGACATGGAAAAAACTCTTGCAGAAAATAATATACCCTCAAAATGTTATCGTGAAATGGTATTTGCCCTGCCTGTTGTTCACGGAGAAACTGAAATCAGTGTTCCTATATATCAAGGCACAGGTACGACAATGGATATGTATGAATATACAGGTGGAACAATGCCACAGAACACAAACGAAATCGCAATAACAAGACTTTCGGCAGAAAACCTTAAAGCAGATATAGGCGATACAATTATAATAAAAACCATTGACGGCGATAAGGAATATATCATCTCTGCATTCTTTCAGTCGATGAATCAGCAAGGGAACGGCATAAGACTTCACAGCGACGAGTATATAAATTATGTTCAGGTACACGGCGCTATAGGCACACAGATTATGTTTACCGACAATCCCGATGATAACGAGGCTGAACGCAGAATTGAAGAAATCAAGAGAATTTTCTCGGATTATGAAAATATAAAAAGTTGTGCCGAAGAAACATCAGATATGTTAGGCGTTACCGAAACTCTTGCTGCGGTAAAATCCCTTGTAGCAGTTCTCACAATAGTTTTATCTGCACTCATAACCGTTCTTATGGAGCGTTCTTTCATAGCAAAGGAGCAGGGCGAAATCGCACTTATGAAGGCAGTAGGCACACGAAACGGAAAAATCTATGCTTATCACACATTAAGATTTTTATTTGTGGGAATTATTGCGGTTATTATCGCAGAAATTTTCTCGATGCCACTCACACATCTCTGCATCGACCCGATTTTCAAGATGATGGGTATGGAACTTGCGGTTGATTACATTACAAATCCTATGGAACTCTATCTCGTTTTCCCGATTGTAGTTCTTCTGACAACAACTATGAGTGCATTTTTAACATCGCTCTACACAAGAAAAATCAAATCATCAGATACTGCCAACATTGAGTAAGAAAGGAAACAGTTATGAATATTTTAGAAGTAAAAGACCTCTGCAAGACATATATCGTAAACAAGCGTCAGAACAATGTTCTCAAGAATGTAAACTTTACTGTTGAGGACGGCGAAATGGTAGCCATAATGGGCCCCTCGGGCTCAGGAAAATCAACACTTTTATATGCCGTTTCGGGAATGGACGGAATTACATCGGGCGAGGCGAAATTCTGCGGAAAGAACATCGCAGAAATGAGTGAAAAGAAACTCGCTGATTTAAGACTTGACGAAATGGGATTTATCTTTCAGCAGATGTATATGCTTAAAAATCTCACATTACTTGACAACATAATACTCCCTGCTGTACAATCAAATAAGAACACCGAAACACGCAAGGAAACTATGCAGCGTGGGCAGGATTTAATGCGCAGACTCGGTATTATCGACATTGCCGATAACGACATAAACGAGGTTTCGGGAGGACAGTTACAAAGAGCCTGCATCTGTCGCAGTATGATAAATAACCCTAAGATGATTTTTGCCGACGAGCCTACGGGTGCGCTCAACAGAACATCATCAGATGAAGTTATGGAAGAACTTCAGAAACTCAATGCAGACGGCACAACAATTATGATGGTAACTCACGATTCAAAAGTTGCTGCTAAATGCACAAGAGTTCTCTATATAGTTGACGGAAACATAAAGGGCGAATACAACCTCGGAAAATGCGAAAACAATTCGCAGATGAGAGAACGTGAAAGAGCGCTTAACAACTGGCTTTTAGAACTTGGTTGGTAAGGCGAATACGGGCGGCAAAATACTGTCGCCCTTATTCCCATTTGAAAGGATAGATTATGACTGACATTCTTATAGTTGAGGATAATAAAGAAATATCAGAACTTCTGTGTGATTTTCTCCGTAGGGAAAATTATGTTGTATCGGTAGCAGACACGGGAGAAAAGGCTTTGTCGCTGTATGAAAGATACGGGGCAAGGCTTGTTGTTCTTGATATAATGCTACCCGGAATAGACGGCTTTGCGGTATGTAAAAAAATCCGTGAGGACAGCAACACTCCCATACTGATAGTGAGTGCAAAAACCGATAAAGAGGATAAACTGAACGGGCTTATTGCGGGTGCTGACGATTATATCGAAAAGCCTTATGATATTGACATTATGCTTGCAAAAATCGGTGGGATTTTTAAAAGAAGATATGCCCTTGATGAAATTATCGACGGAGAAATACGAATCAATAAAGTGAGTAATTCCGTTTATAAAAACAATGTCAAAATCGAAATGACATCAAAGGAATTTGACCTTCTTTCTCTTCTCATTGAAAACAAGGGAAAAACTCTCACAAAAGAGTATCTTTTCAATCAGATATGGGGAAGCGACAGTTTTTCTGAACAGCAGACGCTTACTGTTCATATAAAGTGGCTTCGTCAGAAGATTGAGGATGACCCTAAAAATCCGAAGCACATTCAGACAGTCTGGGGAGTGGGCTATAAATATGAAAGCGTTTAACAGAATTTTTGCTGTTGTGATTTTCGTTATAATTGCAGTTTTCGTTTCGGCAGATGTTATACTCTTAAAGGAAAACAAAGAGAGTGGAAGACCTTATCTTGTCGAGGTTTCAAGGCTTGTAAAGGTAATTAAAAACGGCGATACACCCGATATTTCGGAATGTGAATTTATAACGGCAATCACAGAGCAAAATGACGATTTCTATAATTCTGACAGCGATTATGTCATAAGAGAAATAAACGGAAAACTCTATCGTTTTGATTATAAGAGGAATGAAAATTCAGAGAGAACAAATCTTCTTTTAACAGTCAATATAATTCTTCTGATTATGGCAGTTCTTATTATCGGCGTTATGGTTTATATAAGAGTGAAAATTTTAAGTCCGTTTGAGAAACTGACAGATGTTCCCTATGAACTTTCAAAGGGAAATCTCATAACACCCGTAAAGGAAACGAAAAATAAATTTTTCGGTAAATTTATATGGGGTGTGGATATGCTCCGTGAGAATATGGAACAACAGAAAGAACGCGAACTCGGTCTTCAGAGAGAAAAGAAAATGCTTCTGCTTTCTTTATCCCACGATATAAAGACTCCTCTTTCGGCGATAAAACTTTATTCAAAAGCACTCTCGAAAGGGCTTTATACCGACAAGGAAAAACAACTTGAAATCGCAGAGAATATAAACGCAAAGGCTGACGAAATCGAGGGCTATGTAACAGAAATCATAACTGCATCAAGAGAGGACTTTTTAAGCCTTGATGTCAATATGGGCGAATTCTATCTTTCTGAACTTGTAACGAAAATAAAGATTTACTATACAGAAAAACTGTCGCTTATAAAAACAGATTTTACTGTCGGGGAATACAGCGATTGTCTTATAACGGGCGACTTTAACCGAAGCGTTGAAGTTTTGCAGAACATTATGGAAAACGCGGTAAAATACGGTGACGGAAAGGAAATTTCCATAGCATTTTCCGAAGAGGACGGGTGTATTCTTGTCGCTGTCAGAAGTAGCGGATGCACTCTTCCCGATACCGATTTACCACACATCTTTGATAGTTTCTGGCGAGGACAGAATGCCGAAAATCAGAAAGGCAGTGGCTTAGGGCTTTACATCTGCCGACAACTTATGCATAAGATGAACGGCGAAATATTCGCAGAAATCAAAGACAAAAATATGTGCGTTACGACAGTATTTAACAAAGCGTGATGAATAAACGGATACCCCTCTCTTTTAAGAGAGGTATTCATAAAGAAGTAAATCCAGAGAAGATTCAGTTTTCTTCTCTGGATTTTATTCATTATCTCACTGAAAAATTAAAATTTATAAAAGTAACGCTGTATTAAGTGCGATATATAGTTTGCCGAAATTATGG
>JAZSHL010000107.1:0-3136 GCA_045533205.1 Acutalibacteraceae bacterium | reverse complement strand
TTGAAGTATATAACCCACTATGACACTTTCAAGCCGAAAGTGTCACTTTTTATATAAAAAAATCGGGAGCACTTCATTACAAAGTGTCTCCCGATAATTTTATCTGTCCTTAGCAACCTTGCCCGTTTCGGTAGGATTTTTTGGTAATAAGTAAAAATATCAGAAAATTAGTGACAAAAAAATTAACTTGATTGATTTTATATGACATGTTATTATGTTATTATAATGAAAAAGATGGTGATGCTTTGTGGAAAAAAGAGAGAAGCTAAGAAAAGAAACAGTTCATTCTGCTTTTAAAATTATTCTTAAGGTTGTGCCATCCGTTTTCGCAATTGCTTTTGCAATTACAATTATGATAATAATAAGAAATTTATCGTGGCAATATGTTAAAGAAGATAATCTTACTATACATTACAACAAAATGACAAGAGAATGTTTTGCTGCGTATTATGAGTGGGACGGCAACCCGGAGAATATGACAATTACAGTGCCTGATGAATGTGATGGTCTGAAGGTAAAGTCATTGGGTGGCTTTACTGTGGCGCCTACACTTTTCTATGCCGGATAAAATGCACCCTGAAGCTGTGTCAGTTACAGAGGATATTAAGCACATAGGAACTATAGACAAAAATACTGTTACTTACACATTCACTGTAAAGCTTGGGAAGAATATCAGGGAGCCTGAGCTTTTCACATAAAAAAAGTACTATATGGACGATTCCGGAAAAGTCATATATATAGTTGAAATGAACTATGAAAGCTCACCTGAAAACAAATGGATTTATTCTGAAAACGGTAAGCTTTACGACAAGAAAACAAATAAACTGATTGAATGATACAAACTCCGAAGACTGATATAAGGTTCTTCGGAGTTTTTTTATATAAATGTAACCCTCAATCCATAAAATTTGTTTATATATATGAAAGGCCTTTTAAACACACAGGAAAGGGGAGAGTAATATGGAGTCCCTTAAAATGTCTGACGAGAATAACAGACAAAAGCTACGTCAGATATACGAAAAATATAAAAACAGAATGTATATTTCTGCCTGCAGAGTTCTTAACGACCCCTTTGCCGCCGAGGATGCTGTCCATGATGCTTTTATTGCAATTTCAAAGCATATTGATAAAATCGGTGATGTGGATTCGGTAAGCACAGCCTCCTATGTCACTAAAGCAGCAAGGAATACGGCACTTAATATGCTGAAAAAGAATCAGCGGGAAACGGTTATACCCGTAGAAGAAGTCGATGAGGTTTTTGATGAATCCATGCTTGATATGATATGCTCAAAGGAAAATTTCACAATAGTGGTTGATTCGATAATGCTGCTTGATGAAAAGTACCGTGATGTATTGAGCCTTTATTATCTGAATGAGCTTTCAGTGAAAGAAATTTCCTCTTTGCTGTGCAGAAAAGAAACAACCGTAAAGCAACAATTATTAAGAGGCAGGCGAAAACTTATAAACATAATATCAAAGGAGATTGAAGGTTATGGAAAAAAGGAACCCTATAATCAAAAAAGCATTTGAGGAAGCGGCAAAAAAAGAACTTGCCTCTCTTCCCGAAGAAAAATTAATTATAAGACCATATTCAGAAGAGTTTGACGCTAAAATGGAAAAAATGTTCAACGAGTCAATGTCGTCAATGCGTACAAGAAGAAAACTAATTAGCTTTAAGCGTCTGACAGCTGCTGTCATTGCTGCTATCTTATGCCTGACCGTTATAACGGCCGGTGCAGCAGGAATCGTTAAGATATTCAGCAGAGATTGGCGCGACAGCTTAAAGGAAAATATTAAAAATGCAGCCGTCGGAGTCGGTGTAGAAGAGTTTGATGCAGAATATGAAAAGTCCACCGACCCATTTGCAATAGCCGGCCGTGAGTCCGGTACAGGCAAGCATATTTTATTGGACTACGACCAAAGCATCGAATACAATGATGTTATTGCTGAGGACGAGGGTTACAGATTTGAGCTTACGAGCATAACCAAGGCAAGACAGAAGCACAGAGTTATGACCGGCGGCAGAATTTCTGACGGTACTGCAACCTATGAATGGACAGTCAGTGATGCATATTATGCAATAATTGAAGCTTCGAGAAGTGACGGTAAGAAGTTAAACAGGGAAGAAAAGGACACCCATATAAATGTGGAATGGAGCTTCCTTCTTGCAGGATACTCGCCGAGGCTTACAGATTTGCATTTCAGAGGCAACAGTTCAATTTATAGTTATTGCGACGACTATAAAGTATACTATGCAGTTGAGATTACGGATATGATGCCTTTTGCCGGAACAGACCTTGCACTTACGGCAATAGAATTTGAACCTGACGGTGCTATCAGGGAAATCGACAAAGATACCGTATATGCAGATGAAGAGGGAAACCTTGAGCTTGTAAATGAAGATGATTACCTCGGCGTGATATTAAGATTTTCTGTTCCTGAAGAATATGCATCTGGTGATGAACACTATGCTGAAAAATACTTCGGATTAAGCAGACGCGGAATGAAAAACTGGATGGAAGGTTATCAGACTAATGCAACTGAATAATTCTGTTTTCCCCCCTCAGCAAGAGGGGGATTTTTATATAGAAATAAACTGCAAGAATCAAGGAAGCGTTATTTTATAATATATAAATATATTAAAGCGAGCGAACACACGGATTCGTGTTCGTGTTCTTAAAAAAATGTGGAAAACTTATTGACAAATCTTTTCTGAAATGATATTATTATCAAGCTCTCTCGCAGAAAGCGAGGAAGCGACAAGAAAAATGTCAAAAAACTTTTTTCAAAAAAGTTTGAAAAAGTATTGACAAGGAAGAGAGTATGTGATATACTCTTTGAGCTGTCTCGAAAAAGGGATAGCGATTGGACCTTGAAAATTAAACAACGAGATAAGAAAAGGAACCCGAGATTTCGATGGTTAAAAGACCATCAGAAGAGTTTTAAAAAGTACTTTTCAAACAGTAATACGGAAGCTAAAATAGCGAAGTATGATTTAAACGTCAGCAAAAGACGTAAATGAGCGAACAAGCTCTGAAAATGATTGGAACACAGAGATGTGTTGTAATACAATTTTTAGAGAGTTTGATCCTGGCTCAGGACGAACGCTGGCGGCGTGCCTAACACATGCAAGTCG
>JAZSHL010000045.1:0-4466 GCA_045533205.1 Acutalibacteraceae bacterium | reverse complement strand
TTTGTGGCTTCAATACAAGAAATTTTCATTTCTTACGAAACTGCGAAGCACTTTAAAATGCGAAATAGCTTTGCAAGAAAAGGCGAAAATCACCGATAATGCTGACGCATATCGGTGATTTTTAACGCGTTATTGTGAAATTATTTCACATTTTAAAGAAATGCTGCCTTATGGGATGTCGGCGTTTGTTGGACTCTTATCAGGTCAGGGTTGTTATTGTTACCCTATATCATCAATAAAGAAAAGATCTGTGTTTCTGTTTGAGGCAAGCGCCTCAGGTGCGAGGGGAATAACAAGAGCGCTGCAGTCGTTTTTCCACTGAACAAGGGAATCTTTTTTAACACGGTGAAGGCTGTTGCCCTGCCGGACAAGCACATTCCCTTTTTCGGTCAGCAGAGCGGCAGAATCATCGGAAGCTTCATTCAAGCTGAAGGAAAGAAGCTCGTTTCCTTTTAAAAGAGAATAGACAGCATTGCCTTCTTCATCGGTCAGACTGCAAAGGAGAAGTGACTGTGAAACGCTATCATATTCTGCATATGCGCTTATGCCCTCACACACCTTAACTCCGTCGGCGTAAAGGCAGAAGGAGCCTTCTTTTTCTGCCTCGGGCTTAAGATATGCCTTTCTGCCGTCTGAAAGAGGATAAAGGCGGCCTTCGCAGATGTTTTTATCCGTCAGTATAAATTCAGAAGCTGTGCCGTTTGTCAGCTGACTGTGATAAACATGGGCAAGGGAGCTTGTGCCGCTGTCCGGTGTGTTGCTGCTTTTCTCAACGGAAAGAAAAAGCTTTTCCGTTTTTTCATCATAGCTGCAGCCTTCAACACGGTAGGGATCGGCGTTGAGCTTCTGATTATAAGTGTTTTTAACTGCCAGAAAAATTTCAGAGCTGCTGTTCTTTATTTTTGTCAGCTCACCCATGTTAAGAAGATATGCTGCTTCCTCATCAAGCTCACTCATTCTGACCTTCAGGTCATCAATGTTGTCAAGCTTTGTGTAAAGCAGGATATCGTTTCTTTTTTCTCCGTCTGCCAGAGCCTGTGCACATGAAAAGGTTGTTGCATTTTCTGCCACGGAATAGGATTTTTCACCGTCGTAATAGAAAATGCCGTTCAGAGAAAATGTGACAGGGCTGCCGTCTGCTCTGATGAGCGATGTTCTGATGGCGTCACGCATGAGCTTTGCTTCATAGCCCTCGTCGGTGTAGCGCATCCTTTTGTCGGTGCTGAGCATGTCGTCCGTAACAAAGTCTGCAATGCTATAGCTTTCGGTTGAGGTGATGTAAAAGCCGGCTGCGTCAGAAAATTCGGGAAAAATGCCTTTGCGGTAGCTTTCATAGGCTGCGTTTTCGCATATGACAGTTTTACGCTTGTCATCGGTCATTCTGAAAAGCTCGCCCTCTTCGCTGCAGAGAATGAATTCACTGAAGTCATCATCGGCATATACGGCAACTGCCCTGTGAGAAAGAAGCAGGGGTCTTTCTCCGTAAACCTTCAGATAAACATCACTGTTTTTGTCTGAATAGAGAAGCCTGTTATTGCTTAAGCAAAGCTGATAAGTGCCGAAGGACTCACACACAAGCTCCTCATTGCCGTAAAAATCAGACTGATAAAGGCAGGAAACGCCGTTTTCATTTTTAACATAGGTCAGGCTGTCAAAGCTGTCGTTGACGGAATATGATGTGATATCCTCAGCAAGACAAGCACATCCGTTTTCCGGGAATTCAAGGTTGAAATACATAAGGTCATATGACACGGTGTAATATTTGTCAATCTCTTTGAAATCAGTTGTGAAAATCAGATGCTTTTTGTCGTCGCTCAGGCAGAAGGAGTCAAGCTCTGTATTGCCGCTGAAGCTGCTGTCTGATGTGACGGAAAGGGGAATTTTGTCGGGTCTTGAAAGGTCCGCGCATAAAAGCTTTTCCTTTTCAATGTAAAAGACAGGATCCATGTCCTCATGCCAGACAACATTCTGAGTTGACAAAACATAGATAAGAACACTGCAAGTAAGAATGAAAAGGGAAAGAACAACGCCTGCTGTAATTTTCACAATTTTTCCCACATCGGCCCGTCTTTCTTTTCTTGGGGAGATTTTTTTCTCCCTGTCTTTTTTTCGGAAAAAGGTTTTTCCGTCGGTGTCGGATTTTTCGTTTTGCGTGAGCGTAATTTTATTGTTAAGCCCGGAATTCACCGTCATGCTATCACTCCTTGAAGGGGCTGTTGCCACCTGTTTGTTATATTGTACATTATAGAATGATTGACTGTCAACGGAAAAAGTGCTTTAAAAAAATATATAGTCATGAAGTTTTTTCTAAAAAGTTCAAAAAAAGTGTTTTCAGTGTGGAAAAGTGAAAAAAAGTGTGATATAATGATCAGGTTAGTGCGATTTTGAAACGGATTAAAAATCGCAATCGAAAAAATTGAGAGGTGCAAAAAAAATGAGCTTTAAAGAATTAATCATCAATGCAGGTTCATCATCACTTAAGTATCAGGTTTTTGAAATGCCCGAAGCAAAGGTTCTCGCAAAGGGTATTTTTGAACAGATCGGCACAGCCTGCACATTTACACACAAAATCGACAAGGACGGCGAAGAGGTCAAGGTGCTTGACAAAAAGGCTGTTGAAGCAAAGGACCATCATGACGCAATCACCATTCTTCTTGAAACACTCACCGACAAGGAAAACGGCGTTCTCGAGTCAATGAACGACATTTCTGCTGTCGGCCACAGAGTTCTTCACGGCGGTGAGGAATTCAGCGGCAGTGTTGTTGTCACAGAGGATGTCAAGGCTGCAATCAGAAAGTGTATCCCCCTCGGCCCTCTTCACAACCCTGCAAACCTTATGGGTATTGAAGTATGTGAGGAAATCATGAAGGGTATTCCTCAGGTTGCTGTTTTTGACACTGCCTTCCATCAGACAATCCCCGACTATGCTTATATGTACGCTCTTCCCTATAAATACTATCTCCAGCACGGTATCAGACGCTACGGCTTCCACGGTACCAGCCACAGATATGTAAGCGCAAGAACAACAGACTTCCTTATGAAGAAGTATCCCGGCAAGTACAACGCAGATGAACTTAAGATTGTTACCTGCCATCTCGGCAACGGCTCATCAATTTCAGCAATCAAGGGCGGCAAGTGCTTTGACACAACAATGGGCCTTACTCCTCTTGAGGGTATCATGATGGGTACACGCTCAGGCTCAATCGACCCTGCAATCATTGCAGTTCTTTGCGAAAGAGAAAACCTCACAGCTAAAGAGGTTGACAACATTCTCAACAAGAAGTCAGGTATGCTCGGCCTTACAGCAGAGTATGACGAAGATTTCAACGAAATTCCCGGCACAGCAACAAGCGACAACAGAACAATCGAAGGTCGTTCAAAGAGCGGCTGCAAGAGAGCGCAGCTTGTTGAAGCAATGCTCTGCCATCAGCTTGTTAAATATATCGGCGGCTTTGCTGCTGCAATGGGTGGCGTTGATGCAGTTGTCTTCACCGGCGGTATCGGCGAAAACAACCCCCACTACCGCACTGCAGTTGCTGAAAAGCTCGGCTTTATGGGCACAGCAATTGACGAAGCACCCAACAGCGTAAGAGGTCAGGAAATCGAAATTTCAACAGAGGAGTCACCTCTCAAGCTGCTTGTTATCCCCACCGATGAAGAGCTTCTCATCGCTCAGGATACCTACGAGCTTACAAAGTGATAAAAAAGCACCCGGGAGGGTGCTTTTTTAGGGCTAAGGGCTGAGGTGAAGTAGTCAGTAGTTAGTAGTCAGTAGTCAGTAGTCAGTAGTCAGGGATGTAATGCTTTGCATTGCAATTCATTCATCTGTAGGGGACGGTCTATGTGCCGTCCCGATTATCTCGTCCGGCTTCGTTTGGCTATATTCTCTGTGGGAGAAGGCAGGGCTACACCCTCTCCTAACGGTATCAGACACAGAAAAACCGCTATTTTTACTGCAAAAATAAAAAATCATAAGTTAGCAAATCATATTAAAACAGAAGAAAAACGAAGAAAAACGAAGCAAGTAAAATGTAAATTAAAAAATTGCAAAAAAGGTGTTGACATATCTCCGACCTTGTGATAATATATCAAGGCAATTTGACAAAATATTATTTGGAGGTAAACAGATATGTCAACTTATATGCCCAAAGCAGGCGACATCACTCGTAAGTGGTATGTAATTGATGCTGAAGGTAAGCATCTCGGACATGTAGCAGCAAAGGCAGCTGAGCTTCTCAGAGGCAAGCACAAGGCTACATTCGCTCCCCACGCTGACTGTGGCGACCATGTTATCGTTATCAACGCTGATAAGGTTGTTCTCACAGGTAAGAAGCTCGATCAGAAAATGTACTATCATCACACAGGCTACATCGGTAACATGAAGAAGGTTAAGTATTCAACCCTCATCAAGGAAAAGCCCGAATTCGTAATGACAAAGGCTATTAAGGGTATGATCCCCGACACAG
>JAZSHL010000063.1:0-10067 GCA_045533205.1 Acutalibacteraceae bacterium | reverse complement strand
AGCACCTTAAAATTCAGATGGTTTTGATGCAGAACAAGGCGAAAAGCGCAGAAATCCTTGCGGATTTCGAGCATTTTTAACGCAGTTATGTGCAAAAACAGCGAATTTTAAGGCTTAACATCCTTGTGAAGTGCCGCCCTTCATCTGCTCTGTCCTTTTTTATAATTTGCTTCAAGCAATAAACCTTGAGATAAATTCGTCCATTTTTGCCTCGTAGCCCTTTTTGTCAACATGATAGCTCTTTGCATGGTCTGCACCGCGAACAATGAAGATATCCTTGTGCTGAGAGCTGCAGGCATCATGAAGAAGGTATACCATATATGTCGGCACAAAGTTATCCTTATCACCGTGGATAAACAACATGGGTACCTTTGCGTTTTTAACAGCATCAAGTGCATTTGTGTCCTTTTGGAAATCGTAGCCTGCCTTCTTTCTGTTTATGGCACAGATTGCAGGCACCAACGGCTTGAATGGAAGCTTAAGTGTGTCAATTTTATAATTAAATTCGTCAAGTGCAGATGTGTATCCGCAGTCTGCGATTGTGAATTTAACATTGGCGGGAAGCTTATCATTTCCGCTCATGAGCATAACAGTTGCACTACCCATGGAAATTCCGTGAAGGATAATCTGAATATCTTCACCGAAGCTCTCAGTCATATAGCTGAGCCACTTAAGGCAGTCCTTTGACTCATGGGAAGCAAAGCCGATGAACTCACCCTCACTTTCGCCCGCTGCCTGATGGTCAACAAAGAAAAGGTTAAAGCCGAGCTCCTCAACATAATGCTTTGCAAAATAGCACCATTCACCCTTGCCGTCACTTCTGTAGCCGTGGGAGCCGAAAACATAGACATCAGAAGGCTTTTGAGGCTTCATAAGGTAGCCTTGAAGCTTCTGTCCTCTGTCATTAACCATGTGATGGATTTCATAACCATAGTCCGTAATCCACTGCATACCTGCGTTATAGAGCTCTTTCAGATCGCTTTCGTCGGTTTCGCTGATGAATTTCGAAACGCCAGCAGGGATTGTGAAATCTCTGTGGATAAGGGCCTTGTGCAGATAGTGATTTGCAGCATAAAATGATGCGCCTGCTGCGGCACCTAAAGCAAGAACTGCACCTAATTTTTTCATAACCGTTTCTCCTTATAAAAACATTATCTCCATTAACAAGCAAGGGCTGCCATAAAGACAGCCCTATGTAATTGTGTCAAAAATTATTTGTAAGTGATTTCGAAGGTTGTATCCATGAAACCGCTGACACCGATTTCAAGCTTAACAGGGCCCTTACCGCCTGTACCTGTTCCCTGAAGAGGAAGGTTGATGTGAAGCTTTGTGAGCTTGCCTTCTGCGTTGACTGTTGCATCGCAGGTTGCGCCTGAATAGTTCATATCAGCAGTGAAGATTTCAAACGGGCTGAGGTCAAGTGTAGCAAGATCAAGAGGATCTACACCTGTAAGATGGTTTGTGGGTGATGAAAGAACTGTTCCGTTGTCAAACTGTGATGTTTCAGCAGGGAACTTGATTGTAACAGTGTAACCGCCGTCGGGTGTTGCAACTGCTGTTGCTGATGATACGTTTGCTTCTGCAACTGTAACATTTCTTCCGCCCGGATAGAGTCTGTCGTTCATTGTTCTTGTTTCACCGCTGTCATTTGTGTATGAGCCACCAACGATTTCAAAGCTTTCGTCTGAGCTCTTGATGAAGCTTCTTACAACGCTGTCAAGTGCTGACTGGAGCATGGGAACTGAACAGCTATCAACGCCAACATCGATCTGTTCGATTCTGCGGACTGTTGCATTGCCTGTGTATGCCTTTGCATCGTTAACAGCCTTACAGTATGCTGCACAAGCTTCAGCGGGAGTTGCGGGAACTGATGTACCTGTGGGAGCCTGTGTAGGTGCCTGTGTTGTGGGTGTGTCACCTGAGGGAGCCTGTGTAGGTGCCTGAGTGGGAGCCTGTGTAGGAGCCTGTGTAGGAGCCTGTGTAGGAGCCTGAGTCGGAGCCTGTGTAGGTGCCTGAGTGGGCTGTGTAGGTGCCTGAGTGGGCTGTGTTGCATTTACCTGCTGTGTACCACCGTTAACTGTGAGCTGTACGATTCCGTTTGATGAACCGACAACAACACCACCAAGGAAAATTGCAAGGGTGATAAGCACAGAAAGAGCAATTTTAATTTCTTTTTTCATGATTTGGTAACCCCTTTCAAAGTGTTGCGTCATAGTATGTAACGCTGTTATCTGAATAATGGCTAAAACAAATAGTCATCTATCATTTAAGGTACAATAAAAATCGAAAAAAGTCAAGCCTTTTAAGCAATTTTGTTGCTCAGACTGAATTTCTCTTCGCTTTTATTCTTTGCGAGCAAATCATCATAGATTTAATTATGATTAAATCAAAAAAAGACCGCCACACAAAAGTGTGGCAGCCTTATAGCTTGTTAAATTATGCGTACTGCATTGTGTATACGGAATCCATCTGGCCTCCAAGACCGATTGTAGCCTTGATGGGGCCCATGCCGCCTGTACCCTTACCTTCAAGGGGAAGCTTGTTTTCAAGCTTGATGATTCTGCCCTGTGCGTCAACTGTAAGCTTTGTTGTTGCACCGGGATATGTCATTTCAGCACTTGTGATCTTGATGGGATCTGCATTGATTGTTGCAAGGTTGAGGGGGTCCATTGCTGTCATGTGGTGAACGGGATCTGTTGTGTTTGTTCCGTCATAGCTTGATGTTTCAGAAACGAACTGAAGAGTGATTGTGTAGCCGCCGTCAGCATTTGCTGTTGCTGTTGCTGAAGAAACGTCAGCAGTTGTAACCTTAGCATCTCTGCCCCAGGGAATGATCTTGTGCTCAAGAGGTCTGTTAGGATCCTGCTGGTCAACGCCGTTTTCGAATGTGAAGGTTTCATCGATAGGCTTAACGATGTTGCCGATAACGCTGTTGAGTGTGCCTTCAAGGGGCTTAGCGATTGAGGGAAGATCTGTGATGTTAACCTGAGTGTTTTCAACCTTATGGAGAGTTACAACACCCTTATATGCTCTGTAGTCATTGATTGCCTTGTTGTAAGCTGCACAAGCTTCTTCCGGTGTTGAAGGAACTGATGTGCCTGAAGGAGCCTGTGTGGGAGCCTCTGAAGGAGCCTGTGAGGGAGCTTCTGAGGGAGCCTGTGTAGGAGCCTGTGTAGGAGCCTGTGTGGGCGCCTGAGTGGGTGCCTGTGTAGGAGCCTGAGTGGGAGCCTGTGTAGGAGCCTGTGTGGGCTGTGTAGCACCTGTCTGCTGTGTGGGCTGTGTAGCACCTGTCTGCTGTGTTCCGCCGTTAACGGTGAGCTCTACAAGTCCGTTTGTTGAGCCGACAACAACACCGCTGAGGAAAACAACCAGAGCAACGAGCACGGAAAGAGCAATTTTAATTTCTTTTTTCATGGTTTGGTAACCCCTTTCAAAGTATTGCGTTCTGTTATGTAACGCAGTTATTGGATAATGGCTAAAATAAATAGTCATCTACCCAATAAAAGTACAATAAAAATCGAAAAAAGTCAAGCCGTTTTGAGCATTTTTGGCAAAACATTTTGTTTATTTTTCATATCTCTTTCATCTTTTGCTCTTTTTCACAAAACATCGCCTTGTTAATTAAGCAAAATATACAAAGCTCTTTTTTTCAGTTTATCAACAGTCTTTTATGCCTGACTTTTTCTTGCAAACTCATCTGACTTTTTATGTTTTTTTATTGCTTTTTATTTTCGGTTGGTGTATTCTATATATTATATTAATCATATCCTCAAAGGAGAAGTGCCATGAAAAAAATTATCAACGTTGAAGGCATGCACTGTGCACACTGTGCAAAGGCAGTTGAAGATGCCCTCGCAGCCATTGAAGGCGTTTCAAAAGCAAAGGTTGACCTTCAGAAAAAAACTGCAACAGCAACAATGAAAACCGAGGTTGATGACAAGCTTCTTATTGAAGCAATCACCGAAAAAGGCTTTGAAGCCGGTGAAATCACAATCAAGGAAGGTCTTTTCGGCTGATAAATAATCATCAATCGAATTAAAATTCTGCAAAGGAGAATAAGAAATGGCAAAAGAAAAAGTCAAAAAAGAAAAGCCTGTCAATAATCATCCGAATAAAATCGGCATAAAAGAAGCTGCAGGCTACACGGTCGCCGAAGCGGGCAACATGTTTAACCTGACATACATTTCCAGCTATCTTAAGATTTTCATGACAGACGTTCTGAAAATTCAGCCGATGACAGCTGCAATCATGTTCATCATCACCCGTCTGTGGGACTGCATCAACGATCCCATCTGGGGTGCGATGGTTGCTAAAAAGGCTCCTCACAAGGATGGTAAGTTCCGTCCCTATCTCAAATGGGTAGCAATCCCTCTCGGTGTTTCCACAATTCTGTGTTTCATGCCCTATGACAGAATGACACAGAACACAACGATTCTTCTCATTATCTGTTACATTACATATGTTTTCTACGGCATGATGTATACCGGTATGAATATTCCCTTCGGCTCTCTTGCCTCGGTTATTACCGATGATCCCAACGGAAGAAACCTTCTTTCAACCTTCCGTTCAATCGGCTCAGGTGTGGGCGGAGCAGTTGTTTCACTTATTGCTCCCTTCGTTATCTATTCGGCAAAAATGATAACTGACCCGAAAACAGGTGAGCTTGTTAAGGCAATTGACCCGCAGACCAATGAGGTCATCAAAATTGCTGACGGAAATAAGATGTTTATTTTCGCTCTGCTTATGGGCATTTTCTCTATTGTTGCTTATCTTGTCGGCTTCAAAACCACCAAGGAAAGAGTTCCCTCAGAGCCCGAACCCAAGATGGACTTCAAGAAAACCTATCTCGGCCTTCTCAAGTCCCGTCCCTTTGTAACTGTTGCTCTTGCAGGTGTGCTTATCAGCGGTCAGCTTCAGTTCAACTCCTTCAACGCTTATCTTTATAAGAACTATTTCACAAACACAGATCTCGGCGTTGTGGGAACAATATGCAACTATCTTCCCATGGTCTGTCTTGTTCTTTTCACCCCGAAGCTTTCAGCGAAATTCGGCAAAAAAGAGCTTTGCGGCAGATTCTCAATCATCGCTGCAATCGCTTCTGTCGTTCTTGCAATCTGTGCAAACAATCAGAGCATCATTGATAAGCTGAATCCCGAAACAGGCATTTTCCCTGCATGGCTGTTTATGGCTGCTCTTCTTCTCATCGGCTTCGGTTATACCTTCGTAAGCCTTACCTGCTGGGCAGTTGTTATGGACGTTATTGACTATCAGGAATACACAACCGGCATCCGCAACGAAAGTGCTGTTTACGCTGTTTACACCTTCTCAAGAAAACTCGGCCAGACAATCGCTGACGGTGCAGGCCTTTTCCTTCTCCAGTGGGCAAAATATGACGCTGACAGCGCAGGCAACGGCTTCATCACAGAAAACGACACAAGTAAAAAGATCATGTTTATCTGCACAATTATCCCTGCTGTAGTTTACACAGGCGTGTGGGTTCTCATGAGATTCGGCTATCCTCTGACAAAGCAGAAGCTTGAACCGATTTACTCTTTCATCCGTGAACAGCGTGCTGCTGCTGAAGCAGAACAGCTCTGATATTAACTGACAAAAGCATAAGCTCATCCTGTCCGGGATGAGCTTATTTTTTTGCTTGCTGCTATTATTGTGCTTATTGCTGCTTCTGTCTGAGAATTGTATTATTCAGGCTTTCCTTTGCATTGTCAGCAGTCAGTCTATAACTGTTCTCTGCATCGAAGGCACTGCAAAGAGCTGTGCATGAAAGCCCTTTCAAAACACCTTTGTCTGAACAGAAAAGCTCCATATACCATAAAAAAGGGAGGCACTCTGCGAGCGCCTCCTTTAACTATTAAAGATGTTCTTTTACGTTTTTGTCGTAGTGACCTGTATCGTCAAAGTTATATTGAGTCTGGAGTCTTTCGCCCCATGCTTCAGCAATTGATTCATATGAGCCGTTTGCGATGTCTGCTCTCCAGAAGCCGTCCTTATGTCCGTACATGCACCAATCGGAGCTCCACATGCCGTGGCCTGTTGCCTTGTAGGTCCAGAGCATCCAACTGTAATCAAGATTGTTCATTGTCTTGAAGCAGTTGTTCCATGTGGTCTTCTGATGGGGATAGAATTCACCGACCATAAGAGGTACGTTAGGATGAAGTGCAATTGTCAGAAGAAGGAAGAAGTTGAAGATGAAGTCTGAATTGTTGTAGAAATGCACCTGATAAACAATGTTTGTCCAGCCCTTGAGATATGTGGGAGGAAGCGCAAAGCCTGTCCAGATAGCTTCCATTGTGATGATGTGGTCAGCGTCAACCTCACGCACAACATCATAAAGGCGTGAATAGATCATTTCATTCTTGATTCTTCTGTCGATTTCTGTGCACTGAACATCACACATGGGCTCGTTGAGAAGGTCGTACATTGCAACTGTGGGGCTTTCCTTATATCTTGTTGCAATTGCTCTCCAGAGCTCATCTGTCAATTCACGGTATCTTTCGCCACGCTCGCTGTTTTCATAAAGCTGTGCGCCTGCAAAAGCTCTGCCGCTGTGGGGGGCATCGCTCTGTGAGCCGACTGCACCGTGCATGTCAAGAATGACATAAAGCTCACGCTCTGTGCATTCCTCGATAACCCAGTCAAGGATTGAGAAATCCCAATCTCCGTTTTCATCAAGAATTTTTGTGCCGTTGTCGTCATAATAGAAGTTTCTGTACCAGAAGGGAACTCTTACACAGTTGAAGCCCTTTTCCTTGATATTGTCAAGGTCCCATTCTGTGATCCAGTTTTCGTAATAGAGCTCAAGAAGCTCCTGTGCCTTTTCTCTGCCGAAGCGTTCTTCAAGAGTATCGTAGATATATTCGCCATCGTACTGCTCGCCTTCGGGAATATGGTCAGGGCAAAGCCAGTCTTCACGGACAAGCCATGCACCGAGATTCACACCCTTGAGCTGGATGTGCTCACCCTTCTGATTATACATTTTTCTTCCCTTAACTGTCAGGAAGTCCTCCTGTGTGAAGCCTGTAACCTCATCAGCCTCTGTTGCAAAAGCAACAGGCATAACAGAAAAGGCCATCACTACAGCAAGAATAAAGCAAAGTGCTCTTTTAAGTTTCATGTTTGTTCCTCCTTAATTAATTATCAAAACAACCGTTTTACGGTCAGTTTTTTAAATTCTCAGGCTCTTGTCTTCTCCAAGACCGATCATGCCGTCAAGGATATATTTGTTGCCGTCCTCGTCACAGACATATCCGCTGATTTCACCGAAGGTGATGTGATACTTGACATCAACAACCACTGCAGGTATGCGGAGAATAAACCTGTCTGCAATGTCAAAGGTCACGTCAACCATGCCGTAATCATCTCTGACTCTCCACTTGTTATACTCCAGATGCTCAAAGCGTACGGGAGTGAGCCTTGATGTGCTGCCCTCAAACCAGATAAGATTTTCATTATAGTTTGTCTGGTCAACAGACTGATTGCGGGTAAGATTGAAGCCGAAATATTTCATTTCGCCGTTAATCTCTTTTTTGCCCATGGTGGTGAGCCAGTCATAATGAGCTATGTAGGGATAATAGCCTCTGTGGTCATCAATGATGGCAGTGCTGTCTTCATCTGCTTCAAAGCGCTCACCGTTGATTTCGATATAACCTTTTGCTCTGAAAAGATCCTTTTGTGTATAAAGGGGCTTGTTGTCACCGAAGGGAATGCTCACAACCGAGGGAAGTGACACCTTCTCAAGCTCGATATCATAATTGATGAAGCCCTTGTTTTTGTCAAAGGCATCACCACAGATGTATGCGTTGCCTCTTTCGAAGTGATTGACGCACTTGATTTTGAGGTCCTTATGTGTGCATTCGGTTGTGTCACCGTCAAGAAGATTATACGAAACCCTCACTTCGTTCTTCTTCGGTGACTGCTTCCAATAGGTAAGCTTTTTCTTACGCTTGTCATAAAAGCAGGTAAGCGCAGTGATGGTAATACCCATGTCGCACACGGCGGTGAGAAAAATTGCATCCCTGAAGTTAACCTCAATAGCCTCCCACAGCGTAAGTCTCTGCTTGTTCAGAATGTCAGGGAACACAGGTGACTGACCCTTGATTTTAAGAAAGTCCATTTTTCTGAACTCCTTATCAAAGGTTCCGAATATTGCCCTGCCATCCGGATCAATAATGTTTTCCGGCGTCGGAGACGGAACTCTCCTGTCGGAAAGTATTTTTTTGAAATCCATTGGTAGTATCCTCTTTTTTCTCTAATATCACATCTAATTATACACTCAAGTCGACAAAAGTCAATTACAGAGCATTGCTTTTTACCTATCACACAAAAAATATCAGCCTGTTTTGTACAGAATTAAAAACAGTTTATCTATTTTGGAATATTAAAACCGTAAAAATAATATACTATTTAGTTTGTAACCTTGATTTAATTGCCGCATAGTGATAGAATATAAGGCAGCAATTAAAGGCTGTTCATTGTATGAACAAGGAAAGCGGTGTGAAAATGGAAAAATATCTTATCGTCGGCGCCGGCAGAAGCGGCATATGCTCAGCTAATATGCTTCATCAGCTGGGAAAAGCTTTTGTTATATATGACTCAAAAACTGACCTTGACATCGACAGTGTCATTGAAAGACTTGACAAAAAGGAAAATGTTCAGTTCATTCTCGGTGATATCACCGAAAAAGACCTTCTTGATATCAGTGTCTGCGTTGTATCCCCCGGTGTATCCCTTGAAACACCTGTTATGGCAGCAGTTATCGCAAAGGGGATTCCCGTATGGAGTGAAATCGAGCTTGCCTACCGATACGACAAGGGCGGCGTTATCGGCATCACCGGCACAAACGGCAAAACAACCACAACTGCCCTTACATACGAAATTGTGAAGGCGTGGAATAAGGATACCCTGCTTGTGGGCAACATTGAAATTCCTTACACGGGTCTTGCTCTCACATCAAAAGAAAAGGGCGCAACCGTTGCAGAAATCAGCTCCTTCCAGCTTGAAACAATGCTCACCTTCAAGCCGAAGGTGTCAGCAATTCTCAATATTACTCCCGACCACCTTGACAGACACAAGACAATGGAAAACTATGAGAATGTGAAAAAATCCATTGCGAAAAATCAGGACGAAAATGACTTCTGTGTTCTCAATTTTGAAGACAGTGTACTGCGTGAATTCGGAAAAACGCTGAAATGCAAACCTGTTTTCTTCTCGTCACAAAGAAAACTTGATGACGGACTTTATTATGAAGACGGCGGCATCTATATTGCCGAAAAAGGTGAAAGCACTCTGTTCATCCGCACGGAAGAAACCAACCTTGTAGGTCTTCACAACTATGAAAATATCATGGCTGCAACGGCAATCACAATGAGCTTCGGTGTTCCCCTTGACACAATCAGAGAAGCTGTAAGACGCTTCACAGCGGTTGAACACAGAATTGAATTTGTGTGTGAAAAAAAGGGCGTTAAATATTATAACGACTCAAAGGGTACTAACACCGACGCAGCAATCAAGGCCATCGATGCAATGCCCTCAAAAACAGTTCTAATTGCGGGCGGGTATGACAAAAAGAGTGAATATGACGAGTGGGTCAGCCGTTTCCCCGAAAAGGTGAGAAAGCTCATTCTTATCGGCCAGACTAAAGAAAACATCGCCGCTGCCTGCGACAAAATCGGCTTTTCAGATTACTGCTTTGCCGAATCTCTTGAACAAGCAGTGACGCTTTCTGCCGAGGCAGCACAAGAGGGCGACTGCTGTCTTCTCTCCCCTGCCTGCGCTTCATGGGGAATGTTCAAGAATTATCAGCAGAGAGGAACAATGTTCAAGGAGCTTGTGAAAGCACTTTGATAGTAGTCAGTAGCTAGTAGTCAAGAATTTGCCTTCGGCAAATAAAAGTATAAAAAACTCAGCAATCCTTTGGGCGGCACTTCATAAGGAAGTTAAGGTTTTTATTGGCTCTTTTCCGCTTAAACATTACGAAAAACTCCCGAAATACGCGAGTATTACGGGAGTTTTATCATTTCCTTTAAACGAAAAATATCTCAATAAAAACT
>JAZSHL010000062.1:0-13472 GCA_045533205.1 Acutalibacteraceae bacterium | reverse complement strand
GGTTACCCGACGGCGTACGAAGGTACTCCGAGGGCGAGGTTTGTTTATAGCATAAAACACAAAAACGCAGTTTTTGTCTGTTTGTAATGATTTTTATACTTTTAAAGGGTTTCTTTGGCAGTTAAAACCGAAAGAAACCCTTTATCTATCTTGCTTTATGCGGTCTGCACTTTTTTTACAGCCCCTCACTTTTTAATTATGATGCAACAACTGCCTGTGTAGGCACTGCCTTTTTCTTGATAAACTGAATCACAAAGACAGCTGCCACAAGAGCAATACCTATACCGTCTGTCAGAAGGCCGGGATAAATCAGCAGCAGACCGCCGATAACGCTGAGTATTCGTTCATACCACGCCATTTTACGAAGCAGATAGCCTTCCAACGCCGCTGAAACACCGAATATACCGACGATTGAAGTTATACAGATAAGAACAACATCGAAGAGAGTTGTGTCAATGAAAAGCATTGAGGGGCTCAGGGCGAATACATAGGGAACAACAAAGGCTCCGATTGCAAGCTTCGTGGCCGTGACTGCTGTTTTCATCGGGTTAGCCTGAGCTATAGCCGCACCGGCGTAAGCAGCAAGTGCAACGGGCGGTGTAAGGTCAGCAACGATACCGAAATAAAAAACGAAGAAATGTGCCGCAATTTTGGGAACACCCATTGTTACAAGAATCGGTGCGCAGGTTGCTGCCATGATGCAGTAGTTAGCGGTTGTGGGAACACCCATACCTAGAACGATGCAGCAAAGCATTGTCAAGAACAGAGCGATAATAATCTGATCGCCTGCCAGTGCAACAACACCGTCAATGATTGTTCTTGCAAGGCCTGTAACAGTGATAAGACCTGCAATTGCGCCTGCAATGCCGCAAGCTGCAGCAACAGTGATCATACCCTGTCCGCCGGCAGCAAGACATTCAAGAAAACGCTTGGGTGTGAGGAAATGTTCTTTGTTGAAAAAGTGGTTGATAAGACCGACAACAATAACAAAGAAAATAGCAACAGCAGCTGCAAAAGCCGGTGTGAAAAGATTAAGACCGACAAGAATGATGAGAACACCGAGGGGAAGCATCAGATAAAAATGCTTGAGCAAGGGAATAAGCTTGGGAAGCTCTTCCTTGGTAAGACCTCTGAGGCCTTCCTTCTTTGCTTCAAGATGAACTGCAATGAAAACACCTGCAAAATAAAGAACAGCAGGAAGAATAGCTCTGAGTGCAATGCTTGAATAGGATTCGCCGATAGTTTCAGCCATAAGGAATGCAGCAGCACCCATAATCGGGGGCATGATCTGACCGCCTGTTGAGGCTGAGGCTTCTGCAGCAGCAGCGAATTCAGGCTTGTAGCCCGTGCGCTTCATGAGAGGGATTGTGACAGCACCTGAGCCGACTGTGTTGGCAACGGATGAGCCTGATACCATGCCTTCAAGCGCTGATGCAACAACAGCAACCTTTGCGGGACCGCCGGAGAAGCGTCCGACAACGGCATTTGAAATGTTGATAAAGAAATCTGCAATACCTGTTTTTTCAAGGAATGCACCGAAAATTATGAACATCACAATGAATTTCGAGCAAACATTAACGGGAGTTGAAAGAACGCCCTCCTTTGAATAGAAAAGCACTCTGACACATTCAACAACACGGCTCTTGAAGTCGGGGTTATGCAAGCCCCAGACAAGAGCATAAACAAGAAGCACACCTGCAACAACAAGAATCGGCAGACCTACGCTTCTGCGGCAGAGCTCAGCGATACAGATAATACCGATAACACCGATGATAACCTCAACGGGTGTGATTCTGAATCTCTGAACGATTTCTTTTGCAAAGAAAGCATAGTAAAGGAATGCACCTGAACCTGCAATCATAAAAATATAGTCATACCACGGTATGTAATTAACCCTTTGCTTACCCTTTTTTGCAGGGAACACAAGGAATCCGATAAATGTGATGAAAGCCATAAAACTCGTAAGTCTTACCTCGTCGAGCATACTTGAGAACAGAGTTACATATATGCAGAAAACAGAGAATGCCGCAAGAATACATGTTACTATAATTTTCGGAAAACCTTCCCAGACACGGACATTGGACTCACGGTCAAACTTTTTCATAACGTCGTCGACACTCATGGCTTCCTGAAATTCAGGAGCAACTTTTGGTTCTACATTATCTTTTTTCTTAAAAAGTGCCATAATAACCTCCTTATAAAAAAGTCAAAGTAAAAAACAGGCTGCAGTTTGTTCGACTGCAGCCGATAAAATGAGAAGCAATGATTATTTTGTTTCGACTGTTACGCCTTTTTCTGCAAAGTATTTAGCAGCACCTGCGTGGAAGGGAGCTGTCATACCTTCTGTTGCATTTTCGATTGAAAGCTCTGCACCCTTTGCGTGTGCGTTTGTGATAGCTTCACCGTTTTCGAAGATAGCCTTTGCGATGTTGTATACATCTTCTTCAGAAGCTGATGCGCTTACGATAAGAGTAGCCTTAACTGTAACTGTTGTTACGTCTTCTGTCTGGCCCTTATATGTTTCAGCAGGAATCTTATATTCTGTGTAGTAGGGTGAGGATTCCATAAGCTTCTTTGAAATTTCGCCGTCGATGGGAACAAGGTATGCACCCTTTGTGTTTGCGAGCTCCTGAATAGCCGGTGTGGGAGCACCTGCAACGATGAATGCAGCGTCGATCTTACCGTCTTTAAGAGCGTCAGCTGAGTCGTTGAATGACTGATACTGAGGTTCGATGTCCTCTTCTGTAAGACCTGCAGCCTCAAGAACGTCCATAGCGTTGAAATATACGCCTGAGCCGGGAGCACCGATTGAAACCTTCTTACCCTTAAGGTCTTCAACTTCCTTGATTGCGGGATCCATTGTGATAAGCTGAACAGCTTCTGCATAAAGGCCGCCGATAACACGGAATGAATCCATAGCGCCTTCTGTTTCGAATGTACGTGAGCCTGCCCAAGCATATGCCATAACATCAGACTGAACTGTACCGAGCTGATAGTTACCTGCGTCGATGTTGATGATGTTAGCCTTTGAGCCGTCTGTGGAAACTACGTTAACGTTGATTCCTGTTGCAGCCTTGATGAAGCTGCCGAGGATACCGCCGTATGCGTAATATGTACCGCCTGTGCCGCCTGTACCCATTGTCATTGTTGTTGCTTTAACGGGAGCATTTCCGTCTGAAGCGTTGCCGTCTGTTGCCTTTTCACCGCCGCATGCAGCAAGTGAGAAGAGCATGAGAGCAGCAAGAACGATTGCGAGAATCTTTTTCATTGTGTCTTTCCTCCGTTTGTAAATTTTTAAGATTATCCACATAACCTTATATTAATAATCATTTTATAATATTTTGACACCTCTTGTCAAGAGTATATCCGTATCTTGTTAAATTAATTTGCAAAATATTCAATATTATGCCTCGAAATGTATTAATATTCATTTTTTCGGGTTGCTTTATGCAGCATTTTGTGCTATCATAACGTCACTTTATGAAAGGAAAGGGCACAAATGAAAAATATTGTTCTTATTGGTATGCCCGGAACGGGAAAAAGCACCGTCGGTGTGCTTGTTGCGAAATCACTTCTGATGGATTTTGTTGACACGGATCTGCTCATTCAGAAGGAGTATTCCTGCAGTCTGTGCGATATAATAGAAAAAGAGGGAATTGATTCTTTCATCGACATTGAAAACAGAGTGATTGCAAAAACACAGTTCACATCATCTGTCATTGCTACAGGCGGAAGTGCTGTTTACGGAAAAGAAGCAATGGAAAAGCTCAGCGAAAACGGAATTGTCGTGTATATAAAAACTCCCCTCAGGGAGCTTGAAAAAAGGCTTAAAAACATACATACACGGGGCGTTGCAATGAAAAAAGGCACAACGGTTGCCGAATTGATGGCTGAAAGAGAGCCGCTTTATGAAAGGTATGCCCATATCACAGCTGACTGCGAAGGGCTCACTGCTGAGGAATGTGTGCAGAAAATTGTTGACAGTGTCAGTGAGATAGGGCGACAATAACTGAGGTGACCTTGCAGCAAAAAACAAAAGGGGCTGTAAAAAAACGAGTTTTTTTACATCCCCTTTTTTTATTTATCAGTTTTCCTTCTTCTTCGAAATTGCTCTCTGAATTGCCTTGACAATTTCAACAATGGGAATTACAAGGAATGCAAGACCGACTGAAATTGCATATGCCTTGAAGTCAAGGTGTGTGAACTCGAACATATCTGCAAGGAAGGGAATTTCAATTATTGCTGTTGTAAGAACCAGTGAAAGCACCATTGCGCCGTAAAGCACGACATTGTGTGACTTCTGGCCGAAGCTCATTGCAATTGCAGAGCCTCTTTGTGAGCGCATGTTGAAGGAATGGAAGATTTCGCACATACTCATTGTGAGGAACGCCATTGTCATGCCTTCCTTACACTCTGTGATGTTTGTGAACTGCCAGTGACCTGTTTCAAGGAATTCACCAATGAAGAATGCTGCAAGAGTGAGTGCAGTAACGAGTGCACCCTGATAGAAAACATCAAAGCCCATACCGCCGGCGAACACGCCCTCATTGCTCTTTCTGGGTTTTCTCTGCATGATATCTCTTTCAGGCTTTTCAAGACCGAGTGCAAGAGCAGGAATACTGTCTGTTACAAGGTTGATGAACAGAAGATGAACAGGCTTGAGAATTGTGAAGTTGAGAAGCGTTGCAATGAAGATTGAAAGAACCTCTGAAAGGTTTGAGCCGAGAAGAAACTGAATTGCCTTTCTGATGTTATCGTAAATTCTTCTGCCCTCTGAAACGGCAGAAACGATTGTTGCAAAGTTGTCGTCAGCAAGAACCATGTCAGCAACATTCTTTGTAACGTCGGTGCCTGTGATACCCATACCGACACCAATGTCTGCACTCTTGATTGAGGGAGCGTCGTTGACGCCGTCACCTGTCATTGCAGTGATCATGCCTCTTGCACGCCATGCGTTGACAATTCTTGTCTTGTGCTCAGGCTGAACACGTGCATAAACCTTGAACTGTGCAACCTTTTCTGCGAAGTCCTCGTCGCTGATTTCGTTAAGCTGTGCGCCTGTGATTGCATTTTCAGCACTTTCTATAATGCCCAGCTCCATAGCAATTGCAACAGCTGTATCCTTATGGTCGCCTGTGATCATGATAGGTGTGATGCCTGCCATACGGCATTCTTCAATTGCAGCCTTAACCTCGGGGCGAACCGGGTCAATCATACCTGTAAGACCGATGAAGATAAGGTCCTGTTCGAGTGCTTCGGGGGCAAAGTCTGAGGGTGCAGATGTGTATATTCTTTCTGCAACAGCAAGAACACGAAGAGCCTTGTCAGCCATTCTCTTGTTATCCTTAAGAGCCTTCTCACGAAGCTCATCAGAGAAGGGAACAACCTTTCCGTCAACAAGAGCCTGTGTGCACTTGCCGAGAATAACGTCGGGAGCACCCTTTGTATACTGAACAATGCCGTCAGCTGAGTCGTGCACTGTTGACATCATCTTTCTGCCTGAATCAAAGGGAGCCTCACCGATTCTGGGATTTGCCCTTACAAGATCATTTTTGTTAAAGCCCAGCGAATAAGCATAGTTTACAAGAGCTGCCTCTGTGGGTTCACCTGTAACAGCGCCTTCGCTGTCGATTTCAGCGTCACAGCAAAGCGCCATGGCTGTAGCAATGAGATTTTCGTTGTCACCGTAATGGTCAACAACTGTCATCTTGTTCTGTGTAAGTGTACCTGTCTTGTCAGAGCAGATAATCTGTGCACAGCCGAGAGTTTCAACAGCAGTGAGCTTTCTGATGATTGCATTCTTCTTTGACATGTTGGTAACACCGATTGAAAGAACGATTGTAACAACCGCTGCAAGACCTTCGGGAATAGCAGCAACTGCAAGAGAAACTGCAACCATGAAGCTGTCAAGAAAGACATGAATATCTACACTGCCTGTGTTCACATATGCCATAATTGCCTGGAATGCAAAAATGAAAACGCAGATGCCGAGAACAAGCCATGTAAGAATTTTTGAAAGCTGTGAAAGCTTTATCTGAAGAGGAGTCTGACCCTCTTCTGCCTGTGCGATAGCATCGGCAATTTTACCCATTTCGGTGTTCATGCCTGTGCCGACAATAACTGCCTTGCCTCTGCCGTAAACAACGGTTGAGCCCATGTATGCCATGTTCTTTCTGTCACCGAGAGGCACCTCTGCATTTTCTCCGCCCTTGAGAACTGCAATAAGCTTGTCAACGGGCACTGATTCACCTGTCAGAGCTGCTTCTTCAATTTTCATGCTTGCACATTCAAAAATACGGCAGTCAGCGGGAACAGCGTCACCTGCTTCAAGCACAACAACATCACCCACAACAAGGTCTTCACTTTTGACGCTTACAAGCTTACCGTCACGGATAACCTTACTTGTTGCGGCAGACATTTCCTGCAGCGCCTCAATGGCGGCCTCGGCCTTGCTTTCCTGAAGAACGCCGAGAACTGTGTTGATGATAACAACCACAAGAATAATAACTGTGTCTGTGGGGAAGACAAAGCCGCCTGCCTCAAACCACTCTGTGATTGCCGAAACAACTGCAGCAACGATAAGAATGATGATCATCGGATCAGAAAGCTGTTCGATAACCCTTTTGAACATTGTTTTCTTTTTGCCTTCGTCGAGCTTGTTTTTACCGTTTTTCTCAAGTCTTGCGGCAGCCTCTGCTTCGCTTAAGCCTTGCTCGGTTGAAGATACATGCTCAAAAACTTCTTCTGCTGATTGAAGATAATGCTTCATGTCATGTTTCCTTTCATGTTTTTAATATTTTTTCCTGTTTTTGCTTGTTTATTAAAAAAGACCTTTAACAGAGAAACTCTGTTAAAGGTCTTGCTACCTGAATGGGCTTGCAAACCAGCCGTGTGGCGGGTGTTGATTTGCAACTGTGAGCTACTCCCCTTTAGATATTCACATTGTACAGATATATTATCACGGTTTCCAAAAATTGTCAACAGGTAACAATCACATTTTCTCCGTTATGCTTTTTGCTTTCGCTGGTGCATGCTTCCTTTTGCCTGTTTTTAAGGCTAAGCCCCAGATACAGACCGATGAAGGTGAGCACCGTTGTCACCGCCGCAAGAAGCATATCATAGACAGTGTCAAACAGATAATAAAGCTTTGTGTTGCCGATTCCGTGACCGAAAACCTTGAAGAAAAAGCTGTCGTCTGTCGGTCCCCAATAGAAGCCCTGATTGTCTGTGCCCCAGATAAAGTCGCCGATAAATTCGGAAACCTCCCAGAAGGGAATGATGAAAAATGAGAAGCAGAAGGCGAAGAAGGACACAAGAAAAATCTGCTTTTTATTTTCAGGCTTAATGAGGGTCAGAGCAATATAGTATCCTCCCATAACACAAAGATAGCCTGAAATGAAGTGAAGGAACAGATCGAATCTGGGTGTTATATTGTACACCCCCACATAATTGCCGCACCATGAGCCGAGGAAAACAATCATAGTGATAAGAGTCTGTGTCTTGTAGCTTACCTTTGCAAGAGCCGTGTTTCTCGGAAGAATAAAATGAACAAGTGTTATGGCAAAGGTTCCCACAAGATTTGCAGAAAGCAGAGTCGCTTCCGCACGGTTTTCCATCACGATGAAGGCATAAAGCATAACTGCTCTTGTTCCCCACCACAGGATGAAATCCCATATGCTGCAGTCATTTTTCATTTTTTCAATTTCGAGAGTAACTTTGGATTTTATATTTTCAGGTATTCTTCTGACAGAAAAAGCAAAATCTCTTTTTCCTTTTGCGAAAACATCTTTGTTTTTAAGACGAAGATAAAAATAAAGCACTGCCGTTGCAAGAAGCGAAAAGATGATAGAAACTGCAAAGTCCTCATCGGTGTCTAAAAGCGGGCGCTGCTCATAAGGGCTCATGCCGAAACCGAAAACACGGAAAAGCCAGTGGTCGTCCTCAACGGTGTGACAGTGAAGAAGATCGGAGCCAAGATAAAAATCAGCAAAAAACTGCACAAACTTTTTGATTGCGATAATGGTGCCCGAAACGCAAAGAGCACAGAACACTGTAAAGGTGTATTCATTCTTTGTCTTCGGCTTATTAAGAGCGACAGTGAGATAGTATCCCAGAGCCACACCGATTACACCTGCAAGTGCCTGAAGGAAAAGATCGTAATCGGGATAGTTTTCCATCACCCCGAAGCCTTCACCGATAACTCCGCCAAAAATTCCGGCCACTGCAAAAAGAATCAGAATTTTATATCTTTTTTTCATTTTTAGTTACCTCTGAATATATAAAAAATACCTTCCATATATACTATAATGACATGGAAGGTATTATATCACTTTAAATGTGAAAGTAAATATTTGTAAAAAAATTGTCACTTTTTTTTAATAGGTCTGTTATGATACAGCTTTTAATTATTGAACTCAAGCACCTTTTCTCCGTCAATGTAAAGAGCCTCTTTAATCATAACACCGCCGTAAACCTTAACAGTTATATACGCTTCAATTCCGTAGCTCTCGAGAAAATCAAAATAAAAGTATTCATTATAATAATACTCGTCATGATAAATATTTCCCGTTTTTTTATTCAGATACTCTGCTAAGCCCTCAAAAGTGACTCCGTCAGAAAGCATCACTTCGCTTTCAACATAGCCTCTTCCGTATAAAAATTCCTTTTTCACCGAGTCAACATACTTATCTTTATTGTTCCCGTAAAGGTCATAAACACAGAAGCCTTTTTCATTCAGCATAAATCCGATTTCATCCTTGACAACAGAAAGGTCATCATAGTAATTTCTTATATTGATATACATGTAATTTTCTTCGTTTTCCGAATCAAAAATATCAATCTGAAGTGAGGGTATCCGGATTTTGTATTCCTTGCCGTACTTTTCACATCTTGAAAAGGCTATACTTTCATAAATCGGTGGGGTGATTATAAGCACAAGCTGAAAAACGATTACCAAAATCAAAACAAGACTTAACTTTTTATTTTTCATCTGCTTCGACCTCCTTTCCGACATTTACGGAAAGTGGGTCTGTTCCCTGCTTTTTGCTTTTTGCTATTTTAAGATTTACAAACAGCAAGACGCCGCCGCAGACAAGAAGCACAATGCCGTTAATCAATGTGCCGAGGCCTGAGCCTGCCACCCAGAAAATGACTTGGTGAGTGAAACCTATAAATCCCGTATTCATAACGGTGAGCTTTTTATCCATAGCGCCCTGAGCTATCATCAGGCAGAAGAAGCAAAGGGCAAAAATCTGCATTATTACATAAACCAGACTCGCCCATTTTGCATATCCGGTGTATAACACACCTTCGGGATCAGGCACAAAATACAGCTTGTTTTCAAGATATATTGCAATAAGAAACAGAAAATGTATAACAAGATAATTTGCTGACATCACCAGCTGTATTTTCGAGGTGAATCTGCATTTTATAATAATTAATGCTACACAGACCATTATGAGCTGAACAATTACAAGTGCAACAGCCCCTGCACCGCTGTCGTATCCGAAGTCCAGAAAGCTGACATAAGAAGAAAGGCAGATGCAGATTGCCGTTCCGAAAAAGCCTAAAAATCTGAATGGTGAGGTGACGGCCTTGTCCCTTTGGCCGAGAATAAAATATGAAAGCAGAATTGCCGACACAAAAAGCACTGCACTGCCGCCCTCAAAATTGCCCAGAAGCACAAAGAAGAAAGCAAACACGGGAAATGCAATTGCTGTTATCCAATGAATAATGCTTATTCTGTGGCTTTCCTTGTCTGTTTTTTTCAGGATATATGATAAGTAAATACCCACAGCAAAAACAAGAAGTGAGCAGATTCCCCAGCCTATATATTTCACTGCCCCGAGGGGATAGAATACAACGCCCTCAACGAAGCCGTAAATCTGAAAAAGTGCCGTCACATAAAACGCTGCCAATGCACAGACAGATTTCATCAGAAAAACCACAGGCAGCAATGAAAGAGCCATCACAAGATAGTAGTTCTGATCATAAACATAAATGTCGAAAACGCCCTGCACCAAAAAGCAGCTGGCGATAATGCCTATACACCAGAAAACTGCACCGCCCTCACACCATGCTTTTTTATCCTTCTTTTTCACAAGCACAAAGGTGCCTATTGCCTGACCGATGATCAAAGGCAGAAAAGCAAGAAGCTTTTTGAAAAGCTCGGGTACTTCCTCCCAGCCGGTGACAAAAATAAGAATAAGTCCCGCTGTTACAAGAATACTGCCAATAACTGAGAACACTGTTATAAGGCTGTTTGTGTATGACGGCTTCTGAAGCTCAAGAGCGGTATTTCTCTTTTTGCCGTAAAGCAGCTCTTCAATGGAAACGCCGAAAATCTCCCTGAGTTTTCCGAGCATCTGCACATCGGGCTGGGTTCTGTCGTTTTCCCAGGAGGAAATCGCCTGCCTTGTAACAAAGAGCTTCTCTGCAAGCTCTTCCTGTGTCATGCCGCGTTCCTGACGCAGCTGTTTTATGTTCTTCGATATTTTTGACATTTTGTCGCCTCCTTTTCACAAGGAAGATTTGCCATCCCTGCACACTGATTTTATATTCTTTTATATAAAAAGTCACGCTACAATCTGTTGCACGGGCAAAAATCAGCCTAAAATGTTCAGAATCGCATCAATTTCTCTGCTTGTGTCAAGCAAAAAGGCTTTACATTCCTTATCCTCTCTCATAAGTCTGCCCACGAGTCTGACACGCCTTAAAAAGGCTCTGTCAAATTTCACATCGGCATATTCACGCACCAGAGGGCAGACATTGTATCCCCTGATATCGGGAATAACCCTGACTCGTCCCTGCTCGTTCATATAAGGAAAGAAGGGAAAAATCATGCAGGAAAGAGGTCTTTCTCTTCTGTCGCATTTCCCCTCACACACTGCAAGACGGACACCCTTTTCTTCCGTCACCTTAAGTGTTGTCTTTTCGCCGGGAAAAAGCAGCATTCCCGTTTTGTCGTCACCCTTACAGCAGGCGTGAGAGCAGATAAGTCCGCAGTCCTTTTTCAGGGGAGTTTTATCACCGATTATTCTTTTAGCTTTTTTATAAAGTCTGTCTTTATCCATATAATCATTCCTTTTCTTTTTCTGCTTTCATTATACATAAGGCAAATACAAAAGGCAAGGCAGAGAAAGTTTCTGAAAACCGTACTTACCTTCTTTTGAAAAATGACAATTTATATTCTCTAACTATGTTGAAATAAAATGAAAAATGTGATATATTTATCTTTGGAGTTTTATTGGGAGGATTTTTATAATGAGAATCGGTTTCGATAATGATAAATACATTCGCACTCAATCAGAGCATATCAAGCAAAGGCTGTCACAGTTCGGCGGCAAGCTTTATCTTGAGTTCGGCGGCAAGCTTTTTGACGATAACCACGCCGCAAGAGTGCTCCCCGGCTTTGAGCCGGACAGTAAGCTTCGTATGCTTCTCAGGCTGAAGGACGAGGCTGAAATTGTCATCGCTGTAAGCGCAAAGGCAATTGAAGAAAAGAAGTTAAGACGTGACCTTAACATATCCTATGATAAAGAGGTGCTCCGCCTTGTGGATATGTTCAGAAGTGTCGGCCTTTTTGTCGGCAGTGTTGTTGTCACCCAATATGACGGTCAGGGAGCTGCAGATGCCTTCAAGGAAAATCTTCAGAAGCTGGGCATCAAGGTTTTCACTCACCACAAAATTCCCGGCTATCCTGCCAACGTTCCTCTCATCGTATCTGAAGACGGCTACGGCAAAAATGACTATATCGAAACCGAAAGAAATATTGTTGTTGTCACAGCCCCCGGCCCCGGAAGCGGCAAAATGGCAACCTGCCTTTCTCAGCTTTATCACGAAAACCTGAAGGGTATCAAAGCAGGCTATGCCAAGTTTGAAACCTTCCCCATATGGAATCTCCCCCTCGGTCATCCCGTTAACCTCGCATATGAGGCTGCAACTGCAGACCTTAACGACATGAACATGATTGACCCCTTCCACCTTGAGGCTTACGGAGTTCCCACAGTAAACTATAACAGAGATGTTGAAATATTCCCTGTTCTTCAGGCCATTTTCACAAAGATATACGGCTCCTCGCCATATAAGTCACCCACAGACATGGGCGTCAACATGGTTGGCAACTGCATCGTCGACGACAAGGTTGTGACAGAGGCCGCATATCAGGAAATCATCAGAAGATATTACCGTTGCCTTTGTGATGCACGAAACGGAGCAGACACAGCAAAAGAAACTGAAAAAATCTATCTGCTTATGAACAAATGCGGCATCACCCTTCGTGACAGAGCCGTTGCCCTTGAAGCAAACAGGGTTGCAAAAGAAACCGATGCTCCCGCAGCAACAATTGAGCTTCATGACGGCACACTGATAACAGGCAAAACTAAGGACCTTCTCGGCTGTGCTTCGGCAGCAATTCTCAATGCGCTCAAGCACCTTGCAGGCCTTGACGATGAGCTTCTGCTTCTGCCCGCATCAATCATCGAGCCTGTTCAGAATCTTAAGGTTGATTATCTCGGCTCAAAGAATCCCCGCCTTCATGTTGATGAGGTGCTGGTTGCGCTTTCTGTGAGTGCCGCAACAGACGAGGACGCTGCAAAGGCTCTTTCACAGCTTTCAAAGCTCAAGGGCTGCGAAGCACACATTTCCGTCATCCCCTCAAGTGTTGATACACTGTTTTTCAGAAAGCTGGGCATTCATCTGACATATGAGCCGGATTACGAAAATGACAACCTTTTCCATGTAAGTCACTGATATAAATACACATAAATAAGCTATCAGATAAACTAAACTTTAAAGTCAGGAGAAAAAATTATGAGAGACTGGTCAAGATTATTACATTCGATAGCAAAGCTGAGCTATGAGCAACTGGTTGCCGAAGGAAGACAGAAGGTCAGCTCCGTTCTGAATATCCTTGAAAAGTATTCAGACAGCGATTCGGCGCCCATCACTCTTGTCGGCCTTGCTGCCTACGCAGCCACAGTTGATGATGACCTTTCAGAAAAGGAGCTGATGCTTGTCAAGGACATAATCGGCGTCAACGAAAAGGATTTCAAGGGCTTCATCAATCAGGTCAGAAAGAATAACTCCATTGTCAATGAGCTTGTTGAAATTGCAAGCTGCATGAAGCGTGAAGAAATGGACGAATTCAGCTATCTTTTCGGCATTCTTTTTGCCGCTGACGGAAGATTCAGCGATGAAGAGCTGGAGTTTTTCAAAAAGCTTTGCGATTAATTTCAACAAAAAATCAGCACCCGATACACAGTGTATCGGGTGCTTTTCTTAATGCCGTCATGCACGCAAAGCATCAGAATTGAGTCATTAAAAAAATCGGCGGAAGGGCGGCACTTCACAAGGATGTTAAGCCTTAAAATTCGCTGTTTTTGCACATAACTGCGTTAAAAATGCTCGAAATCCGCAAGGATTTCTGCGCTTTTCGCCTTGTTCTGCATCAAAACCATCTGAATTTTAAGGTG
>JAZSHL010000044.1:0-20841 GCA_045533205.1 Acutalibacteraceae bacterium | reverse complement strand
GCACCTTAAAATTCAGATGGTTTTGATGCAGAACAAGGCGAAAAGCGCAGAAATCCTTGCGGATTTCGAGCATTTTTAACGCAGTTATGTGCAAAAACAGCGAATTTTAAGGCTTAACATCCTTGTGAAGTGCCGCCCTTTCTGTGCTTTTTTGTTTATCAGATCTGTTTTTCTGAAATTATTTCTTCAACTCAATTCTCTTGTCAGAGTCTTTTTGGGGTGTGCGAAATAAATTCTCACGGTGATTGACTTGCCGTTTTCGTCACGGTAAAGGTCTTGAGAGCTATTCATAAAGAATATCCTATACCTTTCATTGGCAAAAGGATTTCTTTTACCAACGCTCGTTTAACAGAAACTCCATTACAGAAAAGAATCCACCAGCAACCTTTCCCATAAACTCATAGCTGGCTTCCTCACCTTGAGTAAGATAAATATAAATTTCAAAAGGTGCAAAAAGTATCATCAAAAGCACTGCTATACCGGTTGTCATAATCTTACCTCCAAAACTTAATACAAGGGATTATCTAATTTGGATTATATAATAATTTGTAATAATTTGTCAAGAGTAATTGGATTGCTTTAAACTGAAATTACTTCTTCAGCTCAATACCCTTCGCTGCAAGGTCATCAATAATGCCGTTAACAACATTCATAACCTCTTCTCTTGTCAGAGTCTTTTCGGGGTGTGCGAAATAAATTCTCACGGTGATTGACTTGCCGTTTTCGTCACGGTAAAGGTCAACAACCTCAATGCCCTTGATAAGTGCACAGTCTGCATTCTTCACAGCTTCGCCGATGGGTGCAAACTTTTCTGACACGAAGGAAAGGTCAATTTCAATACCGGGGAACTTTGAGGGTTCTTCATAAAGAATATCCTCTGCCTTAGCATTTGCAAAATCGGTTACATCGATTTCGGCAAAGACGATGTTTGCTTTTTTGTCAACCTTTTTTGAAACAACAGGATGAACAATACCGATTTCACCGATTGCTTTTCCGTCAAGGATAATTGCATTCAGATTCTTCGGATGCTCATAGCAGTGAGATGCTTCAATAGCCTGATATGAAAGCTCGCAGTGCTTGATGTCGCCTGTCACTGTTGCAAGAATGTCACGAAGCTCGAAATAGAGTGCTTCGAGTGTCTTTGTCTTTGAGAAAAGAGTGATTGCAAGCTTCTTTCTTTCATTGCAAAGACCGTCTTCACGGAGTCCTTCAACAACTCTGCCCACCTCAAAAATACCGAAATCGGGAGCATAGGTGTTGTTCACTCTCACCTGGCAAAGCTGGGTGGGAATGATTGACTTTCTGATTGTTTCAATGTTGGGGTTTGTCGCATTGACAAGCTTGATGTTGTCTTCAATGTCGATGCCGAGAGCCTTGCATTCATCGTAGTACATCCATACATATGAATGTGCCTCGTGAAGTGAGAAGCGCTTGACAAGAATATCCTTTATCTTGTCCTCAGTTGTTTTTTCAACATCGGGACGGACAGGATAAACGGGAGTTTCTGTTGTGTGAACATCAAAGTTATCGTAGCCGTAAATACGTGTGATTTCTTCGATGATATCAGCCTTGATTGTAACATCCTTTGTTGCTCTCCATGAGGGTACATTAACGGTGAACTCGTCATTAATGAGCTTCACACCGAAACCGAGAGATTCAAGAGTCTTGACGATTGTATCATTGTCAATTTCAATGCCTGTGTAACGGTCAACAAAGTTTTTGTCGAAGGAAAGTGTCACATTGTCATATTTGAATGCTTCTTCGTCAGTGAGTGAGGAAACAACCTCAACGCCTGAGTCGATGTCTGTCAGAAGCTTCACGAAACGAGCAATTGCGGGCACTGTCATCTGGGGATCAAGGCACTTTTCATAGCGCATTGAAGCGTCTGTTCTGTGGCTGAGACGGACTGTTGACTTTCTGATTGAAACTGCATCAAAGGTTGCACTTTCAAGAGTAAGTCTTGTTGTGTCTTCAACGATTTCACTGTCAAGACCGCCCATAATGCCTGCGATTGCAACAGGTGTGTCACCGTTGCAGATCATGAGTGTATTTTCATCAATTGCTCTTTCAACACCGTCAAGAGTTGTGAAGGTGAAGGGAGTGTCAAAACGCTTGATGCGTAATTTTTCAACCTTTCTTGAGTCGAAAGCGTGCATGGGCTGCCCCATTTCAAGCATGAGGTAGTTTGTAAGGTCAGCGAGAAGATTGATGCCTCTCATTCCGCAATAGAAAAGTCTGATTCTCATATTGACGGGGCTGACATTCTTTGTGATGTTTTCAACCTGTAAGCATGAATATCTCTGGCAAAGAGGATCCTCAATCTTAAGGTCAACCTTGGGAAGATTCTCATACTTCTTAAGGTCAACAACGTCGAGAGCCTTAAGAGGTCTGCCTGCAAGGGCTGCAAATTCTCTCGCGATACCGTAGTGACCCCAGAGGTCCGGACGGTTTGTAAGTGACTTGTTGTCAACCTCAAAAACGATATCTTCAATTTCATATACATCCTTGATGTCGGTACCGTTCTTTACGTCCTCGGTGATATCCATAATGCCGGAGTTGTCGTCACTGATGCCTACTTCCTTTTCACTGCAGCACATACCGTAGGAGGTGTAGCCTGCAAGTGCCCTGGGAGTGATTTCAATTTCACCGATTTTTGCGCCTACCTTTGCAAAAGCAGTTTTCATACCTACTCTTACATTGGGTGCGCCGCAGACAACGTCTGTAAGCTCTGCATCACCTGCATCGACCTTGAGAAGGTGGAGCTTCTTTGATTCGGGATGATCTGCTACTTCCTTGATTTCAGCAACAACAATACCTGAAATGTCGCTGCCCTTGAAGAAAATTTCATTTTCAACTTCAGCAGTTGAAAGAGAAAAACGGTGGATAAGCTCAAGCTTGTCAAGTCCTTCAAAATCAACAAAATCTGAAATCCAATTCATTGATAAAAACATATTCTGCTCCTCCTTTCTTATTCGTCGATAAACTGTGTGAGTGTTTTAAGGCTACCGGAATTAAGGTCACGGATATCCTTGATTCCGTATTTCATCATAACAAGTCTTGTAAGACCGAGACCGAAAGCAAAGCCTGTGTATTCATCGGGATCAATACCGCCTGCCTTAAGCACTTCAGGGTGAATCATGCCGCAGGGGCAAAGTTCAAGCCAACCGCTGTGCTTGCATGAGGGACAACCCTCACCGCCGCAGATAAGGCAGCTGATGTCAAGCTCAAAGCCGGGCTCAACGAAGGGGAAGAAGCCGGGGCGAAGGCGAACCTTGATATCCTTCTGGAACACCTCTGAAAGCATTGTTTTCATGAAATAGATAAGGTTTGAAATTGAAATGTCCTTGTCAACCATAACGCCTTCCATCTGGAAGAAGGTGTTTTCATGGCAGGCATCTGTAGCTTCGTTTCTGAAGCAGCGGCCCGGGAAAATAGCCTTGATGGGCACTCCGTCATTGACAAGAGCATCCTTATATTTTTTGTAGATAGCATTCTGTGCAGCTGAGGTCTGGCTCTTTAAAAGCTGACCGTTTTCGAGATAGTAGGTATCCTGCATATCTCTTGCGGGATGGTGCTTGGGAATGTTGAGTGACTCAAAGCATTCATAGTCAGAAACAACCTCTGCATAATCCTCAACAGTGAAGCCCATTGATTTGAAGATTCTTTCGCACTGACGCTGAACGAGAGTGATGGGATGATATGAACCCTCCTCCAGTGTGGGGGGCATTGAAATGTCAAAGTCGGGAACTGAATCGATTTCCTTCCGGATTTCGAGCTGCTTAAGCTCCTTTGTTCTTTCTGTGATTTTTTCGGTAACCTCGCCCTTAAGCTCGTTGACTGCCTGACCGAAGGCTTTCTTTTCCTCAACGGAAAGATCCTTCATCTCCTTCATAAGCTCTGTAACTGAACCCTTTTTGCCGAGATATTTGACTCTGATAGCTTCAAGGTCCTGAGTATTTTCTGAGCTTTTCAGTTCTTCAAGGAACTGCTGTTTAAGTTCAAGAATTTTACTGTTCATACATAACCTCCTGTGTTTTTGCGAAAATAAAAAAATCGTCTCACCAAAAAAAGATGAGACGAAAAAATTCCGTGGTACCACTCAAATTGCAGGTTAACTCCTGCCACTCATTTTGCTTTAATGCAGCAACACACATCCTGCTTTTCACAGGCAGCTCGTGAGGCGAAATTCACTTGACGGGGACAGTAGGATTCTTTCAGCCGGTGAAACCCTTCTCTATTTAAAGCCTTGTCCGTCAGCTACTGATTCTCAGTCATAGCCTTTAAACGATATTGGAAAGATTATACCCCAATATCAGAAATAAGTCAAGGGAAATCCGCAATTAAATTCACGCCGCTTCTTTAACTTTTACCACTTTCCATTCACCGTAAACATTTTTCAGTTTCCACAAAGAAAGAATATCCCACGAGCCTGAAGTCACCTCACCCGAACTGTCGTATCTTGCTACGGAGTAAACCACCCACAGATAGCCGTTACCCAGAGTGAAGTCACCTGCCACGGCTTCAAGCTCGAGACTTATTTTTTCAATACCCGGCTCAATTCTGTAGTATCTTCTGAGTTCACCCACATCTTTTTCCGGCTCTTTGCCGCCGATATAGGTGAAGACTTCTTCCGCTTCGGAAAGTATCTGTTCTGCCGTTTCTTTATCCTTTTCTGAAAGAGTGTGGTTTATTGATGAATAATCGGGGAAATAGGCGTACTTGAACTTTTTGTATTTATCGTAGTATTCGCTTTTTTGTGAAAACAAAGAAGAAAAAACAACAATGGCAACCACTGCCACAAGCAGCAAAGCCGTGAGTCTTTTGGTTTTCATATTCTTACCTCCTTTTAACTTCCTTGCAAGTTCAGTATAGTACGGTAAGTTTAAATTGACAATGAAGGTTACGGCATTGTAAGAAAAATGTAAGAAAGAAGTCCGTAAAAGACTCCTTTCTTAGTTTTTATCGGTGTGATATTTTAATTGCCTTACATATTTTTTCAAGGAAAAGAAGCATGAATATGATTTCAACCACACCGACAATAAGGCTTTGCACAACTCTTCCGAGAATCGTCGGTCCAAGAGGCAGACTATAATAATGATTAAGCCACAGGCTGTTCATCAGAAGGGTACATACAACCTGACTTGTCAGAACAGAAAGCACTATCCTCAAGGGTCCGCCCTTTTTCTGAAGAAACAGACCGAAAATCAGACCCGACACAGCTGCCGTGATTGTAAAGCCCGGAAGATAAGCTCCTGTATTACCGGGACTTGGAAGCATTGCTCCGATGAAGTCACCGAGTGCATAAACAAGCACTGATGCTCCTGCCCCGTAACGCCTTGCCGCAATCACAACGGGGATGAATGAAAAGGAAATACGCATGGACTGTCCGATCGGTATAACAAGCCACCTTGCAAGGACAACCTGCATGGCACACAAAAGAGCAAGTGTGCAAAGCATGAGTATGTTTTCCGTAGGATTTTTCTTTTTAAACAAAATAAAACACTTCCTTTCTCTCGCTGAAAATTAAAAGGAAGTGAATGTATTATTATTATCCTTTTTTTACAGCGGGATGCGATTTATACACCGTAAGAAAAATCTTTTCGTCCCGAGGGCAACTCCCCGTCCCTTGGGCACTGAACGCGTATAAATCTACTCTGTAAATATGACTATATCACTTTGACTTTCCATAAGTCAATATAAAATTGTGAAAAAAGCAAAATTATTTTAAATTTTCACTTTGTGTGTTGACATATATCAAAAAACAAGGCAAAATATATGTAAGGCAACACTGCCGTGATACTGCTTGAATCGGGAGGTTAAGCTATGAACAAAAAAATCGCCGTTGTGGGCGCTGTCAACATCGACATCTGCGGCAAACCCTTAGGCACACTTGTTCACGAGGATTCTAATCCCGGCACAATCAGCTACAGCATCGGCGGAGTTGGCTTCAACATTGCAAGAAACCTTGCTCTTCTCGGCAACAAGGTCTTTTTCATAGCAGCTCTCGGCAATGACAGATATCTTCCCGATATCAAGGCTGAAGCAGAAAAATACTCCATTGACATTTCACACAGCTTTATCCTTGATTCGGAAAGCAATTCATGCTACCTTTTCATCACCGATGAAAACGGAGATATGGTTGTGGCCGTCAATGCAATGGAAATCAACAAGCATCTGACAAAGAAAAGACTCGACTCTGTGCTGCCCTTTCTCAACAGCTGTGACGCCGTTCTTATTGACACAAACCTCACCGAGGACACCATTTCTTATATAAGCAGCACTGTCACACCACCCGTTTTTGCAGACAGTGTTTCAGCTTCAAAGGCCCACAAAATCAAAAGCAGCATTAAAAATCTCACGGCCTTCAAGCCTAACCGTATTGAGGCAGAAACTCTGACAGGAGTTAAAATCACAGACAGAGCCTCGGCAGAAAAGGCGGCAGAAGCTCTTCTTTCAACAGGACTTCAAAGGCTATTTCTCACCATGGGTGCTGATGGTGTGCTTGCTGCAGAGAAGGACAGCTTCATTCACCTTTCCCCTCTTTGCAGTCAGGATGAAATTGTCAACACCTCAGGTGCGGGAGATGCTTTTTTTGCTTCGGCAATTGATGCCTGCCTTGAAGGCAGAACCCTTCATGAAAGCGCCCTTGCAGGGCTCAGAGGCTCAAGAGCGAGCTGCCTTTGCTATCAATCAGTTAACGAAAAAATTTCACAATATGTAAACAGTCAGGAGGAAAATTCATGAACAGATTTCTTGAAATCTCACAAGAGGTTCAGCAGGCATTAGCCGAAGGCAAGCCTGTTGTTGCTCTTGAATCAACAATCATTTCTCACGGTATGCCCTATCCCCAGAACGTTGAAACTGCACTCAAAGTTGAGCAGATTATCCGTGACAACGGTGCTGTTCCCGCAACAATTGCAATTATCGGCGGCAAGTTAAAGGCAGGTCTTACCGAAGCAGAGGTTGAATATCTCGGCAAAAAAGGTCTTGACGTTATCAAATGCTCACGTCGTGACCTTCCCGTTGTCTGCGCAAGAAAACAGGACGGTGCAACAACCGTTGCAACAACAATGATCATTGCTGCAATGGCAGGCATCAGGGTTTTCGCAACAGGCGGCATCGGCGGCGTTCACAGAGGTGCAGAAACAACAATGGATATTTCTGCTGACCTTGAAGAGCTGGCTGAAACACCGGTTATGGTTGTGTGTGCAGGTGCAAAATCCATTCTCGACCTTGGTCTCACCCTCGAATATCTTGAAACAAAGGGTGTGCCTGTTATCGGCTACGGCACTGATGAGCTTCCCGCATTCTACACAAGAAAAAGCGGCTTCGGCGTTGACTACAGAATCGACACCCCCGAAGAACTTGCTGCAGCCTTCAATGCAAAGCTCGAAATGGGCCTCAAGGGCGGTATGCTTGTCACAAACCCCATCCCCGAGGAATATTCAATGGATGCAGATGTTATCAATAAGGCAATTGACGAAGCTGTTGAAGAGAGCATAAAGCTCGGCATCAAGGGAAAAAAGACAACTCCCTTCCTTCTTGCAAAAATCAAGGACATCACCGGCGGTGACAGCCTTGACAGCAACATTCAGCTCGTTTTCAACAATGCAAGACTTGCAGCAAAAACTGCAGCTGAAATGTGTAAATAAGACATGAAAAAGCAAAACAACTTATCCGAAAAAAATCGGATAAGTTGTTTTTTATATGTCCGTATTTCATCAGAACCTGAACAGACGTCTGAATCTTTTCTGCCACACACGAAGATAGAGTGTGACACATTTTGTCAGAAGAATGTCAAAAAGAATAAACACGAGGTTACCGAGCAGAAGCATAATGGGAACTATGTATTCTGCAATAAATCCGTTTTCACCCTCGATGCCCATAACTTTGTCAAAAGGCATCCCCAAAAGCTTTATCATGGCAACATAGGCGAGTATCACCGTCACATTGAAAAGGGCGAATTTGGCGGTATATTCGAGCACTCTGCCAAACCTGCTTTCAATCAGAGCCTTAAGCACCGGATAATATCCGAAAAATGCGATATACAGCACAACCGTTTCCTTGTTCGGCACAAAGAGCACGCCGAGAATTGAGGTTGCGGCATAAATAGCCATCGCCCACTTTTTGTTAAGCTCAACAACAGCAAACATTGTCATAAGTCCCGACATTGCAGCCATTGTGTATATAAGTCCCTCAAAAACCGTAGGCAGAAGAATAACCACGCTCAGGGCAATAAGCATACCGCCTAAAGCAACTTTTCCGCTTTGTTTCATTTTTCACCTCATCAGCAGTCTTTGCTGAACAGATTGCAGCAGCAGTCAAGGCACATAAGCCCTGCGAAAATTTCGCAGCAGCCACACTTGCAGCAATCTGACGAATCAGAGCTTGCCTGACTTCTTCTTTCTGTTCTGAAGCCGCCGCTTCTCTGACTGTTCATTCTGTTATATACTCTGGCATATTCTGCATTTTCCGGCTCCATATTATGTGCCATGGTGAAATAGCTGTATGCCTGCTGAGTCCAGCCACGCCTGTAATTTATCATACCCTTAAGATAATACCAATGGGCATCACGCTGGCTTTCATTCATGTTTTCGAGCACTTGCTCTGCCTGCTGAAGACGGTTCTGTCTTATGAGAATTTCAACCTCTCTGTAGGCACTGTTACCCGAATATCCGCTGTTATATACCTTTTCAGCCTTGCCCGAGGATATGAGGTCATAGGCCTCATTGATTTCCTTCATTTTTTCCTCGGCAGAGTCCTTCAGAGGACTGTCGGTATAGTTATCGGGGTGATATTTTCTTGCAAGGCTGCGATAGGCTTTTTTGATTTCGTCCTTGCTTGCGCTTCTGTCAACGCCTAACACCTCATAAGGATCTCTCATTGACTTTTTTTCCTTTCATAATGTTGTTCATAACCTTTTCGGTTCCGTCGTAGATAATATTTTCTGCAATTGATGAAAGTGTTTTGTCGGGCACCTCATCAAAGGCCTCACAGGCAACTGCAGAGCTCATGTTGAGAAGCTCTTTTGCCTTTTCCATGATTTCTTCCGTTATATCCTCTTCACTTGTGACACCGAACATATTCACAAGCACATTGAAGCTGCCGTTTTTCAGATCTTTTTTCATGTCATCTGCCGCATCGCACAGATATACCCATTTTCCGATAGCATATCCGAAGCGGTAAATGCTCATATCCTCATCCTCAAAGCCGTAGGCAATAATTTTTCCGAGGCTGTGGGCCGACTCATGTGCCGCCTCATCGCTTGATGCGGTGTTGCTTTTTTCGGTCTGCATCTGCCGTGTCATTGCTTCTTTTATCATTTCTTCAATTTCAGGATAAATCTTTCTGGCTTTTCTGTTTTTGAGATAAGCATAAGGCAGAATAAGATACATCAGTATCCTTTTGAAAAATCCGCTGTCACTGATATTGTCTTTAATTTTATAATAAAACATCATCATGGAAACGGCGGCAGCATAGCGGAATTCTTCATCACCGTTTTTGCAGTAGTTACACCTTTTCGTCACATTGAAGGGACACACGCCGTTTCTGAATTCGGGATGAAATGAAGAAAAGCACATACGGATAAGCACAAGGAAGGTGATATCATAGCTCAGAGTGAGCCTTGAAAGAACACCGAAGTGCTTGCCCATTGCCTTGCAAAGTGAGCAGTATAAGCCCTTGTAAAGCTCATATTCCTTGACCTTGAGCTCACCCTTATTTATTCTGACATAGCCCAGCACTGCTTCACCTTCTTTTCTGACTGATAAATTATTATATATTATTTCCCTGTGATTGTAAACAATTATAGCTAAGTTACTTAAAAATTAAATCAAGTTTAGGTTGATTATTTCTCAAACATATATTATAATTATACCATTGAACATTACGGAGGTCAAAATTATGGCTATTATCAAAAAGGATGCTTATTATCTTTCCTCAACAGGAATAAATAAAATTCACTGCTGCATCTGGCAGGACGATGAAAAAGAGCCCAAGGGACTTTTTCAGATTGCACACGGCATTTCAGAGCATATTGAAAGATATGATCACTTTGCACGTTTTCTTGCAAGTGAGGGATATATTGTTTTCGGTAACGACCACCTCGGCCACGGCAAAAGCGTTGAATCAGAAGAGGACTTCGGTTTTTTTGCTGAAGAAGACGGTGATCTTCGCCTTATCGACGACATGCACATTCTTTATTCAATCATGAGAAAAAGATATACAGAGCTTCCCTGCTACCTTCTCGGTCACTCAATGGGCTCATTCTGTGCAAGAGTTTATGCAACTGTTTTCCACTTTGAGCTTTCAGGCCTTGTCATCTGCGGAACAGGTGAACTTCCCGCTGCAGCATGTGTTCTTGAAGAGCCTGTGAAGTTTTTCTGCAAAAAGCTCGGTGCAAGAGCTGCTGTGCCCGCATCAATTCTTGACAAGATGGGCAACCTCGGCGTTAAGGATGCAAGAACAGATAAAGACTGGCTTTCACGCAACGAAAAGAATGTTGACGCTTATATCGAGGATCCCCTTTGCGGCAAGCCCCTCACTCTCGGCGCTGTCAGAGATGTTCTTTCACTTGCAAACACCTGCTGCACAGACGAGTGGGCTTTCCTCATTCCTCCCACACTGCCTATTCTTATCATTTCCGGTGCAAAGGATCCCATCGGCTTCAACGGCAAGGGCGTTATCAATGTCTGTGACAATCTTGAAGATGCAGGCCATCAGCCCAAGGTTGTTCTTTACCCCGGTGACAGACATGAAATTCTCAACGAAGAAAATAACGACATCGTTTACGGTGATATTCTTGACTGGCTCAGAAGCATCGAAAACGGCGAAATGCTTATGTTCTGATAAAAAATACACATAAAAAGGGGCTGTAAAAAAACGAGTTTTTTTACAGCCCCTTTTTACAGCTCACGGCACATATGCTTTTCCATGTCCACGGTTTTTTCGTCAATAAAGCTTACACCCTCGCTCATAAGTAAATCCCTTTGAACATCAGATCCTCCGAAGGCAAAGCTTTCTGCCACCCGACCGTCCCTGCGAACAACTCTGTGGCAGGGAATGACTCCCGGGCTTGGATTGCAGTGAAGTGCATATCCCACAACCTGTGACCACCGTGGATTACCTGCAGCGGCTGCAACCTGTCCGTAGGAAGCGACCTTGCCCATGGGTATTCTTTTAACAACCTCATAGATTTTTTCAAATGTATTCAGAAAAATCACCCTCATGATTATGATATAATTATTTTGCCGTATAAAGCCTGAAATAAACTGCTTTCATTAAAAATCTCCGATAAGCCAAGGCCTATCGGAGATTTATTTATCTGATTATGTACCTTGTCAGCTTACGGTCACCTTACAAAGAGCGATATAATTGCCATCCTTGGTGTAAACCTTGATTTCGCATGTACCCTTGCCCACTGCAGTAACCTTGCCGTTGACAACGGTTGCAACGCTCTTATCTGAAGTTGTCCATGTCACATTCTTGTTTGAAGCATTTGTGGGAACAACGGTGGGCTTCAGAGTAAAGCTTGAGCCGGCCTTCAGTGTGAGCTTTGTTTCGTTGAGCATAACACCCAGAACGGGAACAGTCTTGACTTCGACTGTGCAAAGAGCCACAAAGCCGCCGTCCTTTGTCACACAGCCTACAAGAGCCTTACCGTCAGCCACTGCGGTGACAACACCCTTTGAGTTGACTGTTGCAACCTTTGTGTTTGAGGATGACCATGTAACAGCCTTGTTTGTTGCGTTGACAGGTGCAATTGTTGCGGTGAGAACAAGCTTTCCGCCAACAGCCAGAGTTGCTGTTGATTTGTTGAGCTTAACACCTGTAACCTTGACCGGATTAACCTTGACGGTGCACTTTGCCACAACCTTGCCTGAAACTGTTGTGCAGGTGATTGTTGCGCTTTTTCCGGGCTTGAGGCCCTTGACAAGGCCCTTTGAGCTGACAGATACAACCGATGAGTCACTTGACTTCCAAGTCACTGACTTGTTTGTTGCATTTGAGGGAGCCACGGTTGCCTTGAGCTGATATGTCTTGTTATAGCCAACGCTGACGCTTGTCTTGTTGAGTGTCACCTTGGTGGGAACAACTGCCTTGACTGTAACAACGCATTTTGCAGTTTTGCCTGTGTCCTTTGTTTTGCATGTGATTGTTGCCTTGCCCGGCTTCACACCGTAGATTTTTCCGTTGGAATAAACCTTGACAACTGATGTGTCAGAGCTTGTGTATGTAACAGCCTTTGATGAAACATTTGACGGGCTCAGAGTCGGTGTGAGCTGATAATATTTGCCGTCATAAATTGATACGGTTGTTCTGCTTAGCTTAACGCCTGTGCTCTTTATGAGCTTGACAACAACAACCTTGCACTTTGCAACACATCCGCCGTTGTTGGTTGTGCAGGTTATATAAGCTGTGCCGGGCTTCTTTGCAGTCACAAGGCCCTTTGAGTTGACAGTTGCAACAGATTTGTCAGATGTTGTCCATGTTACATTCTTGTTTGTTGCATCTGAAGGCGAAACAGTTGCAGTGAGCTGTCTTGTCTTGGTTTCATAAACCTTGATTCCTGTTGTGTTGAGTTTAACACCTGTTGTCTTCACATAAACCTTAACTGAGCAGGTTCTCTTGATCATGGGGTTGTCAACACTTGTGCAGGTGATGGTTGCTCTGCCTGCGCCCTTTGCTGTAACCTTACCGTTTGAGTCAACAGTTGCAACCTTTGTGTTTGAGGATGTCCACTTCACCTGCTTGTATGTAGCATCTGAAGGGCCAACCGCAGCCTTGAGAGTAACGCTTCTGCCCTTGTACATATTCTGTGATTCCTTGTTGAGGGTCATTGAAGCAACCTCAACCTTTTTCAGAACAGTAACCTCACATGTTGCAGTGCGGCCTCTGTTATCGGTTGTGCAAGTGATTGTTGCCTTGCCTGAGCCGACTGCTGTAACCTTGCCGTTTGCATCAACCGTTGCAACCTTTGTGTTGGAGCTCTTCCATGTTACGGTTTTGATTGTTGCATTTTCAGGAAGCACAGTTGCCTTGAGTCTCATTGATTTTGTTGTATAAAGAGTTGCGGAGGTCTTGTTGAGAGACACTGACTTTGTCATTGTGATAACTCTGACAGCAGCTGTGTCGATTATACCGCCGTCATTGGTTTTGCAAGTGATTGTGCAGTAGCCGTCCGAAACGCCCTTAACAACGCCTGTTGATGAAACAGTGGCAATGCTCGGGTCAGAGGAATACCACTTGACCGATTTATCCTCTGCTTCTTCCGGATAAACAGCTGCAGTGAGCTTTCTTGTGTAGCCCGCGTACACTGCCATTGCTGACGGTGTTACAGTAACCTTGTTTACGCTTTTGCCAATTCCGAGAAGGCTTAAGGGGAAGCTTTCAGCCCAGATTTTCTGAAGTGTATCAGAAGGATGAATTCCGTCGATTGTGTATTCAGGGAAGAAAGCATCCGGATCCATGGGATTTGATGAGATACTCACAAAGTCAACATATCCGTCATGCTCGTCTGTATCCTTGAGCCACTTGTTGACGGTCTGGGCAATCTTCCAGTCCTTTTTGAACTCTGCTTCAGTTCTGACATACTTGTCGCCTGTTCCGAAATAATTCCTTGTTGAGCCCTTCCACTGTGTGATGCTGACAGCAACAACCTTGATGCCTGCATCGTGGCATTTTTTGAACAGCTGCTTATATCCGTTGATAATATCCTGCGCTGTGGGCTGCTCGATGCCGCCCTTATCCTTATATTCTTCAATAATGTCAGTGCAAACCGGGTGTATAATATCGTTTGCACCGATTTTGATGATTACATATTTGACGCCCGACTGTCTGAGCGCATCAGCATCAAAGCGTTCAAGAAGGGATTTGCCGAAAATCTGTGAGCCGAAGCCCAGTCCGTCGCCTAAAAGTCTGTTACCGATAATACCCTTGCCGGCAACACCGACATTTGTTACACCGGCCTTATTGATTGCCTCAGCAAGATAGAGTGGAAATTCATTTGCAACAGTTGAGTCACCCGCAACAACAACTGAATATCCGTTATCTGTACCGGGAAGAACATCAAGGCTTGCAAGGCAAGGAACGACCTTTATAAAGCTGTAGCCGAGCTGAAGGTCAAAGTCAAGACCGAGAAGTCTTTTGAGAACCTGAAGGAACTGCTCATTATCCATGGAGCTTGTAAGGCTCAGTGATTCGCTGCTTGTCTGGTCACCGCCAAAGGAAAGATATGAATCTGCGCCTGAAAGACCCATGGTGGTAATTTCAGTGAATTTTTCAGCATACATGCTGATTGCAATCTTATCCTCAAGTGCGTTAACAGGGAAGATTACGGGGTCTGAATAAATCTCCTCACCTGCAGGAAGAGTAACATACTGGTATCCTTCATTGAAGGTGATGATCTTTGTTGATTCCGGGATAACCCTTGAGCCGCCGACACTCTTTGAAATGGTAACTCTTGTCAGCATAAGAGGCTGTCTGCCGTAGATATTGCTCAGCTTGATTCTGATTTTTGAGCCTGATGCAGTGGGAGTGATCACCGTTCTGACAGTTACATCACCCACATATGCAGAAATATTGCTGTATCCGTCGATACCGATCTGTGTGGGTGCAGTGCCCCAGGCACAAACCCAGTTATCCTTTTTCTCTTCTGCTGCTGAGCCGGAAAAAGCAAAAACAGCAAAAGCCGAAAGCGCAACCAGCATAAAAGTCAGCAGGCTTTTTAATGATTTCTTCATATCAATCAATCCTTTCAGGACAAATTAGTTCGGTCAGGTAAATATACCTTCTTTAATAATATACTTATATGGAAAAATTGTCAAGTTCTGACAATCTGTCAGGCTTAAGCTCACTGCTTATGTGAGCTGCCGTCAGCTCCGTCGCCTGTACGGGACGTATAAGCTGTCAGAGGGCCACGCTTACGGGACGCACTTCCTGATTTTTCAGATGCGGCAGTCAACAACCCGTCTTCTTCCTTTTCCCGTTTTGCGTCGTTTTTCACAGCAGGCTTCCTGTTTGCTTTTTTTGCCATTTCAGGAAGCTTTATACCGGCAGCTTTTCTGTTTGCGGCCTTATTTCTGTTTTCTGTGTCAGGCTTACTCTTCACCGGCTTTTTTTGCTGTGTTGATGTCTTGCCTTTTTTCTTCTGAAAGTCAAGAAGATTATAAACAAAAACGCAGATTGCTGCAACAGAAAGAATGAGTGAGAGTATCAGGAAAAAGGTTGAGCCGATAACTGACTTTATCACTGACATGATAAGTCCCACAAGGCTGAGCTTGACATCGTTTGCAGCAACAAGGTTCACCGTTGCAAGCTCAAGACCTGCATAATACACCTTGGCCTGACAGATCACCTTGCCCGCCTTGACGGGAGCAACAATTTTCTTCGGCATGCTTTCCTCAACAATTTCGAACATCACTGAGGCAGGTGTTGCTTTTGCGGGAACAAGCGAGGATGTTTCCTTTTCGGGAACAAGCCTTAATGAGTCTGTTCCCTTTCCCGCAAGCACATCAACAAATTCAACAGTCTGTGTCGGTGAAACGATGGCTCTGTATCTGATGTTTTCATAAACCCAATCCAGCATTTTTTTCGCATCGGTCATGCAGGTGTTTTCGTCAACCTTGTCATTATCGATATCAATTTTTTTGCCCCTCATAACAACGGTCAGATAGGAATAGCCGTCTTTACTGGAAACAACGGCGATACATTCGCCCGCCTCTTTGGTGCTGGTCTGCTTTCCGCCTGTTACCGAGCTGTGGTAATAGTCAGAGATGGCGGCATTTGTCATTTTGTTGCTGCTGCTAAAGGTTCTTTCCTTATTCTGGTCGGTAGCCTTAAGAACTACGCTTTTTGCCGAAAAGCTTTCAGCGAAAGCAGGATAGTTAACTGCATATTTGATTATCCTTGCAACATCAGAGGCTGTTGTGTACTGGCCGTCAACATCAAAGCCTGTTATATTCTTGATAACCGTTGATGTGCAGCCGATTTTTTCGCACATAGCCTGAATTTCTGCAACAAAGCCTGAGATGGAGCCTGATATTTCATAGGCGATGATGCTCGCCGCATCGTTTGCCCCGTAAACCAGAAGGCAGTCGAAAAGCTCCTTTTTGGAAACCACCTCACCCTCCTTATAGGAAGCAACTCTGACGCCGAAGTCATAATTTATCAAAGAGAGGTTTTCTGCCGTCACAGTTACGCTGCCCTCAAGGTTACCCCATTTTTCAAGGGCTACCAGTGAAGCGAGTATCTTGACAAAGGCCGCTGCAGGTGTTTTCTTTTCACTGTTTTTTTCAAAAAACACCTTGCCCTCATCAAGATTTTCCATATAATAAATCTCTGATTTCAGGTTGTCCGTCACTGCGCCTGAATCGAACAAGGCAGAAGCAGAAACAGAAAATGCGGAGAATATAATTAAAGCTGCAATAAGCAGACTGATTATCTTTTTCATGTGTGCCTGACACTCCCGGATGTAAAGTTTTTGAAATTCCCTTTTTATGTTTGCATTATATAAAAAGATGTGTTAAAATACATTAAGATTAAATATATAGTCATTATACCAATTTCAGAATAAAAAGTATATACCTTTAATAAAGAAAAAAATTAACTTTTTCTTAAATGAAGTTTACGGCATTTTGCCCTTCTGTCTGAAAGGATGTGTTAAATTCATGATATATGTAACAGGTGACACTCACGGGATTGCCTCAAGATTTGATGATCCGAGGCTCAAAAAGCTCAAAAGGGGCGACACTCTTATAGTCTGCGGTGATTTCGGCTTTCTGTGGGACGGCTCAAAGGAAGAAATGAACACCCTGAAAAAGCTCAGCAAAAAGAAATATAACATCTGCTTTGTTGACGGTACCCATGAGAATTTTGAGATGCTTTCCTCACTGAAAGTCAAAAAGTGGAACGGTGGCAAGGTGCATCACATTGCAACAAACATCTTCCACCTGATGAGAGGCCAGATCTTCACCATTGAAGACACCAAAATTTTCACTATGGGCGGCGGAGAAAGCCCTGACATTGATATAAGATTTGAGATGGATACCTGGTCAGATATGGAAATTCCCACAAGAGAAGAGCTCGTTGAGGGCGTTGACAACCTGCAGAAATATGACGGCAAGGTTGACCTTGTCATCACTCATGAGCCACCTGCAAAAATCAAGGACTTCCTTTTGCTTGACACAGGCTCAGATGCCAGCATCACAGCCATAAACACCTATCTTGAGGATGTCAGCAGAATATGCACCTTCAAGCACTGGTACTTCGGCTCACTTCATCTTGACAAGTTTATTTCAACAACCCATATCGGTGTTTTCCACAACATCATCAACGCAAAAACAGGTGAACCTCTCAGAAGATAAAAAAGCTAAGGCACAACATCAGTTTACAGACAACAACGGCTCAGCATCACGATGATGCTGAGCCGTTAATTTTATTTAGCCGTCATTTCTGTTCGGGAAAAGTGTTGCGCTGATCATGTCAGGGTCAAGAATGCTCTTGAGTCTGTCTGTCATGATCTTTCTTCTGACTGAAAGGTTCGGATCCCATACGCTTTCGTCAGCCATTCTGATGCCGAGTGACAGGAGGAAGTTATTCTGATTTTTCACTCTTGCCTTGAAGGATTCATAATCCTTATGCTTCTCGTTTGTCCAGCCGGTTTCTGCAACTGCGATAAGTCTGGGGAAGCACATATAGCTCATTCTGTCGAAGTCCTCAACATATTCTGTCCAGATCGGTGCTTCAACACCGAGAACATTTCTCCTGCCTTCAGTTTCAAGTTTTTCTAGCATGGGGCTGAAGGTATAGGTTTTTTTAAGCGGTGTCATGCCGTATTCATAGTCAAGATAGTAGTGATAGAAATCTTCGACAATGATTTTGCCGCCCTTGTTTGCATACTCCTCACTTTTGTGATTATTATCCATCCACTGGCATATTATTGTATTATTGTTGAGAATTCCCGAGTTGAGACTTTCATTCCATGCGAATGCCTTTTTGCCCTTTGTTTCAAGGTAAGCAATAATTTTGTTGGCAAACCAGCCCTGAAGCTCTTCTTCGTTTTTAAGGCCTTCATCCTTGATACGCTTCTGGCATTTCGGGCAGGCGCACCAGCGTGCCTTGGGTGCTTCGTCACCGCCGATATGAACATATTCGCCGGGGAAAAGCTCTGCCACTTCATCAAGCACACCGAAGCAGAAATCGAAAACATCATCGTTACCTGCGCAGAGAATATCTTTGAAAATGCCGCCCTTCATTTCGGTTGCAATTTCCTTGCCTCTGCATGAAAGCTCGGGATAGCTTGCAAGAACTGCAACAGTGTGGCCGGGCATATCAACCTCGGGAATTACGTCAATATATCTTTCCTTGCAGAATTCAACAATTTCGCGGATTTCATCCTTGGTGTAGTAGCCGCCGTATTTTTCCATTCTGGGGTTGCCGAAGCCGTGACCGTAACGGTATGAGCCCTTGATGTTGAGCATAGGATACTTTTCGATTTCAATTCGCCAGCCCTGGTCGTCACAAAGGTGCCAGTGGAAGGTGTTGAACTTGAAGCGTGCAGCAGCTGAAATATATGCCTTGATTTCGTCAAGGGTCTGCATATGTCTTGCAGAGTCAATCATAAAGCCTCTGTAGGAATAAGCGGGAAGGTCAATGATTTTGCAGATGGGAGCCTTGCCTGCTTCGTTGATCTGCTCAAGTGTCAGATGGGCATAATATCTGCCCTTTTCGCCCTTTGTTGTAATTATTGTTTCACCGTCGGTAATCTCGATGCAATAGTATTCATCGGGATAAAACTCGTTGGTCTTATATGTAACCTTATTGTCGTCAAGCCAGCATTCACCGCCGTAAAATTCGACTGTATTCGGCTGGGGAATAACATTAAGAATCATTTCGACACCTCATTTTTCTTCATTTTCTGTAATTATACTCTATTCTCAGCTTTTTTTCAATAGAAACGGAGTGATTTAATGCTTTCTTTGCTGAATCTTCTTTGCGGAATCGGTCTTTTTCTTTCGGGCATGAGTCTGATGAGTGAAAGCACTGTTCTTGCCTTCGGCGAAAGGCTGAAAAGCATTCTTGCACGTATGACAAAAACAAAATTATCTGCAACTGTTACAGGCACAGCTGTCACAGGCATTGTGCAGTCCTCCACTGCAGTGACTGTTATGACAGTGGGCTTTGTTGAGTCACAGCTTATGAATATACATCAGGCAACAGGCATTGTTCTGGGCGCAAATATCGGCACAACCGTCACAAGCCTTCTGATTGCCTTCAATTTTTCAGACCTTGCTCCCCTTTCAATTTTTGTCGGCGCAGCAATAATGCTTCTTGCAGAAAAGAACAAGGCCAAGCACATAGGAAAGATTCTTTTAGGCTTCGGCATGCTTTTTCTCGGGCTCAACACAATGTCAGGCGCCTTCTCTCATCTCAAAGAAAATGAGGCGTTTCTGAACCTTATCGTGTCAAATCAGGGCAAGCTCATGGGAATAATTGTGGGCATTGCCATGACGGCAATTATTCAGAGCTCATCGGCAACCGTCGGCATTCTTCAGGCACTTTGTACCCAGGGACTTGTAGGAACGGAAAGTGCAATTTATATCATTCTCGGGCAGAATATCGGAACAGTTTTCACCTCTATGCTGTCGGCAACAGGCAAAAGCCGAAGCGCAAAGCAGGTAGGCATGATTCACCTTGTTTTCAATGTGGCCGGAAGCCTGATTTTTATTCTGCTTTGTGAATTTATTCCTGTGACAGCCTTGCTTGAAAAGGTCGGAAGCCCCTCAATGAGGGTGTCGCTTTTTCATGTTTTTTTCAATGTTATCACTGTTATAATGCTATTCCCCGCATATGAGTGGATGATAAAATTGTCCAAAAAGCTGATCGGGTTCAGAATTGTGAAAACTCCGTCAATAAAAAGAAAAAAGGCACGCTGATGCGTGCCTATGCTTGCAATTAGTAAATAAATGCTATGATTACTGCTCAACAGCGTAAACGCTTACCTTCTTGCGATCCTTACCGTAACGCTCGAACTTTACCTTACCGTCGATAAGAGCGAAAAGTGAGTCGTCTGAGCCTCTGCCAACGTTGTTACCCGGATGAATGTGGGTACCGCGCTGCTTAACAAGGATGTTGCCTGCAAGAACGAACTGACCGTCTGCACGCTTAACGCCGAGTCTCTTTGATTCTGAATCACGGCCGTTACGGGTTGAACCCATACCTTTTTTGTGAGCGAATAATTGAATGTTTATCTTAAGCATTTGTTACACCTCCGTATTATTCTTTAAACAGTTTGTTGTCTGCAGATGATATAGTCCTTATAGTCATCTGCAAGGGCATTTACATGAAGAAACAAGCCTTTGAGAACTGCCTGAACCTCAGGTCTTTCACTTTCACAGAGGAATTTCAGATATCCGTCTGCAACCTCTGCCTCACCGTACTCACCGATGACATCGGTAACGGTGTTGACAGCCATATATGCTGCTGATGAAACTGATGCGCAAATCACATCGCTTCCCTCTTCGGCATATCCGCTGTGACCCGAAATCTCGAAGCCCTTAAGGATTTCTCCCTTTTTGTAAAAAATTGCCTTGATCATTAAGCGTTGATAGCTGCGATTTCAACCTTTGTGTAGGGCTGTCTGTGACCCATCTTACGCTTAGCGTTCTTCTTGGGCTTGTAAGTGAAAACAACAACTTTCTTGCCCTTACCGTTCTTGATTGCCTTTGCTGTTACTGTTGCGCCGTCAACATAGGGAGCACCAACCTTGATGCCGTCGTCTGCGCCAACTGCGATAACCTTGTCAAAGGTAACCTCGGAGTCTGCTTCAACGTCAAGCTTTTC
>JAZSHL010000100.1:0-9055 GCA_045533205.1 Acutalibacteraceae bacterium | reverse complement strand
GCACCTTAAAATTCAGATGGTTTTGATGCAGAACAAGGCGAAAAGCGCAGAAATCCTTGCGGATTTCGAGCATTTTTAACGCAGTTATGTGCAAAAACAGCGAATTTTAAGGCTTAACATCCTTGTGAAGTGCCGCCCTTTGGGAAGATGTCTTTTTGCTTGCATTCTTATTTAAGTGTTGCGATATTTTTCTGCCTGCAGATTAAACATATAAGCATAGGTGCCGTTTTTCTTCATCAGCTCATCGTGGCTTCCGCTTTCGATTATCCGTCCCTTTTCCATGACGAAAATGCGGTCTGCATTGATTGTTGTCGAAAGACGGTGAGAGATGAAAATAACAGTTTTGTGTGCAGCTGCTTCCATCATGGCACAGTTGAGGTTATATTCTGCAACAGGGTCAAGGTTTGCTGAGGGCTCGTCAAGAATAACATAGGGACAGTTTTTATAAAAGGCTCTTGCAATTGCAACCTTCTGACCTTCGCCGCCTGAAAGCATAATGCCTTCATCGTCAAATTCTCTGAGCAGCTCCGTTTTGTTGCCCTTGGGAAGGTCCTTGGAAAAGCCACTATGCCCGAGAGCTTCGGTGACAGCTTTGTCGTCATATGCTTTGTCCAATGCAACGTTTTCACCCACACCGCAGGAGAAAAGCTGAAAGTCCTGAAAAACGGCAGAAAATCTGTCACGGTGTGACTCGATTGTGAAGTCGCGTATATCTTCTCCGTCAATTTTGATTGCACCGTCTGTAGGATCATAGAGCCTTAAAAGAAGATTTGTCAGTGTTGTCTTACCTGCTCCGTTGTAGCCGACCAGAGCAATTTTTTCATATGGCTTTATGGTGAAGCTGATATCGCTTAAGGTAGGCTCATCGTTGCCGGGATAGGTGAAATTAAGATTTTCGATTCTGATTTCCTTCGGTTCGGTCTTTTCAGCAACCTTTTCACCGTCCTTGATTCTGAAATCAGCCTTGAGAAATTCACGGTATTTTTCAATCATTTTTCCTCTTTCAGAGAAAACTGCAACTGCCCAGACGGTGAGAAAATTAATTGAAATTGCAATTGAATGAGCACCATTGAAGGCGGCGACAAAATCACCGGGTGTGATGCTTTCTTTAACAAGAACGCAATATCCGAGATATAAAGGCAAGACAAACATGAAGCCTAAAATCTGAATACCTGTTTCCTGAACCATGTAAAGGGAAGAAATCTTTTTCCAGTATTTTTTCTGGTTTTTGATAACATCGTCAGCAGCGTCGTTATAGCGGTCTATCAGCAGGGGAGAAATGTCATTCATTCTCACTTCCTTGCAGTAATCCTGCAGATAGAAAATGCGCTGGAAGTAATCACTTCTTCTGTGAAACTTTGTGTTGTCAATTCGTCTGCCCATCTGTAAATCACCGATTTTTCGGCTCAGGGGCAGGAATGCACAGATGAAAAATAGAATAATCAGAAGGCAGACGGGGTCAATTGAAATCAGCACACCTGCAATTGTGATAAGGGAAATCACGTTGCCCACATAGTTTCTCACAAGACCGAGAAGATTCTGTATGTTATCTGAGGAGGATTCAATTGTGAGAATGAAGTTGTTATAAAACTCGGGGTTGTCATAGCTTTCCTGGTCGAGCTTCTTTGCTTTTTCATAGAGGGTTTTATTAAGTCCGTAATGCACCTTTTCCTTTGCCATGTTCCAGAAAAACTCTCTGTATAGCCATGAAAGAAGAGTGCTGATTATCAGAACTGCGGCAATGGCAATAACTGCATAAAAAATTCTGTGAAGATCTTTTCCCTCGGTCACAACATCGATTATGTATTTCACACCGATTACAGATATAAGACGGCCGGGAAGAATCTGCAGAATGCCTGAAAGGAAATCACCGATAACAAGCATGGGAGAAACCTTGAAAAGGAGCTTTACGAAAAAGAAGATGTTCGACACCATGGAATGTTCATTTTTATTCTTCTTCATTCTTACCGTCCTCCTTATCTCTGTTATAGCTTGAAGACTGCAGAGTGAACATACGGCAGTATTCGCCCTTTCTTTCTATAAGCTCACTGTGAGAGCCTGTTTCGGTCAGCTTTCCGCCACTGATAACGATGATTTTATCAGAAAGCACTGCACTTGAAAGACGGTGTGAGATATAAAGAACAGTTTTATCCTTTGTAACCTCAATAAGGCTCTGATACATATTGTATTCTGCAATGGGGTCGAGGGCAGATGAAGGCTCGTCAAGCACTGCAAACTGAAAATCCTTTGCGAAAAGCCTTGCAGTGGAAACCTTCTGATTTTCACCGCCTGAAAGACCGATGCCGTCACTTTCAAATTCTCTTGTCAGCACCGTGTCTCCGCCTTTGGGCAGAGATGAAATTTTATCCCAGATACCGCTTTGCATGAGAGCTTTTTTTGCAGTTTCTTTTTCTTCGTCAGTGCACTCATGGCAGAGAATGTTTTCATAAACGGAGACTGCAAAGTTTTTGTAGTCCTGAAAAACTGCGCCGTAGCTGTTGCGAAGAGAATGAAGGTCATAATCCTTGATATTTCTGCCGTTATAAAGAATTTCACCCTCGGTGACATCATAAAAACGGAGCATGAGCTTGACTATTGTGCTTTTGCCTGCACCGTTGACACCGACGAGAGCGACGGTTTCACCTTTGTTAATTTTAAATGAAACGTCGGTCAGAGAATTTTTCTTTGCTGAAGGATAGCAAAAGGAAACGTTTCTGAATTCAAGAGATTCAAATTCACCGCATTTTTCTTTTCCGTTTGTGATTTTCAGCTCATAATCGAAAAATTCACGAAGATTCTGAAAATAGAAGGCGGCCTGACTTATCATTTCAAAGCTGCTTGCTACGTGCATTGTTGCCTGCTGAACAGCATTGATTGATGAAAGAACAACAGAAAAAGATGAAACAGTCATCTTGTCAGTGTTCACAAACTGATACCCTGCAAGAGCATAAGTGCCTATGGTGGGGATAAAGTCGCTGAAAAGTGAGCTTACCATGCTGTAAAGAAAAAGCTTCAGACCGTATTTTCGGAGAATTTCAACGTTGGCATCAATTGCAGCTTTGAATCTTTCCATAAGAACGAGAAAGATATTTGATGTGCGCATATCCTTGGAGTATTCTTTAAGAAAAACTGTTCTCTGAACATAAGCCTTTATGCGGTTATTGGTGGTCATTTCCTTGTCTCTTTTATAGACAAGCTTGCTTTTGAACATTTCAACAACAAACACAAGAGCAACAGGAGCAAGGAAAAGAAGATAAACAGGGTCAATTGCAGTAACTGTGCCTATAACGAGAATGAGAGAGATGCAGCCTGCCACAATTGAAGCAACGTTTGCACAGACAGAGTCGAAAAGTCCCCACGCAAGAATCTGAGTTGCTCTTTGATATTTGTCGTAAAAAGCAGGGTCTTCATAGCAGGAAACATCAAGCTCAATTGCCTTTGTGAAAACCTTGTTGTTCAGTCCCTTGAGCACATTTTTTGTTGCTGCCTGCTTCATATAACTTGCATACCAGTTGATACCCTTGATGATTACGGATAGCACAAGGAACAAAATAAGGTTATTAAGAAACTCATTGAAATCACCCTTTGAATCAATGATACCTAAAAGCACCTTCAGGAACAGAATGTTCTGCAGAAAAACAGAAAATATCATGTCTGCACTATGATTTAAAAAAGAAGCAATCAGCAGCTTCTTATCCGTCTGCCAGACTAATTTTAATGCAAAAAGGATGTTTTTCACCACAGGTACTTTTTTGTCGGGATCATATCCCATTCTTCTGTGGAAGGGGGGCGGCATAATCATCACCTCACTGACTAATTCTTATCATTATGCCAAAAAGTAAATTACATATCAGTATAATACTACTATGAAAAGCAAATTACAAGCCTTGATTTTTCAGGGATAATATGTTATTATATATATGCAATGAAGAAAGCCGAAGCTGTCTGTAAGCATTTTGTGTTTACGGGCTCTTTTTTTATATCCGCAGTTTTTTTCTCTTTCTGCTTGAAAAATATTGTGAAGGGTGTATAATCAAAACTGATAAAAATAAAAGGAAGTGTTACTATGTCAAAAATATTCGCTCACAGAGGATTTTCAGGCAAGTACCCTGAAAACACAATGCTCGCATTCGAAAAGGCAGTTGAAATCGGTGTTGACGGAATTGAGCTTGATGTTCATCTGACAAAGGATAATGAGCTTGTTATTATCCATGATGAAGACATAAAGCGCACCTGCGACGGTGAAGGTCTTGTCAAGGATATGACACTCGAAGAGCTCAGAAAGTTTGATGCATCTGCCACCTTCAGAGGTGTATACGGCTTTTGCAGTATCCCTACCTTAAGAGAGTATTTTGAGCTTGTCAGAGATACAGGCATCGTTACAAATATCGAGCTTAAAACAGGTGTATATGAATATCCCACAATTGAAAAAAGATGCGTTGAGCTTATTAAGGAATTCGGCCTTGAAGAAAGAATTATATTCTCATCCTTCAATCACTTCACTGTTAAACGCTGTGAAGAAATTGCACCTGAAATTACAAGAGGCTTTCTCACAGGTGACTGGCTTGTTGATTTCGGAAAATATGCAAAGGAAAGAAATGTTCAGTGCTGCCATCCCTGGCATATCACACTGAATGAAGAATCTGTCAAAGAAATTCACGATGCTGGCATGGTTATCAACACATGGACTGTCAATGAATATGAAGATATCAGACGTCTTGATGCAATGGGAGTAGATTGCCTTATCGGTAACTTCCCCGACAGAATGATTGAATTGCTTCGCAGTTAATTGAGAATGTAAAACAAAGAATTAAGTCGGACATGGGTTTAAACAGATAATCCGTGTCCGCTGAACTTATATTGTATTTTACTCATAACAGCTATTGAAAAAAGAAAGGTAAAAAACAATGCTACTAATTCTCGCAGTAATTTATATAGTTTTTATTTCTCTCGGTCTTCCCGATTCACTTTTCGGTGTGGCATGGCCTGTTGTGCACACTGAATTCGGTGTCAGTGAAAGCTTTGCATCGGTTTACAGTGTGATTATCAGTGTATGCACAGGCGGTGTCAGCTTCGTGTCGGGTAGACTTATCAGAAAATTCGGCACAAGTAAAGTGACCTTTGTGTCAATTCTTCTGACAGCTCTTGGCCTTATCGGCATCAGCTTTTCGCCGAATATAGCAGTGATGATGCTCTTTTCCGTTATCATGGGCTACGGTGCAGGTGCAATTGATACGGGCCTTAATAATTTCGTTTCACTTCACTACAAAGCACATCATATGAACTGGCTTCATTGCTTCTGGGGTATAGGTGTTACGGTGAGTCCTCTCATCATGTCCGGCTTTCTCGGTGACGGCGGCAGTCAGTGGCGAAAAGGCTATGTTGTAATTGCTGTCATACAGCTTGCAATTGCAATGATTGTTCTTGTGTCCTTAAAAAAATGGAGAGGCATCGAAAAAAGCCATGAGCAGACACAGGATGATGAGCAGAAGGTTGACGCAAAATTTTTAGATATATTAAAAATCAAGGGTGTGCTCACAGGTATAGGCTCTCTGGGTCTTTATTGCAGTATGGAGTTTCTTCTCGGCACATGGGGAGCGACCTATGCGGTTAATGTTTTTGCTCTTTCACCCGATGAAGCTGCAAAATGGGTGTCCCTTTATTATGGCGGTATAATGCTCGGCAGAATGCTTGCAGGCTTTATAGCACTGAAAACGAACGACAAAACCCTCATCAGAGGCGGCATTCTGGTGTCCCTTATCGGTATAGTTGTTTTTGCACTGCCTTTAGGCAAAATATCAATGCTTGGCTTTGTGCTTATCGGTATCGGCTTCGGTCCTGTTTTTCCCAGTGTGCTTCACAGTGTGCCTGAACGCTTCGGCAGCACCTATTCAGCAGACATAACCGGCTATCACATGGGTGGTGCCTATGCCATAGGCTTCACTATGCAGATGATTTACGGCTATGTCGCATCATGGACAACATTTGCAATCACTCCCTTTGTGCTGATTGCACTTTGTGCAGGCCTTTTCCTGCTTAACGAAATCACCGTCAAAAAAACAAAGAAGGTGTAAAAATGATATTTAAAAAGATTTACGGAATATACAGGGGTATGGTATATAGCCGTGCTGACGACAACGGCTGTGTTTTCTATTTTTCTCACCGTGATTTTGAAAATCTGAAAAAAGAAGAGTACTCCTTCAGCTCTGTTGACGGACATACTCTCAAGGGTGCATTTTATTATTATGAGGGCTTTGACGAAAACCGTCTTGTGATTTTTGAACATGGCATGGGATCCGGTCACAGAGGTTACATGAAAGAAATTGAAATGCTCGCCCGACACGGATACAAGGTTTTTTCTTACGACCATACAGGCTGTATGGAATCCGGGGGAGAAACAACAGGCGGCTTTGTGCAGTCGCTCAAAGACCTTAACGATGCCGTGAAGGCATTGAAAAATGAAGAAAAGTATAAAAATCTTGATATATCCGTTGTGGGTCATAGCTGGGGTGCTTTTTCAACCATGAATATCTGTGCTCTTCACCCGGATATCAGCCATGTTGTCGCAATGTCAGGCTTTATCAGTGTCAGTGATGTCTTAAAGCAGTTTTTGGGTCCCTTTGCCTCAAAGGTTTATGCCGAAGAAGAAAAAGTGAACCCTGAATTTATAAAATACAGTGCTGTATCTTCTTTGAAAAACAGTAATGTCAAGGCTCTTATCATCACCTCTGGCGACGACAAAACCATCAACTGCAAAAAGCATTTTGATGTGCTTGAAAGAGAATTGTCGGGGCAGGGGAATGTCACCTTCCTTAAGCTTACGGGAAAAAATCATAATCCCAACTACACTGAAGATGCAGTGAAATATAAGGATGAGTTTTTCAAAGAGTATCAGAAAGTGCTTAAGAAAAAGCTCCTTGCAAGTGACGAGGACAAACAAAGCTTCAGGGCTAAATACGATTGGCACAGAATGACCGCACAGGATGAAAAGGTGTGGAATGTAATTTTTGAGCATCTGGAAAAGTAATATAAAAATATTTAAGGGACGCCAACGGCGTCCCTTAAATATTTTCTTTCACAATTTTAAATGCTAATTCCTCAAGCTGCTCAATGCTTTCAAGCATACCGACCTGCTGACGGTACTGTGCTGCACCGTGTATGCCCTTGATATACCACGCAGCATGCTTTCTTGCTTCACGTATGCCCACTCTTTCGCCCTTGTAGTGACAGATGAGTCTGATATGCTCAACCATAACCCTCATTCTTTCACTGACAGGCGGCTCAGGAAGAATGATACCATCCTTGAGATATGCATTGATCTGGCTGAATACCCAGGGTCTGCCTAAAGCACCTCTGCCGACCATCAGATAATCGCAGTTTGTGTCTTCAATCATCTGCGCTGCAGTTATGCCGTCAACGATGTCACCGTTTGCAATAAGAGGAATACCGATGCTTTTTTTGACCTCTGCAATCATTTTTCTGTCAACAGGGGGAGCATACATCTGCTGACGTGTTCTGCCGTGAACTGTGATTGCGCTCATACCTGCTCTTTCAGCTCTTTCAGCCATATCGATACAGTTGATGCTGTCGCTGTCCCAGCCGAGACGTATTTTCACCGTAACAGGAATATCAACAGCACCCTTGACGGCTTTCATGATTTCTTCGGCAAGCTCCGGCTTTTTCATAAGTGCGCTGCCGCCTCCGTTGCCCGCGATTTTCGGGGCAGGGCAGCCCATGTTGATGTCAATTGCATCAGGCTCATAACTAAGACAACCTTTGGCACTCTCTGCCATAATTTCCGGGTCAGAGCCGAAAATCTGTGCTGCAGCGGGGCGTTCTTCCTTTGACAGAAACAAAAGCTGCTTTGATTTTCTGTCGTGCATTGTCAGGCCCTTGCTTGACACCATTTCACTCACAACATAAGATGCGCCGTATCTGACACAAAGCTCACGGAAGGCTCTGTCTGCAACACCTGCCATGGGAGCCAGAGCAGCAGTGCGGCTGTCTATTTCAATATTACCGAGTTTCATTTTATCATTCCTTCTGAAAATTACGATTTATTCTATCACATTTAAAAGGAATATACAAGGGTTTAATTCTTGTTGACAGATTCTGAATATGTTGTTATACTGAAAATACAATGACAGGCTGACGGATGAGGCCACCATTTTTACCTCACCCGTCACTTCGTGACACCCTCTCTGAGGAAGATGTGTAACTATTCTGTCAGAGAATAGTCCATTGATTGAGTGATAAAAATTATATGGTTTGCGGAAAGGGAGGTTAATCAGATGGTTTTAAGATTCTTATTGCTGCTGCTTATTCTGATTTGTTTGCTGATTGTTGTTTTCATCAAAAAGGTTAAAGTAAGATATGCCGTAGGGGTTGTGGCATTGTTTTTATTCGTTATGTTTGCATATACGTTTACTACTGCAAATATTACCGTAAAATCACCCGGCAACAAAGATATATTGATGGAAAATATAGTTGAGGACTTTCCCGATGATGTCAGTATATCCGTAATAGAAAAGGAATATATTACAGAAATCAATGATTCTACAGATGTATTTTCATCGTTTACATACACAGAATATTATGTTGGCGAAATGCCGACTGACGGTGAAGTGTACGGTATAATTGAAGACATTTATATGCGTGGACTGGATTTTCCCGATAAAGTATTGTTTAAAATGCTCGCACCCTTACTTACACAAAAAATCAATAAAAATGGTGTGACCTTATGGGTTTTACCGACTCTGTTGGAGCCGTATAATCCGAATAGTTATTTTCTGAAGGGTTGTTTTTATACAGAATATTATTATAATACATTTGCTTGGTATAGTGAAGGTTACCTTAATATGGTTTATGAACGCTGCAGTTCTGATATCGGAAAAACAGACGAGCAGCATTTAATTGAGTTCAAAAACTCATTGAAGAACACAGCCGATGGTTCTGTGTCTTCGGATGAAAAGTAAAAGTTAACTCACTCCCACTCGGCGGTGCAAGCTCTGCCTCCGGGTAGGGTGTTGAGCACGAAGACAACACAAGGGGACGG
>JAZSHL010000004.1:0-8325 GCA_045533205.1 Acutalibacteraceae bacterium | reverse complement strand
AAATTAGACGATAACGATGCTGCCTCAAAAGCTGAGCCGTAGCGGGTTGCAGGATTAAGCATATAAGTAAGGCACACTGTGAAACTCACGAAAGACGGCACAGATGCCCGTAGCAACGTGAATTGTCGGTGATGATGTTTCCAAATTACAAATGAAGCACAGAAGAATTTATTAAACAGACAGAACAAATAACTTTTGCTCCGACAACTTCACCACTTGCGGACCGTTATATCAGAAGCGTGCTTTTGCTTCCTTTTGTCACAACCGACAAAAGGAAGTGCCCTCGCGGCATGAGCGAAACGAGGTGAATTCGGAATTCGGAATGCGGAATTCGGAATGCGGAATTATTTCCTCCCTCAAGGGTGTAGCCAAGAGTTTTGTGGCACCTGCGGTGCAATTATATTCGGCATGAGCGAAACAAGGTGAATCCGTAATGTGGAATTGCTCATAAAAAAAGAAGGCTCACGCCGTCTTTTTTCATTTTATCGATTCTGCTTCAATAATCTTTTCGTCGCTTTCTTCATAAATCACGGTGATTTCATCGCCCACATTCATAATAACAACCGACTGTGCATCTGATGCCTTGATTGAATAATAAACGCCGTTATCATCAAGCTCAATGAAGTATACACTGTTACCGTTCATAACTGCTGTTCTGATATCTGTTACAGCACCGGTTGCAGTGAGCTTCTTGCTTTCCTCGCCGTTATTGCCTGCATCCGGATTATCAGTTGCATCCTCAATCTTGTCAATATCGACACTGATATTGATGTTGTTCTGCTTAAGGCTTGTAACATAAGCCTCGATACATTCCGGAATCTTTTCACCTGTAACAACAACCTGATAGTTCTGAACATTAACCATTGCATATCTCTTGACAAGGTCGCCCGAGTCCTTAAGAGTCATAAAGTAAGTGGGCTGACCGCTGATGTTGAGAAGAATGGGGAAGGTTGCTACATAGTTATAGTCCTGAACGGCACCCTGTGCAGAAATCTGTGCAGAGTTTTCCGTTGCACCTGAGATATCGTAGAAGGAGGCGTCCTTTGTTCTCATGTTGATAAGAACGAAGCCGATAATTGCCTGGTCGTTACCTGCAGAGGTGACACCGGTATACATATAAACGTCATCGCCCTGAGCAAGGAAGTTGGTTCCCTGAGTTGCCATTCTTACGCCGTCCTGACCGAGAATGGAGTTGATAAAGCCGTTCTGATATTTACCGAAATAGTTGAACTGCTCAACAAGAAGAGTTTCAGAATAAATGCCGTCAATCCACTGAAGCTCAGAGCTGTTTTTAATCTCATCAACTGTATACTCTTTCATTTCACCGCTTACCGCATCAACGATGATAACAGCCTTTACATCAGTACCGCCGAAAAGGCCGATTGTTTTGTCAAGAACCGGGCAAAGCCAGAAGGGCTTGCCTTCCTCGTCGATTTCAAATCTCGGTGTGTCAAAGATATATGTGGGATATGCAAAGCGGACATGACGCATAAGATATTTGCCGAAATGCTCGTTGGTTGAATATCTGATGTATCCGCCCTCAGGAAGAGTCACAAGCTCTGCCTTCTGTGTTACCATGTTGACAACAACATAGCCGGGAAGACCGGTGCCTGTGTTTTTAAGCCACTTGAAAACATCACCGTAAGCGAGGGTAGTGAGCTTTACGGGATTGTTCTTATAGTTTATCTGTGTGAACTGATTTGACACCTCGAACTGTGAAACCTTGCCGATTGCTGCAAGATCACCGAGAGTACGGTTTGCAAGCACACTTGCTGCCGCATTGTCAAGCACGGGAACAGATGAGAAGTCTGCATCCTGAATGTCACTTGCAAAGGATTTGCTTTCGTCAACATCAATAATCTTACTGTAGGTCTTCGCTCTGAGAAATACAGAAGACGCTGCCATGCCGATACCCACAATCACAAGCAGTGCTGCTATGATTGCAAAGGACGGAATCGACTTTCTCTTGACATATTCCACATACTCGGGGCTTCTGAAGGCTCCCGACAGAACGAACATAAGCACAACAAAAATTGCTGCAACAATTCCGATGAAAAGATAGGTGTCTGTGCTTTTGAAGTTTAGAGGCGGCAGCATAAAATAATAGGTGATAGCTGCGCCGATAACTGTACCGACAACGCTGAGAATAATTTTCAGCAGGGATTTTTCGGGAACAAGATATGCGGCCTTGCCCTTTCCCTTGCCGGAAGACCCTTTGCCTGAAAAATCAACCTTGATTGGTTCCATATTTTCAACTCCTTTTTAATATATTGTATGGAATTAAATTCCATTATACATTCATTTGCTGCAAAATGCAAGAGAGAACACAATCAGATATTGTCGTCACATAAAAATCAGCCTGTTTTCTGATTGGTTTTTAAAGCGCTTGAGTTCATCGGCTGTGCAGAAAGGAATTGCTGCATGTATATTGACAGTTCTTTCTGTCATGTCTATAATTAAATCATAAACGTAACAAGAGAGGTGTGCTTATGAGAAAAGCTGAAAAATTTGTTTTATCGGCTCTCACTGCGATAATTATAGCTGCCATTGCCCTTTTCAGTGCAGGTGCGCTGGATGCGGGAACTGTTTCAGAGCTTAAAGCCACACAAACAAGCAGCTCAATCACACTTTCATGGGAAAAGCTGCCGACTGCTTCAGGCTATCGCATTTATGAAAAAATATCCGGCAGATGGAAGACGCTTGAAAACACAACAGAAGCGGCTTTTACATTAAGTAATCTTAAAGCAGGCTCAAAGCATACCTATGCAGTAAGAGCATACTGTGTGGAAAACGAAGAAACCGTGTTGGCCAAAAGCTTTAAAATGATAACAACCGCAACACGGCCCGGGACTGTGGAAACAGTCAGTGCGACACAGACTGCCGATTCAGTCACGCTTTCATGGACCGAGGCAGAAGGCGCCACCGGCTACAGAGTTTATAAGTATAACCCCTCCGCAAAAAGCTGGTCTGTTGTAACAGAGTATACCACTGAAGCTTCTGCAACAATCAGCGGACTCTCTTCAGGCAAAAAGTATATCCTTGCAGTCAAGCCTTACTTCGACACCGGAAGAAAAAAGATCTGGGCAAGCAGATATACACAGCTTCTCACCTGCACAAAGCCGTCTGCCCCGTCAGAGCTTACTGCAACAGCAAAAACGGAGGAAATCACTCTTTCGTGGAGCAAGGCTGCAGGTGCAACAGGCTACAGAGTGTATAAATACAACACCTCAACAAAAAAATGGGAAACTGTTGTCAGGTCCATATCAAAGACAACAGCAACAATCAAAAGCCTTTCTGCAGGCAGAAAATATTTCTTCGCTGTAAAACCTTATCTCAGCATGGGTGATTCAACCGTCTGGGCAGGCACATACACAAAGCTTCTCACCTGCACAAAGCCTTATCCTCCCTCAAAAGTCACCGCAACTGCAAAATCAAACGAAGTTACTCTTTCATGGAGCAAGGTTACAGGTGCAACAGGCTACAGAATTTACAGATATAACTCATCAACAAAGAAATGGTCGTCAGTTGTTACAACAAAAGCAAGAGAAGCAACAATAAAAAAGCTTTCAGGCAACAAAGCATATATTTTTGCCGTCAGGCCTTATATCAGGGTTGACGGAAATGTTGTGTGGGGCAGCTATAGTAAGCTCAGCGTGAAAACAAAGGCCTACACCGCCCCTCATACACACACTTATGCCGTGGTTTCACAAACGCCCTCAACTCTTGTGAAGCAGGGAAAGCGTGTTGAAGAATGCTCACTTTGCAGCGCCGAAAAAGTAACACGCCTGAAGCTTGTTGATCCTGCCACACTGGATATTCCCGTTGTTTACATAAATGATTATGTTAAAGGTGAGATCCCTCTTGTCAATCTTCAGAAGGACGATGGAGAAATTCTCGTTAAATACAGATATGTCAGCAACAGCAAAAGCATTGAAAGCTTCGATTGCTTCTGTGAAATTAAAATTCAGGGTGCAAGCTCCGCCCGCTACCCCAAAAAGAACTTCACCGTCAAATTCTTTGAAGATTCCAAAGCAGAAAACAAATTCAAGGTGAATTTAGGCTGGGGCAAGGAAAACAAATACTGCATGAAGGCAAATTATATTGACTCATCACAAGCACGTAATGTTGTCGGTGCAAGGCTGTTTGCAGATATCGTCAAAGCCCGTGACAGCATTGCCCCCGGTCTTGCAGCTGCACCGAATTACGGCTTGATTGACGGATATCCCACTCTGGTATATGTAAACGGTAAATTCCACGGAATTTACACTATGAACATTCCGAAGGATGACTGGATGTTCGGCATGGAAGGCGGAGAAGAGGCAAGAGAAGCAATGCTGATGGCTGACAAATGGACCGACTCCGTGCGCTTATATACACCCATTGACAAAACATATGTGAATTCCGGCTGGGAGGTTGAGCACTGCTCCACCGAGAACGATGCCTGGGTACGCAAAAGCTTCAACAAGCTGATTGCTCTTTTAAACTGCGGCGATGACGCCAGAATAAAAAGAGAGCTGCCCGACCATCTTGACATTGACGCAGCAATTGACAATATGCTTTTCACATATTATCTTAGTGCCGCCGACAACCTCGCCAAGAATATTCTGTGGGTGACCTATGACGGAAATGTCTGGATACCGTCTATGTATGACATGGACGGAAGCTTCGGCATATACTGGAACGGCTCACCGATTACCACGAACTACTCCGTTCCCTCTCTGAACTCAGCAGGACAGCTTACCACCGGCAACAGATTATATCAGGTCCTCATCAGGCTTTATGCAGACGAGGTTGAAGCAAGGTGGACAGAGCTTCGCAAAAGCGTTCTGACAGCAAAAAACACAAACCGTCACTTTGACGATTTCTTCAGCGGTATTCCTGATGTTGCCTTCACTTCTGAAAGCCAGAAATGGACCGGCATTCCCTATGCTCAGCAAAACCGCACCAGCATGTATAATTTCACCAAGCAGCAGACTGCAAGACTTGATGCTTTCTTTTATAGCTTCAACAGCTGATATTCAAATTAAAGCACCTCAGAGTACATCACAAGAAAATGACCGGTTTGCACTCATCTGTTCAGATGAATTCTTTATGAAGGCTGAAAAGCCGTCTGAAATTTAACATCAGCTTCATGCAGGTGCACAAGAAGATAAAAACGAATATAAAAAGCAGGGAGCAGCTGCACATGCAGCTGCTCCCTGCTTTTGCAATTAAACAGTTGCAAAGTTTTTTTGTTTGTGCTAAAATAAGATGATTATACACATTTTAAACTATTTGCATTAAAATCTTTTATGAGGTGATATAAATGGGCTTACTCAAAAAGCTTTTCGGTGATTATTCCACCAAGGAAATCAAAAGAATCAGACCAACTGTTGACAAAGTGCTTGCCCTTGAAGAACAGTTTTCAAAGCTCAGCGATGCCGAGCTGAAGGCAAAAACACCGGAATTCAAAGAAAGACTCGCAAACGGCGAAAGCCTTGATTCAATTCTTCCCGAAGCATTCGCCACCTGCCGTGAGGCTTCATGGCGTGTTCTTGGCATGAAGCACTTCCCCGTTCAGATTATGGGCGGTATAGTTCTTCATCAGGGCAGAATTGCAGAAATGAAAACAGGTGAAGGTAAAACTCTTGTTGCTACTCTCCCCGCTTATCTCAACGCTCTCACAGGCAAGGGTGTTCACATTGTTACCGTCAACGACTATCTTGCACGGCGTGACAGTGAATGGATGGGCAAGGTTTACCGTTTCCTCGGTCTCGAGGTCGGACTCATTGTCAACGGTATGGAAACAAAGGACCGCCGCACAGCCTATAAGGCAGACATTACCTACGGCACAAACAATGAAATGGGCTTTGACTATCTTCGTGACAATATGGTTCAGTATATTGACCAGAAGGTTCAGAGAGGTCACAACTTTGCAATCGTCGACGAGGTTGACTCAATTCTTATCGACGAGGCAAGAACTCCCCTCATCATTTCAGGTATGGGAGGACAGTCTTCAGAGCTTTATGCCATTTCAAATGCTTTTGTAAAATCCCTCAAGTGCCATAAAATCAAGGAAACTGACACAAAGCTCAACCTTGAGGATGTTGCCACCGAAACCAACGCCGACTATATCGTTGACGAAAAGGCAAGAACTGCAACTCTCACAAAAAGCGGTATCCAGAAGGCAGAGCGCTTCTTCAATGTTGAAAACCTTTCAGATCCCGACAATCTCACTCTTTCCCACCATATCAACATCGCTGTCAGAGCTCACGGTGTTATGACAAGGGATATTGACTACGTTGTCAAGGACGGTCAGGTGCTTATCGTTGACGAATTTACAGGCCGTATCATGATCGGCAGACGCTATAACGACGGTCTTCATCAGGCTATCGAAGCCAAGGAAAATGTTAAGATTGCAAGAGAAAACAAAACCCTTGCAACAATCACCTTCCAGAACTACTTCCGTCTTTATGAAAAGCTTTCCGGTATGACAGGTACTGCAATGACAGAGGTCAACGAATTCAGAGAAATTTATTCTCTTGATGCTGTTGAGGTTCCCACAAACAGACCCCTTCAGAGAATCGACAACAACGACGTTATCTATCAGACAGAGCAGTTCAAGTTCAATGCTATCATCGATCAGATTCTTCAGTGCCACGAAAAAGGACAGCCTGTTCTTGTCGGTACTATCTCAATCGAAAAGAGTGAAAAGCTTTCTGCCGCACTTAAAAAGAGAGGCATAAAGCATAATGTGCTCAATGCGAAGCACCATGAAAAGGAAGCTGAAATTGTCGCTCAGGCAGGTAAGCTCGGTGCAGTTACCATCGCTACCAACATGGCGGGCCGTGGTACCGACATTATGCTTGGCGGTAATGCAGAATTCCTTGCAAAGAGCGAAATGAGAAAGCTTGAATATACAGAAGAGCTTATCGCAGAAGCCACAGCCTTCGGTGACACCGACAACGAGGATATCATCGAGGCCAGAGAAAAATTCAAAGAGCTTGAAGCAAAGTATAAAGCTGAAATTGCTGACGAAGCCGAGCAGGTAAGACAGGCAGGCGGTCTTTATATTATCGGCACAGAACGCCATGATTCAAGACGAATCGACAATCAGTTAAGAGGCCGTTCAGGACGCCAGGGTGACCCGGGTGAAAGCCGTTTCTATCTTTCAATGCAGGACGACCTTCTGCGTCTTTTCGGTGGCGACAGAATGTATTCAATCATGAACACTCTGCCCGTTGACAAGGATACACCCATCGAGGTCGGCATGATCACAAAGCAGGTTGAATCTGCACAGAAGAAGGTTGAAGGCAACAACTTTGCTGTCAGAAGAAATGTTCTTGCATTCGACGATGTTATGAACCGTCAGAGAGAAATTATCTACGGTCAGCGCGACAAGGTTCTCAAGGGTGAGGACATGAAGCCTGTTATCACAAAGATGATTGACGAATCAATTGCTGACACTGTTGAGTTCTTCTGCCCATCAAACATTCCCTATGAAGAGTGGCACCTTGCTTCACTTCGTGAGAAATATCTCGGCTGGCTGACAACAGAGGATGATTTCACCGATGACGAGCTGACAAAGGCAGAGGATATATATCAGATGCTCGTTGACAGAGCCCATGCTCTTCACGACGAAAGAGAAGAAAAGTACGGCGAAGATGCTATGCGTGAAATTGAAAGAGCAATGCTTCTTCGTAACGTTGACCTTAAATGGATGGACTATATCGACGCTATGGATGAGCTTAAGCGCAGTGTCGGTCTTCTTGCCTACGGTCAGAAGGACCCGGTTGTTGCTTTCAGAGAGCTCAGCTATGATATGTTCGAGGAAATGACATCTTCAATCCGTGACGACACAGTCAAAATTGTTCTTTCAGCTCAGTTCAAAACTGACGAAGAGGTCAAGCGTGAGCAGGTTGCAAAGGTTACATCTGCAACAGGCTCAGGTGACGGCAGTGAAAAGGGCAGAACAGTGCGCAACGACAAGAAAAAGGTCGGAGTGAACGACCCCTGCCCCTGCGGAAGCGGAAAGAAGTATAAGAAGTGCTGCGGCAGACCCGGAGCAAATCAATAATCCGATGGATTATTGACCGTGAAATATGACCTTACGGTCATGTGAAATATTTGCCTGCAGCGAATGTTTCGGGCACCTCAATCCGGAATTATAATAACATCTGACTCCCACCATATGAGCGGGGTTGCTAAGGACAGAAACAAATATTTATACAGTTGTGAGACACTTTTCATAAGGTGTCTCACAATTTTTTTGATGAAAAACAGATACTTTCGAGCGGAAAGTGTCATAGTGGGTTATATACTTCAAGGTAACTTTTCAGAAAAACA